>NZ_BCPY01000032.1 GCF_001544195.1 Tetragenococcus solitarius NBRC 100494
AAATTTTGGACTTGGTTATTTTTTAAAAATGGTAATAATTTATCAAATTGTTCGGGGGTGTGGACGATCTCCCTTTCTTCGATACAATATTCATTTTTATAAACCACCATATAACTTTTCCCTTTACTAACATCTAAAGCCATTATAAACAAAGTAATCCCTCCTCAATAAAAATCTTGAAGCCTCACTAATCCATGCTTTTTTACTTTCCTATACACGGTTTCAACGAACCAACATACTTCAAACAAAATGGACATAGTTAGTGAAGGAGACCTGTTTGACATACGGGTTCCATGGCCCTATCGTGTTGGCGGTCTTTACTTCACTTCTACTATATAAAAAATAGTAGTGTAATACCACCGTCGTGATATTACACTACTAATCTTAGTATGTTTGACAAAGAGCCTAAAAAATAGTCTAACTTTAGGAGTTTAGTACATGAGTGAGGCGTTTTTCACTTAAAGATTAAACACAGCTTACAAAGTCACTTTTTCATCATTTTTGGGATTAAACTCAATGGAAATTCGTATACTATTTAAAAGCTGCGTTACTAGCGCGAAAGATGGATTCATATCAGCATTTTCAATTTTCGAGATCGTTACACGATTAATGCCTGATAACTCTGCCAATTCACTCTGTGTTAATCCATTTCTTTTACGAACTTGTCGAACAGTTTGTGCCAGCTGATAGATTGTATCTTCCACTTGTATTGCTTGCTTAAATTTCGGATCATTTTGCGAATAATTGGCAATATATTGATCAACTTTACTCATTTTTATCATCCCCTTTTGGTTTATTTGCAAAAAATGAACGTTTCCTATTTTTGGCTAGCTCAATCTCACGTTTAGGGGTTTTGTTTGTCTTTTTGTTAAATCCATGAGAAATAAAATAAAAATCTCCCTTTACTCGAAAATAAACTGCTCGTGGAAAGTATTGCGTGCTTCTCGATCTTATTTCGAAAATTTTTTCTTTCTTATCTAACAATTTTATCCATTCTCTTTGGCTAGCGTCCCTTATTCCTACATTTTCAATTGCTTCAATTCTACGTAATAAACTTGCTCGTGTATTCGTATCTAATTGTTCAAGAAATCGATCGAACTTGTTATCCCAATCAAAAATTAGCTGTTTCATCAGTTTATTCCTTTCATAATTGTAGCTTATAAGCTACAAATTGTCAATTTTCATTTGTACCAATACCTCAAAAACTTACCAACAATTTTTAGAAGCAAAAATTCGTATGCATTTAAGAGATCGCGTTCTCAAGTTTGAAGAAGATATCCACCTTGCTGACGTTATTGTGGCCACGATTAATTCTTGAAAGTGAAATCCGATCAACAAGCTATCATACAAGTGTGCCCTGCTTTAACAAGAAATGTTTAAATCGTATCAAGGCTACGGTGGAAACAAGGAGTAAAGCTGTAGCTAAAAACAATGGTAACTATGTGAAATAACTTTGTAGCTGATCTCTATTTTGCACATTAATAGATGCCTTATTTTAAAAGGTTTTTATAATAACATTAATCGAGAAATACCTTGATTCATTTTTTGTTGTCGATGAAAAAAACCATTAAACATCTAAAAATCGTTTAATGGAGAGTGGTTTACTCTTTTATCTTTAACACCTCTAACGGATCCATCAATTGCTCCTGCACTAAGCTTTCCGATCGATTGACTTCAAAATGTACATGAGGACCGGTGCTATTTCCGGTCGTGCCGACTAATGCTATTGTTTGTCCTTGTTGTACCCTTTGTCCAACCTTTACCAGATTGCGGCTACAATGCGCATACAAGGTAGTTAACCCGTCTGCATGCTTAATGGCTATATAATTCCCCCAAGAAGGATGATAGTCAGATTGAATCACCTTGCCACTTTTTGCAGCTTTTATCGGAGTTCCTTCTGCAACCGCTAAGTCGATTCCTCGATGAAAATCACTGTCGTGTTTGCCAAATTGTGAAGTGATATAGGCATTTGGAACGGGAAATATATAGTCATCATTTTCATTTGCTCGTTCTTCGGTATTCTCATCATAATTTATTAGATGGTAAGTGCTGATAATTTCATCTAATTTCTCATTATAATGTATATCGGTGGCATAACGACCTGTTAAAAATTTGGTGGCTGTTTGATAGTTTTCCGCTTCTGTTTTCCAAGCGCCTTTGTAAAAATTTTTATCGTTGATTAAGCCTGTCTTTAACAAATGCGCATAATCTTGCAAAGATTCTTCGTAGTTTTCATACTGACGGAAAGAGGCTAAAGACGGATAAATCTGTCCTTTCCCATTATCTTCTATGGTAGTAAATGAAACCTCTTCACCTTTAATTCCAAATAAATTAAAATAAGGCGGCTGACTTAACTGACTTTGACCGTTGCCAGATTCTAATATCGCCTGAGCAATCATCACGGAAGCATATAAATTTTCTTCTTGCCCAATTTGACGTGCATCTTCACCAATTTGTTCAATAAAATCCCAAGTATCTTTGATAGGCCTTGCTTGATAAGAGCTGCTATTTTCGTTGGTTGAAACTTCTAGCACGTCTCTATTATTTTTTGGCGGCTCCTTAACGAGTAATTCCTGCTGTTTTTTTAAACGAGGCGACACTTCCTCCTTTACCTCATCTGCTGTGACTAGCGGACCGCTAGTCAAAAACTGCATACACAACATCAGAGCCACCAAATATTTTCTTTTTTGTTTCACTCGAATTTCCTCCTTTGTCATTTTGCGTCTTACATAATACAGTACGCAAAAAAGAGGATTTTCATTTTTATTAAACGAAAAAACCAAATAAAACGACAAATATTATTTGAGTATTCGCTTGTTTTTCTCTATAATAATGATAATTCACTCTAAGGAGGGCGATTATGAAACAAAAATCGGAAAATCGATTCATTCAATTTTTAGGTGGTAAAACATCTTATTATGTTTTAGGTCTTATTATTTTAAGTGCAATTGCTATTTTTATCGTCAATAAAGTTTCATTTGTATTTACACCGCTAGTTACCATACTGATGTCTGTTTTACCGCCATTTATTTTTGCTGTAGTCATTTATTATATATTCAATCCATTTGTCATGTGGGTAGAAAAGAAAATGTCACGGACATGGGCCGTTTCACTCATCTACTTTTTAGCCGTGGTCATCATCGGTGTGCTTGGCTTTTTTGGCATTCGTTCTTTAGTAAATGAAGGTCAAGAACTAGCGGAACAATTTCCTACTATTTTAGATAACGTCCAAGACGATATACGAGCCTTCTTGTCTCAGTTACCTTTCCAAGGACAAATTGATACACTGATTTCTTCCACCAATGATCTTGCAAAAGATGCACTTTCTTCGATAGGCGATAATTGGCAAGATGGCGTTTCAGGTATAGGCAGCGTCTTTTCTGCAGTATCGACAACTGCCATCACACTTTTTGTGGGTCCAGTCGTTGCATTTTTCCTATTAAAAGATAAACAAAAATTTGCTCAGTCAGTGCTAAAGATTGTTCCACCAAATTTTCGTGACGACTTTGAAATGCTAGCAAGAAAAGCAGATAGTCAACTAGGTGCGTTTTTAAAAGGACAGTTAATGTCTAGTGCGGTGTTAGGGGTTATGTATTGGGTGACCTTTTTACTGATCGGCTTGAATTATGCCACAGTTATGGCCTTTTTAGTCGGCGTTTTCAGTCTGGTTCCTTATATAGGTTCAGTTATTACCTTTGTTCCCGGCTTAATCATCGCCTTCCAGCAATCACTCTTAGAAGCGGTCATTTTTGTGGTGGCCTGGTTTGTCATTCAAGCATTGCATGGAAACTTGGTAATGCCTCGTGTGATGGGCGATAAGTTACAGCTGCATTTTCTTACCATTTTGCTGGTAGTTTTAGTTATGGGTGATTTGATGGGCTTTATCGGCGTATTGTTTGGTATTCCAATTTATTCTTTAATAAAAATCGCTGTACAATACTTATTTAGTCTCTTCAAACAACGTTATAATCGCTTTTTCGGTGACGAAAAAGGCAACTACGAAGATCCCGAGATGTAAAACTCTCATTGTCTATCAGACACAGGCCAACAATATTGGCCTGTGTTTTTTTTTTAGAATAACTGGCGAAATTCACCAACGTTAAAAAACAACCATCTTACAATAATAATTCTCCGTTTTAAACTCAATTGCTGTTTCCATACTACTTAAAAGTTGTGTGACAAGCGCAAAAGAAGGGTTCATATCCTTTTGAAATCGTAACGCGATGAATACACGATAGTGCTGCTAATTCAGTTGGTGTGAGTTTGTTGCTCTTACGAACTTGCCGAGCTGTCTGGGGAAGCTGGTAAATCGCATCTTCCGCTGGTTTCGCTTTTTTAAAAGCTGGTTCGCTTTGCGAGTACTGCTGTCTACTTTACTTATTTTTTTGATCCCTCGTTCAGGAATTTTTCCTTTTAAAACATACGATGCACTTTTACTGTTCTTCGTCCAAAACAACTTGTAAAAAAACGTTATCTGTTTCACAATAGGGATGAAGAAAAATTCTCAAAGGAGGAGAAATAAATGACCGATGTAAAAAAAGAAGCGCTAAAAATTAGCCGGGAAAAAGGAGGAAAGCTGGAAATTCATTCAAAAGTGCCAGTGAAAACCCGGGAGGATCTAGCTATCGCTTATACACCGGGGGTTGCCGCAGTTAGTTCAGCAATTGTTGAAAATAAAGAGGACGTCTACACTTATACAAGCAAAAGAAATACCGTCGCTATTGTCACCGATGGTTCTGCTGTATTGGGCTTAGGAAACATCGGACCTGAAGCTGCTTTACCTGTTATGGAAGGAAAAGCGATTTTGTTTAAGGAATTTGCAGATATTGATGTCTTTCCGATTTGTCTAGCGACACAAGATACAGAAGAAATCATTGCTCATATTCAAGCCATGGCGCCTTCTTTAGGTGGAATTAATTTGGAAGATATCGCAGCGCCTCGCTGTTTTGAAATCGAACGTCGTTTGAAAGAAAGCTTAGATATTCCAGTTTTTCACGATGACCAACACGGTACTGCTATTGTCGTTTTGGCTGCTTTATACAACGCGTTAAAGTTAACAGAAAAGAATTTGACCAATAGTAAAATCGTAATAAACGGAGCGGGTGCTGCTGGCATCGCGATTACCAAAAAATTATTAACCGCCGGAGCAACAAATATCCTGCTCGTCGACAAAACAGGAATCATTTCTGCCGATACGCCTGATTTGGATGAACGATATCAAGAAATTGCGCAACAAACCAACCTAGACCATGCAAGGGGAGACTTACAAGAAGCATTGAAAGGCGCCGATATATTTATTGGTGTTTCAGCTGGAAACATTTTGGCTAAAGAATGGATCCAAGCAATGAACGACCAACCGATTGTTTTTGCCATGGCGAATCCTGTCCCAGAAATCATGCCTGACGAAGCTAAAGCAGGGGGCGCTTTTATCGTAGGTACGGGGCGCTCTGATTTTCCTAACCAGATCAATAACGTTTTAGCCTTTCCGGGAATTTTCCGAGGAGCTTTAGATTCGCGTGCGAAAGATATTACTGATGAGATGCAAATCGCCGCTGCCAAAGGTATTGCAGCAGTTATTCCTGAAGATGAGTTGAGTGTAGATAATATCATTCCTGATGTTTTCGACCCTTCTGTTGTAGATATTGTCGCAAAAAGTGTTTCTGACGCTGTTTCAAAATAAAAAAGATTGCCAGATATTACCGACAATCTCTCTTATATGCCCCAATCATTGGGAGACCAAAGCGTACCGTCCAACTGCCCTTGGATTTGTTCGGTACGTTTTTGTTGTTCTAAAAGTAAATCTTTTATTCCTAATAATAAAGCCTTTTGTTTATAGTCATGGCTGTTTTCAAATAAGTAGTCGAGCTGAGCTAGTGACCACTCAACGTTTTCTTCCATTATAAAGAGCCTCCTGCTTGGTCCAAATACATCTGAATTTCATCTAATTCCATGCGGTTATCTTCAATTAATTCTTTGACTTGTTCTAATACAAATGTACTGCCACGGGGGAGAAATTGCTCATCCATGGCCTCTATTTGTTGTAAAAACCAATTCTCCTTAGCTTTCAAAGTATCAAAATCTTCGATCATTAGATACTGTTGGTAAGCTGTTAACATCCGCATTTTTTCGGTTTCTTCCATATAATGAAATTGGAAAATAAGAAATGGTTTTAAAAAGCGCATCTGGGTTTTTTTAGCCATCGCTTGATAAGGAGTTGTCAGAGTACTGAGTGAAAAGCCTTCTTTTCCCCCAACTTGGTATTCTTTTTCGGGCATACCAATCACTAAAACCAGCCCTAACTCTTTATCCTTTAACTTATTCCCCCCATAACCATAGGCAAAATTTTCGGTTAAAACTTCATCCTGCCAATGTTTTAGCATAGGAGGAGATGAGTACCAATAGAAAGGAAACTGGAAAATAATGCGATCATGCTGTTGTAACAGCTCTTGCTCTCGCTCGATATCAATTTTTCCATCCGGATAAGTGGATTCTAAATGGTGAAATGTTATTTCGTTAGAATCGGGCAGTGCTTCTTTTAAATATTGCTGGCTGGCTGATTCATCAATTTCTGGATGCGAAACGATAATAAGCGTCTTCATACGGATTAAACGCCTCCTTGTCGTAAACATTATAACAGCTCACCCATTTTCCGTCAGTTGAAGAGCTTGTGTTTATTTTCTAAAGGCTGAACGAATGGCTCCTATCATCGTTCCTTTTCTTCTGGCTTGTTTTTTCCGTTGTTGTTTTGTTAATGATTTTTTCTTAGGCGATATTTTTTGCCCTGTTCGTAAGTTCTTTGAGGCCTGTGCCCAGTGTTTGCTTGCGCGTCTTCTTCCGATCATATTCTTTCACCTCTTTTCTTGTAAGCTAACAACTCCAATCCAAACTGTCAACTTTCCTGCCGAAAGAGAGACAACTGCTTTTTTGAACAATAAAATCTAATTCCGTTATCCAATTTTGGAATATTGGATAATGCGTCTCGTTTCCTTTATTCAATTTTAGCGATTTTCAAAGTTATTTTTTTATTTTGTCCTTTTTAACTTGTTATTGAACAACGAATACCGATTCTTTTATTCAATTACTCGTTATTGGATAACAGAACTTGATTCCTTTATTCAATTTTTGGTTATTAGATAACAGATTCTACTTCCTTTATCCAATTTTATCGATAACTACTTCTACTTCCACATTTTCCTCTGTTCCAGTTGATTAAAGTGTTCCATATCATCTTCAAACCAATAATCAAATATAATTCCTTTGTTTTCATGTCCAAAACGTTTTTTCACTGTAGACTGGATAGCAATAAAATATGTTTTTAATATATACTTCAAATAGATTTCCTGTAGGTCTTTTCCAAAAAATGCTTTTAATTCTTTCAAGCTAAGATATCGATCGTGAAAAAGAACGCCATATTCAGTGATGGTCCGCACATAAGCTGTTGCTTTTACTTCTTCATATCCACAGCTACAGACCACCGTATGTTTGTTTTGCCGAGTATTAAACTGGTGACAACGTGGACAGCAAATTCCTTTTTGCAAGTGTTTTTCTTCCTCTAGAGTTAGTTGACGTTTTGTACGATAGCCATCGATTTGATATTGGAATAGTACTGACTGCCAGTGAAGGTAACGTTCATCTGAAAAGTATTTTTTTAATTCCAACAACCACAAAGGTAATTCATTGAACGCCAAAATTTTTTCTGAAACTGTGTCTTCAACATAGATATTTGATTCTGGATTTAAAAAAGCTAAGACACCTTTTACTTTTAAATCAATCTGGTTTTCTTTAAATATGTTTTCAATGACTCGTACTGCTCTTCGTAATTGTTCCAAAATGTTTGTTGGCAGTTTCTTTCCATTGCGTTGCCAGCTGTTATATTGCAAAATATAATCGCCTTGGTAAAACTTCATGTCGATGATATAGACAGTTGTACCTACTAATAATATTTTATCAATCTGAACAACAGTGGATTGATATTTTAAAGTGATGTCATCTATTATCTCTGTTATTTCTGGTAAAAAAGTTTCCACCAGTTTATCCATCTGCCGTTCTCCTACAAAACCTTTTTGCGACCTTTGTAGTGCCCGCCGTTGTTCTTCGTTTAGCTGCTTGCGCTTACCTAGCGTTTCCAACCATTGTAACTCATGCGATTTTCTTCTCATTATATGCCTCCTCATAAATTTATATACATTTATAAGTACGCAAAAATGAAGCGAAAATTTTTTATAAAAAATCATCCTGCTGAAAATATCAGTCCAGGACGATTTTTAACTACTATTTTTTAATTAAATCAATCAAGGCATCATAACTATGCGAAAAATCATGTGCGCGCGGTTGTTTGAATTTTTTTAGTTCTTCAATCATAGGAATAAGTTTTTGCGGGTCTTTTTCAGTGGTATGTTGGATATGATCCAGGTCTTCAAACCAGTTATAGTAAAAAGAGCTCGCCTTACCATAGCTATTATCAAATACTAAACAAGGAGTTTTAGTTAGTACGCAAAAAATCATGGCATGTAAACGATCGGTAACGACCACTTCGCTTGTTTTAATCTGATCTAATTTAAGATCTACCAGCCAACCTCGTTCAGAGATCCGAACTTCATCAAGCGGTGAAGCTGTTCTGCTTTTGTCTCCTTCTGGAAATTCTTTATAAGGCAATATAGTATCGGTTTGACCTACATCATTGTCATAATCTTCCAAATTATTTGTTAAACGTTCTACTAATTTATCAGAGGTGACTTTCTCATTGTCTACACGCATAATAAGCAAAACACCATCACGTGTAAATTCAGGACGGTCAGGTTGTAGCGATAAGACCATATCTGCTGTATAAATCGCATTGGCTTTAAAGTGTTTCTTTAAATAATCTAAGGATTGGGTATCTCTTGCAATAAGTATTAAATTTGGATTTTTATCATAAGCTTCTTGACTTTTTCTTAATTCCTCTTGGCCTTGTTTGCTATCTTCAAAATAAACTGATTGAGGAAAAGAGAACGTCTTGTTATTCACAAACGTCGAAAATACTTTACGGCGAGGAACTTCATGCTCTGTGTGGAGGCTCCCAATATTTCCTCCTCCAGTATAAGCGATCATATCATCTGAACGTAATAATGGCAGTAATTCCTCGATAGCTTGATCTGTTTGTGGTTCAGTAATTTCGATATACACCATCTCTGGAAAGTTTCTGGTGAAAAATCGTCTTTGTGCTTCATTAATCGCTTGGTCCCCTAAGTTATTATAAGTAGGAACGCCGAATACATAAATCCGCTGCGATTCTTCTGGTAACTGTTTAATTAAATCTGTCAAAGTAATCGCATCTAAGGTGTAAGCAAAATTTAAACTTGTAATATCTGGTCTTGTATTTACTGTCAACAAAATCTCTCCTTACTTTTTTACAGACGATTAGCATTTCAAAAAAATCGCCCTGCCAGAAAAATAGCGCAGGACGATTTTTATAACTACCTTCTACCTAAGAAAAAGGAAACAACTGCAACGACGATAATCGCTCCAATAATCGAAGGGATAATTGCCATACCGCCAATAACCGGACCCCAGCTTCCTAAAAGTGCTTGTCCGATGGATGAACCAACAAGGCCTGCAATCACATTAAAAATGATGCCCATTGATCCTCCCTTGTTTGTAATAGCGCCAGCGATTGCTCCAATAACACCACCGACGATAATTGTCCATAACCAACCCATAATAAATGACTCCTTCCATTTTTAATTTTTGATCAAATCGATCAAAGCGCGATAACTATGCGAAAAATCTTGGGCATAGGAATGGTTAGATTGTTTTAGATCCTCAACCATTGCTGTTAATTTTTTAGGATCTGTTTCAGTTGTATGCTGGATATAATCCAAGTCTTCTAACCAGTCATAGTAAAAGGCACTTGCTTTGCCATAATTATTATCAAATACTAGACATGGCGTTTGGGTAATCACCGCAAAAATCATACCATGCAAACGGTCAGTAACTACCACTTCACTGGCTTTAATTTGGTCTAGTTTGAGACTTAGTAACCAGTTGCGTTCAGATATTCTTACAATATCAAGTGGTTTATCTGTATTGCTTTTTACATCATAAGCTTTAAAAGGAAGCACAGTATCTGTTTGTTCCACTTGATTTCCTGCATCTTCTATACTTTTAGTTAATTGCTTGATTAATTCATCAGAAGTGACCTTTTCAGCATCCTCACGCATGATCAATAATATCCCATCTCGTTTAAATTTGGGACGTTTTGGCTGCATAAACAAGACCATGTCCGCTGTTAAGGCAGTATTTGCTTTAAAATTTTTTTGGAACTTATCTAGAGACTGTGTATCCCTTGCAATAAGCGTTAAATTTGGATTCTTATTATAGGCTTCCTGACTTTTGCGCAGTTCTGCTTGTCCTTTTTCACTATCTTCAAAGTAAACCGACTGCGGAAAAGAAAGCGTCTTATTATTGACAAAGGTTGAAAAGACTTTGCGACGCGGGATTTCATGGGCCAAGTGAACACTCCCAATATTTCCCCCACCGACATAACCGATCATATCATCTGAACGCAGCAAGGGTAATAATTCTTCAATCGCTTGATCCGTCTGCGGTTCAGTAATTTCGATATAGACAATTTCTGGAAAATTTTCAGCAAAGAAACTTTTTTGTGCCTGACTAACTGCTAAATCCCCTAAGTTATTATAAACAGGGGTCCCAAACATATAAAAACGTTGCCGATCTTCAGGTAATTGCTTAATGAACTCTGTTAAAGAAAGCATATCTAATGTATAAGCAAAATTTAAACTCGTAATATCTGCTAAGGTGTTGGCTGTCATTCAAATCTCTCCCTTTTTTAGGCGATAATTGATCTTAGTCCACCTAGAGTAAACGGCAATTTCCGTTTTTTATTTTTTAATCAAATCGATCAAATCATCATAAGCATGAGAAAAATCATACAGATGAGAATGTTCGTAGCCCTTCAATCCTTCAATCATAGGGGCTAACTTGTCAGGATCTTTTTCTGTGGTATGTTGGATATAATCTAGATCTTCAAACCAGTTATAATAAGAGGCGCTGGCTTTACCATAGCTGTTATCAAATACCAGGCAAGGTGTTTTGGTTAATACGCAAAAGATCATGCCGTGCAAGCGGTCTGTGACTACAGCTTCACTGGCTTTAATTTCTTCTAATTTGCGCTCAATCAACCAGCCGCGTTCTGAAATACGTACTTCATCTAAGTTAGCTGCTGTATCAGCATTACTGTCTGAAGCTTTAAAGGGTAAAACAGTGTCTGTTTGTTCCACTTCATCACCAACGTTATTTAATTTATAACTTAGTTTTTCTATCAACTTTGTGTTAATAACTTTTTCAGAATCTTGTCGCATGATAAACAGTACACCATCACGCTCACCATTGGATGGCTCTGGTTGAAGAGAAGCGACAATATCTGAAGTATAGAGAACATTTACGTCAAAATGCTTTTTAAAATAATCCAATGATTGGGACTCTCTGGCAACCAGTGTCAAATTAGGGTTTTTGTTGTAAGCTTCTCGGCTTTTTCTTAATTCCTCTTGTCCTTGTTCAGTGTCTTCAAAATTAACTGACTGTGGAAAAGAAATCGTCTTGTTATTTACAAAAGTAGAAAATACTTTACGGCGTGGTTCTTCATGATCTAAATAAACATTGCCGATATTTCCTCCGCCAGTATAGCCAATCATGTCGCTGTCACGTAATAATGGTACCAATTCTTTAATAGCTTCATCTGTTTGTGACTCTAAAATTTCAATATAAGTGATTTCAGGAAAAACTCTTTTGAAAAAAGCTTTTTCGGCATAAGCAACTGCTTGGTCGCCTAAGTTATTATAATTTGGCACACCAAACATATAAAAACGTCATGGTTCTTCCGGCAATTGCTTTACCATTTCAGTTAAAGAAATTTGACCTAATGTGTATGCAAAATTTAAATTATCAATATTTATCGCTCTTTTAATTGCCATTAAGATCTCTCCTTTTCTTTATCTAACTACAATTAAAGGATAACTTTTATAAAAAAATCTGTCCAACAAAAGCCATTGTAACAAAGAAGTATAAAAAAACAGAGCAGATATTCTGCTCTGTTAAACGTTATTTTAAAGGGATTTATAAAAGAATATATATTTTATTCTACCCAGCTGTCCACCTTGTCGCGATTGTCTTCAATCCAATCATGAGCAGCGTCTTCTGGGTCTTTTCCATCTTCAATATCTAGCATAATTGATTCCATGTCTGATGCATCCCATTTAAAGTTATCCAAAATATGGTAAGCTTCTGGCATGTCCTCTTTAAGCCCTAAGCGCGCTATGGTATCAATACTTTCCGCTTGTCCCATTGTGCCTTTAGGATCATCTAGATACTTCAAGTCATAGCGTTGGAAAATCCAATAAGGGTTCCAACCTTCAACAACAATCTCGTCGTGTGCTTTAATCGCCCGATCTAACTGGGCGTTCATTGCCCCTGTAGATGAAACCACTTGTTTCCAATCTGATAAGTTTGGATAGGCTTCTAAAGTATCATCGGTTGCCGAAACAATTCCTGCCCCGGGTTCAATTCCGGTAATTTCTTTATTGGCTTGATCATCTAAGTCTTCAATCGAATCTACGTCCATATAAGATGGCACAACAAGACCTAATTTGGCTTGTTTATCAATATGAGGTCCTAAATCATCAATATCATTTTTAAATTCTTCGTATTGGGCTTGGTGAGTGATGGGAAGCCAAGCACCTGTATTGGCATCTACTTGGCCGTTTGCCACAGCCTGCCAAACCACTGGAATATCTAGTGAAGTCATATTCACATTGTAGCCTTGTTCTTCTAAAACCTGAGCCATCACATTCGTCGAGACCACTTGGTCATCTTGTTGGGCATACCCTAGGGTGATGGTTCCTTTATTGGTCCCGGCTGAAGAGGAATAAACACCATAAACGGCGAAAAAGACGACTCCAAGAGCAACGACTCCGTTAATAACCGCTCTTTTCTTTTTAGAAAGTCTTTTTCCTTGTTGAGCAGAAGAACGATTCATTGCTTGCGTGAAACGGTCCATAATAATTGCAAGTACGACAATTCCTACACCATAAACAAAACCATTGCCGACATCTGAACGTTGGACAGCAGCTAGAACTCCGACACCTAATCCGGGTGCCCCAATCATTGAAGCAATCACAACCATGGATAATGCTAACATTATCGTTTGGTTAATCCCTGCAAAAATACTTCCTTTGGCGATAGGTAATTCAAGTTTGAATAATTTTTGCCAAGAAGTGCCGCCGAAAGAATCTGAAGCTTCAACTAACTCAGTAGAGATTTGCCGAATTCCAAGATTGGTCATGCGGACGGTTGGTGGCAAGGAGAAAATGACAGAAGCAAACACGCCAGGAACCATCCCAACACCAAAGAAAGCAACGGCTGGAATTAAATAAACAAAACCGGGCATGGTCTGCATCACATCTAAAACCGGCTTAATAATACTTTCTGCCGTTTCACTTTTTGACATCAGAATTCCCAAAGGAACACCAATAACGATGGCGACCAAACTAGAAATAACTACCAGCGTAACTGTATTTAATAAGTCTGGCCACATGTCTTGATTGTAAATAAATAATAACCCTAAAAAAGCAATAATAGGAATCCACCATTTACGGTGAAAAACAAAATAAGCAGCAAGAGCTATCAGCACCATCAATAGTAGCGGTGGAACAGCTGATAGAGTATTTGTCATAAAGTTCATGACTGCTTGACCTACAGTTTGTATAAATGAAAAAAGACCTGATAAGTGCTGGGTTAACCAATCGACTCCAGAATCAATCCATTGAGCAAGTGGAATCTGCTGTTGTAAAAAATCAAGCATCTGCGTTCACTCCCTCAGCTTCTGCCGTCTGCTCGTCGTTTTCTGCGACCTCTTTATCTTGTTCAGTATCTGTCATGGCACCGATCACGCTACCACGGACAACGACTCCGACTACACGGTCCTCATCATCGACCACTGCCAATGGAGCGGGCGAGTCGTAAATCATATCAAAAATGTCTGTCACTAAGGTTTCTTTTTGGACTTTTTGCACATTTTTATCCAACACTTCTTTCAGTGTTTTTTCATTCTTACGCGCATCCAAAGCTGCTTCGGCTGTTAAGCTGCCCTTTAAGTAACGTTTGCGGTCAACAGCGATTAACATACTCACTTCTTCTTTGCGCATCCGTTGTAAAGCAACATTAGGGCCGTCCGCTTCAACATTAATTGTTAACGCAGGTTCCATAATATTTTCTGCCGTCAACACTTTCGAACGATCGACATCTTCCACAAACTCTCGCACAAAATCATTGGCTGGATGGGTCAAGATTTCTTCTCCAGTGCCAATTTGCATGATTTCCCCATCACGCATCAACGCAATCCGATCCCCGATTCTTAAGGCTTCGTTTAAATCGTGGGTAATAAAGATAATGGTTTTTTGTACGCGTTCTTGCAAATCTAACAAATCATCTTGCATGTCGCGGCGAATTAATGGGTCCAAAGCAGAGAATGCTTCGTCCATTAACAAGACTTCTGGATCATTGGCAAGTGCTCGGGCTAAGCCGACCCGTTGCTGCATCCCACCAGATAATTGATTGGGATATTGGTCTTTAAAAGAAAGCAAGCCGGAATTATCCAAAGCTTCCTCAGCCTTTTTCTGGCGTTCTTCTTTAGACACGCCGCGTACTTCTAAACCGTACTCCGTATTTTCTAAAACGGTCCGTTGGGGAAAAAGTCCGAAATTTTGGAAAACCATGTTCACTTTGTTTCGACGAACTTCACGCAAGTCTTCTTTGGACATTTTAGCAACATCCGCATCGTCAATATAGACTTCGCCGGAAGTCGGCTCAATCAATCGATTAATCATCCGTACCAAAGTGGATTTCCCACTTCCGGAAAGTCCCATAATCACAAAAACTTCCCCTTCTTCTACGTCGAAACTAACATCATGTACCCCGACCGTTGCGCCGGTTTCTTCCACGATCTCTTGTTTGGATTTCCCTTGTCTAACCAGTTCAAGTGCTTGTTGGGTTCTTCTGCCAAACACTTTGGTTAAATGTTCTACTCGAACTTTACTCAAAACGTTCACTCTCCGTTTCTATTTTTAAAGCACTTTTTTCTGTAATCTTGTTTTCATCATACCACACTTGCAATCTTTGAGAAAAAATAACAACCATGTTTAAAATTTATTTTACCCATTCTGCTACCTTTTCAGGATGGTCATCAATCCAATGTTGCGCAGCCTCTTCTGGATCTGTTCCTTCTTCAATTTCTAGCATCACAGACTCGATGTCTTCGACTTCCCACTCAAAATTATCTAGGATCTGATAGGCTTCTGGCATGTCCTCTTTTAATCCTTTTCTAGCTAGAGTAACAATACTTTCTGCACCGCCCATCCCCTTTTCGGGGTCGCCTAAAAACTTCACATCAAAGCGAGAAAAAATCCAATGTGGGCTCCAAGCAGAGACAACGACCTCTTCTTTTTGACTAATGGCTCGTTCCAATTGTGTCGTCATCGCTCCAGCAGAAGAAGTGGTTAATTGCCAATCATCTAAATTCGGATAAGTTTTTAAAGTCGCTTGCGCTGCTGCTGTGTTTCCTGCGCCTGGTTCCACTCCTGTAATCGTCTTGTCTGCTTCATCTGTCAAATCTTCAATCGAATCTACATCCATATAAGAAGGCACAACAAGCCCATTTTGTGCTTGTTTATCTAAACTTGGCCCTAAATTATCCAATTGATCCCCTAACTGTGCATAATTTGCTTTATGGGTTGTAGGCAGCCACGCCCCTAACATGGCATCAGCTTGACCATTGGCTACGGCTTCAAAAGTCACTGGAATATCCAAAGCTGTCATAGTTACATTGTATCCTTGATCTTCAAGCACTCTTGCAATTACAGTAGTTGAGGCTACTTGGTCATCTTGTTCAGCATAAGCTAGCGTAATGGCTCCTTTATTTGAACCACTCTGTGATAGGCCACCTATAATCGCTAGAATAACGACGACTGCAGCAGTTATACCGCCAATAAAAATTTTCCTTTTCTTAGGTACAACTTCAATTTCACTTTGTGCTTTGTCACGATTCTTATTTAAACTTTGAGTGAAACGATCCATGATGATCGCCAAAATAACTACGCCCACACCATAAACAAAACCAGAACCAATCTGAGAACGTTGGACAGCTGCCAACACTCCTTGACCTAAACCAGGTGTTCCAATCATCGAAGCAACAACTACCATAGATAAAACCATCATGGTTGTCTGATTAATACCAGCAAAAATATTTCCTTTCGCTAATGGAAGTTCTACTTTCAATAATTTCTGTATAGCCGTACCGCCTAAAGAATCCGAGGCTTCTTTTAACTCGATGTCCACTTGGCGGATACCGAGATTGGTTAATCTGACAGTCGGCGGTAATGCAAAAATCACTGAAGCAAAAGTACCAGGTACCATGCCGATACCAAAAAAGGCAACCGCTGGGATTAAATACACAAAGCTAGGCATGGTCTGCATGACATCTAAAATAGGCTTAATGACTAACTGAGCTTTATCGCTTTTTGCCATTAAGATACCTGCAGGGACCCCAAGAATAATTGCGATAAAACTAGAAATAATCACTAACGTCAAGGTATACATCAGGTCGTCCCACATATTTTGATTATAAATAAGGACTAACCCAAGTAGGACAAACATAGGCATCTGCCATTTCTTATTAAAAACAAAATAAGCAGCAATCGTAAGTAATAAAATCAGGAATATCGCAGGGATGGCCGAAAGTGTATTTGTCATGACATCCATCACATTTTGTCCTATGACTTGCAACAGATTAAAAAGCGCCGACAAATGATCCGTCAACCAATCGACGATCAGGTCTATGGTTTGAGCGATAGGTATTTTTTGTTGTAAAAAATCAGTCACAAGCAATCACTTCTTCTATTATTCTATTTTTATTCATTTTTAAACTCTCCTCATTTTTATAAAGCAAAAAGCTGCTAGAAAGTTCATTCCAGCAGCTTTTTATGACTTATTCAGTCCATTTTTCTACTTTTTCTGGATTTTTTTCAATCCAGTCTTGGGCTGCCTCTTCAGGTTCAGCGCCATTTTCTATTGCTAACATTACAGATTGAATATCGTCTGTTTCCCACTGAAAGTTTTTTAATATTTGATAAGCTTCTGGTTCGTCTTCTTTTAACCCCTGACGTGCCATTGTTTCAATATTTTCAGGCTCTCCCATCGTCCCTTTAGGGTCTTCTAGCATCGTTAAATCATAACGTGAAAAGATCCAATGGGGAGCAAAGATTGAAACTACGATTGGTTCTTCTTGCTTGATGGCTTGATCTAACTCAGCGATCATGGCGGCTGTGGAAGAATTGACTTGTTCCCAATCAGATAAATTGGAATAAGCGGCAATGGTCTCATTCGTTACATCTGACGTTCCTGAACCAGGTTCAACGCCCTTAATTTCCTGATTTGCTTGGTCTGACAGATCTTCGATACTTTCTACATCTTCCATATAAGCAGGCACCACCAAACCAGTTTGTGCGCTCTTTTCTAAATTGGCACCCAATTTATCCATCTGACCACTAAACATGTCGTATTGTGTCTTATTGGTTGCCGGCCAAGCTCCTACCATCGCGTCCGCTTCTCCGTTTGCCACAGCTTCCCACATTACCGGAATATCTAAGGCAATTGTATTTACTTCAAAACCTTCGTTTCTTAAAACTTGGGCAATAACATTGGTTGAAGCAAGCTCAGTATCTAAATTGATATATGACAAGGTGATCGGACCTTTATTGGAACGAGTAGAGGACATTAATCCTAAAGATAGAATCAAAACTACTCCTGCAGTAACAAGGCCGGTTATCATTTGCTTGTGTCGTTTGGTTTTTTTAACCGAAACAGCAGGTTTTACTGTGCTTGTTTGATTCAATCGTTGCGCAAAGCGATCCATGATAATTGCTAAAATGACAATCCCTAGGCCATAAACAAATCCGCTGCCCACTTCAGAACGTTGCACAGCAGCTAATACTCCTTGACCAAGGCCGGGCGCTCCAATCATCGAACTAATGACCACCATAGATAAACTCAACATAATGGTTTGATTGATTCCTGCAAAAATACTCCCTTTAGCCAGGGGCATTTCTAAATGATAAAGCTTTTGCCAAAAGGTTCCGCCAAAAGAATCGGAAGCTTCCTTTAATTCATTATCGACTTGACGAATCCCAAGATTTGTCAACCGGACAGTCGGTGGCAAAGCAAAAATGACAGAAGCAAATACTCCCGGCACCATGCCAATCCCAAAAAAGGCGACCGCTGGAATCAAGTATACAAAGCCTGGCATCGTCTGCATGACATCTAAAATTGGTTTTATAATCATTTCTATTTTTTCACTTTTAGACATCAAAATCCCAAGTGGAATTCCAATAATCACAGAAAGCAAGCTAGATAAAATGACTAACGTTAACGTATCCATTAAGTCTGCCCACATGTCTTGGTTGTAAATAAATATTAAACCAAGCAAGATAAATAGCGGTAACTGCCATCGTTTTTTAAAAAGAAAATAAGAGGCCAACATTAATAGTAAAATCATTATTATCGGGGGTATGGCAGATAGTCCATTGGACACTGTATCCATTACAAATTGTCCCATCGTTTGGATCAACGAAAAAAAGGCTGCAAGATGCTCAGTTAACCAGTTGACAATGCTATCTACCCAGTCAGCAATCGGTATTGGTGTTTTTAAAAAATCAATAATGAACGGACACCTCAGCGTGTGGTTCAGATTTTTCTGCTCTCATAAAAAACACTCCTCAATTTTTAATTTAGCGTTAATACATGTTATTTAGGTTAACAAACATCCTAATAACATGCAAATTTCAAACGAGCTGCTCGTGATTTTATTATGGCTTTAACCGGTACTATCATGGGATTTAGCACTATTTCATCTAATGATAAATTCATTGTTTCAAAGGTAAGTTCTATTAAAAAAACACTTACCGATGATTAGTGATTTTTCATTTGAATAATGGATTAAAAAGTTTTATGTAATTAAACGTGTAAAAAATAACGAAACAAGCTTGAAAACTACAGACTAATTGCAGCAATACAATTATTTACAAAAAAAGCATGCCTGCTGTCAGACATGCTTTTACGCTATCTATTAAACAAATTCTTCATATTCGTTAGGATTTTGCCCTTCGACACGACCCTTTTCGCCTTTATCCAAGGCATCAATTTTTTCTAGATCTTCTTGTGCTAGTTCAAAATCTATATAATGGAAATTGTCATATTGATGCTTAGGATTTGAGGAACGAACCACTGGGAAAACATGATTTTGGTTATCCCAGTTTATAATCACTTGTGCCGGACTACGATCGTATTTAGCTGCAATATCTTTAATTGTGTCATTAGTTAATACATCATTAATTTCACGGCCAAATGGGCTCCAAGCTTCAGAAACAATGCCGCGTTTGTCATTTTCTTGCACTAATTCCTTGTTATTGAAATAAGGATGCCGCTCAATTTGGTTGGTTGCTGGCGTTACCCCTGTAGCTTCAATAATATTATCCAAGTGTTCAGGCAAGAAGTTAGACACACCGATAGTTTTAATTAAACCATATTTTTGGGCATCAACTAAAGCCTTCCAAGCTTCTACATATAAACCTTCCTTAGGGTTCGGCCAATGAATTAAGAACTTATCAAAATAATCCAAGCCTGTACGGAAAAGAGATTCTTGAATTAAGCTGATCGCTTTATCATATTTATGCGCTGACCCAGGTAACTTTGCACTTACGTAAAGTTGCTCTCTAGGAATTGATGAACGACGTACGACTTCTCCCACCATGCCTTCGTTATTGTAATTGGTTGCTGTGTCAATCACACGATAACCAATATCAAGTGCAGCGAGGGCTTGATGGACGCCTTTACCACCTTGAAGGTCAATTGTTCCTAATGCAATATGCGGTAAAGTTGTTCCATCATTCAAAAGAAATTCGTTATTTAATGTCATCATAAATCCTTCCTTTCTTGGTCTACCCTCATTATAAAAAAGAATGATCTATTTTTTAAGTAAAAGGCCTTGGTCCTGCTTCCAGTGCAAGACACGCGCTACTGATGCATCTAACTCTTTTTCGGAAAAATCACCCTCTTTGACCGCTTGAATGACTGCAGGGATTTGTTCTTGATAGCTTGAAGACATGACCAAGTCATTTCCTGCTTTTAATGCGGCAAGCCCTGCTTCTTCTTGCGAAATAAAATCAGCTAAGCCTGCCATATCCATATCATCTGTCATCACGACGCCATCAAAATTGAGTTCATCCCGCAAAATTTTATGAACAGCAGGAGAAATCGAGGCAGGGACATCTGGATCGATACTACTTACAATATTATGAGAAACTAAAATGCTATCTGCCCCTGCTTCAACCCCAGCTTCAAAGGGGAGAAAATCGTTTTTGCGTAATTCTTCAAGCGAACGGTCATCTGTGACAATTTCCACGTGAGAATCCCGATTATTCCCATAACCCGGAAAATGTTTCAAGGTTGATCCGCTATTAACTTCTTGTAAAGTTTTAACAACATTCTCTACATATTTACTGGTTCCCTTAGCGTCCATACCAATGGTTCGGTCGTAAATAAACGATTCTTCATCAGTAGACACATCTACATCTGGAAATAGCCCAACATTGATCCCCAATTCATCAAGAACTGCGGCCTTTTGTTTGGTATCGTCAATAATCCCTTGCCAACCATTTTCGGCATAAATTTCTTGCGGGCTTTTAAACGGTTGGTCAACTAATTCAGGATTGTTGCTAACTCGTGTGACTGTTCCACCCTCTTCGTCAGAGCCAATTAATAACGGAATGTCGCTAGCTTCTTGAAAAGACTGTATTTTTTCTTGCAAACTGGCTTTTGTTTCGTTTTCTGTATCTTCACCAAATAAAACATAGCCGCCTAAATGGTAGTCTTGAATGTCAGAAATTTGATTTTCTTGCGGAGTGCGCGCAAAAAACAATTGTCCTACTTTTTCTTCCAATGACATTTGATCAACCATCGCGGAAATTCCTTTTTCTTCTTTTTTCGAAGTACTACTCGTCGTTGCTTGAGTTGAAGATTCAGTAGCCGCTGTCGTTGCCGTCTTAGTATCCTGTTTACAATTAAAAGCCCAAACCGTCCCTATACAAATCCCGATTAAAATAATAATGAGTCCACTAACAATTTTCCCTTTACCTTTCATTCTAACCCCTCTTACTTTTTTACGCCGGTAATTTCACTAAAAAGTCTACTCCTGAAGAAGTATAATCTTGCACTGTCAGCTCACCTTCGTGCGCGGTAATAATCTCTAATGCAATAGATAATCCTAGACCATAACCGCCTTCTTGTTTAGAACGTGCCTCGTCTTCTCGATAAAAACGTTCAAAAATATGTTTCTTTCCTTCCTTTGAAATCGGCGCACTCGTGTTTTTAAAATGCAATATCCAATGTTTGTGCGTAAACTCGCTAGTCACGATGATTTTATCTTCTTCTTTGGTATATTTCAACGCATTATCCAGCAAAATTACAAAAACCTGATGAATTTTTTGCCGATCAAAAAAGACCTCTTTTTCTCCATGCGTTTGTAACTGAAAATCTTTTTCTTCTAAGGCTGCCATTTCTTGAAACGGTTTAACCAGCTCTTCAAGAAAAGCGTTCGCCGCCGTCTTTTCTTTTTTGATAAGCAATTGGTTCGAATCGCTGCGAGCAATGGTCAACAAGTCAGTCGTCAAAGTTGTCATTCGTCTGGTTTCATTTAAGGCCTGAGCCACTGTCTCTGATTCATCAAGAATCGTATGATTGGGTCTTTGAAACAAACTCTCCAGGCTATTTTGGATGATGGTTAATGGAGTACGCAACTCATGCGAAGCATCCGCAACAAATTCTTGCTGTCGCTTCCAGGAACGTAGCACAGGTTGCATTGACCGATTGGCAAGAAAGAAACTTACAGCAATCGAAATCAGCCAAAAAAAGACCATACAACCGACAACAATTTTTTGCACTGTCGCTAAAGACCGTTCAATTTGATTGACATTGGCAACAACCTGTACATAAGCAATCTCGCCGTCAGTATCTTGGTATTTTTGCGTAATCGAATGAAAAGTAAGCTCTTCTTCATTACTATCGTCAATTGTTATGGTCTGCACGTCATTTAACTGATCCGTTTGCAAACGCAGCTTACTTAGTTGAGAAATTCGTCCGCCAAAAGCGGCTTCATTCAAAATTTTCCCCTCACTTGACCACAGAATAATCTGGGTATTAAAGCGATTAGCATCAGGAGGTGTTGAAGGTTGTTCCGTCTCGTTTTCTTGTTCTACTGGAAATTTTGTAGGGTCTTCTTTATAACGTTTGACCTCTTGATCAATTAGTTCCGTATGTTCTTTCGTATCTTTTAACGTACTGTCTGTTTCTTGATAAGCAGAACGGTTGACCAATTGAAAAATAATGATTCCTAAAAGAAGAAAAATAATTGCAAAACTAGCAACATTCATCAGAAAAAAAGACCATCGCTGTCGTCTGGTAAACTTTTTATTCATCGCTAGTCTCCTTTCATAATGTAGCCTACATTACGTAAAGTATGGATTTCTTTATCTATCCCTGTTTTGCGTAAATGTTTGCGTAAGTGGCTGACATACACTTCAACTACAGTAATCGTCGTTTCTGAGTCAAAGCCCCAAATCCGATCAAAAATTTGTTCTTTGGTAATGATAATCTCTTGATTTTGTAAAAAATAAATAAATAACTCAAATTCTTTGCCTTGAATCGGTAGACGTTCCTCCTGGAAATAAACTTCATTTTTGGATAAATCACATGTAATGGTTTTGTATTTCAAGGTATTTTCATCAAATAAGCCAAGGGACCGTTTAAGTAAAGCCTTTATACGCATCTGTAATTCTTCACGATAAAAAGGTTTTGTCAAATAATCATCGGCTCCTTTTTGGAATCCTTCAATCTTATCTTCCAAACTATCTTTGGCCGTTAAGATTAGCACAGGCGTTTGTATTCCTTTGCTGCGTAATTGTGCTAAAAGCTGATAACCATCTAATTCTGGTAACATTAGATCTAAAACAATTAAATCGTAAATCCCTGATTCTGCTTCGTATAGGCCCTCACTACCTTCATAAATTTGGCTTGTCTTTCCAAAAGGGGAAATAATTTCTTTAATATTATTAGACAATACTTTGTCATCTTCAACGATTAAAAAGTTATTCATCGCTTTCACCTCCGCACAATTTTATCATGTTTGCCTTAAACTTACCTTAATAAGAAGCTTTTTTTCATCCATTTTATTGTTCACCAATATTTTAAGAAAATCATAAGGCAATAGAAAATTTTTCGGTTTTTTTCTTCGTTTCAGTTTCATTTAAGCTGGCCTTTTTAAGATAGCCTCAACAAATAAATAAAGGACGTGTTTACTATGATTCTTTCATCAAAAATTATTCCCATACAAATTACTAAAGTATTTTACCCTTTTATTGTTGGTAAGACAAAAGATGGACACTATCTTCATTTAAACATTGCACCTACTGACCAAAAAGATACCATTTTTTGGGAGATCATGAACCGGATATTACGAGCTAATTTATGGATTCCAGTCGATAAAAATTCACATCAACTGTTAGAAGATGGCTGGTTGGAAGTACAATTTTAAAAACAATTGCTTTTATATTTTAATGTCATCGTACAAATTTGAATCAAATATTTTTTAAGCTACAGTTAAGGTTGATTCGCTATCCTAATATTATCGCTAAACAATAGGAGGAAAAACATTATGAAGAAAAAAGGAATTTATTTAACACTTGCTGCAAGTACACTTTTTGTCAGTCTTTACCGTCTTCACACAGGTATCCATGTAAAAAAGTCTTATATAAGAAGAGAGCTAATTCCGAAAAGATCAAAAGGAACTTATGTACCACACTCTTAAAAATTTACTCTTTTAGGTTTTTCATTTAGATAACAAACCTAACAAAGCAACTGAAAGTCGTTACTAAAAAAAGCAACCTCATAAAAAATTATAAGGTTGCTTTTTTTTTGGATGTTTATTTTTATTAAGTTATTTTAATAAATGGTTTATAAATAGCTTTTCAGACGTTTCAATGGTAAAGCGCGGCCTACCACATAATTTAAAATCGATTGAATCGGAAACATGACCAAAGCTTTTACAAGACGCGGTGCCCAAATGACTCCGCTTGTAAGGGGCTGGTTATACATAATAGATAACCAAATGGGAGTTAAAATCAAGCTGACGATGATGGTAATTGACAAAGAACAAAGAATGGCATTTTTCCAAGTGACTTCTTTTCTATAAAAGAAATAGCCATAAATTAAGCCCCCGATGAAAGCATTCAGCGTAAATCCGGGGAAGAAAGCCGATCTGGCAAAAAACATCATACCGATTGTATCTGCAATTACAGCACCAATCCCAGTCCAAACTGGGCCAAATAGTGCCCCCATAATAATTTTTGGGACAAATTCAAAAGAAATTTTGATAAATTGTGTCTCAAAACCCAAAATACGTGACAATACAACAATAAGTGCGATCAACAAGGCTAACGTGGTAATCATATGCGCATTGATCTTTTGTTTCATAACTAGCATCTCCTTTTTGCGACACGAAAATGTCGCTAGAGCTGCTACATTAAAAATGCAGCGAATGCGAAAACAAAACCGCGGACTACATCCTTCGTCCAAAAGGCAACATCCCATCCTTTCGGCACTTGACGCTTTGTTTTCTACTCTGATTTATTAATGGATCTTTTATCCACCACAAAGACTATAGCACAGGAGACTTAGAACTACAATGGATTTGTTTTTCTAACAAGTATCTAATGACAAGGAAACACCAGAAAACATGAAATCTAGAGTACATTGGTAGAAAAAAAACCTTGTTTGTACTAAGTCTATTTTGATAAAAAAAGAAACCACCTTTGTAATTATGTCTATCGTCGTCTAATTACAAAAGAGTAGCTTCTTTTTGTTCATATATCTCGGCTCATTTATGCTTCTCTTTTTTCAAATGTTCCCCACTTGACTGCTGTACCTTTTTCAACCATCGTTTCTCCTTTAGCAATGACCGTATCGATAGTTAGGTTATCTTCATCAAGTAAGACAATATCTGCGTCAAACCCTACTTTTAAATGTCCTTTGTTAGAAAACTTCAATAATTTAGCCGGTGCGCTGGTAATTGCACGCAAAGCAGTCTCTAACGGAATATTTTCTTTTTCTACGCTTTCTTTCACGCCTGTCAAAAGTGATTTTGAACTTCCTACGCCCATTTGTACAAAATGGTTATTTTCGTCAAAAATTGGCAAGCTTCCTTGACCATCTGATGTCATCGTGATGCAATCAGGGTCTAGGCCTTCATCAATCACTCGTTTTAAACATTGACGAAATGGAATGGAGCCATCTAGTTCATAGGTTTGGTCTGGATTTTCACTTCCTGTGATATCAAATACGCCGCCAGCTTTGGCAAAATTAATCGCTTCGTCTAATAATGCTTCGCTTCTTTCACAATGCGTTGGATAAAAATTAGATACTGGAATATCTGTTTCTTCTAAAGCTTGTCTAATAAAAGACAACCGATTTTTTCCCGGTCCTACATGAATATTAGTTACACCTGCTTTACCTGCTAATAAACCACCTACACGCGCATCAGCTGCCGCGTGAGCAAATTCTGTAAAAGTAGGCGCGCCATTTCTATGGTCTGCGATTGCAATTTCACCAATACCGATCACTTTATCGATAGCCATGGTGTCTTTAATCACCGAGTCCGTAATTGTCTCCACTGGCAAACGATAGTTACCTACATACATATAAGTTGTAATACCTTCAGTTTCCAAGCCCCGTGCTTTGCTCAATAAAGCCATATCGTCACGACCTACGCCGTCTGTACCAAGGACACCCACCACTGTGGTCACACCGGCTGTCGTCAACTGACTGAGTTGTACTTCTGGTGTTCGATTATGGAAACCATTTTCACCCCCACCGCCTAGTAAATGAAAATGGCTGTCAATAAAACCTGGCACGGCAACTTTTCCATTGCCATCTATTTCTTCCATATCTATCCCAGTGATAAAAGCATCAATATGATCTTCAATCGCAATAATTTTATCATTAGCCAATAATATATCTTTTACACCTTGATACTCTGGGGCATAGATTGCAATTTGTCTAAGTAACTTCATTTCTATCCTCTCCTCGCTTAGTGATACCCAATCAATACTGCACCAATCACAAAGGCGCTGCCTATAACAAACAAGAAGGCCTGCATCTTGACTTGGAATTTTGCCCACTGACTCCAGTCCATCCGAGCAATTCCTAAGACACCGATCAAACTAGCAGAGACCGGCGTAAAGGCATCCACAAAGCCTGCGCCTAATTGGAAACATAGGACTGCAACCTGGCGAGAAACCCCAGCCAAATCCGCTAGCGGGGCCATAATTGGCATAGTCAAGGCCGCTTGTCCCGAGTTTGAAGTGACCACTAAATTAAATAAACTTTGGAAAATATACATCAACCAAGCGGCAATCATTGAAGGTACCCCTGATAAAAGCTCTCCTACACTGTGCAAAATCGTATTCAATGCAGAAAAAGAGCCCGCGTCTGAACCACCTAGGACTAAAAGAATACCTTGGGCCATCCCTACAACAGCTGCAGTAGGTGCTAAATCAGCAACGCCCTCTTGAAAGGCAGAAGCTACATCATTAATTTTCATATTGTTCACCCGCAGAGCCATTGCAATGATACCTGCACCTAATCCGATCACAAAAAATTGTGAAGCCATTTCTGGAATAGTAAATCCTTGGGCCATCACTCCATAAACAATCCAAATTAACCCAACCAATAATTCCAATAAAATAAGTTTATGTCCTAAAGTAAATGCATGACCCTCATCGCTGCTATTGGCTAAATTCTCACGGAAATAACCATCCGTTTTATAAGTAACTGAGCGTGTGGGATCTGCCTTAATTTTGCGCGCATAACGAACCGTATAGCCGCATGAAAGCAATGTTATCACAATCCACATGACAATCCGAAAGCCGGCTCCTGATAAAGCTGGCAGTCCGGCAATTCCTTGAGCAATCGCAATACTAAATGGACTCATCCAGGAGGCGGCGTTTCCTATTTCGGCCGCCGCAATGGTGATAGTAACCGCCGTAATCGAATCATATCCTAAGGCAATGGTAAACGGCACAATGATTATCGCAAAAGCAATCACTTCTTCAGAAGCACCAAATGTCGCACCCATAAATGAAAATGCAATAAAAATTAATGGAACCGCTAAATCTTGCATTCCTTTTGCATTGCGTAAAAAGGCATAGATGCCAGCATCAATGGCGCCAGTTTTCATAATAATACCAAACGCGCCGCCAACCACTAAAAGCATAGCGACAATTCCAATGGCAGAACTAAATCGATCTCCTGTGACCAATCCTTCAAACAAATAATTAAATACACCAAACCCATAGTGGTCTTCTGTCCCCCACACTTGAGCGGTCTTATTTAAATTCTCTGAAGTATCATAAATACTATTGCCATAAAGTTCGTAAAGATTATCTTCAGACAAACCAATATTTGCTAATTGTTCTAAGGAAAGCTTTTGATTTTCATCTAGAACTTGAGTTAAATCATTTTTATCTACCTGCAAGTCGCTCAATGTCTTTTCATCCTGTGAGAGCTCTTCTAACTTTGCATGTAAAACATCCTGTTCTAGTGGATGCATATAGCGAAATGAATCTTGCTGTAAAACTTCCTGAGTTTCAGTACCGCCATCTCCAGTCTCATATTCCACCTCTTCAGTACTGAACTTCCCTGCAGGAACAATAAAGGTCAACAGCCATGCTACAATAACGATGCCAAAAATGATCACGTAAGTATGCGGCATCTGAAATCTTTTTTTCTCTTCTAATTCTACCTCTTCTTGCATAATTATTTACTCCATTCTTTTTTTATCAGTTCCATGATACGTTTCTTAACCCTTTTTTTCAATAATTTTTTGTTTTCCTTTACTAAGACTAACAACTCAGTCTTTTATTATTTTGCATAATTATAACGTCATGGTGGCCATAAAAAAATCCCAAAGATTCGATTAAACCAATCTTTGGGAGAACGTCAACTGTTTTAAAAATGTTTGTATCTTTGTGCCGCATTTTTTTAGAGCAATTTAAGAAAGATAGAGGCAATGATAATCGAAGCCACAGATACTGTAGCAAAGCCTCCTACCAACATCTTAGGCATCATGTGATCTGTTAAATAATCGCGTTGTTGTTTATCGTTTGTCAAATGTTGGATCACTTCTGAAGTTAAGATATAATCCGATGGAAAACCACACAAGGCAGTTAAAGAAGTAGCAAAAGCCATTGCTGTACTCATTTTCATCGACTTGGCTAAAATGGATGAAGCGATAAACATTCCTAATACGCCCAATAGGAGTAAAATTAAAATTTGAATAATAATTCCTTGAAGAATCTGAGGCGTTACGGTATTTAGCTGGGAAAAGATATAAGCCATTAAGCCATACATCAACCAATTAAAGACGTTGGCTTGGTTTAACACATTTTTTTCCAGAAATCCGATTTGATGCCCAACAACGCCCAAAATTAAAGCACAAATACTTGAATCGATCGCTTCATTGGTTAATTGCGATAGTCCCATCGCTAATAATCCAACAAATGCGACTTTAGCTAAAACAAAAGCACTTGTCTTGTATTGACTGGAAACTTTTATAAACTTTTTTGGTTGTTTTGTTTCTTCCTGTGTTTTTTCATTTAACCTATTTTGTGACCTTGGTTGGTATTCTTTTAGCAAACGGGTACCCTCTTTTTTTAGCATAAACGAAACAAGTGGGTAACCAACAAAACTTTGTAAGATATACATCGCCACAGGTAAAGCAAGATACATGGTTAAACCTTCCGCCTTCAACCCTTCTGTCATCAAAGCAGTGGAAACCACACCGCCAATTAAAGGAGGGATTGTCGCCGCAACTGTGGACCAATCATACAAAATTGTCCCGATAATCATGGTTAAGATAGAAGCTCCGAAAGCTCCTGTTAAAGCAACGACAACTGCTTTCCATTGACTAGCCAGTTGTTTTATATCCATCATTGGG
>NZ_BCPY01000033.1 GCF_001544195.1 Tetragenococcus solitarius NBRC 100494
TTCAGGATTTTTTAATGAAAGATAAGTTGGTCCCAATATTTTACAGATTGGTATCACATCGTAAGAGTTACCTCCAATGTTTTATAGATCGGAGGGACATCGTAAAAGTTACCTCCAATATTTTATAGATCGGGGGCACATCGTAAGAGTTGCCTCCAATATTTTATGGATTGGGGGCACATCGTAAGAGTTGCCTCCAACATTTTATAGATTGGGAGCACGTCGTAAGAGTTGCCTCCAATCCATTACTATCCAATAAAAACTAAAACGCTAAAACTCTTATAAAAAAGAATTTCAGCGCTTTTTTTCTCAATAAGCTATATATTCTCTAAAAATTTTTCCGCTACAGCTTTGGCAGAAAAGGGATTTTGTCCTGTGATGATTCGTCCGTCTTGTACGGCAAATGATTTAAAGGCTCTTGCTTTGTCAAATTCGGCCCCATGTTCTTCGGCGACTTTCTCATTATAAAATGGAACGACGGAACTTTTTCCACTCAGGTGTTCTTCTGTTGTCGTAAAGCCTGTAATCTTTTTACCTTTTACAAAATATTCGCCATCGTTATCTTTCATAAATAACAAGCCCGCGATACCATGACAAACGGACATGACATATCCATTATTCTGATAAATTTGTAAACTAATTTTTTCTAATTCTGGATTATTCGGAAAATCCCACATTACGCCATGACCCCCTGTGTAATAAATCCCACAATAATCAGCAGGCGTCACTTCGCTAGGTTTCAATGAGTGAGCTAGTGCTTTTTCTTGAAATTGGCGTTGTTCATAAATAGCAAAGGATTCATCGTCGATGGATTTCATACTACGTGGGTCTAAAGGAACAAAACCACCTTGGGGACTTACGTAATCTACCTCAAATCCCTGTTTTTGCACTTCAGCGACAAATTCGGTGGCTTCGCCTAGCCATAAACCAGTCGCTGCATTTTTTTCGCCATATTTTACTGTATTTGTTAATACAACGAGAATTTTTTTCATCAAGTCTCCTCCCTTCATCATTCCTTTATTTTAATAATAATTTTCCCTTTCGCATGTCCAGACTCTGAGTATTCAACTGCTTCTTGCGTTTGTTCAAAGGAAAATACACGATCCACAATAGGTTCCAACTTCCCATCTTCGAAATAATCACGTAAAATTTCCAACTGTGCCCCACTTGGTTTCATAAATAAGAAATGATAGTGCACGCCATATTTCTTTTCTAAACGAGTCAATTTAAATGAAGCGAGGCTAAATAACATTGTTTTAAACCAGCCTACGCCGTATTTTTTGCCAAAACGAGCATTAGGTGTTCCACTGATCGTTACTATTTTTCCATCTGGCTTCAAGATTTTAAAGCCATCGCTTAAATTTTGCCCTCCTAAAGTATCAAAAACATCGTCAAAATCACTTAAAACTTCCGCAAAATTTTCTTCACGATAGTTAATCATTTGATCTGCACCTAGACGAGTTACTAAATCCTTGCCTCGATTACTTGCTGTGGTAGCGACATAGACGCCCATTAATTTAGCTAACTGAATCGCAATCGTGCCAATGCCGCCCGAACCTGCCTGAATTAAAACTTTATCTCCTGCTTGTACTTGCATAATATCATGTAGCGCTTGATAGCTTGTTAAGCCAACCAAAGGAATCGATGCAGCTTCTTCAAAGGAAAGATTCTTAGGCTTCAATGCAATATCCCCTTGATCAATACCTAGATATTCACCAAATGTTCCGATTTTAGACTTTTGCGGTCGACCATAAACTTCATCGCCAACTTTAAATTTCGTCACCTTATCGCCTACTTTTACAATTCGTCCGGCAAAGTCATTGCCTAAAACTAGAGGCATATCATAATGTAATAACATTTTTAGTTTTCCATCACGGATTTTAAGATCGATAGGATTAATACTTGCAGCAACAATCTCCACCAATACTTCATTTTCTGAAATTTCGGGTATCGGCAAGGTTAATTCTTCTAATTTTTCTTGTTTATATTGAGAAATTCCCATCGCTTTCATCGTTTGTGGCACTTTTTTTCCTCCTAACCGTTCAAAGGTTTAAACCATTGAATTCATGAGACTCATACTATGCTTTTTTTACACATAAGTCAATGACTTTGTTTTACTCATTTATTATAATTGGAACGGTTAAATGGCGGTTTGACATTCAAAACAAACAATGGTTTAATTGATTGAACGAATAAACCAAAGAGGAGAGCGCCATGGAAAAGCAAGATTTACAACAACTAAAAACAGAGTTTGCTGACACCAGGGATTTTCTTTTAGCTTTAGGTGATGAAAAACGACAACTTATTATTATGGCTTTATTAGAGCAAGAATCTTGTGACGGATTACGTGTTATCGATTTAACTGAAATCACCCAATTATCTAGACCGGCAGTTTCACACCACTTAAATATTTTAAAACAAGCAAATATTGTCTCGATTCGCAGTGAAGGCACCAAAAACTATTATTATTTTTCCAATATGATTGATAACGTCAAAGATATGAAAAAATTAATCGACCATCTGTTAGTTTTGCTAGAAGCTAAAGAAGAAAATCAGTAAAAAAGGAAGAAAAAAAGTCGATGATTGGACTTTTCTCTTCCCTTTTTTGTTAATTTAAAATAGCTAACCCCAAACACAAATAACCGGCATAAAAACACCAGACCAAATAGGGAGCAAATAAAAAACTAGCTGCCTTATTGATAAAATAAAACACACGCATACAGAAAAAAATCATGGTAATAAGAGCAATAATTACAAAGCTTGCGACCCAATAATGATTTCCACCAAAGAAAAGAATACTCCATGAAAAATTTAAGATTTGCTGGATGGCAAAAAGCGTAATGGCGGAAGCTTTCATCTTCTTTGAAACTTTAGAGACAATCAATAAAAATAGCGCAGTTCCCATCATTGCGTATAATATAGTCCACACCAAACCGATAATATTTCCCGGCGGAGATAAGGGTGGTTTTTGTAATTGTTGATAAACACTTTGAATATCTCCTGCAAAAAAACCCGAAATAATCCCTGTTAATTCAATACCAACGACACTTATTAACCAAACGACCCACTTTCTCATAAGTATTTCCTCCTCAATGAATTTCTGCTAGGCGTCTTCCGATTTTTTCAAAATTATTCTTTATTTGTTATCAAATAAGGGGCAGTAACCGTATTGTCAGTTTTTACTAAGTCTTGAACTGTTCCGGAAAACGTAAGATAGCCACCTTTGTCCCCACCTTCAGGACCGATTTCTATCACCCAATCTGCTCGTTTAATAACACTCATATGGTGTTCTAGTAAAATAATACTATTGCCTTCATCTACCATTTGTTCAAATAGGTCTAAAAGCTGCTGAATATCATCTAAGTGCAAGCCGTCTGTTGGTTCGTCTAATAGATATATCGTTCCTTCGCGATGTAAATTATCTGCCAATTTTAAACGCTGCAATTCACCGCCAGATAATGTCGTTAATGATTGATTTAATTTTAAATAGCCCAATCCCACATCTAAAAGTTGTTTTAATTCTTTGGAAAAAGGTTGATCTTTAAAGAATTCAAAACTTTCTTTCACATTCATATCCAACACGCCTACAATGGTTTTTCCATGATATAAATACTTCGTCGCTTCTTCGTTATAGCGCGTGCCATGGCATAATTCACAAACCGTTGTGACATCTTCCATAAAAGACATATCCGAAACGATAATTCCTTTACCCTTACATCTTGGACAGGCGCCTTTAGAATTATAACTAAACCAAGCAGGACTTACATTGTTTTCTTTGGCAAATAATGAACGGATTTTATCAAAAATATTTAAATAGGTCATCGGTGTCGACCTCAAATTCACACCGATATTTTTTTGTGAAATATAGACAAGTTCTTGTTCTCGTTCCACAATTTTTTGGTAGATAACATTGGCTAAAGAGGATTTTCCAGATCCGGCAACACCACAAATAACTGTTAAAACACCTAAAGGAATATCAACCGAAAGATTTTTCAGGTTATGCAAATTCGCGTTTTTTATTGCTAATGTTTCTTTAACCACTCTAGGCGTAGTGTTCAATGAAACATTTGCTTGCAAGGCCTTGCTGGTCATTGTATTGGCTTGTAAAAATTGTTCGTAGGGGCCTGCAAATTGAATCTTGCCACCACTTTCACCGGCTTTAGGTCCTAAATCTACAATATAGTCCGCCATCTTGATTAATTGTGGATGATGTTCCACTAAGACGACTGTGTTTCCTTTATTTCTTATCGCAAGCAAAGCTTGACTAATTCGCTCAATATCTTGTAGATGCAACCCTGCGCTAGGCTCATCTAAAATATACATAATATCGTTTAGTGAACTGTTGATATACTTTGCGATTTTTATTCGTTGTGCTTCGCCGCCTGATAAGGTTCCGGTCGCTCTTTCCAAAGTCAGATAAGACAAACCAATATCAATTAACGCTTGTATACGCAACATAATTTCCGATTTTACATTCACAGCTAGAGGATCAGAAATAGCAGTAACAAATTCTTTTAACTGTTCTAATGACATACTAACCACATCAGCGATGTTTTTTCCTGCTATTTTACAACTTCTGACTCTTTCATTGACTCGAGTTCCATGACAATCTGGACATTCTTTGACAGTTACAAAACGGTCCAATTGTTTTTGGTGACGATGTCCTTCATCAGAATTGATGATACTTCTTTTTACTCTAGGAACAATGCCTTCGTATAATGCCGTATGCGGCCACTCGGCCGGCGCATCTTTTACTTGTTGTTGAGGTGCATAAAAGAATAAATCCCATTCTTCAGGTGTATAATCTTTAATTTTTTTATCCAAATCAAATAAACCACTATCCGCATACCGCTTCCAGCGCCACTTTCCTTTGTGAAAGGTCGGGAAATCTATGGGATCTTCATTTAACGATTTATCAAAATCCACCAATTTTTCCAGATGAATGTCGGTGACTTTTCCCAATCCATCACAAGTCGGACATTTTCCGTCCGGATGGTTAAAAGAAAAAGTGTCTGAATAGCCGATAAATGGTTTCCCAACCCGCGAAAATAGTAAACGTAAGAAGGTATAAATGTCAGTATAGGTTCCTACCGTGGAACGAGAATTTGCCGAAACTTTCTGTTGTTCAATCATAATAGAAACAGATAAGTTTTCAATTTTCTCCACTTCAGGTCGACCATATTTAGGCAAGTATGCCTGCACATAACTACTAAAAGTATCATTCAATTCTCTTCTTGACTCTGCTGCTAAAGTATCAAACACAAGAGAAGATTTTCCCGAACCAGAAACTCCTGTCACAACCGTTAACTGATGTTTAGGAATTTCTACTGTGACGTCTTTTAAGTTATTTTGTTTAGCGTTTTTTATTTTGATATATTCCATCGCATAGGCCTCCAAATATACCTATATTATAACACGTTTCATCTAAATTTAGTTTTTAGACCACTTTAGATCTTTGGAGTAAAAAAAGCCAGATTTACAAAAAGTAATAAGTTTGTAAATCTGACTTTTTTATTAATGATTGGAACAGGGAGTGTTTTTGTTTTTCACTCCCCATGTTTTTAATATCAGGTAATGTTTTTCCTTTTTATTACCTATGTTTCATCGTTTTTCAATTATTTTCTGTTTATTCTTTCTTTTTTTCCCAATATGAGGGAGCGTTTTTCATATTCATTACCTATGTTTTCAATATCAGGTAATGCTTTTATTTTTCACTCCCCATGTTTTCAATATTAGGTAATGCTTTTATTTTTCACTCCCCATGTTTTCAATCTCAGGTAATGCTTTTATTCATTTATACAGCAAGTTCTTCGTTCAACAATAAATCGTCATTTTTTATGTCGATGATTTTCAAACGATTTTTTTGTTTAATAAATACACTTTTATATTCTTTTTGTCCTTCATCGTTAGAAAATAGTAGTACTCTTTTGTTTGGATTATCAGTAGCTGTTTCCATAGTTAAACCTTCCAAATCAATGGTATCTTGCAAAGCATCGCCCTCTTCAAAATCAACAACATCGTTTTCTGCTTCAGAATTTTGTGAAATATCAGCAGAAGTTTCATCAGTTTCTTCTGTAGAAACTTCTACCGTCTCCTCTGCGGACTCTTCCGTTGCTTCAGAACTTATCGAAGAAGACTGTTCTGTTTCGGTTGACCTTTGTTCAGTTGATTGTAAAGTTTCTGAAGTTACTGTGACCTCGTTATCTTCATTATTTTCAGACGTTGTTTGCTGAGTACATCCCATTAGTAACATGGTAGACGCTAAAACAATCGTCGTTATTTTTAAATATCTCATTAAAATCCCCCCTTTATTTAACCTTCTTTAGGGTATCATATTCCTAAAAAGCACCCAAATTTTTTGCAAAAAACGTATTTTTTTAAAACAAACGGTATTTAAAGGAATAGACGAGAAATTCAAAAAATTGCTGCAATATTTTGAATAAAAAGTTCGCTAGGATAGGCTAAGTAATATCAGCGCAAAACTCTAGCGAACTTTTTCATTAATTTAAATGAATGGATGAATTATCAAAACAAATCTTCTTGTGTATCAGACGAAGCCGCTTTTTCCAACTGTGCAATGTCTAGCTTGACCATTGAAAGCACGGCACGATTTACATTTTCAACTTTTTCAGGATCTGAATCTGCAAGTAGTTCATTTAATTTGGTAGGTACAATTTGCCAAGACAGACCAAATTTATCAGTCAACCAACCACACTCTTCTGGTTTTCCTTCTTTACAAAAAGCTGTCCATAGTCGATCAATTTCTTCTTGTGTATCACAATTGACCATCAATGAAACCGCTGGTGTAAACGTAAAGGCAGGTCCGCCGTTGATTGCAATATATTCCTGTCCATCCAACGAATATTCCACAGTTAGCACCGAGCCTTTCGGCATCCCTGAAACCTTCGCTCCTGAAGAATCGTAGTAAGTCATCCTATGAATAGAGCTGTTTTTAAATAACGAAACATAAAATTTTGCTGCCTCTTCTGCCTGGTTATCAAACCACAAGTTGGTGACGATTTTTTGCATTTGAAATTACCTCCTTTTTCAGACATTAGTTTTTTACGTATTTAATCTTAAAAAACGTTCAATAATCATAAAATTATTGTTACTAAAAGAGAATATTTATCAACTTAATTCTCTTATATTTTACCATATCTGCCCTTTAATGTATTTTACTGAATTGTTATTAAAAAAACCGCTAAGTTTTACCATTTCCATTTTATTATAATAAGGATAGAATCACATAACAAATACTTATAATACATACTAATTATGCTTAAAAGGCATCTGATTTTTATTTTATTTTATCCTCCAAATTGCAAATAAACTTCGCAGGATTGCCTCCGACAATTGTATTGGCTTTTACATCTTTAGTTACCACTGAACCTGCAGCTACAATCGAATTTTCTCCTATAGTGACTCCAGGAAGAATTGTAGAGTGGGAACCGATCCAAGTTTTTTCTTTTAATACGATTGGTGCTAAATGCATAATTCCGCGTTTATCTGGGTCATAGTCGTGGTTAATTGTCGCTAAAATAACATTATGTCCCAATAAAGTTTGGTCACCAAGCGTAATTCCTCCCTGATCTTGAAAACGACAACCTGAATTAATAAATACATTTTTACCTATCTTGGTGTTCTTACCAAAATCTGTCGTAAAAGGTAAAAATAAGGAAAAACTTTCATCGAGTTCTTGTCCGGTAATCTGTGACATCTGCTGTCTGATTTCTTCATCGTTATAAATACCGGTATTTAATTTAGCACATAAATGACGTGCTTGTTGTGATACTTCGTTCATTGCTTTATGTTCTTTAGTATTTGGGTAAAGCGCACCTGCTGCTGTCATATTTGTTAAAAGTTCTTGTAGTTCCACTTACATCCTTACCTCCTATTTCTAAAAAAATCATGCAAAAATAGCTATACCCTATCATCATAAAATGTTAGGATACAGATAGCAAATACTTATAGTAAATACCAATCCATACAAAATAAGCATAGGAGAATTATTATGGAAATTCGTTTATTACGCTATTTTATTGCGGTAGCAAACCAACAGAATATCTCAGCAGCTGCGCAATACCTGCATATCTCTCAGCCTACTTTATCTAGACAACTAAGCGATCTGGAAGAAGAATTGAATACGACCTTATTTATTAGAGGCAATCGCAAGGTGAGTTTGACGCCAGAAGGAATATTTTTATTAAAAAAAGCAAAAGAAATTGTTGGATTAGTAGATAAAACAACAGCTAATTTTAGTCAACAAGAAGAAACATTGAGCGGAGAAGTCTACATTGGAGCAGGAGAAACAAAAGCGATGTGTGTCATCGCAAAATCTTTGAAAAAATTACTCGACAATTATCCTGCTGTCCAATTTCATCTATATAGTGGAAATGCTGATGACATTATGGATAAATTAGACAGCGGGCTCCTCGATTTCGGCATTGTGATTGAACCTGCGGATAAGAAAAAATATGACTATATACAGTTGCCTGCCATCGACACTTGGGGTGTTTTAATGCATAAAAATAGTCCTTTGGCAGAACAAACCGCCATTAATCCAAAAGAATTGCTCGATAAACCTTTAATTATCTCACGACAAACTTCTGTGGATAGTGAGTTATCTGGATGGTTAGGAAAAAGCATGGAAGATTTAAACATTATCGGTACCTATAATCTACTCTATAATGCTGCTCTTATGGCAGAAGAAAAGCTAGGTTATGTCTTATGCCTGGATCATCTGATTAACACAACCGGCGACAGTAATCTGTGCTTTAGACCATTAATTCCTCAGTTAACCACCAACCTAAATATTATCTGGAAAAAGCATCAGATTTTTTCCAGTGCTGCCCAAGCATTTTTGGAACAACTCCGTACAAACTTGAACTTATCAAATTAAAAAAACAGCAGGACCAATTTTTTCGTTGGTCTTGCTGTTTAAAATTTTTGCATAGTTGTCATTTCTTTCTAAGCTTTATTTAAAAAGAAAGAAACAACAATCACTAAAATAATAGCTCCAACAATGGAAGGAATCAGTGCCATGCCGGCCAAAGAAGGTCCCCAACTACCTAATAAAGCTTGTCCTAAGGCTGAACCTACTAAACCAGCAACTACGTTTGCGATAATACCCATCGAAGCACCCTTTTTAGTGATGCCTCCTGCAATCGCACCGATAATTCCACCCACAATTAATGACCAAATAAATCCCATAATATTTCACTCCTTGTTTTTTATTATATAAACTATTCTACTCTAGGTTCTGTCCTTGCTTGTGCTTCATTTTTTGCTTTTTTCGTTGCTTTGCTCGTTTGTTTTGAAATGTAACGACCCGTTGAGCTAGCAGCATCGCTTACTTTGTCTTGGACAGTTTCACTTTCTTCTTGATATTGTTCTTTAGACTTAATATCAACGACATTCACATTGACTTCAACCACTTCTAAGTGTGTCATTTGACTGACTTCACTGGAAATAATTTCCTTGACTTCATCATATATTTTTCGCACATCTTTACCAAATTCCACCACAATATCCATGTCTACTGCTACTTGTTTTTTACCAACTTCAGTATGAATACCTGTGGTTACATCGTTGGTGTTTACTAATTTTTCTGCAATATTTGAGAAAAAACCACCATCGATTGTCAACAAACCATCAATGTCTGCTAAAGCAAACCCAATAATTTTTTGAATCACTTTATCTGAAAAAGTTAGTTCTCCTGACATTTGTTTTGTTTCTGAACTATTTGTTTTATTCTCCATAGTCTTTTCCTCCGATGTTGTTATCTATTATTTTTTTAAAACGATCCAAAAACCCGATCGAATTTAAATAAAATCCGATATAAGTGCCCAACAAAATACAAACAATCACTAGTAACGTTTTTAAAAAGCCAATGGTTAACAAAAGAATTGCCAATATTAAGCCAACCCCGCCGCCAAGAATTCCATATTTGTATTGTTGAAAGAACTCATCCATCCGACAACCTCCTTATTGTACCTTGTTTTGTTGATTTGCGCTATCTTTTTGATAATCTTGTAAACGAACTTCAGTTTCAATATTTTCGGTAGTGCCCATTAAATTAGAAACTTCATTTTTTACTTCATCAATAAGTTCTTCTTGTTTTTCTGGAACACTCATTGTTTTACGCATATTTCCTGCGATTTTAATCCGAATCTTTTTCTTAGACATCTTGGCTTTTACCATAGGATTTTCAATAAACGGTTCTTTTTGCACGATTTTTAATACAAAATTTTCAATAGCCCTTCTTTGAATTTTTAAAGTCCCATTTTTATGTTCAACGGTTAGTGTGCTACTTTTTTTCGGATAAAAAATAGTAACAATTAAAAGCAACACAGCAATAACAATAAACACAGCGCTTAACCAAAATAATACAGGTTGAACATAAGGTTCAATCCCCGGATAATCATACATCGAAATAAAACGAACAGGTAGATGAATGGCTTGTTGATTTTCGATAAAGACAAAAAACAATGTAATAAATAAACCGAGCAATAAAATACTAAATAAAAGCTTGCGCATTTTTCCCATTACTTCACCCTCTCTGCTTATGATGTTGATAAAAACACTCAATGATCTTTTTACTTTACACTTTACAAAGCGATTGATAAATTATTATCCATCTTTCTACTTTAGAATAACGAGTTCGCTGTTTTTTATACCAATTGCTATTTTTATCATACATAAAGAAGGTCATTTTGACAAAAAGTATGCAACGATACGGCTTCGAATTATTTAAAAACTACGCAAATAAAAAAGCTTACTTCCTTTCAAAACAACCTTACTTAACTTGCTTTTATTATATTCTAATTATCTTCAAACTGCCAGCAATAACCATTTTCTATGTTTATCAAAAAAAAAGCGAGCGTAATCTCGCTTTTCCTTGCTATTTTGTTCTTAACAATTTTTACAAGTTGCCTTTCTTCAAATCGCAAAATTTAAATTACCAATGTATTAGCTTTATATAAAATCATGATCACTTTAGCGCCCACTACTTTTCCGTCAGTAAGGACGTTTTCCATTTTTAATTTGCCATTGTGATGGGTCACAATTTCATCCACAATAGATAACCCCAATCCGTAATGAACCTCTTCTGAACGATTATTTGTTGTAAAATTCCGCTTAGCCGCTTGTTTTAAGGCCTGACTACTAAAGCCACTCCCTTGATCTTGCACAATAATTCTGTACTTATCAGAATCATCTTCAAACGATAGGGTCAATTGACTATAAGGCAAAGAATGTTCTATGCTATTAACAATGACATTCTGAAGCGCATTGGTCAGCTGCTTTTTATCAACAGCGAATGTACTCGTATCTTGTCTTAGTATTTGTAAATCCATGTTATGGTTTTTCGTTAAACCAGTCGCTAAGTTTATCCATTCCCTAAGAACACTGGAGTCGATCGACTTTCTAGTAGAATTTTCCTCCATAATTCCACTAATGACTTTTAACTGTTCTACATATTGTTCCAAGCGTTTTACGCCGTTTGTCAAATCAGCCAACTGTTCATTTTGAGAAGTTGACATCTGATTTTCTTCCAGTAATTCAAGATTCCCTTTGACCAAAGTAATGGGTGTCCGAATATCATGAGTGACCGATTGGACCAATTCTTTTTGGTGTTGTTGAGCAGCCCACTGCTTTTTCAAAGCTTGTTTTAAATGCTTGTTCATATTGTCTAATGAATCCAACATCTCTTGCACTTCTCTAACTTGGCTTTTTTCTTTCGTATAATCAAGGTTCATCCTTTTTATCTCTTCGTTGATTTTACTTACTTTAGCTAGCTCTAAACGAAGTCGTGAAACATAGTGTTGTATAATAAGTAAAAATCCGCTAAGCCATAATAGAAGAAAAAATACAAAATAAATAATCTCAGGCGGCGGTAGGATGCGATCTAATTTTTCTGAAACAAAAGTAGCCATTAGACGGTAACTAAGTACCAACTCGCGATTTTCTTTTTTATAGTCAACAAAAACTCTGGTTGCGATAAAACTATCCGTTTGACTGTAACCATTTTCTTTTGCTTTGCTTATTAAAGGAGCAAATTTTGGGGGAATCGTTTGACTAGTACTACCATTTTCTGTTAATTGATATTCGTAATAACTAGGAATATCTTTTTTTCTTAATTTTTCGTTTACAAATTGTTCTTTAAGTGCAGGAAGCTGCCTTTCAGCATGATTGGCAGGGTAAATAAGGCCTAAATTGATAGACAAATTAAAGCTAGCAATCAATGTAAACAAGATAAAAATGGTATAAAATAATTCAATTAACGTCAACTTAATAATTATTTTTCTTAAAGATGTTCGATTTGCCACTGGTAACCCACTCCCCAAACTGTTTGAATCGGATTGACTTGATATTTTTCAAATTTATTGCGGATTTGTTTGATCCGCTCCGTAATGGACGTCTGACTATCACCTAGAGCATCAAATCCGTAAACAGAAGTATAGATATCTTCTTTAGCAAAAACCTGTCCGCGATGCCGCAAAAGAAACAGACAGATTTCAAATTCAGAGACAGTAAGTGCAATGGGCAGTTGATTAACGAAAAATTTCTTTTGAATCAAATCACATTCAATGGGGGCATCTATTAATCGGATATGCTTTTCTCTTTGTTCACGTCGCAGGTGTGCTTCCACCCGTGCCCGCAATTCTTTTATCGAAAAAGGTTTTGTGATGTAATCATCTGCGCCAGAAGCAAATCCTTCTAATTTATCCTCTTCAAAATCACGAGCCGTCAAGAAAAGTACAGGAGCATCGATAGAATAACGATTTTCCCTTAAAAATTCAAAACCATTTTTGTCTGGCATCATAACATCTAAAATCAGCAGGTCATATTTCGACAGATGATTACGGTCCAAATCTTTTACGTTATCCATCAATGTTAGTTGATATTTTGCTTTGAGCGCCTGAGCAATCATTTTTAATAGGTCGCGGTCGTCATCAATCACTAAAATATGAGCCATTGTCAATCCTCCAAACTCGTTTTACCTTCCCAGCTATTGTACCAAAAGACGACAATTGCCATAAGAACAATAGTTAATAAAAAAGAAAGAAAGCCTAAAAAACCATAATCGGAAATAACATCAAAAGAAGGAGAAATTTCATAATAAATCAAACGAATCGGCCAGACCCAAGGAAGAAATAACCAAATAAAAGTTCCTAGTCCAGTGGTTCCAAGTAAAATACTTGTCAGCGTAAAAAAGATACCCGCTAGTAAGGTCCCCGAATAATGAAAACGTAAAGCCAGCCATTGATAAAAAGAAATCATTGGCAACAAAAATAAGAAGGAAGTCCCCATAAAAAGCAGCAATAGGCTTATCGTAATGATATGACCGAGAAAAACAGCTTCTAAAATAGTAAATATGAAAACCGACAAACACTGGACACCAGCCACTAATAAAAGAATCAATAAGAAACGACTAATAAATAGCTTCGTACGAGAGATACCAATGCGTAATTCGTTTGCAAAAATGCCAGCAGCTCTATCAGGAGTCAATAATAATGGAATAACCACACTCAACGTAAATAAGGTACAAATCGTTAAAAATAAAAAGAATATCCTATATTCAGTAAAGGCCGTTAATGCAAGCCGTTGGTGCGTATAAAAATAAAAGAAAAGGATCAAAGCGTACAACACGGTTAAAATCCCACAGATTAAGCGTAGAGGCGTATTTTTTGTTTTCAACCAATGAGCATAAATATATCTAGCCATGGTTTTCCACTCTCCTTGCCATGAATAACTGAACCGACAGCAAAAGCAAATAGACAATAAAAGCCATCCCTACGCCAATAAGCAGCGCATCTTGGTTTAACAAGGGATCTCCTGCCGGCAAAAATGTCCCATTCGGATGTACACCTAAGGCAGGAGCCATCATACGTAAGTTATAACTCCAAGGAAATAACCACCACCAGGATTCAACCGCCACAACAGCGGCCACATTTCCTAAAATAAAGTTAATCAGCAGTACCAGTGTCTGATTCAAAAACCGATACAAAATAAAGCTTAAACTCATTACGGGTAAACTACCAACAATCAAATAGATGGCAGCGGTTGTTAATTGTATAGCAGAAAGGTTTTCCTTTAACAAACTTTTACCTATAAAGAAAATAAAAATCGTTGAAATCAATAAAATAAAGATAATTTCAATCATGGCAACTATATTTTTACCTATAATCTGTTCTTTAAGACCCGCTCCAGTGGTACGGTAGAAAACTTGATTCACTGTTTTTTCTTTTTTTAAAAGATTTGTTACTAATAAAGTAAGAATCACCGGCAAAATAAGTAAAGAATACCAATTAAAAGTGGCCGCTACGATGTAGCTATGTTTTCCATCTGGACTAGGGCCCATTAATAATACTAAGCCAAAACTAAGCAGAACAAAGTTAAGCGGGGCTAGCCATAATAACTTACGATTGGCCGAACGTTTTTCTTTTAACCATTCAGTTTCTACAGAACGAGATACTTTCATTGCTCATCGCCTCCCTTAATGATTTCCATAAATAATTTTTCCAAATTAGCTTTCTGAGGATCATTTTTATTTTCATATTTTAGCTGACCATGATAAACAATCCCTACCGTATCTGCCATCTGCTGGACTTCGTTTAAAATATGACTGGACAAAATCACGGTAATTCCCTGACTAGGAAACCAGCGGATAAGTTCACGTAGTTCTTGTATTCCAAGTGGATCAAGACCATTTGTAGGTTCATCCAAAATTAATAATTCAGGTTGATTTAAAAGTGCCATTGCAATCCCGAGCCGTTGTTTCATTCCCAATGAAAAGTGCTTGACAATTTTATTTCCTGTATTTTTAAGATCGACGGTCTGTAATACTTGCGGAATTCGTTGATCATTAATTGCTAAAAGCGTAGCCAGTACTTTTAAATTTTCATAAGCCGTAAGATTTGGGTAAATGGCCGGGCCTTCAATCATCGCGCCAATATTTTTTAAATCTTTTTTCTGCCAAATTGCCCCTTGATAAAAAACTTTTCCAGAACTAGGCTTTAACACCCCGGTGAGTAACTTTAAGAGCGTAGATTTACCAGCACCATTGGGGCCAAGTAGGCCATAGACAGAATGCTCTTTTACATGAATCGAGACATTTTTTAGGACAGTTTCCTTTTTAAATTTTTTAGTAAGCTGATGGGTTTCAATAATATTTTTCATCTGATACTCTCCTTTCTATCAAAAGGTTAAATAAAAAAAATAATTAAAATATAATTATTGCATAAAAAAAACAATATTTCTGTAGCTTTTAAATAGCTACAAAAATATTGTTTTGCTTCTAATTAGTTATCCTTATTTGCATAATCTTCCTCATTTATAAATTGAATTTCATAAACGGACGCTTCTTTTTTCGTATCAGTAAAGGCATCAAATTGTGCAATTAATGCCGCGTGATGCCATCTCTGCTTGACACTACTCTTGTACTTCAACGTTATCATGAACTCCATCTCTTTATTATCTTTCATCTGTGGTTGTTCCAATACTTTATGCACTTTTTCATTTATAGGAAGCAAGTAATTCTCGTTTCCTGGCAAAATATGTACATATTTTTCTTGTAATAACATTGTTTTATTTAAATAAATATCAATGGTGATATGCCGGGCAGTTCCGCCGCCTAAATTATATAAACTAAAATAACTAAGTCCGCCTTTTTCTTCGTCCAATAGATTCGTTGCGCTTTGCAATTTAAATATACCTTTATCTTCTACCAGAAATGTCTGACCAATCCCTAATGCCGGGCTAAAACCTAAGCGCATTTGATAAAGTTGTATCGAAACAGAGACAAAGTAAAAAAGTGCCATAGCAAAAGTACCAATCGAACTGATAGCATTTATAATACTCATCACGTCCACGCCTTATTCCTCCTCGCTTTTACTTGTTTATTTCAATGGGCTGTTCCTTTGACTTGATTGTCTAATAATAGCGTTAAAAAGAACAACTGTGCGTTTATAGTATAGGATAAAAATTAAATTTAAGAAAGTATTTTCATTTGCCGGTTTTAAGCTCCTATCTTGTCGTTTAAATCATTGCTTTTTTATATCAATCTTATAAAAAAATTTTTTCTTGAGACACTCTTAAAAGAGCCTTATAAAAACATAATTATAGTATTTACAAGGCTCGTTCTATCTTATGTAAATTTAAAAAGAATCAGATTAGCTTTATTTTCCTGGAATTTTTTTACGGTAGCTCCAATCTTTTACACTATGTTCGTTTAGCGTTAATTCTGTTTCTTTATATTCGTCAAAGCCGTTCTTTTGATAAAATTTTCGATTCCATTCCGTATTAGTAGACAAAAATAATTTGCCTCCGCCATGTTCTTTAATATAAGAAAAAATGACGCATTGCAATATCTCACTACCTAAACCCAGTCCCTGTGCTGTTTTAGAAACAGCGAAAGAATCCAAGTACCAAGCATTCTCTTGTTGACTGAAAACACTAGTTCCATTCATCAATTTCAAGTATTGTATCGCTTTAACCATTAACCCTTTTTTAAGCAGACGAAAAAATCCCAAATAAATATAAGACCAAAAATCTTTATGATCCTTTTGTAAATCCTTTAGTAATGCTGCACCTATCAATTTCCTGTCGTCCATGACGACAAAGCACTGATGCTTAGCAATGTATAACTTAGTATTAATATATTGCAGCTCATAAACTAGCGAATACCTTTTTTCTTGATCTTCCTCAATCACGCAAAATAAAGGGTAATCTAAAAAAGATTCTGCTAATAACTCAGTAACTTTGACCAGATCTTCTTTATCGGCTTGACGAAAATACAAAAATATTCCTCCTAGTTTTTTTATTCAACTTCTACTTCCTTGTTAAGCACTAAAAATGTTCCACAGGTCGAAACATTCATTGCGCCTTTTATTATATATTATCCGATTTATTCCTATTTTTCCTCAGACTTTTAGCGTATTTTTTGTCGTTCTCCGACAATATAAAAAACCGCTTGAAGTACAGCTAACTTCAAGTGGAATTTAAAAAATTTTTGCTCATTTTTATTTACTTTCCATTCGTTGATTGATTTTAGAAATCACTTGTGTCAGTTCACTCATCGTCTCGATGGTAAAATCTGCCCCATGTCGTAAGAAAATTTCTCGTGTCGCTTGAATTTTTTCCTTTTGTTCTTTTTTAGATAATGATTCAAACTCTCCCAGGGTTAACCCTAATTCTGAACTTCCTATAATTACCCCTACAGACCAGACACCTGCATATTGTGCCTCTTTTAAATCTTGTAAGGTATCTCCTACTTTAACCACCTGTTTTGTAGCTGACATTTTTAAGACTTCCATGTTGCGAAAAATCATATAAGGAAAAGGCCGCCCCAAACCATTCGTGTCTTCTGCAGTGTAACAAGCGTCTACTTCATATCCTTTGTTACGCGCATTTGGTATGACAACTTCCATCATCTTTTTAGTATAGCCAGTGGTTGAGCCGATCTTTATCCCCGCTCTTTTAAGTTCATTAATTGTCTCTACAACCTCTGGAATCGGATCGGTATAAGAAGGCAAAACAGATAAAATCAATTCCGTAAATATTTGATAAAGTTGTTGTACATCTTGCTCATTGGCTTTTTTACCAAATGTGCTTTGCCAAAGGTTATTAATTCGAGGCATGGCTAACATGTGACGGATATGTTCGTTTTTACTTAACCCCATCGGTTCTCTTACTTCTTTCACTGTTACAGCAATCCCATATTTTTGAAATGTTTCAATAAAAGCTTTCACCGGCGCAAAACAACCAAAATCAACGGTCGTTCCAGCCCAATCAAAAATAACTCCTTCTACTTTTGAAATCTTTTACTCCCCCTAGTTTCAGTGCACCATTAGCTTCAAAGTTATGTCTACTATATTGACTGATTAGGCAGATACCGTCAATAGTCTGATGAAATTTGGATGGGTAGAATCGACTCCTATCGTAACTTTGCAGATATCAGCACGAAAATTCAGGAAAAGAGCAATTTTAGTAAAGATAATAGAGGAACTCTATACAAAATTTTAGATATAAATTGGCTGAGTGGCAAAAACATCATAATAATGGTCTAAAACTTTTTCCATCGTTTGATTTGCAATATTTTTTAAAGCTAAATAATCCTGCGGTTGTTGAGTATGAATTGCAGAAAAAGCGTCATTAATAAAATCTGAAAAGATATTTACTTTGCTAATGCCATGAGTGGCGCAATAATACAAGTTTGCGTCTCCGCTAGAAGAACCGCCATGTAGAACTAGAGGAATTTCAGTGCGCTCGTCGATCTCTTTTAGTCGATCAAAATTAATCTCAGGTGCGCCTTGGTAAATGCCGTGTGCTGTCCCTATAGAGATAGCTAAAGAATCGACTTCTGTTTGCTCCACAAATTCTAAAACATCCTCTACTTCTGTATAGATAGAATCGGTAACACTTGGTAATTCGGAAAAATCATTCGAACCCACATGTCCTAATTCTGCCTCCACAGTCACATCCAACTGATGGGCATAATCTACAACTTTTTTCGTAAGTGCGATATTGTCATGAAAATCTTCTCTGGATGCATCAATCATCACTGAACGAAAACCTAAGTCAATAGCCTTATAAATAAAATCGGTATCTTCACCATGATCCAAATGAAGAACGATCGGAACTTTGCTTTTTTCAGCCAAAAATTTACCAATTAAAGCCGCCTCTTCGATGGATAAAATTTCGCTATGCGATTGAGCATAAGCAAGAATTAACGGCAATCCTCTTTTTTCAGCTACTGTCACATAAGAACGAGCACTATCTAAATCAATAAAATTCGTAGCTGGAACCGCAAAGTTTTCTTTTTTAGCTTCAAGTAATATTTTTTTAGAATGAACTAACATAATGTCTCTCCTTCAAAATCGTTTATTTTATCACTTATAGGTTTGTAAGACAGAAGTTCTATGTTTGTCTGTCCCATTCAGTATTTTCGGACAAAACTTTAATGTTATTTTGTCCGTTTTTTTGCTATCGGACAAAAGTTTCCTAAAACATCATTTGATTGACTGACTGTAATCACTTCCTAACACACGACATAAAAGCGCTTTTAGTTAGTTGCCCATGACTAGTAGATTGCATGTCCGATTGCGTTTGCGATTTTGGTCCCAGTCGACAAAATAAATATAGCCTACTGAACCAATCAAGGGCTCACCCTCTTTAATGATGAGGGTCTGACTTGAACCAAAAAGAGAAGCTCGTAAGTGAGCATCTGCATTTAAAATCGTGGTTAAATCGTTGGGATAATCAGCTTTTTGCTGAGAAAGTTCTTCTAAAAACTGCACATGTTCAGCTCCAGGATATAGGTAATCGCTTTCAGTTAATTGCCGAGGAATCATTTTATCTAAAATATGATTAAGGTCTACTTGTAATAACTCATCTCCATTCCAGTCTTTATCATGAACAAATTCTTCAAAGATAACTGAACAAGTTGTATGTTGGGAACTAACGACACATAACCCATCTTGCACACCGGTCGCTTGAATAATCTGTCTTACCTTTTCTGTAATATCTGAATAAGTAACACGTTTGCCATTTGATTCAATTTGTAATGATTCATGTTCTATTTTCATTATGCTTTTCCTTTCTTTGTTCATAGGCTCGGTTAACAGCTTCAATCATTTTTTCTAACATTTTTGCTGGCTCATCTGCTTCAGTAATTCCACTTGTACATCCCGTACCATCTGCACCTAATTGTAAAGTGTGATAAACGTCTTCTGGTGTACTGATACCAGCAGCCTGTAAGATAAAAATGTCGGGATCTATTTCTTTTATCGCTTTATTTGTTTCTTGAATATAACTTTCATCACTGGTTTTTCCACTACCAATTAATTCTGTTGGCTCACAAAGTAAAACATCCGGTTTTAATACGGCAATCGCCCGGGCTTCTTCTAGAGAATCGGCGCATACAATCGTTTGAATGCCTAGTTCCTTAGCTTTTTTTATGGACTGGACCAATTCTGCTAGTTGTAAAGGATGCTCTGCATGATTTAAAAAGACTGCGCGTACACCTGCCTGGTAAATAGATTCAGGTAAAACAGCTCCCATGCCTCTTCCAGGTTCAATCCCATCCATATGTTGCGCTGTCACAATAATGTGTCGAGTCTGTTTGGCAATATTAGCTAAATCTGCGTAAGGTGCTGTAATAAATATTGTCAAATGAGGGTATTTTTCTGCCAAAAAATCTGCCTTTTGTGCTAGTTTTAATAACTGATCGCCATAAAAATAAGATTTGGGATTAAAAACAAAAAAAGGTGCTTGAATTTCCATCACACTCTTCCTTTCCATTTGTAAAATAATTTTACATTTGTTATAAATCAGTATAACTTTCATAAAATTTATTGTCAACAAAAAACTGACAAAAGCCAACTAACTTTTCAATTGTAAAGAAAGCGTGCTATAATGTTTTAATAAAAAGAAATGATATGGGAGTTAACGATGAACAATAGAGATAAAATGATGGTAAAAGCTGCTTTGCTTTTTTATAAGGAAAATGTGAATCAAACCGAAATAGCCAAACAGTTAGGCGTCTCTAGGCCCACTGTTGCAACCTTACTTAAAGAGGCGGTAGAGCGAGGAATTGTCAAAATTTCTATTCAAGATTCAGAAATCATGAATTTTGAACAACAGGAACTTCTTGCAAAAAAATACGGGCTTAAGACGGTTTTAATTTCTTCGGCAAGTGATTCCGAAGATGAAGCTAAACAAGAAGTCGGGAATTTATGCGCTACTTTCGTAGAAAATCATTTAAAAAAAATAAACAGTCTCGGAATTGGTTGGGGCTCCACATTAAATAAGTTTGCTGAAGCTGCTAGTTATCGCCCATTTGAGAATTTATCGATTGTACCTCTAATTGGAGGCGTCGATGTTTCCAATGTTAAAAATCAATCCAATCATTTAGCTTTTATCTTATCGCAAAAATATAATTGTGATGTCGACTATTTTTATGCTCCAGCCATCGCTGAAAGTCTGGAGATGAAAGAAACTTTTGATAAATCGCAGTTTATCAACAATATAATTCGCAAGGGAAAAAATGTCGATATGGCCATTACCGCAGTGGGCAATCCAATTGAGTCCTCTTCTTATCGTAAGTTAGGATATTTCAGCAAAAAAGATATACAGGAAATGCAAGAAAAACATGTCGTAGGAGACATACTAGCTACCTTTTTTGATCAAAATGGACAAGCTGTAACAACGAATATCTCGCAAAAAATGATCGGTGTTACGTTAGAAGACCTTAAGAACATTAAAGAAGTGGTGGTGGTTGCTTCTGGAAAAGAAAAAGCTTCTAGTATTCAACATTTATTGCAGCAATCCATCATTGATCATTTAATTATTGATGCAGAAATTGCCGCAACATTATAAGAAATAGGTATTTCCTTTCATTATAAATCTGATACCATAATAGTATGAACAAACGAAGGAGTATCCTCATGTTTACTTTTACCGATTATCAGCCGGAGTATCTTGCACAAATGACTTCTATTTGGAATGATGTGTTAAAAGATGGCAATGCCTTCCCAGGAGAAGAACTTTTCACGCAAGAAGCTTTTGAAAAATATCTGATGGAACAAACCATCGTAAGAAATCTCATTATTGAAAACCAAGTCGCAGGTTTTTACGTCACGCATCCCAATAATATTGGCCGGTGCAGCCATGTAGCCAATACAAGTTATTGTATGAATAAAGCATTTCGAGGGCATGGAATTTTTCCTCATTTAGTTCAAGATTCGCTAGAACAAGCACAGCAAGCAGGCTTTCAAGGGATGCAGTTTAACGCCGTTGTCGCTTCTAATAAAGCGGCCATTCACACTTACAAAAAATTTGATTTTGCGATTGTTGGAACCATTCCGTCAGGATTCCGCTTGAAAGATGGGAGTTATTCAGATATGTATATTATGTATAAAAATTTATAATTAAAAGTGCTCACTCTCATAGACAAACGAAGACCCCCAAAAAGTTAGAACAAAAAGTCTAACATTTGGGGGTTACTTCATATAGATAAAGGGAATAGGCGCATTTTCGTTACGCTATTCATTGACCAGAACAATTTGTCCAAACTTCCCTTTTTGATTGTACTCTTCATAAGCTTGTTTACCGTTATCCAGTAAATAAGCAGCATGGATTGGTACGGTTACTTTGCCTTTTTTCACAAAAGGCAGCACTTCTTTTTCCACTACGCGAATAGCTTTCGCCTTATCTTCTTTAGGTCTTTTGCGTAATGAGCTGCCATAAACAGCAGCTTGTTTAAAGGCAAGTTTGGAGATATCCACCTGAGCCTGCGCTCCGCTCATAAAACCAATACAAACAATTCTGCCGCCATAACTTAAAGCATCGATATTTGCTGCAAAGTCTGCCGCACCAATCAATTCTATAATAAGATCGTAGGGACCATACTTTTCCATTTCATCCGGAGCGATAGCCTTATCCGCTCCTATTTCTTTTGTCTTTTCTCTAGTGTTGGAATTTCTGACAGAGGCAACCACTTCTGCCCCGATTAATTTGGCAATTTGCACCGCTGCAACTCCTACAGCACCAGCAGCTCCCGTAATTAACACCCGTTCTCCTGGGCGCAAGTTGCCCTTGGTCACTAAAGCATCATGAGCAGTAATGAAGGCTTCCGGAAAGCTTCCTGCTTCTTGCCAACTTAAAGCATCAGGCATTGGCATTAAAAAACGTTCATTTACTGCAATAATTTCAGCCTGAGCACCTCCACTCACTAAGCCCATCACATGAGCACCCACTGAAAAGCGCTCTGTCTGCGGACCAACTTCTACTACCTCTCCGGCAAATTCTAAACCAGGAATATCTGCTGGCGCATCGACCGGTGCCGGATAACCGCCCATCTTTTGCATGACATCTGCATTGTTCATTCCAGCTGCATGCACTTTGACAAGAACTTCTCCTACACTTACTTGCGGAGCTTGGCGTTGTTTTACTTCTATTTCATTACCTTCTGTTATTGTGACAGCTTTCATTCGATCTCTTCCTTTCATTGCTTTTAATAAAGGATCTTCATTCATCTTAAAGTTTAAAGAAAAGAGGGTCAAATGTTTTCCTTTGAAACAGCTTGTAATTGTTCTTTTTTAATCATATAAACTTCATCTGCTATTTCCTTTACAAAATAAGGATCGTGTGAGGTAAACAGCAAAGCAATAGATAATCGAGTCGCTTCTCCTCCGCTTAAGCCAGAAAGTGGCTTACTCAACTCTAATTGCATAAAACCTAGATTGTGCAAAATACTACGAACAAGACTTTCTGGATACTCTGTCAGCTTCATCAAAAAAGATAAGATGGTATCTTCGCCAAACAACTTGTAGTCCATTTGTCGGTAAACGGAAAAAACAACTTTAGGGGATAAGACAACGCCTTTCTTATCATTTACAATGTAATCTAACAGTGTCGTTTTCCCACTACCATTTTCTCCTGTAATCGCAATTTTCTTTCCCAAACCAAATTGAAAATCCGTTTGCTTTAAAAGAACTTTGTCACCTGCGTTTAGTTTCAGATTTTCTCCGCGAATGGGAAATTTATTATGAATCTCTACTGACTTGGGTGTAGGAAATACAATCTTGGTTGCTTTTTGGTTAGGTGTGACTTCTTGCAGCTTAGATAAACGAGCTTCCATCGATTTAGCCGATTTTTGCATCGATTTTTGTACAGTATCTTTTTGTTTAGATGAAGAAAGACGATCGGGACGAATACTTTGTTGCTTCTTCTTGCTTGAAACCTTGCTTGCCTTTGCTGCCTGTTCTTTCTTTTTAGCAATGGCTGTTTCCAAATGCTTTTTTTCTTGTAAATAATTCTCTACCGCATGCTCATGTTCGATTTCTTCCAATTCCTTTTGTTGCTTATAATCGTCATAATTTCCCTCATATTCAATAACTGTACCATCTTGAACTTCCCAAATCTTGTTAGCTAATTGATTCAAAAAGTAACGGTCATGACTCACAAATAACAGCGTACCATAATAATAGCGCAATTCTTCCACTAACTTTTTAACGCTTGTCTGATCAAGATGCGTGGTAGGTTCGTCTAATAAAAGACCCATTTGATAAACAGAAAGCACCTGCGCTAATCGGAATTTTGAAATTTCGCCTCCGCTTAATGTTTGCACCTCATTTTTAGGAATCGCAAACTGGCCCACTAACTCCCAATCCAGTTCATCTACATTAAAGAACTCATTAACCTCTGCTATTTGCGGAAAATAATTAAATTCTGTTTCTCTTTGTACAGTTCCTTCCGGTCGTAAATCACCGTGAATAATTTTTAGTAAAGTCGATTTTCCTTGTCCGTTGCCTCCTATAATGCCAATCCGATCATTTTCATAAGCGGATAGCTCCTTGATTGCTAATACTTCTTTTGCCCCAAAGCTTTGTCTTATATCTGTTAATTTAATGGTTAATTTTTCCATTTTCTCTTTCCTTTCTGACTTAGGAAAAGGAAAATGAATGCACAAAAAAGGATAGTCTTTTTACGGAACTATCCTTGCCATTTCAACTTATATTTATTAGAAAAGTATACACTCATCCCTTGAAATCGCTATTCCTAAGACTTTTGAATTTATTATTCAGTTATCGATTCAAAAGTTAAAAAGCGCAATCTCATAGATGCAGTCATGCTATACTTCCCTCCTTAATTATTTCCACCCAATAATAACTGAACAAAGGAAAAAAGTAAAGTTTAGCAACTGTATAATTTATCACATTGAGTTAGCCATTCCTCTTTTAAAGACCGAATAGTTTCATATCGTTTTTCAGGGAACGGATTTACTGCTTTTAGCACTATATCATATAGTTGCATAGGCAGTTCCCAATACTCTTTTTGTAAAGGGATAAACTGATTTTCTTTATCCATTTTTGTAATCATCTTATTGGAATAATTACCAAAAAGATGAAAAAATAACGCACCAACTGTAAAAACATTGGTCTTAGAATTAATTTTGGCCCCTAAAATATACTCTTCGGGCGCCTTCATTCTTTTAGCTCCCCAGTATTCTATCCCAATATTATTAATTACTGGTTTTCTCTGAAAAAAATCAATATCGCAAATGGTTAACTGATTCCTATCAAAATCATACATTAAACTACCATCGTAAAAATCAACGGCAATATACTCTTTCTCTTCTACATGAGTCATAAATTGAAGGATTTGGTCTGCTACTTGTAACTTTTTCTTTTCAGACAAGTCACTAAATTTTTCTCTAGGTGATTTGATTTTTGGATTACTTTGATAGAAGTCAAAATTCCAATGATCAAATAAACACTCTCCATCAGACCAACGAAATACAACAAAAAATAAATTCTGAAATGTACCAAAAGTAATCATATCAATTAATATCTCACAACGTAGTTCTTGATAAATTCTAATTGTATGCTTTAAAGCCTTAACTGCCTCATCAGGTTGACAAAATGCCTCCAACGTTTTCGCTCCTGCTACTTTGATAAAATATTTCTCTTTTAACTCATTTTCTATACCAAAACTAATGTTACCAGAGTCGTTTTGATCAAAAACACAAAAGACTTTGCCATATTGCTGCAAAAATGAAAAATCAGCTTTTTCTCTTAACTTAAACTTTACACCATCAATTTCCATCTTAACGAAATCATTGTTTTCTACCATATATAAACATTCTCCTAATTGTTTTATTTAATTTTAAAATTAAGGCGAACTTTCTATGACCAAAAGAATATCTTGTCTTAGTTTTTATTCATAAAATATTAGATTCCTTACAAGAATAAGCTTACCACAAATCACTTCTCTGTTTGTAACGAAGTTTTGTCCACAAGTCCTCTAAAAACGCCCGCTTATCTATCTGCTATATACATTCAAAAAGAAATAAATTATGCTTATTTTAAAGGAGGGGAAGCGTAATGAAAGTAAAATTAGAAATTGACCAGCAATTAGAAAAAGGGTTCATTATTTTAAAAACACAAACAAAGTCTGCTCAGATAAATAACATTATTGCTTATATTGAAAAAACATCTGCGCCGTTAATTGGTAGAAAGCAAGATAAAAATTATCGCATCCCTATTAGTGATTTTGTCAATTTTTATAGTAGCCAAAAGAAAGTTTACGGACATACATCAGAAGAAGAGTTCCTTGTTAATTCTCGCTTGTATGAATTAGATGAGCAATTACCCGACTTTTTCGTTCGTATTTCCAATACTGAAATCATTAACTTAAATTATGTGCAGCATTTCCAACTTACAAAAAGCGGCTTGATTCTAATTCATCTTACAAACGGCAGTCAGACAAGTTCATCTAAAAGATATTTAAAAAAAGTAAAGGAGCGTTTACTATGTTAAAGAAAGTATTGCAACGTGTGGGAGTAGGGATTGTCGTGGGAACTTTTATTGGTTTGATGCTATCCATCCATTATTCATTCAACTTTGCTGAAGGAAGCTATATTCCTTCAACTCCGGCTTTTATCGCGCATTTCCCCAATGAACTTTATGCACTTATAGCTTCAATTGGTATATGGTCTGCTATGGGATGTGTATTTTCTTTAAGTAATTTGATTTACTCAGAAACGGACTGGAGCATCTTAAAGATGACTTCAATCAACTTTGCCGTCTCCTATCTGTCTTTCTTACCATTAGCAATTTTAGCTGGATGGACTTCTTGGGAATTAGGGGTATTATTTGACTTCACACTTACTTTTTCCACTATTTATATAATTATCTGGTTATCTTCGATGTTAAAGGCAAAAAAAGAAATTGAAACCCTTAATAGACATCTTGATCATAATAAATAAATTTCATCGCTCGCTTAACTAATTTTTAATGTACAACAAGGCAGAAAGTATCCTTTTTAAAGGGTACTTTTTTATTCATCAATATCCTCTTTCATAAATTCATCGTAGTTATTTTTCATCAACGAAAAGCATCCTCATCATCAAAGCTTGTAAAATTACCTAATCCGCGTACTGTTCAAAGTAAACCTTACTTATTAGACAGAACCATTTGTTTAGGGCATACTTAGGTCAATAACATTTATTTTATTCCGAAATAACAAGAGTTAATAATAAATAATACGGTTTTAATTATTGAAGATGATATTTCAGTAAACAAGATGTTACAAGAATACCTGGAAAAAGAAGGCTACACGGCAGTCGGAACTTTCATTATTTTCCTAATTCCTTGAGTTAGTAATCACCTACGTTTCAGTTAGCACTATAAATCAAAAAGATATATTTTAAAATCATTAGATAAGGAAACGTTGCATATGGACAAAAACACTATTTACTTAATATTTACTAAAAACAATACAATATTTTCTAAAGCAATTGGAGTATATACTAAACGCGAGTATAACCATGTATCCATTGCCCTAGACACAAATTTCAGTACTGTTTATAGTTTCGGAAGAAAACATTTTAACAATCCTTTTTTGGCTGGCTTTGTAGAAGAAAATTTATATGACCAATTTTTTCAAGAAGCAAGTTGTACAATTTACTCATGTGAAATCACTCTATCACAAAGTAAGGAAATACAAAAAGTAATTCATCAGTTTATAAGACAAAAAAATGTATACAAGTACAATTTTTTAGGCTTATTCGGAGTAATGTTTGGCAAGTCTATCCCGCGAGCGAATGCTTATTTTTGTTCACAATTTGTCGCATATGTCTTATTAAAAGCAGGGATTAACCACCTCAATAAGCCACTAGGACTAACTACACCGCAAGACATTGAATTAATAGCAGGGCTAAATTGTATTTACCAAGGAAAAGTGCACTCAATGCTACAACAAACTATATAAAAGTGAGAGATAGAAAATGAAAAAAGTGAGTTTACTAGGGATTTTATTCATATTGTCAATTACAGCATTAATCTTAGTAGCAAACCTTCAAAAAGATACCAACACTATTTCTATAAATAATCCAGACGTAATGAAAGCAAGTACGATATTGCTGACCGTTCTTTTTGTGCCTCCAATATTATTAGCTTTTTTAAAGAAAGAATCAGTCGCGTATTTTCGTTTTACTATCAATAGCTATTTCTACTGTGGGTTTCACGTTTTAATCCCAACAGCTTTATTTCATGTTAAAGGCATTTTTATTACTATCCTAGCAATAGATGGAACTTTCATAAGCTTACGGGGTATGGCAATCACAAAACCACGGAAAAAATAAAGGAGCAAAAAATGCAGCAAATAGATAATGGTGGTTAGTCTAAATTATTGTTTATAAAGTCGATTCATGAATGGTATTTTTTTGGACATTAAAATTAACTTCATATTTCTTTTTTTCTAAAAAGACGAGTCCTGAATTTACTAAAAGCGGAAGTGTCATAAACCAAATACTATGAACACCGAAAAAGTACCATAAAAAGTAGCCAACAACCACACCTATGTAAAAACTTAAAAATGTGCTGCCGTAAAACTTGGCTTTTTCTAGCTTTTCTCTTCTTTCAGGGTTATTTTTTGACATAAAGAAACATTCTACTAATGAAATGGTTGTTTGCTTTAAATTATTTGTACAAAAAACTGTCGCACTCGCATACCCTTTAGCGCCCTTAAATACACACCATTGAAAGGCCGTAGCAAAGAAAAAGGGATAAAGTGCCATAACTGGATCCATGGTAAGTGGGAAAAATCCAACCATAACAGCAGCCGCAAAATCAAACAGAATCGAAAGGTACCTCAGATCTATTTTCCCTTTTTTCTCAAGTACCGTCGCTAAAACCATACCACATATAAAAAGTACGGCGGCCAACAATCGAATCATTCCAGCTGTCATATCTTTTCCCAGAATATTATCTATCAATTCAATTAAGTTTGCTGTCTGCGCTTGCCCAAAATTTCCCATCCGGCTGACAATTGCATACACACCAAAAAAGCCGCCGCAAAGTGTGATAAGATAGTGAATGTATACATCGATTCTTTTCATATTTTTTAGGATATTTTCCAATTACAAAAACTCCTCTTGTCTATTTGTTTATTTCCTGAACCAAAATTT
>NZ_BCPY01000034.1 GCF_001544195.1 Tetragenococcus solitarius NBRC 100494
GGGGAACATTAAAACGGGAGAAGTACTATCGTCGGCAATTTACAAGTCGCGAACATCTTGTTTCAATGATTGAAAACTATATTCACTATTACAACAACGGCCGCTATCAACGTTGTTTGAAATCAAAAACCCCGTTACAAGTTCACCAGCAACTTTTGATGGCCGCATAATCGTCGTATACTTTTTATGGTGAGATATTTGGGGGTTCGCTCGTCAAAAGTATACTTCAGACAATCGTAGTCAAAGTTTAATCATCATAAAAACAAAAGAACGATTTGCCAAAAATCAGCAAATCATTCTCTAAAAATTTTATTATATTTCCGTGTCCACTTGACGGGGTGCCCATCACTTTTACTAGCAGATTCTTTATTATTAGTTCGTATTTGGCTTATCATTTTTTCTCAATAATACGTGCAGGACTTCCCACTGCTGTAGCATAATCGGGTACATCTTTTAACACAATGGCTCCTGCACCAATCTTACTAAACTTCCCTACTGTTACTGAACCTAAAATTTGTGCATTGGCGCCAATATAAGCGCCATGTTTAATATGTGGGTGTCTTCTACCAGTATCTTCTGCATGTCGTGAGCCTAATGTCACTCCATGTAACAAGACTACGTCATCTTCTATAATGGCCGTTTCTCCGATAACTACCCCTACTCCATGATCGATAAATACACGTTTGCCGATTTGCGCTTGAGGCGCAATCGATATTCCAGTACGATGTTCGCTATGACGTCTTAAAAAACTTGCTAGAAAAGAATGATGGTGATTAGAAAAATATTGCGCAATCCGATGCCAGAACAGTGCTTGCATTCCAGGATAGGTCAAGACAACCTCAGCTAGACTATGCGCTGCAGGATCTTGTTTTAAAATCGCTCGGGCCGTTTCAAACATGATTATTTTCCTTTCAAATGATTAAAACTTTGTTCAAGATCAGCTACAAGATCATTAACATCTTCCACTCCGACGGATAAACGAATCAATTCATCTTTAATACCATTTGACAAACGTGTTTGTCGTGGGATTGAACCATGAGTCATTAACGCCGGAATTTCGATTAGACTTTCCACTGCACCTAAACTCTCCGCTAGTGTAATTATTTGTAATTGTTCGACAAATTCTTTAGGGTCAAGTCCTTCTTGTAATTCGAACGAAATCATTGCACCAAACCCATTCATTTGATTTTTAGCTATCTCAAAATCTACATTTTTAGGATCACCCGGGTAATAAATTTTGTCTACTAACGGTTGTTTTGTTAAATAGTTAAACACGGCTTCCGCATTTTGTAAATGAGCACGCATTCGCAATCCTAAAGTCTTCATTCCTCTTTGTAAAAGCCAACTATCATGTGGTGATAAAATTCCTCCGATGGCATTTTGCAAATAACGAAGATTTTCTGCTACCTTTTGGTCTTTTGCAACAACTAATCCGGCAATCACATCGCTATGCCCACCTAAATATTTTGAAGCACTATGTATCACGATATCTACTCCAAATTCAAGTGGTCGTTGGATGTAAGGAGAACTAAAAGTGTTATCAATAATACTCAATAGTTCATGATCATGTGCGATTTGAGTCACAGCTTGTATATCAGTGACACGAAGTAAAGGATTTGTTGGGGTTTCAAGATAAACGGCTTTTGTTTGGGGGGTAATCGCTTGTTTAACGGCAGATAAATCTCGCGTATCAACCACTGTAAACGTCAGCCCTAAACGTTTTAATACACCATCAATTAAACGAAATGTACCGCCATAAACATCGTTTCCCACAATAAAATGATCACCTGCAGAAAACAAGGAAAAAATCGTATGAATAGCAGCTGAGCCTGAAGCAAAAGCCAGCCCTGCTTGACCTCCTTCAAGATCAGCAATTAAGCTTTCAACGGCTTCACGAGTTGGATTTGCCGAACGTGAATAATCATATTTGCTTTGCCCAATCTTTTTTTGTTGGAAAGTTGTTGCCATATGGATTGGAACTGACATTCCTCCTGTTGTTTCATCTGTTGAAATTCCACCATGTATTAGTTTTGTATTAAATTCCATTGTAAATTCCTCACTTTCTTATTGATAAATCTGTTGACTTAAATAACGTTCGCTACTATCTGGAAAAATGGTGACAATATTGCTTTTAGAAGGTAGTTTTTCTGCAGCTTGCACACTTGCTGCTAAGGCTGCTCCACTGGAACTACCGATAAATAATCCTTGCTCTCGGGCCATTTTTTTGACATAGAAAAAAGCATCTTTATCCGAGATCGTTTTTATTTCATCAATGTCTATGTCTGCAAAAAAAGGCGGCATAAATTCAACACCAATCCCCTCAATCTTATGCGAGTGTGCCGGACCACCATTTAAAATAGAGCCTTCTGGTTCAGCAACTATCGTTTTAACATTAGGGTTTTTTTCTTTTAAATATTTAGCACTTCCAGCAAAAGAACCGCCACTACCCGCACCTGCCACAAAAGCTGTAATTGGTTCTTTTAAATCTTCGCTAATTTCTGGAGCTAAGGTATGATAATAAGTTTCAGGATTTGCTTTATTTTCAAATTGCATAGGAACAAAGGTGTTATCTATGGATTTTTCAAGTTCGCGTGCTTTTTGAATCGCTCCTTTGATTCCTTCTTGGCTTGGTGTATGAACGATTTTAGCACCTAATGCTTTCATCAGCTCTTGTTTTTCAAAGCTGAACTTTTCTGGTACAACCAAAATTGTGGACAATTGATAGGATTGTGCTATTAAAGCAATACCTATACCAGTATTTCCAGCAGTCGGTTCGATAATTGTCGTCTGCTGATTAATTTTTCCTTGCCTCATTGCTTTTTGAATTAAATATTCCCCTAAGCGATCCTTAATACTACCCCCGGGATTATACATTTCTAATTTAGCATAAATATGGCTCTTTTTTGGTATATCCATTTGTAAATCAATTAACGGAGTATTTCCAATTAATTGTGTTGCTTGTTCTATCAACATTTGTTATCCCCACCCTTCTTTTTACACGAAAAAAAGGGCACGAAAATCACTTAAGATTTTCGCGCCCTGGTTCCTTCAAAGCCAGTTTAGCATTTGAACTTTTGAAGAAAATACCTCCATTAAAGCTCACGCAAAGCTAGCCAGACATCGCCACAACGCGACGTCTGACAACAGCTATATGAAAAAGCAAACTTTGCGTAACTCATTTTAAAGTCCCCCGTGTTAAATTATTAGTTTAAATATAACGGGATTTTTTTCTTTTGTCAAACATTAATTTTCTAAAAAAGAAGCCGCCAATTTATCATACTGCATTGCTTTTTTGATTTTCTCGCTATCTCCGCCTAAGATATCTACTAAGCGATAACTAAAAGCCAATGCTGTTGCTGGCCCACGGCTTGTTGTAACTTGACCGTCTTTTACTACTATCGCCTCTGAATGTTCGCCTGATTTAATGTCCTCTTCAATACCAGGAAATGACGTATAAGTTCTATTTTGTAGTAATCCAGCTTCTTCTAAAACCATCGGCGCTGCACAAATTGCTGCAATTTGTTTTCCGTTGCTATAAGCCGTCTGTAAGCTTTTAATCACTGTTGAATTATTTTTTAAATTTTGTGCCCCTTGTGTTCCTCCTGGTAAAACAATCATATCATAATCGGATAAGTTTTCATCTAACACTTGGTCGGTCTTAACTGTGATATTATGGTTCCCACTTACCTCTTGGTAAAAACCCACCATTGTAACGTCCATTTCTGCTCTGCGTAACACATCCACAATTGTCAATCCCTCAATTTCTTCAAAACCCGGCGCAAAAACTACAGCTATTTTACTCATCATCAAATTCCTCCTCAACTTGTTTATTCAGCTTCTTCAATATCTGCTAATACACTACTATAATCAAAATCTGTTTTCATAAATGTCTCATTGTCGATCGGAAATTTCTGTTCCACTGTATCTACAGTTTGCCATTTTATCATAGGTTGTTCAATTTCAAATCCTAAGACATGTCCCCCAAAACTATGATCGTCACTGATAAAATGTAAATGAAAGCCGGTGGCAGAAATCATTCCAAAAAGTTCTGGTGTATAAATCCCTACTAGAGTTCCTGTCATATCTTCTGCTGTAAATTCGGCCTGATCCTTGGCAACCTCAGCTAAATCAGGATAGGGTTTCTCTTGTTTTTGTACTGAACGACATTTTATTTTTTGAAAAGTTCCGTGTAGTTTAACTGCTTGGAAAACATTTTTACTTGAAAAATATTTGCTCATATTTTCTTCTAACGTGTCTTTATCGATTTTTTCGTTCAAAGTGACTTGATTTTCCGCATTAAAATCAATCACCGCAGCATAAGGTGTTGTATCTTGTGGTCGAACCTCATGAATTTGTCCGTTCACATCAAAGCGATAGCCACGATGGTTCAAAATCACTAATTCGCCATCTAATCGATCCACAGTACCTATCCCAATACCACCATTTTTTAATACCTCCTCAAATGAAAAAGTTCCATCAAAGCCACCTTTCATTAAAGTTGCTAATGTATTGTAATGAATTAAACGACCAGTCATTAACCTCACCTTTCTTGTTGTATATTTATATTAACAAAATTTAACCTTTCGTAAAAATATAAGAACTCTGTTCACTCACTCTTAAATGAATACCATTTTCGTTTTTCATTGTTCATTCATTCCTTGATTGAACATCGTTTTTGCTTTTCATTGTTCATTCAGCTCTTGATTGAACATCATTCTTGCTTTTCATTGTTCATTCAGCTCTTGATTGAACATCGATTTTGCCTTTCATTGTTCATTCAACTCTTGATTGAACATCGATTTTGCCTTTCATTGTTCATTCAGCTCTTGATTGAACATCATTCTTGCTTTTCATTGTTCATTCAACTCTTGATTGAACATCGATTTTGCCTTTCATTGTTCATTCAGCTCTTGATTGAACATCATTCTTGCTTTTCATTGTTCATTCAACTCTTGATTGAACATCATTCTTGCTTCTTATTGTTTATTCAACAACCGGATGTTTTTCTTTTTACCTAATAAAAAAAGACCAGGGAGTTATTCCTAGTCTTTTCTAAGTTATTCCTCAAATTTAAAAAGGTCAGTAGATAGATAACGTTCTCCATTATCAGGTACAACTGTGACAACTGTCTTTTCTTTACCTAGTTTTTTAGCAATTTCAATGGCACCAAAAATATTTGCACCACCAGAAATCCCCGGCAGAAAACCTTCCTTAGTACTTACCTTATGAGCCATATCAATAGCTTGGTCACTTGAAACAGTGAGGATGTCTTGATAAACAGATTGGTCTAACACTTCAGGAACAAGTCCAGCTGAAATTCCTTGGATTTTATGTTTACCTTTAATTCCTTTTTTAATTAATGCTGCTTCAGCAGCTTCTAATCCATAAAGTTGAACATTCTCGTTGACCTTTTTAAGCGCATGACCTACACCTGTAATCGTTCCTCCTGTTCCTATTCCAGCAATAAATGCATCTGGAGTACCTCCAGAAAAATCTTGAATGATTTCTTGTCCTGTTGTTTTCTCATGAACTTCTGGATTTGCTGGATTTTCAAATTGCATAGGCAAAAAGTAGCCATGCTCATCTGCTAATTCACGTGCCTTTTGAATCGCTCCATTCATTCCGTCTGCAGCCGGCGTTAAAAATAGTTCTGCTCCGTAACCTTTCATCAAAGAGCGCCTTTCTACACTCATTGTTTCAGGCATCGTAATAATAAGATGATAGCCTTTAGCTGCAGCAACTAAGGCTAATCCGATTCCTGTATTTCCTGAAGTTGGTTCAACAATTGTACCTCCAGCTTGCAAACGTCCATCTTTTTCGGCCGCCTCAACCATTGCAAGTGCGATACGATCTTTCACTGAACCACCAGGATTATAAAATTCTAACTTCGCATAAACATCAGCAGCATCCTCAGGTACAATGTTATTTAATTTTACCATAGGAGTATTTCCGATCAATTTTACAATATTTTCGACTTTACTCATAACATCTCTTCCTTTCGTTAATAAGCCTGTGAAGCTCTTCTCACTCTTTTAAAACAGATAATATAGTTACATCATTTTAACCTTTTAACCAACTTAAACACATCATTTTATTACTAATTTTAGTCTAACAAAAGGTAAGTTTATAGGCAAATAAATAGAAACAACTGCCTTAAGAAGCTGTTTTTGTTAAAATAGGTAAAAGGAGTAAAATTATTATGAATGAAAAACTCAGTAAACTCAGTAAGCGACTCTCACTGGTTTTACGACACCATCCTGAAAAAATTGGTATCCGTTTAGACGAGTATGGTCGAATAGAAATTAACAAACTCATTGATAAATTCAATGCTCATTACGGACAAAAAATTGATCGTTTGCAAATTAAACAGATAATAAAAGAAAGTCCCAGACAGCGCTATGTAATTGAAGGAAATTACATTCGGGCCTTATATGGTCATAGTATTCCAGTTTTACCTTTACAAGCACCTGAAACTCCTCCTGAAGTTTTATATCATGGAACAAGCCCAGCGGCAGCCAAAATGATACAATCAGAAGGATTAAATAAGATGGAACGCGAATTTGTCCATTTAACAGATAATCCAGAAATAGCAAAGAAAATTGGTAGAAGACACGATGCTCGTCCGGTTATTTTTCGCATAAATGCCTTAAAAGCAGTCAATGATGGTTATTCCTTTTACTCAACAAAAAGCGGAATTTGGTTAGTCAAAGCTCTTCCAGCTTGTTACTTAACAAAAGAATCTTTTCAAGAGTAGTTTCTTATTTAAGAACTAAACCAACAAAGCATAATTTTTTTACAACAGACAACGATTCAGCTTTTTTAATCCTAGAAAGAACCAAAAACATGCTAAGCCGTTATAACATGAATCAGCTGACTTTGGATATTACAACTTCATATATATGCGTTCTCTTTTAGAATTTTTAAATTGCCCAGAAATTATGTTCTCAGCAAAACATTGTGATGAAGTGATCATGTAATAATTAAAGCAAAGAGAGGTATGAACTGGGGAACAAGCAATTTTTACGAAGCCAGGTTTTCCTATTGAACAACCTACAGTTTGTCTATATCTGATCCATATAATTTATTCAAACTACCGTAATTAGTATTGAACATTTTTCCCCACTCTTTTTTATTGGTTTTTTCTTCTGCACGCATTCCGGCGTTTTTTCTGCGTAAGCGTCCTTTTTTCTATCAATGTTTGGTGTCTTTTTTCCAACAAAATATCTTCTCCTATCTCCTATATAATAATCAACTTAAACTTCAAATCTGTCTCTTATACATACTCTTGCATTACTACTGTTATAAAAGCTCTAACCATATTTATTAAGAACCATAACCTTGCTATTTAATTCCACGCTCTCATGAAGAGAGCGACTAGGTTAGATCTGTTTCTTCTCTTAGAAACTGGTATTTCAATCCACGCTCTCATGAAGAGAGCGACAGTGAGGGCGGTAGGTAATGAAACGGTGGACAGAAATTTCAATCCACGCTCTCATGAAGAGAGCGACCGAAAGTGCTGAATCTAGCGCAGATGATGAAAAAATTTCAATCCACGCTCTCATGAAGAGAGCGACAGTTTTATTATACGTATTAAGTACATCATCCATCATTTCAATCCACGCTCTCATGAAGAGAGCGACGTCAATTTCTTTCAACCGACTTGCCAATCGGTTAATTTCAATCCACGCTCTCATGAAGAGAGCGACCACGAAATGCGGCGCCTTCAATGGTTGAATTTTATATTTCAATCCACGCTCTCATGAAGAGAGCGACACAAAAAACACCTTCCGTATATCAATCACAAAGATATTTCAATCCACGCTCTCATGAAGAGAGCGACGTCCATGATGTCGAAAATTATGGATCCATACGGATATTTCAATCCACGCTCTCATGAAGAGAGCGACAAAACGAGAACAGTTATTTCAACAATTTTTAGCAATTTCAATCCACGCTCTCATGAAGAGAGCGACGTGATTTTGTTAAAAACGTCGGTAAAGCAATTAAGATTTCAATCCACGCTCTCATGAAGAGAGCGACATAACCGCTAGAAAGTGCCCATTCCCTAAAATTTATTTCAATCCACGCTCTCATGAAGAGAGCGACGCAAAAGAAAAGAGATACTAGCGAGAGATCATTATATTTCAATCCACGCTCTCATGAAGAGAGCGACTGGTCTTAGACATACTCATGCATCTCTATTATTTATTTCAATCCACGCTCTCATGAAGAGAGCGACTGAATCGGATTATCAAGCGTGGAAAGAACAGCAAATTTCAATCCACGCTCTCATGAAGAGAGCGACTATTAAAATTATGTAAAAAAGCCCTGCTCACTTAAATTTCAATCCACGCTCTCATGAAGAGAGCGACTTGGTGTTACAGCTGGATTAGTTGCTTTATATCATTTCAATCCACGCTCTCATGAAGAGAGCGACATATTCTTCCATATTCTGTACAACCGTTCTTTATTAATTTCAATCCACGCTCTCATGAAGAGAGCGACACAAAAGGCTCTGCTAACCCCAATTAGCAAAGCCATTTCAATCCACGCTCTCATGAAGAGAGCGACAAAGATGATCCTTTTAGAGTGGTCGTAATTCCACATTTCAATCCACGCTCTCATGAAGAGAGCGACCCGAGAAATGGCGACGAGAAAACACAAAATAAAATTTCAATCCACGCTCTCATGAAGAGAGCGACGGGATGTGGAAAATATTATCTTTTATAAACGATAATTTCAATCCACGCTCTCATGAAGAGAGCGACATAATCTTTCTGATGCTTGTTTTTGTTTCTTTGTATTTCAATCCACGCTCTCATGAAGAGAGCGACGACAGCGCCACAGGTAAAGCAAGTCGTGCAGTAGTAATTTCAATCCACGCTCTCATGAAGAGAGCGACCACGGTAAGTTTGTACTTCCCAGTTAATCATATTATTTCAATCCACGCTCTCATGAAGAGAGCGACGACAGCTTGGGAATCCACACGACAAATTCAGACCATTTCAATCCACGCTCTCATGAAGAGAGCGACTAAGTTGGTTGGTTGACCATCTTGCTCGCGGAACTATTTCAATCCACGCTCTCATGAAGAGAGCGACTGAAGTGTTGGGAGGTAGGCAGTGACGAGATTAATTTCAATCCACGCTCTCATGAAGAGAGCGACGGTTGTTTAAACATTTTTGTAATCAACTTCTTTCATTTCAATCCACGCTCTCATGAAGAGAGCGACCGCGGATAATACGCGGTTTAACGCTGGTATTCTAGATAAAAAATTAATTAACAAACGTTAAAAAAGGGCTAATGTTCATAAAATAAGATTATCTGAGCGCGAACCAACCGAAACATTTATGTGTAACGTCGATTCGCGCCAAAACTTAACTTCTAGCGACTAAATAACTTTATCTAAAATATGATTAGTCGTATTTCTTATTTATATCATGCCATAAAGCTTATATAGACACTCCATTAAGTAATCATTACTTAACATATTCCTCTGTTCTTTTGTCTTTAATGACACCGTCATAGTCTAAGCCATAACCATAATCGTATTTGTTTCCTTCACTATCCTTATAAGGTACCATATCTTTTGGAACATCCTCAAATTGTTCTTCTACAGTATTCATATCTTTAGGAAACTGCATTGGCAATAATCCTTTGGGCTCGTGGCTTCCTAAAATAACATCGAATAGTGCGTTATCAGAAATTCCGAAACCTACGACAATAGCGTCCACTTTGTCTTCAAATTCGGACATAATCACTGGATTTTTAGCATCCATAGCGACAACTACTGGAATATCATGGTCTGCTTTTTCCGCTAATTTAGCTGCATTTAATACAGCATCCAAATCATATTCATTCGCGATATCAGAAGTTTCTCCATAATAACTGCGGTTTTGTTTGGAGCCGTCTTCTTCTATATTTCCTGCAATGGATTCTTTGCGGACATTCTTCCCGTCAGCTGTATAAGGCCGATACTGTAAAGATAGTGGGTAAAAAGTTTTACTATCCTCTTTAACACCGGCAAAGCTAAAGACTTCACCATTATCAGGACTAGCCATACCCGCGATAACTAAATCAACGTCATCTAGGTTATCTGGTTGCTCATAGTCAGTTATATTTCCTTGATCATCTTTTATCTCTTTATCAGTGATCACTTTCCCAAAATATTTTTCTGCTACTTCGATATCCATCGATGGGCCTCTAAATGGTTCAGCGTCTCCTATTGAGCTTTCATGTGGATTTCTCATTGTTGATGGGATATAAACTACTTTGTCTTTATATTCATCCATATCATCAGTAGGAGCTATCGTATTCTCTTTATTTTTTAACATAACAACAGAATTAAGCTGAGCTTTATAGCCAGCGTCTACTTTATCCTTGCTGCCAACATTTTCTTTGGAGTCATCCATATCGACATAAGGATCTTCAAATAGCCCCAGATCAAACATAGATTTTACAATGCGCTCACCGCTTTCTTTAAAGCGATCTTCAGCTGATTGTTTTAAATTACCCGCTTTATGTTTTTCTTCCCACATTTTATATGCCTCTAATACAGGTTCTTTGTCATTATTTCCACCAAACATGTCGATACCAGCTTTTAAAATTTCAAAGTGACGCTGTTCTTCACTCGCGTCTTCCATTCCAAAACCTGAACCCATAAATTTTTCTCCATAGCCCACTTCTTCTGAGTTGTCTCCAGTAACCCCCCAGTCGGTCACAAGCTTACCATTGTAATTATTGTCTTTACGTAAGATATTAACCACATCACCATTATAAGCAGTTCCTACGTATTTATCGCCAAAAAGAGGTTTTCCTTTTTTATCTGTTTGAATCGAGTAAGAAGTCATAACTGAACTTGCTTCTTTGGTTTTACCCGATAAGTTTAACCCGCCGTCGATGAAAACTTTGAGATGCTCTTTCAAATTATCTCCTGGATAAACGCCAAATTTTCCTTGGAATAAGTGAGCTTCTCGTCCACCTTCGCCTGGTCCATCTCCAGGAAAGTGTTTAATTTGTGTGGTAATCGAATCATTTCCCCAACCTAAATCATTTCCATCTTTATCAAAAGATGACTGGGAATTATTAACGTAAGCTTCAGCCAAATCAGCTGCCAACGAGCTGCCTTCACCAAACGTTCCTTCTACTCTGAGCCAGCGCGGTTCTGATGCTAAATCGATTTGGGGGCCTAAAGCTTCTGTTATACCTAAACCACGATATTCTTGAGAAGACATCTTAGCAAATTGACCTACAATTTTAGGACTAAAAGTGGCTGCCATACCTAAATTAGAAGGCCATCGCGAAATATCCCCTTCAGAATTATAAGCGGCACTTTCCCCTGCAGTACTTCGTGGATCAGAACTAATATTTACTGGAATAATCGGCTTTTCTTTTGTCCCCAGACTCTCGGCAAAACTTTGCATTTGATTAGTCCACTGTACACTATCTTCGACATTATTAGGTCCTGCATGTAGTACATTACGTAAATCGTCGTTTTTTAAATAATCTTTTTGGTCATCCGTTAGTCCTTTTGACTGATCTCTTTCATGAGAACTAAATAACATTAATCCAGCAATTTGATCCATTGATAGCTCTTCAACAAATGCTTTTGCACGAGTCTCTGAGCTTTCGCGCCAATCTTCAAACGAATCCAATTCCCCATTCCCATTTAGGTCCTTAAAATAATAGGTCTCATCGCCGTCTTCTTCTGTTAAAATTTCTATATCACTATCTAAAGAATAACTAATATTAGGACCGTTCCCCGGATTTTTTACAACGCCAAAATCCGTTGATCCGTCAGATTTTTCTTCAACATTTCCTGTTCCATCCTGCTCTTGAGCTGAAGTATTCTCTTTAGTATTCTCTTTAGTACTCTCACAAGCACTTAATAAAAATGACGCGGCTAACAAAAATAATCCTTTTTTCCACATTTTACCCCTCCTACTACTTTTCCTCTAAGTATTTCTAAAAGATAGAAAAAAACTAGAGCTTATACCATCAAAAAATTTAGAAAAGTTACCCTACTATCACTATCTCCCTCCATTCTTTTATATATAAAGATGATGCTGCTTAAAATCTAGTTCTTTAAGAGCGTTCTTCTCGCGTTTTAAAAGTGATTTATACCTCTTCAGAATAAGTGTACTATACCTACAGTTGAATGAAAACCCTTTCTTTTTGGTCCAAATAAAAAAGGCGGACAAAGTTTTATCGTCCGCTTTCGTCTTTTCATCATTTAAGTTTTACTGTACTTCAATCGTTTTAAAAGATAATATTCGTTTTTTCTTCTAACTGCGCATCTCCCTTATCTGAAATTAATGTAACAGAATCCAGATCAAAAGATTTTACATTTGCTACTTGATGGAACTTTGAACTATCACAGAGTAAAAAGCTTTTTTTGGCGTGGTGGACGATATGATTTTTCTTCATCGCTTCTTTCAAATCAGGAGTCGTTATGCCATATTCTAAGTCGATGCCATTTCCACCTAAAAACGCCTTATCAAAAATAAAATGACCGATATTCATTTCGGTAAGGTTACCGCTTAAAGAAGAAATCGCTGGATTGTATTCCCCACCTAATACAGTAATCTTAGCCGCTACCGAATTTAGTATATTAAAAATTCCCGTATTTGAAGTCACAATATGTACATTTCTATAAATCATTTTTTCTAATAAAATGGTACAAGTTGAACCAGAATCAATATAAACCATATCCTGATCATTTACTTGTTCCATCGCTAAATCCGCAATATGATTTTTTTCTTCTATATAAAAAGTAGATTTCGTCTTTATCGGTAATTCAGTCGTACTCGAATTGAGTTTTACCGCTCCCCCAGTAAGTAACTGTACTTTATTCTCTTTTTCTAATTCTTTTAAGTCTCTTCTTAAAGTAGAAATAGAAACTTCAGGTAACTTTTCCTTTAACTCATCAATCTTAAGCAACGTATTTGTCTGTAACAACTTAACGATTTTAACTTGTCTTTCATACGGAATCATTATCTTCCCTCCGTCTTTGTAACTATCTGTTTACAGTATACCGAAACACAAGATAATTGCAAAATGAATTGAAATACGACTGGATATTGGACACTACGTGCGCTTCGCTTACCTAGTACTGTTCATCTCTTCGCTTTCGCTTCGATCTCATCAAGGACTAAGTGGCATAGCCGCTAAGCCCTTGAAGGATCTACTCTTAGCTCCTTTCAGTCGCTAAATCGTAGTGATTCTGAAATATTGGTTACTACGTGCGCTTTCGCTTACCTAGTACTGTTCATCTCTTCGCTTTCGCTTCGATCTCATCAAGGACTAAGTGGCATAGCCGCTAAGCCCTTGAAGGATCTACTCTTAGCTCTTTTCAGTCGCTAAATCGTAGTGATTCACAGCAAAAAACAGTAAACCCTTTAAGTCAGACGGTTTACTGTTTCTGCTTTAAAATATCACAAGCTTGTTAAGCTAGTTTTTCTTCTTTACTTGTAAAGATAAAACCTAATATTGCTGACACGATAAGAGAAATGGCTAAGCCGATCATCGCATGGACAAAGTTTGAAGTTTGGTCACTTACAAAAGCAGGGAATGTCGTAACACTACCAAAAACAAAGGCAGTCGTTACCACGTTCATCAGTCCTAAATAAGCGCCGCCAACAGCTCCTCCAATAATTTGAGCTAAAAATAGTTTTTTATTTTTCACCAACATACCAAAAAGTGTCGGTTCAATAATCGCAGATAGTGCGATAGTTACCACTCCTGTAAGCGAAAATCCTCGAATTTTTTTATCCCTTGCTTTGAAATAAACGCCAAAAGCCGTTCCTATTACTGCAAAGTTACAAGCAAAAGTAAAAGGCACAATATAGTCAAATCCATAAGTGGAAATGTTATTAATCATAATCGGATTTACGGCCCAATGAATACCTAAACTTACCAATACGCTCCAACCGCCACCTACAAGGACACCTGTTAAGATACTACTTCTTTCAATCAGCCAATTTACAACATTGGCAATAAATTCACCACTATATACGCCGATCGGTCCAATTACAATCACAGTCAACGGTACCATAATCACAATCGATATTAATGGAATGATCACTAACTTAAGATTTTCTGTGACATGTTTATCCAAAAACTTATACAAGTAAGAAAACGCCCAGATCGATAAAATGATAGGAACAACTGTCGAATTATAGTTCATCAACACAACAGGGATATTCAAAAAATCCGTGGTAGCGCCATTACCGATATCACCCATCAATGCAATAAATTCTGGGTGAATCAAAGAAGCGCCGATAATTGCTGAAATATAAGGACTTGCTCCAAATCTTCTAGCTGAGGTAAACGCTAACAAAACTGGTAGAAAATAAAATACCGTCATAGATGCAACATTTAGTATAGCGTAAGTCCCACTGTCTTCACTTAATAACCCTAATTGGACACATAGAATAACCAATCCACGTAAAACCCCAGACCCAGCTAATGCTGGCAATAAAGGTGCAAATATAGCTGAAATAGCGGAAAAAATATTATTTATAATGCCGTTTGATTGTTCACTTGTATTTTCTTCTACCTTAGCTGCCGGGTCTCCTTTGACCAAATCTTCAAATTCATCGTATAGTTTAGGGACTTCTGTTCCAATTAAAAGTTGGTATTGCCCTGCCTTATTGACGACATTTACAACACCCTCAATATTTTTTACTTTTTCATCGTCTACTATCGTTTGATCTTTCAGGCTTAATCGTAAGCGCGTCGCGCAGTAAGTCATATTAGAAATATTTTCCGCTCCGCCCACCTCTTGAAGTATTTCTTTTGCCATTATTTTATAATTCATTTTTTCCACTCCTTTATTTCAATATTTTTATATAATAAATTTCATCATTAACTCACTTACCGCAACTGCATCATTTTGTTCAATAACTTTTCCGATTTGATCCATCCCGATTTTTTCTATCGCCACATCTAATTTTTTTATCATTTCAATATTTTTTTGACACTCTCTATCCGGATCTTCAATCACTGGAAAGGTATCAAAATAAATCGCATGTTCATAATGGTGAAGTTTGACATAATATAAAAACTCAACCGTTTTAAATAAGCTATTAGAAGCGATCATCAAACCATCATCATTCAAGCCATAGCCATCATTTAAGTGAACACCAAACAGTTTCTTTCTACTTCCTAAAAGACTTGCCCCATAAGCTGGATTTTCATGTTTCATCAGCATATGACAGTAATCTAAAGTAATACCGACGTTTGGTTTATGAAGCTCATTCACCATGGTCATTGCCAATCCTAAGCTGTCAATAAAAGCATAAGCTCTTGGCTGAAAGGGCTTATATTCAATGCTTACTTTCATATCAGAAGCATAATCTGCGATCTGTCCTAAGTAATATTGAATTTGCTGCCAGACTTTCTCGTAATTGATTTGAAAAGAATAATCAAAACCATCAAATCCTAACCAAATGGTAATCACTTCTCCGCCAATTTCTCTACAATAATCAACGGCTTCTTTACATAATGACAATGCCTGCTCTGAAATCTTTTGGTCATGATTTCCAAGTTCTCCGTTGATAAATTCTTCTCTAAAACGTAAAGCAACACCATTTGCTTGCAAATGATTTTCAGCTAGTAATGCTTTCATTTCTTCTGGAGTATAATTACGAACATGTTCTGGAAAGTTTAAATCGACATGCGTTAACCCTAAGGCTTGGAATTGCTTGAAAACTTGACGTAGGTCATGATCATATTTGGGTAAAAAAGAATTTATTCGTGTTGCTAATTTCACAGTATCTTCACTCCTATTAATTATTGACGTAAGCATACCATCATTGGCAACCATTTACAACCATTATTTTTCATATTTTTTCATTTAAATTCAATTTATTTCAACGATAACTCCCAATTCCGTTGAGTAAACGTTTACTCAATAGGCACAAAAATAATCATACAACCCTCCCCACTTAAAATACACAGGATAATTTTTTAGCTTATTCATTTGTTTCGATTTCACTAATCATTTGCACTCGTTTGGTATGTCGTCCCCCTTCATAGCTGGCCTCTAGCCATTCTTTAACAATCATTTTTGCTAAATCAATACCCACCACACGAGAACCAAAGGCAACAATATTTGTATTGTTATGTTGTTTTGAAAGTTTTGCGGTATAAGGTTCACTACAAACAACCGCACGAATTCCTTTGACTTTATTTGCCGAAATCGAAATTCCAACACCAGTACCACAAATGAGCACACCCCCATCAAAGTGCCCTGCTGCGACTTCTTCAGCCACCTTTTTTCCATAGGTGGGATAGTTTGTTCGCTCGGAAGAATAAGCCCCAAAATCCACAATTTCATGTCCTAATGATTGAAGATATTCATTAATTTCTTGCTTTAATTCCCAACCGACGTGATCGCTACCTAATGCTAATTTCATAAAAGAATTCCTCCTTAGTGATTTCTCAATTTTTCGATAATTGTTGCGTATGCTTCTTCTTTTCCAAAGATCGTCGAAGTTCCTAAAATAAACCCAGCTACACCCTTTCTACTTAAAAGTTGGACTTTATCTGGTGAAATCGCTCCATCTACCATGACATGAAAATGAAATTTCTTACCTAAATCAACTAACTTTTCAATTTTTGGTTGAACATATTCAAGGTAGCTCTGACCAGAAAAACCAGGGTTGACTGTCATTACCATCACATAATCTGCTAACGGTAAAAGCTCTTCAACCATTGAAATAGACGTTGCTGGATTTAACGCTAACCCAACTTTTTTTCCATAATTTTTGATGGTATCCAACGTGCGGGCAATTTGTTGATCTGCCTCAGGATGTACATAAATAATATCTGCGCCTAAATTGGCAAACAATTCGATATAACGGCTCGGATTTTGAATCATTAAATGAACATCAACGAGCTTTTCTGTGGTTTTACGGACAAACTCAAAATCTTGTAACCCCATGCCAAAATTAGGAACAAAACTACCATCCATAAAATCCATGTGAAAAATATCCACACCTGCTTGTTCAAGTATTCTTGTCTCTTTTTCTAGATGGCCGAAATCTGCACACATCATTGAGGGACAAAGTAATTTTTCCAAAACAACTCCTCCTTTGCGGTATCGATTACCCAAACGACATATCTAATGAGTAATCGATTACTTATTTTATAATAATTAATCTAGCATGCTTCTTTACCTTTGTCAACGTTTTCTTTTAACTATTGCTATATCACATATTCTGTGGGAAAATCAATATATTAATATGTACAGATAAAAGGAAGAAGCTAATGAAAAAAGTCTCGGTTAAAGATATAGCAAAGCTCAGTGGTGTTTCTGTAGCAACTGTTTCACGAGTCATCAATAATAATGGACGTTTTTCAGAAGAAACCAGAAAAAAAGTCTTGCAAGTGATCGAAGAAACTGGCTATGAAATGAACTACAGTGCAAAGACGTTACGTACAAATAAGTCCTACACAATTGGAATTTTGGTTCCTGATATCAGTAATTACTTTTTTTCCGATGTCGTTCAAAAAATTGAATATATCCTCTTCGAAAGGGGCTACTCTACCATCATTTGTAACACTGGTCGTAATGAAAAAAAAGAATTGGATTATCTAAAAGTGTTGCAAGGCAAAGGCGTTGATGGCCTTATTGTGATATCAGGTGCAGAAGAATTTTCTTTTGATTATACAGAGGCGAAAAAAGAGATTCCTTATATTTGTATTGATCGAGAACCCAAGGATAAAAGTCAAACCACCTTTATTTCTTCAAACCACTACCAAGGGGCTTTTGAAGCAACTGAACACTTAATAAAAGTCGGCTGCCGCCATCCTATTTTTGCAGTCCTCAATCGTAAATCCACATCTGCTAAAGAACGTTTGTCCGGATTTAAAGAAGCGTTAAAAAAGAATCATTTTACATTTGATAACAGCAGCATCTTATATTTAGACAATCCCCCTGCTGAAATGAAGCGGCAAACACAAGCTTTTTTTAACAACTATCCTACAACAGATGGCATACTTGCGACAAACGATGCAATTGCACTGGAACTTTTAAATATTTTACACAACATGCAATACAAAATACCCGAACAAATCAAGGTGATTGGTTTTGATGATAGCCCTATTACTAATTATTCGACTCCGCCGCTTTCTTCCGTTCAACAAGACACAGCTAAAATTGCTGAAACAGCGGCTAACCATTTGTTATATTTAATGAAGCATCCAAATGAAACAGGACAAACTCTCATTGTACCTGTAACCTTAAAATTACGTCAATCAAGTGCATTATAAAAAAGGGGTAATCTCAATAAAGATTGCCCCTTTTTCGTTATTCATCTAAGATCGTAAATCCTAATGCTTTTGTATCATTATGGAAACCTTGCACTGTTTCTAGTGATAATTCTTCTAAATCCTTTTTATACATCGTAAGTTTAGCCAAAATTGCTGGAGTAACTGTGATAATATCGACGCCTAACTCTTGCGCTTGTACAATGTTATACACTTCTCTGGAACTTGCCCACAGCAACTTAGTCCCTTGTTTTTCTCGACAAATCTCTAATGCTTGTTTCATTAAAGGTACTGGGTCAACACCTGTGTCTGCTACTCTTCCTGCGAAAACAGAAACAATATTTTCTGTTCCTTCGGCTAGAGCATCTACGGTCTTTTCTACTTGATCGGTTGTCATAATCGCTGTAATATTTAGTTTTAATTGTTTAGCCGATAAACTTCTAATAAGTGGAATTGACGATTGGCCTAATGAGTTAGTGATTGGAATTTTTACATACACATTTTCCCCTAAACTCGCAAGTCTTTCTGCTTCTTTTTCCATTGTTTCAAAGTCATCTGCAAAAACTTCAAAACTAATGGGAAAATTTTCCACTTCCTGTAAAACCCTTTTTGCAAAAGAAAGATAATTGGTAATCCCAGCTTGCTTCATTAAACTAGGATTTGTTGTAAAACCAGTAACTGTTCCTTGTTCTTTCATGTGGATCATATCTTCAACTACAGCACCATCCGAGTAAATATCAATCGAAAATGTCATTCTTCTTCCTCCAACTCAATATTATTTAACGCCGTCTTAGACGGTTTGATTATACTAGGTAAGAATAAGACGACTAAAACAACGATCATAATCACATAGATACCAAACGTTCCAAATTGTCCGCCTACCTTTCCCAGTAAGATGCCGATCCAACCAAAATCTAAATCGCCAAAGGTAGCATTGGAAAAACCTAAATCCCCTAACACAGGTAATAAAAGCGCTGGAAGAAAGGCTAATAATAATCCATTAACAAATGAGCCCACAATGGCTCCTCTTCTCCCTCCTGTCGAGTTTCCATAAACTCCAGAGGTTGCTCCACAGAAGAAATGAGGTACTAAACCTGGGATAATCAAAACACCGCCAATTGCGCCTAAAACTAACATGCCAATAATTCCACCGACAAAACTCGAGATAAAACCGATAATGACAGCTGTCTGTGCGTAAGGGAAAAATACCGCACAGTCCACGGCCGGTACTGCATTAGGAATTATTTTATCAGCAATTCCTTGAAATGCCGGCAACAAGTCAGCTAAAATCATTCGTACACCAGCGTAAACAATATTTACTCCGACAGCAAATTTCAAACCACTAAGAATGGCAAAAAGATAAGGAGACTGACCATCAGACAATGTAGCAACAAATTCTGGGCCGGCTGCAATGGCAGAACCGAGATAAAAAATAACCATAGTTAACGCTGTAGAAATTGTAGTATTTCGTAAAAAGCCAAACTTTTCTGGAACCTTAATGTCTTCTGTAGAAGGAGAGCCTTTTCCCACCCACTTACCGATCAAAGCCGAAAGATAATAACCAACCGAACCAAAATGTCCCATAGCTACCTCATCTCCATCAGTGACTTGCAAAGTAAACCTTTGACCAATGGCTGGTGAAATAGCACTCCATGCACCAAGAAAAAAACCGCCTACAAGGATGAGCGATACACTTTCAAATCCCATTACACCTAACACTGCGGATAATAAACATGCCATAAAAAATGAATGATGTCCGGTTAAAAATACATATTTATATCGAGTAAATCGAGCAATAATGAGGTTAAATACTAAGCCAACAATCAAGATTGTCATCGTTTCTACACCTAAAACCTCTTGGGCAACTGACGTGACAGCTTCGTTATTCGGAACAACCCCAGTAATGTGGAAACCTTCTTCAATCATTAAAGAAAGCGGATCTAAATTTCCACTAATTACATCCGCTCCGGCCGATAACATTAAATAACCCAAAATAGGACCTAATGTGCCAGTTAATATTTTATGCCCAGGTGAACGCATCGCAACTAAACCAACAAAGGAAACAAGCCCCATCAATATTGCCGGTTCGCTAAACATGTCTTTTACAAATTCTAAAAAACCCATTTCTTCAACTCCTCACGTTATTAGTCGTCTTTTACAATAGTAAGAATTTATTCTTTACTTAACTCTTTTAATACGGGCAAAATATCTTCTGTAATTTTCTTTTTGTCCGCATAACTACGTACAGTGGTGATTCTCTTGTCTTGCGGTAATTGTTTTGCAAATTCGTCTACAGTGACAAAAAGATCTGGGCTCTCTCCCGAAGCGGCGTTGAGATCACATGACTTCGCATCTACCTCAATCCCATTTTTCTTTGCCACTTGATTGATTTTCATCGCCAGCAAATTGCTACTTCCAATGCCATTTCCACATACTGTTAAAATTCGTATCATTCTTCTTCCTCCTCTTGAATAAATGTATTGATTAACGCAATAAACTCTTTTTTATTTTTGAGCCGCACAAGCGCCTCTACTTTTTCTTCTTCATCAATAATTGCTGAAACTTTCTGTAAAAGCTGCAAGTGGTGAAAATTATCTTTTGTAGCTAAACATAAAATCAGTTGGACCGCCTCTCCCTGATTAAAGTACACAGGTTCATCTAATTTTAAGATACTTATCCCATTTTCTAATGCTCCTGTTTCTGGTCGAGCGTGCGGCATAGCCACATTAGGAACTAAAATAATATAATCTCCCATATTTAAGACATTTTGAATCATAGCCTGAACATAAGATTTTCTTATGGTTTTTTCTTCTAGTAACGGCTGTGCTGCCAGACGAATGGCTTCTTTCCAATCTGTTACAGCCGGTATAAATTGAAGATAGCGCTCTGAAAAATACTCTTCAGTATTTTCGTCCATTTACATACCTCCTTGTCTGCTTTTACTATATACAAAAGTAGATGCGATTTATACTCCTTTAATTGCCAGTAAAAAATGGCAGAACGCGAACATTTTTGTTCACATTTTGCCATTTCAAAACTGCAAATAAAAATTGAATTTTAAAATGTCAGCTTTCTACCTTAGAAAACGCTGTCAATATGTGTTTGAGACAAGCCAAATTTAAAATAAAATAACATTTTCAAAAAAATTGAATCATCCATGCTTGGTTTAATATGCTCGTTCCTCTATACTTAACTTTAAGAAAATACAGATAGGAGGAAAAAATGTTAGCCTATAAACGATTAGAACAACTTTTTCTTCATTTTAATACTGAAAACATATGTACAATGCACGATCTGACTAAACTTTTTTCGGTTTCGGAGCGTACAATAAGAAGTGATATTAAAGAATTAAATAACGAGTTGTTCAAATATAACACGAAAATTGTAACATTACGTGGCGTTGGATATCAATTACAGGATAAAGAAAAAGCTTTGCCTATACTTCATGAACTCACAAATAAGCCATTATCAACCGTGGTTTTTTCATTAGAAAGTACCGAAGATCGAGTCAAACAGTTATTATACCTTTTGCTCACTACAGAAGATTATTTATCAATAGACGAACTCTGCGACACCCTTTTTGTTGGTAGAACAACACTTCTTGGTTACCTAAAACAATTAAAAATATTGCTTCATTCATATGAACTTACGATTACTTCTAAAACAAATATTGGCTACAAGCTAACTGGACAAGAAATTAATTTCCGCCAATGTTTTGCTGAGCAATTGATTGAACGAAATTTTAATAGTTACATTTCACAATTTTCCATACTCGAACAAAGAATCTTTAAAGAAATTGACTTAAAGGAAATTTTTCAAAAAACAATTGAACTCCTTCCACCTCATGAGTACAAAATAACCGATTATAATCGGAAAAATTTTGTTATCCATATTGCAATTGCGGTTTTAAGGGTTAAAAAAAATAATAACATCGAAAAATTAAGGCAAATGACTTTGTTCGACTCGGTTATCCAACAACCAGTAGTCCATTTAATTCATTGGGTGGAAACAAACTATCATTTGACTTTTACTGATAATGATAAAAACTGGATCTTTGCTCATTTCTTTACCGAATTGCAACACCAGACTTCTAATCAATACCAAAAAGAAATTGAACAATTGGTCCAACAACTGCTAGAAGAGATTAAACAAACCTTTGGAGAAAATTTGCAAACAGATGAAATCCTAAAAAATGATTTAATTTTACACTTTTCTACTTATTTACCATTAAAAGACATTTTAACCATTAAAAAAAATCCGTTATTGCCTACAATCAAAAGAAACTATTCCTATGCCTTTGAATTAACCGTTATGGCAGTTTCAAAAAATGAATTTCTACAAAGTTATCACTTTACAGAAGATGATATTGGTTATATCGCTTTGCATATAGCAGCAGCAATTGAACGTAGTAATGAAAAGAAGTCGAGGAAAAAGAAAGCTTTGATTATTTGTGGACAAGGTCTTTCAAGTAGTCGTTTGTTAGAAGCGATTATACATAAAAATTTCCCTGAACAAGTGGAAATCATCGACACCATTTCCTTTGCAACATTTCAATTACAAGAAAACATAACCGCTGATTTTATTATTTCAACGATTCCGCTTCCTAAGGCAAATATTCCAGTTGTTCGGATCGATTTTATGGAAATAAAAAAAGGGTTACAAGAAATCCAGCGACTTTTAGAACAAGATAAAAGGCTTTCAGAGCTATCGTCATTATTTGATTCTGCACTCTTTCATATCAATACAATAAAAATGGAAAAGGAAAAATTGATTTCCGAGTTAGTCTCTCTGATAAAAGAACACTATACTATCTCAAATACTTTTATTGAAAAAGTAATCGCCAGAGAACAAATTATCCCAACAAACGTAACCTCCTTGATCGCTATTCCCCATGCGATTGACAACCATGTTGATGAAACAAAAATTTCAGTTTGTATTTCGAAAGTACCTATAATGTGGGATAAAGAAAACAGTGTAAAAATTATTTTCTTAATAATAGGTAAAGATAACGATAAAGACCGATTGCAGACATTTTTTGATTATTTATCGAAATTAGTAGAAAGTGATCGTCTACAAAAGAAAATAAGTCAGGTTGAACGATTTTCAGATCTCATTAATTGTCTTTCAAATATAAACGAATAAATAAGCGCCAATTTTAAAATAACTAAAAAATGAAGCAATCCTCTTTTTTGAGCCATTGCTTCATTTTTTAGTTATTCTATAGACATCGACCTAGAGATTCATAGTTCCTGTTCCCTGAATAAAGAATTGAGTTTCTTCATAGTGATAAAGAACTTTCGAATAATCATAAGCCCGGCCATTTTCCAAGTGAAAAATAGATTCTAAAAAGATTGTCGGATCTCCTGCCTTTAAGTTTAGTAACTTTGCATCTGCTTCATTCAATTTACTTACCCGTAAAAATTGGTCTGTAAAACCCGGCTTAATTTTTAAATCATTTACCAGATAATTAAAAATCGAATCCTCAACAATATCCTGATTTAGGTAAGGAACGACATCTTTTAAATAATAAGATTCTTCCACAGAAAATTTTCTGCCTTCAATTGAGCGTAAACGTCTTACATAATAAACCTCCTCATCTTCATCAATATTTAAATTGGCCATTACTTCCGTAGTTGGTTTTATTACTTTTAAGTCTAGCATTTTAGTATCTAAATTAAATCCCTGTAGATTATTACGCAATCCGCTAGTTTCCATAATATTGATATAACCGTGTCTACGATGTTTTCGCACAAAATTCCCACTGCCTCTTACCTGATAAATATATCCTTGTCTTTCTAATACCGTTAAAACTTGAATAATGGTATTTTTACCTACATTAAAGTATTTCATAAGTTCTTCAATACTAGCTAATTTATCTCCTTGTTTCATATCATCCGAATTAATTTTTTGAATCAGTTTTTGCGCAATGACTTTATATTTTGGCATACAGACGTTCCTTTCTGTTGCATTGTTTCGTTATTATATCATATTTTTTAATTTTTAACTATATTATACGGGTATTGACAAATTATACCCATACAGTTATTCTTTATACTGTTCATTAAAAAGAAAGGATGTGCAACATGGCAAATAATAAAGAAACCGCTACATTTATTATTGAACATATTGGCGGTGAAGAAAATATCATTTCTCTAGTCCACTGCGCTACTCGTCTTCGGTTTCAATTAAAAGACACAAGCAAGGTTGACGAAGAAGCGCTCAAAAACAATCCTGGAATTTTAACTGCCGTTGAAAGCGGCGGTCAGTACCAAGTCGTGATTGGTAATCATGTAGCTAAAGTCTACCAAGAAATTATGAATCAATACCAGATTCAATCAGGAGATAGTACGTCCAATGGCTCTGCAAGCAACGCTGATGAAATAAAAAAATCTGTACGTTCTAAAAACCCGCTTGCTAAAGTATTTGAATATATTTCAGGTACATTCTCACCACTTATCCCTTCATTAGCGGGTGCAGGGATGGTCAAAGCGCTCTTAGCGGTATTAACCATGTTTAATTGGCTAAGCGAAGAAAGCGCTACTTATGCTGTATTAGATGCTGCTTCAAATGGTCTTTTCTACTTTTTCCCTATTTTTGTCGGAATTTCAGCAGCTAAGTTCTTAAATGCCAATCCATATGTTGGAGGAATTATCGGAGCTGGTTTATTAGAACCTAGCTTTACATCCTTAATGGATAGCAGTCAAAACTTAGATTTTCTAGGTATTCCACTGATTATCTCTGATTATTCGACAACTGTTTTCCCATTATTAGTGGCCATTGCTTTTTTTGCACCATTGGAACGGTTTTTGAAAAAATATACGCCTGATACCATTCAGCTATTTTTTGTTCCGATGTTAAGTATCATCATTATGACACCATTAACTGCATTGATTTTTGGCCCATTCTCTCAATATTTGAGTCAATTAATTGCGGATGGACTGGTTGCTTTACTCAGCTTCTCTTCTGTATTAACAGGTATGCTGATGGCTTCTGTTTGGCCGTTTCTTGTTGTATTGGGTGTACATTGGGGACTCACACCTATTACCTTAGACAATTTAGCTCGTAATGGGGACCCACTCAATGCCATGCAAGCTGGCTCTACTTTTGCACAAATGGGGATTGCTTTTGGCGTGTTTTTACGCTACCGGAAAAATAAAAATATTCGTTCCTTGTCATTTGCCGCAACTCTATCAGGTATATTTGCAGGTGTAACAGAACCTATTTTATACGGTCTTATTTTACGTTATCGGCGTTTAATTCCAATCTTGATGGTCTCTGGTGCCATCGGTGGGGGCTTAGTCGGTTTCTTTGATGCAAGATTGCTCAGTTTTGCTTTTAATAGTGTTTTAACCATTCCTGCTTATAGTCCTATCCCACAATATGTTTTAAGTATTGCAATTGCTTTTGCGGTGGCAACTATATTAACCTTCATTTTTGGTTTAGGAAAAGATGCAGATGCTTCATTAGAAGCAGAAGCCGCCAATGAAATAGCGAACGAAAGTAGCGAAGAAATTGCTGCTGAAGCAGCAGCCGATGATAAAGAAGAGCTAGTTGAAGGAACTCAAATTCAGATTCATTCTCCGCTTGAAGGTGAATTGGTTCCTCTAAAGGAAGTAGAAGATGAAGTATTTTCTTCTGGCGCTATGGGTCAAGGAGGTGCTATTCTTCCAACAGAAGGAAAACTAGTAGCTCCTTTTGATTGTAAGATTACTTCCTTTTTCCCTACCAAACATGCGATCGGATTAACCGATAAAAATGGTATTGAACTATTGATTCATATTGGCATGGATACCGTACAATTAAACGGAGAACATTTCTCAAGTTCAGTCAAAGAAGGACAAGAGGTAAAAAAAGGAGATTCATTGGTCAACTTTGATATTGAAGCTATCCAACAAGCAGGCTATTCTGTTGTGACCCCTATCATTGTGACCAACACCAATGACTTTAAGCAAGTAGCTAGTGAAAAATCCCGTCATGTTGCACCAAGTGATTCAATCATAACGGTTGTTAAGTAATAAAATTCAATGAGGAGGCAAATAATGAGTAAATTACCAAAAAATTTTTTATGGGGCGGTGCAGTTGCCGCCCATCAAATTGAAGGAGGCTGGGATCAAGACGGCAAAGGACCCAGCGTTGCCGATGTTATGACCGTGGGTGGACCCAATAAACTCCGTGAAATTACAGATACAGTCGAAAAAGATAAATTTTATCCCAATCATGAAGCCATCGATTTTTATCATCATTACAAAGAAGATATCCGACTTTTTGCAGAAATGGGCTTAAAAGCTTTCCGGACTTCTATTAACTGGACACGTATTTTCCCGAACGGCGATGATACGGAGCCTAACGAAGCAGGCCTACAATTTTATGATGATTTATTTGACGAATGCTTAAAATATGGGATTGAACCCGTAATAACACTCACCCATTTTGAAATGCCGCTAAATCTTGCCAAAAATTATGGTGGCTTTCGTAACCGTAAAGTAGTTGATTTATTCGTTCGCTTTGCTGAAGTGGTGTTTAAACGCTATAAAGATAAAGTTAAATACTGGATGACTTTTAATGAGATCAACAATATGATGGATTATTCAAATCCTGTATTCCTATGGACGAATGTGGGAGTGCAAGTCAAAGCAGGAGAAAATCCTAAAGAGGTCATGTACACTGCAGCCCATCACACCTTAATAGCAAGCGCTCTAGCTGTAGCTAAAGGAAAAGAAATCAATCCGAATTTCCAGATTGGCGCCATGGTCTCTCACGTTCCGATTTATCCATTAAATGCTGACCCAAATAATATTATGCTAGCCGAAGAATCGATGCATTTGCGTTACTTTTTCCCAGATGTGCAAGTACGAGGAAAATATCCAAATTACGCCTTAAAAGAGTTTGAACGTGAGGGTTTAGATATTCCTATTTTAGACGGAGATGAAGAAATACTAGCAAATGGTAAAGTAGATTATCTAGGCTTTAGTTACTATATGTCCAATGTCGTTGATTTTAATGCCAAAGAAACGGATGAAATAAACGTCCAAGGTAAAATTCCTTATCAAGTAGACAATCCTTACATTTCTGTCAGCGATTGGGGCTGGGCCATCGACCCGGTCGGATTACGTTATACACTCAATCGTTTCTGGGACAGATACCAAATTCCACTATTCATTGTTGAAAATGGTTTTGGCGCTGTTGACACTGTCGAAACAGATGGAACAATCCATGATCCTGAACGTATCGATTATCTACGCCAACATATTCAAGAAATGATCAAAGCAGTTGTTCATGATGGCGTAAAATTGATGGGTTATACCCCGTGGGGGATTATCGATCTCGTTTCCTTTTCTACAGGAGAAATGAAAAAACGCTATGGTATGATTTACGTTGACCGAGATAACGAAGGAAATGGTACAATGAAACGTTTAAAAAAAGATTCGTTTGACTGGTATAAACACGTGATTGAAACCAATGGTGAAGAACTAGATTAATATTTGTTTATATTAAAAGAGGACGATAAAACGTTAGAAATGTTTTATCGTCCTCTTTTCTCCATCTTCTAATTCTGGAGACATTAATCTTTAAACTGTAATGTAGCTTTAAGTGTTGAACCGGCTCTTTATTTTTATCCATTAGACGCCTAAGTTTTACTTATG
>NZ_BCPY01000035.1 GCF_001544195.1 Tetragenococcus solitarius NBRC 100494
AGGACGAAAATTAATTTTATAAAGAGCATACTCTATACTCTTATTTTTTTTTCAAGAACTCAAAAAAGCGGAAACTCAGATTTTTAAATCTGGGATTTTCCGCTTTTGTCATTTCAAGGATGGACTATTGTCTCAGCCTCTTCTAATTTATTCTTAAGATATTTTTACTTTCTCTGCAGGTGCTGATACTTCTTTTTGTTCTTTTCAACTTTTCAACTTATACTTCATTAATCTCATGCCATTGAAAATTACCACCAAGATACTACCTTCATGAACCAACATTCCGATAGACATATTCATCCATTCGCTGAAGAAGACGCTGGTCAACAAGACCAACACTACTCCAATTGAAATCACGATATTTTGTTTCATATTATTTGCGGTAGCTTTTACTAATCCTAATGCGTGAGGCAAGTTGCTGAAGTTCGAGTTCATTAAAACGACATCGGATGTTTCAATCGCTACGTCCGTTCCGCTTCCCATTGCGATTCCAATGTCTGCTAAAGCTAAGGACGGACTATCGTTAACGCCATCTCCAACAAAGGCTACAATTTGACCACGTTGTTGAAGTTTTCCGATATAAGCCGATTTGTCTTCCGGCAACATGTGGCCGTGAGCTTCGGTCAAACCAAGTTCGCCGGCGACCACATCAACGGTTCCTTGGTTATCTCCTGAAAGAACGACTAGATTTTTCACGCCCAAGTCTTTTAATTCCTGCAAATTAGCTTTCACACCCGGACGGACTTGATCGCGAATGCCCATCAGTACTTTTAATTCACCGTCGACCGCTGTCAAAACGAGAGAGTTCCCTTGTTGTTCAAACCGTTTGACATCTTTTTGCACTTTTTTGCTGAGAGTGACATTTTCTTTTTCCATCAAGGCCACATTCCCAACAGCCACTCTATGTCCAGCTACACTTGAAACGATTCCGCCGCCTTTCACGACTTCAGTTCCTTCAACAGGATAAAAGTTTGTTTCTCCGATTTGATTTAAGACCGCTTTTGCTAATGGATGATCTGATTCCCGTTCCACACTGGCCAGATAGCCAAGCGTTTCAGCAGGATCTTTTTCATACAGTTCAGTCGCTGCAACGGTTGGGTTTCCGACAGTTAAAGTACCTGTCTTATCAAATACAATTGTATCCACATTGCTGAAGTCTTGAATGACTTCACTCCCTTTTAAAAGAACACCGTTACGAGCACCATTCCCAATACCGGCAACGTTTGAGACAGGCACTCCGATAACTAATGCGCCTGGGCAACCTAGAACCAAGATGGTGATTGCTAACTCAATATTTTGACTGAACGCCCATACAACAATTGCCAGAACCAAGACAGCTGGTGTGTAGTATTTAGAAAAGCGATCAATGAACCGTTCCGCTTCGGATTTAGAATCTTGTGCTTCTTCCACGAGTTCAATAATTTTTCCAAATGTGGTGTCCTCACCAACTCGGTCAGCTCTGATTTGAATCGTTCCGTTTTCTAAAATGGTTCCTGCAAAAACTTCTGCATCAGCTAGCTTGTTGACTGGAACAGCTTCACCTGTAATGCTAGCTTCATTGATATGCCCTTCACCCGTAAGGACTATGCCATCTACTGGAACTTTCGCACCCGTTTTAACGAGCAAGATATCCCCTTCATCTATATCATCCACTTCTACTTCTTCAAATTCGCCATTATCCATTTGTTTCAAGGCGCTTTCGGGTGCCATTTCAGTCAATTCTTTGATAGCAGATCGCGTTTGGTTCAATGTTCGTTGTTCCAAGTAGTGTCCGAATAAGAATAAGAACGTGACAATAGCCGATTCTTCATAATTTTGAATAAAAAGCGCACCAATCGCTGCAATACTGACTAAGACATCAATACTGATGACTTTGACTTTCATTGCTTGAAACGCTTGAATGGCAATTGGCGTAATCCCAAAGACAGAGGCGATGATCAAAGACCACTCTGAAAGTCCTACGTTTTCTAAAACAAAGTGACTGAAGAAACCGAGTACGATTAACAATCCACTGATGACGGTGATAACATTTTTCTTGCTTAATATATATTGTTGCATGCTTTTTCCCTCCAAATTTAATTTCTCTTTTATTGATAAACACAGTATAAGATAATTGCCTAAGTAATTAATTGACTGACATCAAGTTTAGAAAGTTCTCTTTTATCGTTTCTAAGCACCTCGAATCGGATTGCAACAAAAAAAGCAATCCTGGAAAAATAGCTTTTCTTCCAGAATTGCCTAGTTCATTTAATCTGTTAAGCGGCCTTGACTTTTGCTTTAAGGACCGGATAGCCTACGTTTTCGATAGCTTTTTGAATCTCTTCAATCGAAGTGACAGCTGAATCAAAATTGGTTTTGACTTTGCTGGAGTTGAATAATACTTTAATGCTGTCTTTATCAATACCGTTAACTGATTTCACGGCACCTTCAATTTTTTGCATACAACTTGGACAAGACAACGTTTCTAATTGCAATATAGCTTTTTCCATAATTCCTATCTCCTTTATGTGTTTTTATTTTATCGGCAGCAGATTAATGAACACTGCCTTTTCCTCTTTACAACTGTAGTATAGCTCACTTTTAGCAAACGAAAATTGACGCATATCAAGTTTTGCACTTCTTTTTATCTTTTTGCTCAATTCACCATCTTAATAGTCTTTTTCTGCCCCTTATTGCCATCAGAATAATAAGAAATTGGTGGATAATCTTGTCTGCGTATAAACCATACTACAATCGCGCCAATAAACAGGGCCAGAGACAAGGCTTGCGAAACGCGGATCCACTCGCCAATCCATAAACTGTCCGTTCGCATACCTTCAATGAAGAACCGACCCACTGAGTACCACAAAACGTAACTCAAAGCGACTTCTCCTTGACGCAAAAGCTGTTTTCGGTTCCGTATAGTGACGATGAGGACAAAGCCCAACAAACTCCACAATGACTCGTATAAAAAAGTCGGATGGTAGTAGGTACCATTGATATTCATTTGTTCAATGATAAATTCAGGTAAATAAAGATTTTCCAAGAATTGACGAGTAACCGGTCCACCATGAGCTTCCTGATTCATAAAATTGCCCCAACGACCAATGGACTGGGCTAACAATACATTGGGCGCTAAAATATCAAGAACGAGTGCCAAAGAAGTACCTTTTTTCTTTGCATACCAATATAGCGTACCCCCTCCTGCAATCAATCCCCCATAAATCGCAATGCCGCCATTCCAAATCGCAAGGATTTGTCCTGGATTTTGCAGATAATAACCAAGTTCAAATAACACATAATAAAGCCGAGCGCCGAGGAGTCCAATCGGAATTGCCCATAAGGCCATATCGATAATGGTATCCTCTTCCAGTCCTTTTTTCTTTGCTTCCTTGGTGCTCAACTGGAGAGCCGCTAATATGCCTGCTGCAATAATGACTCCATACCAATGAATCACAACAGAACCAATCTCCACCACATGGGGATTCAAAACGCCTAATACGAATCCCATTCTATTTGCTCCATTTCTTCAATTTTTCGCGTCATTCTAGTCATGGTGATGCTGAACAAGATTCCGGCTAAGCTCCATGGAAACCAAACAGTGAATTCACTTTTAGCTCCCTGGTCACTCGCTTCGTAATACGCCACTTTTCCGTGTCCGATTACGCCGGCTCCTTTTACAACTTCCTCTTCTTTTTCCATAGCTAACCTATCTGCCTCAACAACGTTAGACGTTTTTGCTTCGCCGCCAATCGTGTTCTTGGTGAAAGGGACGACAAAGAATGCACCCGCTGCTGACAACGTGATGGCAACTATCACCCAAAAATAATGCACATTCACCTCTACTTATTTTTACGTTTTGTTCGGCAACCCTATCTTAAAGAAAAATAAAACAAAGAAACTTGAGGATTATCATGTTTGTACTTTTATTTTTCCAATGAATGAAGGTCGTTCTGTCTTAAAAAAGCCAAAAACGGACAGATGGAAGCAAAAGCACTGAGGTCTGTCCCGTTGTTAATGAAGAGCGACAGAACACCAACGTGTAGAAAAAAGTGTGTCCGATTATTCGCTGTAAAGCAATAAATCATCTAAATCCTGAATCTTGATCCTTTTCCCAGACAGCTGTTGAATCAATCCCTCGTCCTCCAATTCTCCAAATTTGCGACTGATGGTCTCAGGTGTCGTTCCTAAATAGGAAGCAATGTCCTTTTTTGCCATCGGCAGGGTGATGGTGGGAGAGTTGCCCATTTCAGGTTCCACATTTTCTGCCAAAAACAAAACTAAACGGGTAATGACACTCTCCACGGCTACTTGTGCAGTTTGACGTCCGGAGCTTTCTAACCGCTGCGACATTTCTCCTAGCAGCTTTAACGAAATTGCATGATACTCTTTTAGAAACTCTTGTACATCATGTTGTTGAATCATGCAGACAGACGTATCTCGAGTAGCTTCTGCGTATTCCTCGTGCACAGCATCAGGATTGAACAACGTCCATTCTCCCGTAAAGTCACCCGGATTCAAAATACGAACTAGTTGCTCTTTGCCAGAATTAGACAAGCGATAGATGCGGACTTTTCCGCGATTCACAATATACAAGGCATCATCTTTTTCTTGCGAGCGAAACAGAAACTCCCCTTTTTGATAGTGCTTCGTGTGAGCTTTTCCAGCGATGCGATCCATCGAGCTTTCCTCCAAATGATTGAATATCGGGACTAAGCGGATACAAGCTGAGTGGTCTCCTGCTGCATGTGGTTGGGTGTATTGAGTCAATTCGTTCTTCCCCTTTATCAGTTTATTGTCCTTCTTTTAACTTTCCTATATTTAGTATAAACTATATTTAGTATAAAGGCCCCCTACCTCAAAAAAATTGACACTCATCAAGAAAAGTCTTTTTAACGGCAAAAAAATGGGAGCTGGAAAGAGTCCCAACCCCAAAATCTTTAATTTTTAAATGTATGTTTACGAAAAACCTAATCTTCATCCTCATCAAACGCATCGTCGTCTTCCAATGCCTCTTTGCCAATGAACGCTTGCAGCATCCAAATGTTCTTGTCTAAGTCATTTTTAAAAGCAATCAGTGTATCTTCTAAAGCATCGTCACCCTCATCTTGTACTAAACGAATAGCACGAATCGTTAATTCACGGGTACTTCTGAAATCTTCGATAATATTTTCAACCATGTCTTCTGCTTTAGCGTATTTATTGATGGCATCTTCTGAAAGCATGGAATATTTTTCAAATTCAGCGGTGGTTGAAGCCGGTTTATGACCGGAAATAATCAAGCGTTCTGCTAGTTTGTCGAACCATTCTTCGTTTTGATTATACAATTCTTCAAATTTTTCATGCAACGTAAAGAAATTGGCTCCTTTTACATACCAGTGATATTGGTGCAGTTTCACATGTAATGTATGCATGTTGCCTAAAAGATGATCCGCAATGGCCGCTGCATTAATTTTCGTATGATGAACATGTTCCTTGTGTTCTTGTTCTTCTTGCAATCTTTCTTGGGGTGTTCTTTCTTGAGTAGCTTTATTTTCAGTCATGATTTATTCCTCCTATAATTTTGGTTTGTTTAAAATAGCTTTCTTTGATTCCTCCTTTTTCTTTACTGAATTTAGTATAGGATAGATTTCCGTTAAAAAAATTGACGCTCATCAAGAAAAGTATTTCTTAATAGACGCCAGGCTTCTCTATTAAATTCAACTGAAATAATCAAAGGAATGAAGTCGTTCCCTCCAAACAAAAATTTCATTAAAGTAGGGCCTAAAAAAAGAATAGCAACTATACTTTGTCAAGAGACCTGACTGCTATTTTTTTGCTTGTTATTCTTCAATTACCAAATGTCTTGCCTTGCAGTATATTTAATGCTCTTTCTCACTAGTGTTGCATGCAACACTAGTGAGAAAGAGTATTAATAAGATTAACCTAGAAGAATAACTTTACTTTATTTATGTCATACCATAAATAAAAATTGAAAAGAATTTTTTTATTTATTTTTAGTAGATCGATTAATAGGAGTTTTAGCTTGGGAGCGTCAATAATTTTGTGTAAATGGTTCTTCCCTACTGTAGATTGTTTCTAATTCTCCATCGGTTGACTCAGCATTTGTTCGAGCTCGCCTTCGGCCTGTTGGAAACCTTTATGACTGCGACCTAGGAATTTTGGGTTGTAAGTATCAAAAGACGAGACTAAGAAACGTTCCATCGACTCTTCATTTTGGAACTGTTCCTTGCGGTGGCTGTATTTCTTGATTTGTTTATTGAAAGATTCGATTAAATTAGTTGAGTAAATGCTTCGGCGGATACCAGGCGGAAACTCATAAAAAGTCAATAAATCTTGATTTTTTATCAGTGACTGCGTCACTTTAGGATAAGTTTTCTGCCACTTCTCAATCATACTCCCTAAAAAGGTATTTGCCTCTTCCTTTGAGCTAGCTTGATAAACAGCCTTAAAATCATCACAGATTTCTTTTCGATCTTTGACACGTACTTTATGACTGATATTACGGGAAACGTGAACACAGCAATGTTGGTATTTAGCTTTAGGATAAATCTGGTGAATCGTATCTTTCATGCCTTTTAAGCCATCGGTAATAAACAGTAAGACATCATGAACCCCTCTGGAGTAAATGTCCTGTAACAACTCATTCCAAACGTAGGTCGATTCAGTCCGAGCAATCGCATAACTTAGTACTTCTTTAGTGCCGTCTTCTCGTATACCAATGGCAATATAGATTGCTTCTTTGGAGACGGTTTGCCGTTTTAAAGGAATATAAGTAGCATCCATGAAAATAGCGACATACTTATCATTTAGAGTTCTAACTTTAAATGCATTTACTTCTTCAGTCAGCACTTTAGTCATGTTGGACATGGTTTGTGGAGTATAGTGATGCCCATACATTTTCTCAATCAAGTCTGCGATTTCCGACATGGTAATATGGATAGGCTACAATTAACTAGACAGAAAAATTAAGGTGTGTAGACTAGAAGAAAACATACCAGGAGGAATTTTTATGTCTAAGAGAACACGAAGAACTTTTTCACAAGAATTCAAGCAACAAATCGTCAATCTTTACTTAGCTGGAAAGCCACGTGTAGAAATCATTCGAGAATATGAACTAACGGCTTCAGCATTTGACAAATGGGTAAAGCAATCTAAAACGAGTGGTTCATTCAAAGGAAAAGATAATCTTACGCCTGAACAAAAAGAATTGTTAGAACTACGTAAAAGAAACCAGCAATTAGAAATGGAAAATGATATTTTAAAGCAAGCAGCGCTGATATTCGGACGAAGAGACAAGTAATCGATGCGAATAAGCATCTTTACCCTATATCAGCGATGTGCAGAATATTAGGTCTATCACGTCAGTCCTATTATTATCAATCAAAACCAAAGAAAGACGAATCAGAACTTGAAGAAGCAGTCGCTGAAGAATTTATCCGCAGCCGAAAGGCCTACGGCTCAAGAAAAATAAAAAAAGCCTTATCAAAACGAGGCATTCAGATCAGCCGACGAAAAATTAGTAGAATCATGAAAAATAGAGGATTAAAATCGAGCTATACTGTTGCTTATTTTAAAGTACATCATTCTACTTGCAATGAAGCCAAAACGACAAACGTATTGAATCGTAAATTCTTAAGAGACAACCCATTAGAAGCGATCGTAACAGACTTGACTTATGTACGAGTCGGGAAAAAATGGAATTATGTCTGTTTCATTTTGGATCTGTTCAATCGAGAAATTCTCGGCTATTCTTGTGGAGAACATAAAGATGCCGTTCTAGTAAAAAAAGCATTTAGCCGTATCAAACAACCTCTGACAGAGGTTGAGATTTTTCATACTGATCGTGGAAAAGAGTTTGATAACCAAGCTATTGATGAATTATTAACAACTTTTGACATCAATCGATCATTGAGTCATAAAGGCTGTCCTTTTGATAATGCCGTAGCTGAATCAACTTATAAGTCGTTGAAAGTAGAATTTGTCTATCAATACACATTTGAAACCTTACAACAATTGGATTTGGAGTTATTTGACTATGTCAATTGGTGGAACCACCTTCGGTTGCACGGTACACTTGGCTACGAGACACCGGTTGGTTACCGTAACCAGAGATTGGCGCAGCGAATCCTTGATAATGAGCTCGGATGTGCTAACGCTAGCGAGGCAGTCTAACTTTAACTGTTAGCTCCTGCCGAAGATCGTCACATCCGAGGAGGCTCATTGTCAAGGATAATCGGAATAGCATACGGAAAGAAGTTCTGCACCTTATAAAATTTGTCAAAAAAACTGTTGCCATTCCACTTTTTGCAATTATTCTCGTGAGGTCTTCTTTTAACTACATAAAATTGTAACCACTGGTTTTAAGAGTAGTGTATCATCCCAAATCATATAATTAATTGACTGCGATTGTTATAAAACTCACGGTAAGCCATATAACTAGCAATAAACGAAGAAATCGCAGTAACTGAAATCAACATAAACATCACAACAATTTGGTAACGAATCGCTTGAACAGGATCAATTCCCGCAAAAATCAACCCTGACATCATACCTGGTAGGCTGACAAGTCCAACCGTTTTTGTTCGGTCAATTGAAGGAGCCATGCCCGTTTTGACGCTTTCTCTTACAATACTCATGGACGCTTGTTTTTTATTGGCTCCCAATGCCAATTTTTCCAATACCTGTTGGCGTTGGTCCGTAAATTTTGAATTCAAAGACCGATAGGTCACTCCAATCGCAGTCATGGCGTTGCTGGCAATCATGCCTGTAATTGGAACGATTTGGGAAGGGGACCAGTCAATGACTCCTGAAAAAACAAGAATGAGTAAGGACAAGGCTGTTCCTACTCCAATAGCCGTCGTTGAAATTTTAAAAGAGCGGTTGATCCCCTCACTGCGTGTATGGGCGTTATAAGAAGCGTTGAACACAATGAACAAAACCATCGCTAAAGTGAGAAAGTTGTTATCCACTCGTAATACGTAGCTCAATACATATCCAATAAGGAATAATTGAACGACAGCGCGAATTCCCGCAATAAAAATGTCGTTTCCTAATCCCAATTTCTCTTTGTAATCAATCAACAAGGCAACTATCAAGAGGACAGAGGATAAAAGCAAAGAAAGATTACTGATTTCCAAATTGTTTGTCATTTCGATTCCTCCATTTTTCCACCTTTGATAGTAATCAGACGAGAAGCTTGGTCGATTTCTTCCTGGTTGTGAGTGACGGCCAACACCTTAGTTTGTTGGTCCTTCATCATGTCTCGGACTAAATCAAGGACAATCGCTCTGTTTTCTTGGTCCAATGAACTGGTAACTTCATCCAGGAGCAACACTTTCGGTTGATACATCAAATTTCGGACCAATGCAACCCGTTGTTTTTCCCCTCCTGATAGTTCCTTGACCTCTTTCGATAAGTAAGTTTCAGGTATTTGAACTCGTTCTAACAATTTTTTTGCACGTTCCCGATCAAATCCTTCTTCTCTTATGCGGGCAGGAAAAGACAAGTTCTCTTGAACTGTCTCATCGAATAGAGAAGCGTTTTGAAAGAAATAAGAGACTTCTTTTCTATACTCCACAGGATCGATTTTTTGCAGATCCGTACCTCGATAATAAATTTTTCCGGAAGTTGGGGAAAGCAGCGTACCAATTAATTTCAAAAGGGTACTTTTTCCACTTCCAGAAGGACCAGAAAAAACAATCACTTCCCCTTTGTTTACTGTAAAAGAGATATCTTGAAGGATTTGGTTTCCGTTTGCCTGAAAACCAACCTTCTCTAATTGAAACAATGAATCACTCATACCACTTCTCTCCTTTATAAAAAAGCCCTGCACCAGTGGACCATCCATACGGGTGCAGGGCTTTTGTTTCATCCTAGTGTACCTCAGTGTTCGTTTGGATCGTTTTTGGCGTCTTCATGAGTAGGGTGAACCGTTCCTTCAAGGTGATCTGGACCAGCATAAATGGTATACAGTCTGAGCGGCTTATCACCGGTGTTTTCGATGTTGTGCCACATGTCCGCCGGAACAAATACGGCGTCATCATCCATCACTTTTTGTTGAACATGTAAGTTATCTTTAGAAGGCCCCATTTTACACACGCCTTCTCCTTCTTCAATACGGATAAATTGGTCAATGCCTTCGTGCACTTCCAAACCGATGTCATCGCCCGGTTGAATGGACATTACGGTGACTTGCAGTTTACTGCCTGTCCAAATGGTCGTCCGGTAATTATCATTTCCTGTGGTGGCGTCTTCAATATTAATGATATACGGCTTCTTCCCATGATCCTTGTAGTCTATTTCCATCTTCCATTCCTCCTAGTCTTTGTACTGAAACAATGATACCTACTTCTTATTTATAATAATTCTAATTAATGGTACCACATCTAAAATTCTATGCAAAAAAATTGGCTTTTTGGAGAGCGATTCTAAACAAAGACCATATAACGCGCAATTACAATTGGTACCCCTTAATCCTCAGCACATAAAGGAAAAAATATGGAATCAAAAAATAACCGATATGTACTCTGGTTATGACTTGAATCAGGGAGAATTTCAGAGACGACACATCATACTTTTTTAGTTTGCACTTGTAAACTAACTAGCGTACATTAAGTTTATGCTCACTATCAAGCGTTGTCAATCCTTTAGACTCTTATCAATTTCGAAAGAAAGTAGCAAGGTTATTGATTGTGACTGTAAAAGTGGGGTGTTCCTATAAGCACATTAAACTATCTTCTCTAATTTATCATGCTATTTAAATTCTGTTTTTTCATGAGAATTTTTGTCCAAAACTTGTTAAAATGATTTTAAAAAATACTTACATACACAATCCCCAAAAGACACTAATGTCATTTCAGTCAAAAAAGATACCGCAGAAAATTTCCACCTGAGATTCAATACGATATTACTCTCTTGACAGCCAGCTTAATTCCTTAGTTGAATAGATCATTAAAGTGCACAAAAAAACAATGCGGCGTTTGTTATATTTTCTGGTATAAGCGACGGTGCTATAAACTTTTTTGCAGATTAAAAATCATATGAATTTAACTCCAGTAATAAGAGTTTAAGTGCCAATGCATGCATGATTCTTTCAATTTCCGTTTTATGATTAGACAGAGCGATTCCTTCATTGCATTGGAAAATGAGTTTGTTTCTCGTAATATGTATGCTCTCATTTTTGGTTGCATAGTATTCTCTCCATTCGTCTTCATACATAAGAACGCCTCCTTTGATCATCCTATATTTAAGTCCTTCGTTATTAATATACGTAAAAAGTTGGTATTTTATTTTTATTTTCTCTCTCTTTAAAAAAACTGAAAAAAGAGCGGTTTACAGGCATTTTCATGGATAGTTACCCATAGATCAATCTGAAATGAGCGTAGAACTTCCCTCTCAAACACTGGTTTTTTAGAGAAATACGAAATATTAGGGTTATTTGCAGAATAGCTACTTATTCTTACAAAGCAACAAGCGAGCAAAAGAAAAATTCCTTTCAAGCGTTTTTTGGCGGTACACTATTTTAGCGACAGGCAAGATAGCCAATATTTTTTACAACTGGTTTGACTGTCGGCGACGACAGCCCACAGCCAAAAATAAAGAAGTCAAGGACTGTGAGGGTGGAGATTTTTTGGTGGTCTGCCAAAAAATACTTACCCGTTCCTTGACTTATTTAAGTATCATTCAGTTTTAGGCTATTACAACTGGGTGACTGAGACGATTTTGGGGGCTTGCCCCTTTTTTCCAAAAGGGGCAAGGTCTAGATCTTGTGTTTTTATTTTTTTGGAAATTCAAAAGCTAATTTCATTTCGTCATTCAGTGTTAACTTTGCCGAGAAATTGCTTCCTTTTTTACTTGGAATGGCAACAATTTTTTTGACAAATTTTATAAGGTGCAGAACTTCTTTCCGTATGCTATTCCGATTGTCCTTGACAATGAGCCTCCTCGGATGTGACGATCTTCGGCAGGAGCTAACAGTTAAAGTTAGACTGCCTCGCTAGCGTTAGCACATCCGAGCTCATTATCAAGGATTCGCTGCGCCAATCTCTGGTTACGGTAACCAACCGGTGTCTCGTAGCCAAGTGTACCGTGCAACCGAAGGTGGTTCCACCAATTGACATAGTCAAATAACTCCAAATCCAATTGTTGTAAGGTTTCAAATGTGTATTGATAGACAAATTCTACTTTCAACGACTTATAAGTTGATTCAGCTACGGCATTATCAAAAGGACAGCCTTTATGACTCAATGATCGATTGATGTCAAAAGTTGTTAATAATTCATCAATAGCTTGGTTATCAAACTCTTTTCCACGATCAGTATGAAAAATCTCAACCTCTGTCAGAGGTTGTTTGATACGGCTAAATGCTTTTTTTACTAGAACGGCATCTTTATGTTCTCCACAAGAATAGCCGAGAATTTCTCGATTTATTATTGTTGGCTTAAATATTGAAAAATCTGTTTATCTGACAGATAACCTAAGGTCTCATGCTGCTTGTTTAATACCTCAATATAACGATACTCGCTTAAGGCTGCAAAAGCTTTTTGTAGAGTAACATCTTCTTGCAGTGGAATAGCTGTGGTATTATCATCCTTTAGCGTATGATAACCTTCCACTTCTATCACCCGACGAAGAGGGATCTGGTATCCTAATTTATTCGCACTCGAGTGAAAAAAGTCATAGACAAAATCGCTAGCCGGGTTTTGAGCAAGTTCTTCAGGCGTGCCAACTTGTAAAAGCTCTCCTTTAGCCATAATACCAATACGATCTCCTAATTTAATGGCTTCGTCCATATCATGGGTCACAAAAATAATCGTATTGTGTAACTCTTCATGCAGTTCTAAAATTAAATCTTGCAAAGTTGTGCGAGATAATGGATCTAAAGCGCCAAAAGGTTCATCCATCAAAACAATTTCCGGTTTGGAAGCAATCGCACGTAAAATACCAATTCGCTGTTGTTCTCCGCCAGAAAGTTCACTAGGCATACGCTCACGATATTTATCCGGATCTAAGTCAACTTTCTTTAGTAAATCATCTACTAAACGTTTGATTTCTTTTTTAGAGACTTTCTTCATTTCAGGAATCACTGCAATATTTTGGGCTACCGTCATGGTAGGAAAAAGGGCAATTTGTTGTAAAATATATCCCATCGACCACCGTAATTGCTGTAAAGGGTAATCTTTCGCTTTTTTTCCGTCTATTAAAATATCGCCATCTGTAGGCTCTTCTAAGCGATTCACCATTTTTAAAGAAGTTGTTTTGCCGCTTCCGGAGGTGCCGACTAAGACAAATAATTCTCCTTTTTCAATCTCAAGATCCATCTTGGGAATAACTAGGGTATCGCCAAAGGACTTTGAAACATGTTGAAACTCGATTGCCGTACTCATCATTTTTCCTCCTCTAACAACCCATTTTCAGATAAATAGTCATGGGCAACTTCTGCAGCTGATTCATCTTCTACATTGACCTCATAATTCATCTCTTGCATTTCTTCTTCAGTAATTTTATCGCCTAATTTATCTAGCGCTTCTACTACCTGCGGGTTATCATGAGCAAACTCTGTAGTCATTAGAGGTGCGCCTTGATATTTTGGAAAAAGACCTTTGTCATCTTCTAAAATGCTCAAATGGTACTGTCGTAATTCACTGTCTGTGGAGTAAGCGTCAATCAAATTCACCCGTCCATCATCGATTGCTTGATAACGTAGGGCAGGCTCCATTGAACTTGTCTCAAAATCTAAATCATATAAATCTTCTATCCCACGCAGTCCATCTTCTCGGTCAATAAACTCTAATGTCATTCCCGCTTTAATCTCTGATTGAATACTAGCAAGATCACTAATCGTTTCTAATTGATGTTCCTTTTTAAAATCATCTTTAACTGCTAATGCATAAGCATTATTATAGCTCATTGGTTCTAATAAAGTTAACTGGTCTTGCTGTTGCAGCTGCTCTTTTGCTTGTTTGTAGGTTTCTTCTTCTGATAATCCTTGTGTGTCAATAGAATCATCTTCGATCAGCGTTTCTAAGACTGTCCCGGTAAATTCAGGATAGATATCGATCTGATCATTTTTTACCGCATTATACAAAAAAGTCGTTTTTCCAAAATTAGGTTTTAATTCTACCTTTATATCCGGATCTTCATCTTCAATCAGCTCTTTATACATATTAATCAAAATTTCAGGTTCAGAACCTAGTTTTCCCGCAATCGTCACTGTTTGCTGACGGTTGGCATAAGCCGAGTAAATACCGCCACCGCCTAATAAAACAATTAGAATCACCAATCCAATAATCGAGTGCCGTAGTTTTGCTCGTTCAAACCAACGAATGAATGAACTTAAAATAATAGATAATAAGGCAGCAGAAACTGTGCCAATAATGATTAAAGGCATATCATTACGATCAATTCCTAAGAGAATAAATGTCCCTAATCCTCCAGCACCGATTAATGCTGCAAGCGTTGCAGTACCAATAATCAGCACCATAGCCGTACGAATTCCAGAGACAATCGCAGGTCTTGCCATTGGTAGTTCAACTTTAAATAGTTTGCGCATTTTTGACATACCAAAAGCGTCCGCTGCTTCTTCAATCGCTGGATCAATTTCTGAAATTCCTAAATAAGTATTTTGAAAAATAGGTAATAATGCATAAATGACCAGCGCAATAATCGCAGGTGTAGTCCCAATGCCTACCAAAGGGATTAAAAGCCCTAAAAGTGCAAGCGAAGGAATGGTTTGCAAAATCCCTGCAATTTGCAAGCCGACTTCAGCAACCCGTGGATATCTAACAACCCAAATCGCCAAAGGAATTGCAATTAGCATCGCAATTAAAAGAGAAAAAATCGAGATGCCTAAATGGTTCAATAATTCGCTCCATAAATCGCCTTGTCGTTCGTTGAATGTTTCTAAGAGATTTTCCATCAAGTAACCCCACATTCATTTTTTATTCCGAAAACTGACTATTGTATAATTCTGTGTAAATCCCATTTTTTGCAAGAAGTTCTTTATGACTTCCCTGCTCGACAATGTCGCCTTGATCCATCACTAATATTTTATCCGCATCGACAATCGTTGATAAACGATGGGCAATAACAAAATTAGTTCGCCCTTTCATTAGATTTGCCATCGCTTGCTGGATCAACTGCTCGGTCCTTGTATCAACAGACGAAGTGGCTTCGTCTAAAATCAAAATCGCCGGATCACTCACAAAAGCGCGGGCAATCGTTAGAAGCTGACGCTGCCCTTGAGAGATATTGGTCGCATCTTCATTTAGCATCGTCTGATAACCATTTGGCAAAGTTTTAATAAAATGATGGGCATGCGCCTCTTTAGAAGCTTGTATCACTTCGTCTTCGGTAGCATCCGTCTTACCATAAGAAATATTATCATAAACGGTTCCTTGTGTGAGCCAAGTATCTTGTAATACCATCCCAAAAAAAGAACGTAGATTATCACGCGGAACAGTCCGAATATCGACACCGTTAATCATGATTTTATTTTTCGTTACATCATAAAAACGTAGCAGCAAATTAACCAAAGTCGTCTTACCAGCTCCCGTGTGTCCGACAATAGCGATGGTTTCCCCTTGGTTTACTGTCAATGTTAAGTCTTGAATCACTGGTTGCCCCTTGTCGTATTCAAAACCTATATGGTCGATTTCAATTTTTTCAATTGGTAGTTCAATTTTATTTGTGTTATTTTCTACCTCTTCTGGTGCATCTAAAAACTGAAATACCCGGTTACTAGAAGCAATGGTTTCTTGCAAGGTATTGGCCATTTCAGCGATAACATCGATAGGACGACGAATATTTTGACTATATTGCATAAAAGCAAGTACATCACCTACCATAATCGTACCATTAACAATCAGTAAACCTCCAACAATTGCAATTAACACATAGGCAACATTACCAATAAAAGTCATCACTGGATTGAGGATCCCAGCCATAAAACTTGCACGATAAGAAACGTCAAATAAACGATCATTATACTCTTTAAATTCTGCGTTGGATTGATCTTGATAATTGTAAGCTTTGATTAAATCTGTACCGGTGAAATTTTCTTCCACGTAACCTACCATAGCACCTAGACGTTCAGATTTTGCCCGAAAGTACTTTTGCGAACGCCCCATGATAATTCTGGTAGCTATAATATTTAAAGGTACGGTAATAAAAAAGACCAAAAACAAAAGCGGGCTAATATAAAGCATCATAGCCGTGATTCCAGCAAACATCAAAAGACTGTTTACAATCTGACTGACACTCAATTGCACATTACGTCCGATGGCTTCTACATCATTGGTAATACGACTTAATAAATCGCCTGTCGAATGCTGGTCAAAAAAGCTTAACGGTACTTTTTTAATTTTCTCCGAGACTTCTGTCCGCATAATTTTAATTAAAGATTGTGACAATTGAACCAATAAGCGCTCAACCATAATATTACTTAGCGCTAATAAAATATATAAAGCAGCCAGCAATAGTGTTGTTTTAATAATATAAGTAAAATCTATTGCACTTTGACTAGTGATCGCCGATTGTACATGGTTCAAAATAGATCCCATCACAATTGGAGCTAACACTTCCATTGTAGTAGAAATCATTGTCATCATAAGCGACAATAAGAGAATTTTTTTATAATTTTTTAAATAGCTGAATAAACGCTTCACTGTTTGCCAGCTAGTGGGATAGACTTCATAAAAATTTACCGTCATCTGTGCTCCTCCTCTCCTTGAGAAATAGCAATTTCGCGATAAACTTGATTAGTTTGCATCAGTTCATCATGTGAACCCAACCCCTGCATTTTCCCATTTTCTAGTACCAAAATCTTACTTGCATGACGAATCGTTGCCACTCGTTGTGCAACAATGATGGTCGCTGCATTAGTCAATTTTCCTTGTAAAGCCAAACGTAATTCATAATCTGTTTTATAATCAAGAGCAGAAAAGGAATCATCAAAAATATATAATGAAGCTTGTCTTGTTAATGCACGTGAAATAGCTAAACGTTGTCTTTGACCACCGGAATAATTACGTCCGCCACGAGCAACTGTTTTTTCTAAGGGTTTCTCATTTGGTAAAAATTGCAAAGCCTGAGCTGTTTCCAAACTATCAAGCATTTGTTCATCCGTCGCATCTGGATTACTGTAAAATAAGTTGCCGCGAATACTTTCTGAAAAGAAATAGTTTTGCTGAGGCACATAGCTAATTTTTTCCCTAACACTTTCTGGATTTAATGTATTGATCGGCTCTCCATTCACTAAAAGCTCTCCTTGAGTGGGATCATAAAATTGCATGAACAACTTTAACAAGGTTGACTTCCCTGAACCGGTCCCTCCAATAATTCCCATCACTTCTCCTTTATGAACAGTAAAATTTAATTGTTCTAAAGCTGGAAGCTTAGCATCAGGGTAGTAAAAGGTGAGATCCTTAGCCTCTACAGAAGTAATCGGTTCATTTAATACATTGCTACCACCTACGGAACGAGATGGATAATTTAATACGGCATTCACTCGATCAATGGAGGCTACACTTCTAGGTAGCATAGTCATCATGCGTGTTACCATGATAACAGCGTTTAACACTTGAGTAATATATTGGACAAAAGCCATCAAAGCACCGATAGACATCACTCCTTGTTGTACATAACGCACACCAAGAAATAAGGTTGCGACAATGGATAAATTCAAAATCAATGTCAAAATCGGATTAATCGTCTGCATGACTTTATTTACCTTTAAGCCAATCTGGTAATATTTTTCGTTCGCTTCTTCAAAAGTCTCTTCTTCTTGTTTATCCTTAGAAAAAGCGCGTATAACTTTAAGACCTGTTAAACGTTGACGTAATAGAAGATTAATATGGTCCAGGGCTTGTTGTAAACGAGGGAAATAAGGAACAACCACTTTAATAACAAAATACAAGACAATCGCTAAAAAAGGCAGGCTAACAAACACTACCATCGATAAACGTAGACTAGTAGTAAAAGCCATAATCAAGCCACCAATAAAAGTGAGTGGAGCTCTAGCTAATGGCCTTAGGCCCATTAAGACAAGTTGTTCAATTTGTGCTACGTCATTGGTTGTACGAGTAATTAGAGATGAAACGCTAAAATATTCCGTTTCATCAAATGTCATGCGATTAACTTTGTTAAACATCCGTTTCCTTAAATCTTTTGAAAATAGCATTGAAGTTTTAGCTGAAAAATAAGCTGCCGAGCCTCTAACTAAAATAGTAATTAAAGTGACACCAATCATCACTGAACCTAACCTTAAGATATAGGAAATGTTTTGGTTGGTAACTCCTGTATCAATAATTTTTGACATCATTTTAGGTAGTAATAATTCGCCAATAGTATTGACAAAAGTTAAGATAAGTACAATTAAAACAAGAAATTTATATCGCTTAAAATCTTTAAAAACACTCAACTTGTTCCCTCTTTCGTTATAAATTATGTATTTGGATTTAAAATCACCTTACATTATAACAAACCTTTCTAAAAATCCATATTCATAGGCAATATAAAACAATATAAATTCTACTACCATTGACCAAACAAAAAAAGCCAATCATCTTACCTTTAAGACGACCAGCTTCATTGTACTTCTTTTATTGCTGCTAAATTATTTAACACCACTCATTAATCTTTGAATCCGAGGAACCATAAAGAGCAACATGATACCAAAAGCAACAGTAACTATCCCCACAACACTAAAGTACATAACTTCTGTGTCTGGGCTATACAAACGCACAATTTGTGCATTGAGTGCTTGAGCCACTGCATCACTTAAAAACCAAATACTCATCATTTGCGAATGGAAAGCTTTTGGTGCCAATTTAGTTGTGACTGATAACCCTATAGGCGAAATTAACATTTCTCCTATAATAACCAATGCCCAACTCATTAGTAGCCACTGCGGCCCCACTTTGGTGCCTGTCCCAAACAATATTCCTGGTAACATCATCCATAAAAATGAAACCCCGGCAAAAAATAGTCCATAAGTAAACTTCTTAGCCGAAGACGGCTGTTTGTTTCCTAGTTTGGTCCATAACCAAACAAAAATTGGGGTATAAATCATAATGAAAAATGGATTCAATGTTTGAAACCAACTGGAAGGAATCGTAAATCCGAAAAGAGAAAGTCGAGTTCGCTCTTCAGCAAATAAAGCCAATACAACAGATCCTTGTTCTTCAATCGACCAAAAAAGAATGGAGGCGATAAACAACGGAATATAAGCCCATACGCGAGACCGTTCTGTTGTCGTAATTTTTTTACTTTTAATAATCATAACAAAATAATAGATTGGAATGACCACAGCAAAAAGTGTAATCAAGTTAATTACATTGTTAATATTTAATAAACCTGCCAACTGCATAAACAATACAAGCACGATTACCGCTACAACCGCTAGTATACTTTTGCGCACTAAAGGTTTAACTTCTTCTGATTTGATGGGATCCCGTGCTTTTAATGTTTCTTCGGGCAAGAACTTCCTACCGCCGCGCACATATTGAACTAAACCAAAAAACATTCCGATAGCGGCTAATGAAAACCCTAAATGAAAGTTCACTTCTTGTCCTAAATAACCCACAAAAAGCGGTGCGATAAAGGCGCCTAAATTAGTTGAGAAAACAAAAATATTGAAACCAGCATCTCTTCTTAGGTCTTTTTCATCGTATAAATCGCCAACCATTTCCGAAATATTAGGCTTTAACAAGCCCGAACCCAATACAATAAGTATAATCGATGCAAATAAAGCTGCTTTGCCAAAAGGCAGTGACAATGCAATATGTCCTAACATAATCATAACACCGCCAATAAATACAGTGCGTCGACTCCCTAAAATACGGTCACTTAAGTAACCGCCGACTACACTTAATAAGAAAACAAGCGATCCATAAATCGACATAATAGCCGAAGCTGTACTGCGGTCAAATCCTAAACCACCATCTGCTACTGAATAATACATATAGTATAGTAAAATTGCACGCATACCATAATAACTAAATCTTTCCCACATTTCTGTAAAAAACAGTGTAGAAAGTCCACGAGGGTGTCCTAAAAATGAGGCATCCTTTTCATTCGAGTTCATGCTAATTTAACCCTCCAAATTAAATTCATTTTATATTACGAAGCTTTATTGTTTCACTTTATATGAAACGACAAGCTCAATTTTAATTTTCTGAAACTTTTCCGTCAATCGCTTAAACTATGAGCAAATGCACAAACTAAAGTTTCTCTAATAAAATTAAAAAAACAATTTTACTTTAAAAATAAATCATCTGCCCCAAATCACTATTTTTCGCAAATTTTTATTTTATTCCAAAAATTAAGTAAATTATTTTTTATTTTTTAGGCAGCTTTTATTAAATTTTTATCATCTGTTAGAAAAAGCGCTTTTTGCTAGACAAATGATGTATAATGCTGAGAAAATATCCCTAATAGGAGGGATAATATGATCTATATTATGGGAACGATTGCTGCTGGGAAGACCTCTTTAGCGAAAATTTTAGCTGAAGATTTACAATCACCTGTGTATTATGAAGATGTTGAAAGCAATGGTCTAATTTTAAATATGTTGCAAAAATTTTATGCTTCTGGAAAACAAAGCAGAAAAGCAAATGGCGCAATATTACAATTTGCTTTTTTAACTTTTCGTTATCAACAATTACGCCAAGCAATCACTCAACAAAATGCTGTAATGGACTCTTCCTTAGAATCCGATTTTGTCATGGCTTCTCAATTACACGATCACAACGAAATTGATGAAGCAGACTTTAATGTCTATTTAACTTTATCCCAGGAAATGCAGGCAAATATCAATGGCAGTCCTTGGAACGGCCTACCAGATTTGGTTATTTATTTAAAAATCGATTCAAGCCATGCCATTAATGAAATACAACAACGCGGACGAGAAATGGAAGACATTAAACGCGAACCTGGTTTAGTGGATTACTACCATCGTGTACACTATGCTTATGAAAAATGGGCAAATGGTTATCCGAGCTCTGCTCTTTTGACAATCGACCGTGAAAAATATGATTATGTACACAATGTTGAAGACCAAAATGCCGTCTTAGACTTGATTGAAAACAAATTAAAAGATCTAGGAAAATTTTCACCAAAAGCGTTCAAAAAAATCAAAGAAAATCGACAGCCATAGCTTATAAAAACTTTTATTTAAAGAAGATTATATTATTCCTCCCATGATACTACCTTTTTCAAAAATATTTATGTAATACAGTTGTTTTTTGTGTTATAACTTTAACAAAAAAAATGAAAGCAAAGTTCTTTTTTCATCGTTTTTCTTTACTTATCTAGGGGTAACCTTGACTTTCTTTGTGAAAGAATTATAATGAAAAATGTAACAGATTCTTTGATCTATTGTTATACTACTTGTCAGAAAGGAAGTTTTCTTATGAACCATTTTATTGGGTTAGTGGGCACCAATTCGGATAATTCTACCAATCGAAAATTACTACAGTTTATGCAAAAGCATTTTTCAGCAGATAAAGCAACAATTGAATTGATGGAAATTAAAAATTTTCCTGTTTTCAATAAACCAGAAACAAATCAATTGCCAGAAGTTGTAAAAAACGCAGCTGAAAAGATTCATCAATCAGATGGGGTCATTATCAGCACTCCAGAATATGATCATTCGATTCCGGCTGCTTTAACCAACGCCTTAAACTGGCTTTCTTATGGAATTTATCCTTTTGTAGATAAGGCTGTGATGATTACTGGCGCTTCTTATGGGACATTAGGTTCTTCCCGTGCCCAATCACATTTACGACAAATACTTGATGCGCCTGAACTAAAAGCACGCATCATGCCCAGCTCAGAATTCTTACTCGGCCATTCACTGGAGGCCTTTGATGAAAATAATATGTTAAAAGATCAAAACCAAGTCAAAAGGTTAGATGGTTTGTTCAAAGATTTTCAAGCTTTTGTAGAACTCACAAATCAGTTAACAAATGCTCATGAAGCCAATCAACAAGAAGCTGAAAATTTTGATTGGGAAACCATTTAGAAAAAGGAGAGTTTTTTTATGAAATTAGTTGGAATCGTAGGGTCTAACGCCGATTTTTCCTACAACCGTTTATTATTACAATATATAAAAAAGCATTTTAAAACATTTGTTGACATTGAACTTTTAGAAATCAAAGATGTGCCCCTGTTTAACCAGAGTCATGATCAAACCGACAGTGCTCCCATTCAAAAACTTAATCGTAAAATTTTGTCTGCAGATGGTGTTATCATTGCAACACCTGAACATAATCATTCCATTCCAGCTGGGCTAAAAAGTGTGCTTGAGTGGTTATCATTTAAAATCCAACCTCTTTCAAATAAGCCCGTTATGATTGTAGGTGCTTCTTATTATGACCAAGGCTCCTCTCGAGCACAATTACATTTACGTCAAATTTTAGAAGCTCCCGGTGTGAATGCTATTGTTATGCCAGGAAATGAATTTCTTTTGGGCGAAGTAAAGGAAGCTTTTGATGAACAGAATAACTTGAAAGATCAAGGAACAATCGATTTCTTACAAACTTGTTTAGAAAAATTTGTTAAATTCATTAAAGTAATTTCTTCAGTCAATGAACCGCAAAAAGACTTATCCGCTGAAGAAGATTTGGAAGCAACAGGTAAAATCGATACCACGATTGAAGGCGTGGATATGTCAGCTGAAGATTGGGTAGAACAAGCTAGTGAAAAAGTAAATGCGGCGCAAGGAGACACTTATGTGAAATTAAACCGTGGTGTCTTAACTGTTAACCAATTAAATGCCCTTTTAGCTTCAATGCCAATGGAAATAACCTTTGCCGATAGCAATAACCAATTCTTATTCTATAATTATACCGAGGATAAAGCAGACATGTTTGCCGGACGTGTTCCCGGACAAGTTGGTAATCCGCTAGCAAACTGTCATCCACCTGCTACTTATAAAAATGTTAAGTGGGTGCTTTCTCAATTGCGTCATGGAAAGCAAGATGTCGTTCGTATCCATGTACCAACACATGGTCCAGACAAATATGTTGTTCATAGCTATCAAGCAATGCGTGATGAAAAAGACAATTATATGGGCGTTAACGAATATGTACTCGATTTTCAACCGATTATTGACTGGTACTTACAACAAACTGGCCAACGCCTTGCTAAAGACGAAACAGTCGAAGTGGATGCAACTTCTAGCGCCTCTACAAAACAAGATGAACAAGTAGATGGCGTCTCTGGTGCTTCAGAAAAAGCGACTTCAAAAGCCGATAGCGTATCCGGTGCTTCAGAAAGTACAAATGTCGATAGTGTTTCTAGCGCTTCTGTTAAAGCTTAATTTTGATGATAAAAAAAACTGGTTATTACGTTAAAACAAACGTAATAATCAGTTTTTTGGTATTTATCAAAATAGAAATCTTTTACTTAAAAGGCTGAGTTCCGGCTCCTCCTTCAAATAATCCAGTATAATCACTAGAAACATCAAGATAACCGCTATAATTTCCTTTAGCTATGGTAGCCGTAGGGCTAAATTGCCAAGCGCCATAATCTGTCTGCCACAAGTCATCTTTTGAAGGTTCATATGGATACTGAGCCATCCATGTATTTTCGGCGCCCACCGTATTACTGACAGCACTTCGATATAAATAACCAGCTCCCGTATAAACACCATGGTTTTCATATCCTTTATCTGCTAGCACTTTCCAAAAATCGTTTAAATAAGCAGCAACGTTGACATTTTCAGTCGATGAGTCTTCCATATCAGCAAAAATCTTTACTTTCTTATTCAATTTATTTTTCTGCAAGAAAGACAGCAGATGGTTTGCTTCTGCTTTAGCTTCTTTAGCAGTGGCAAAATTTGCATAATGATAAAGGTTGACATTCAGCCCCGCATTAGCAGCAAATTCTATTTGTTCAAGTGCATAAGGATTTGTATAATTAGCGGATTGAGTGGTTTTTACCACCACAGACTGAACGCCTTTATCAGCCAAAATTTTATAATCATTTTGGGTCATCTCTCCTTGATAAGAAGAAACATCAATCGCATCTTGTGGAGGTCGTGTTGCATCCCCAATGTTAAATACATCGGTAGAAGTATTAGCAGCCGCTTGGTTAAATTTAGACACAGCAGGTTCGCCTGTATAAGACATTGTATTCTTTATAGTAGCTTCTTCTTGTGCTTGTCCATTGTTACTGACTGCTAAGAAACTAAAAATGAAACAAGCAGTTATACTTGCTTTTATTAATATATTTTTCTTTTTACTTTTATTTAAATAAATAAAAATCATCCTTTCTAGCATATTTTTATTACTTTTTACACTACCAGTAAGCGTTTATAATGTAAACTATTTATTTTGCGAGATTTTAATTGCAAGACAAGCATTTACCAGCTATATTCAATTTCATTTCGTAGTAATAAAAGAATATAACAAATTAAAAGTTCCTTTTATTAGTAGCAGTTCAACCTAAACATACATACTTATAAAAGGAGCTTTCTTATTTAAAAACAATCAGCTATATCACTAAAATTTATGGATGAATTTACTGCAAGTATCCTTCTCGTAGCTTTAACCTTTACTAAAACTTGACCTTTTTCTAACTCTGGTAGTATCATTTTACTTTCTGTCAGTTGCTCTTTGCCGGCATATTGGTTAATAATAATCGCTCTTATCTCCAAAATTGCCTTACCGTCTTTCTTTAATTTACTTTATCTAATCACCCTTACTTTACGATAAAAACTTTATTCAGAATTTGCCTCTTTTTGCGCATATTTACGTTGGAAATCCGCAATTGTTTGGTATTCTGTTTTTAATTGTCGTGTTAAACGAATGTAAATCGGTATTAATTCGCGATAGACAGCAAAATGATCAGGGTTAGGGGCATAGGTTTTGGTTTTACCGACAAAGTTTTGAACTTCATCTAATTGGTCAATCACGCCGATAGACTTCATTCCAACGACTGCAGCACCTAAACAAGAAGATTCAAACGCCTGTGGAATCGTTACAGGCCGTTCAAAGACATCTGATAACATTTGACGCCATAATTTTGAACGAGCAAAGCCCCCTGTTGCTAAAATAGATTCAGGTTGTCCGACCACTTCTTCTAAGGCTAAAAGGACGGTGTATAAATTATAGACAATTCCTTCAAGGACAGCGCGTACCATATGTGCGCGTGTATGCATTTGCGTCAAGCCGAAAAATGAACCGCGCGCATTTGCATCCCATATAGGTGCCCGTTCGCCTCCTAAAAAGGGATGGAATAATAAGCCATCCGAACCTGCAGGTACTCGTGCAGCAATCTCAGTTAATAAATCATAGCTGTCTTTTTGCAAAAGGTCAGCTGTACTTTTTTCAGCATCAAATAAATTATCACGTGCCCAAGAAAAAACGACACCTCCGTTGTTCACCGGACCGCCAATGACCCATAGTTCCTTCGTTAATGCATAGCAAAAGATTCGTCCTTTTGGATCAATGACTGGGTGGTCACTAACCATCCGAATCGCTCCAGATGTGCCAATTGTCACCGCAACCACACCTTTATCAATGGCATTAACTCCTAAATTAGACAGTGCGCCATCAAATGCTCCTTGAACAAAAGTAACATCTTGTGGACAACCGGTAATTTTGGTATACTCTTTTTTCATGCCGGAAAATTGTTCATAAGCATCTACAACTTTAGGTAATTGTTCTTCTTTCACTCCAGCGAGTGCTAGAGCTTTTCTATCCCACTGTAGTTCAAATATATTGTACATGCCAGTACAGCTGGCAACAGAAACATCCATCTGCCATATGCCAAATAAACGATAAAGAACATATTCTTTAATGCCACAATAATAAGCCGCTTTATGATGAACTTCGGGGACATCTTCTTTTAGCCAAGAAATCTTACATAACAAAGACATGGGATGAATCGGTGTGCCTGTACGTTCATATAGCTCTTGTCCTTTATCTGAATCTTTAATTTTCTCAGCTGCTGCAGCTGCTCGTGTATCGCCCCAGGTAATAATACGTGTTAGTGGTTGATAATTCTCATCCAGGGCAATTAAGCTTTGATTAGCGCTCGAAAAAGAAACAGCTTTTAATTTATCTTTTTGCCAGTTGATTGAATGAATCACTTTTCTTAAACCTAAAGTAACAGCTTCAAGAATCTCTTCAGGTTCTTGTTCAGCCATACCTGTTGCGTCACGATACAATTCATAGGAATGACTGGTATGATCAATCACATTTCCCTTTAAATCATACAAAACGGCTTTGGTACTCGTTGTACCAATATCCATTCCAATAATATAATCCATCGACTAAAACATCCTTTCCTGCTCTTATCATTTTACAATATTAAAGAAAGACCATAAACACAAACCAGCCCGGTTACGGATAGTACAGAAGTAAGCGTTGTCCAAGTAATAAATGTTTCTTTTAACGAAAGGCCAAAATATTCTTTAATCATCCAAAATCCAGCATCATTGACGTGGTCAGCAAAAATACTACCTGCTCCTACTGCAAGCACCATTAAAGCTGGGTTCACTCCCGTTTGTGCAATTAAAGGTGCAACCAGACCTGCACCCGTCATAGCAGCTACTGTAGAAGAACCTAAACTTACACGTAAAATAGCAGTGACAAGCCATGCAGCAAAAATTGGCGAAAGGTTGATATCTGTAAACAATGAAGAAATATATTCTGAAATTCCGCCTTCAACCAATACTTGCTTAAGCGCACCGCCTCCGCCAATAATGAATAACATCATCGCAATTTGTGTCACAGCTTCTTCAATGGTCGTACTGATTTCTTTCATTGAACGGTTTTGTTTATAGCCCATGGTATACATCGCAAATAACAATGATAACAACATTGCGACATCAGGTTCACCGATAAATTCAATCCCCTGTTGTAAAGCACCTCCGCTTAAAAAACTACCTAAAACAGTCGCTATTCCGATTAAAATCACTGGCATCATAGCGGTACTAGCGCTCATCCAGAAAGACGGTGTCTGCTCTAGCTTAAATTCTTTTACTTCGCCTAAGCCAGGAATTTTTTCTTGGATGCGATAAACCCTAGGATAAAATTTACGTAAAAAAGAATTAAAAACAGGCCCTGAAACAATAATAGTCGGAATAGCAACAACCAACCCATATAAAATCACTTGCCCAATATCTGCACTCATAATTCCTGAAATTGCGGTTGGCGCTGGATGAGGCGGAATAAAACCGTGCATAACATTTAATGTGGCAGCCATTGGAATCGCCAATGTTAAAAGCGGAATTTCTAATTCCTTGGCAATGACAAAAATAATAGGAAGCAAGACAACCAAACCTACTTCAAAAAATAACGCTAGACCAACAATAAAAGAAGCAACAATAACAGCAATTTGAATCTGTCTTTTGCCAAATTTA
>NZ_BCPY01000036.1 GCF_001544195.1 Tetragenococcus solitarius NBRC 100494
AAAAAGCGTAAATGAAGTAGGTTTATTTCTTTATTACGGTGGAACCAACAGCTGGCTTGTTTTAAAAGACAAAAATAATAAAAGTATCGATGAATGGTCTGCAGTAAGTTAATAATAAATAGATTTTTTTAAAGAAATCCCTCTGCTACTAAATGGTAACAGAGGGATTTGAATCAATTTTTATTATCAGGGTCTGGTCCAACACCAGCCGTTCCTTTCAGCCCATCAATTGCTTGCATGTCTTTATCGCTTAATTCAAAGTCAAAGATTTGAGCATTTTCGATAATGCGTTCTTCATGCACTGATTTAGGTAACGGCAAAAAGCCATGTTGTAAGCTCCAGCGTAAAACGACTTGGGCAATTGTTTTATTATACACTTTCGCTAATACGTTTAGCTCAGGCACATCAAAAATTTTTCCTGTACCTAATGGACTGTAAGCCTCACTCAAAATGTCATGTTCTTTATTATAGGCAACTAGTTCTTCTTGTTGATCACTTGGATTTAAGAAAATTTGGTTGGCCACAGGTTTAATTCTGGCTGTTTTTAATAAAGCATCCAGGTGATGACTTAGAAAATTAGATACACCTAACGAAGGAATTTTTCCCGCATCTACAGCTTCTTCCATTGCGCGCCAAGTATCTGCATTTGCTTCTTGCCAATGGTCTTTAAATTCACTTGGATTAGGCCAATGAATGAGGTACAAATCAATATAATCTAATCCGAGTCTTTCTAGTGATTCATCAATTGCCTTTTTTGCCAGTTCATAAGAATGATTTGCATTCCATAATTTAGTAGTGACAAACAGTTCTTCACGAGGAACGCCACTTTTAGCAATGCCTCGACCAACAGACTCTTCATTGCCATAAATCGCTGCTGTATCAATGTGACGATAACCCGCTTTTAAAGCTGCTAAAACAGCCGATTCAGCGACCTCTCCATCCGGTGTTTGCCAAGTCCCAAAGCCTACTACAGGAATCTTTACCCCATTTGATAAAGTATACGTATCTGTTAAACTCATTTAATCTCTCCTTCAATTTTTGTTCTTATAAAAAGCATAAGATGCCAATCTTAGAATGTCAACTTTTATGAACAATCTAACATTAGTCCAAAAAAGCCTTAGCCCAAATGCTTTTACTTTTATTCAGTCAATGAAGGAAGTTTTTATTATTTTATTTGCAAACTTTTCCAAATGTTTTTCTAAGCACTTAAAAACAAAAACCACCTCTTTACAAAAAGATAGTGGCAATTTTCTTATACTTTTAGCATTCATCTATTTGTCTTTTATCAGGAAATTTTACTTCTACACGGTAAATAGGCTGTCCTTTTTTAGAAAATTTCTCTTCATATTCAGTCATAACATTTCCCTCAAATTCACTAGCATGCAAGTCCAGCCACACTTGCTTAATTGTCATACCATATTGTGAGAAGCTGGCTAATGAATACTCAAATAAACCTTGATTATCCGTTTTAAAATGAATTTCACCAGCTGGCTTTAAGATTTTTTCATCAACGGCTAGAAACTTTCGGGATGTAAGGCGACGTTTTTCATGTCTTGTTTTTGGCCAAGGGTCAGAAAAATTCAGATAAATTAGATCAACTTCACTTTCTGCAAAATATTCTGTTAAATCAGAGCCATCTACATATAGCAATTGTAGATTAGAAAGTTCTGCTGCTTTTAGCTTATCTAAGGCAAAAGATACCACACTCAGCTGCATATCAATTCCAATATAGTTAATTTCTGGATGTGCTTTTGCCATCTCTGTAATAAATTGCCCTTTTCCCATACCAATTTCAATATGTAAAGGGTTCTCATTAGCAAAGCGCTCATGCCAACGCCCTTTCCAATTTTTAGGTTCAGCAACCACAAATTGAGGGTGATTTACAATCATTTCTTTTGCGCCTGGTCGTTTTCTAACTCGCATATAAACTCCTTCTAAAAAAGGTGGTTGTTGTCATTTCAGACAGCCCCACCTTTTTTTAACCTGTATATATTCGTTTTAATTGTAAAATTTCTTCGTTCATTTTTTTTAAGTCACCTTGGAGGTAACACTTTTTTATTTCTTGTAACATACTTAATAACGCATACCAATAAACTTTTTCAATATTCTCATCTGTACTTTGAAGACCGTAACTCATTAGCCACTGGCTCCAACTAGAAATGGGAAGATAATTTCCCAAAATCATCCCGATATCTACTGCTGGATCAGCAAACATGATTGAATCCCAATCCACCAAGTACAAATAATTTTGACAGACAATCCAGTTTCGATAATTCACATCGCCATGAACAACACTTTTTTCCGAAGCTTTAAAAGGTGGAATGTTTTTTTTGAGGTATTGGGCGACTAAGGTTAAAAACTGATTTTTTTCTAAGGTGTCAGGTAACGTTTCTTCGTACTCTTCTAACATTTTTTGAGGGGGTTTTACAATACCGCCCATTTTTTTCAACATATCTTTTAAAGAACGCGAATGATGTAGATGATACAATACATCAATAACATCATTTCTTTGACCAATTTCTTCGGGATCCAATAACTGACCTTCCAACCATTCTTGAGCCGAAAGAGTATCGCCGTCTCCAGTCCGTTTGGTCCAGATTAACTTAGGTGTAATTCCTTCTTTTGATAAAGCAGCAAGCATTGGTGTGGTATTACGTTTGATAAATATCTTGTCTTGTTCTTTTAGGCCAATATACGCTTTTCCTGTATCGCCTTTAATGGGACGCAGCTGCCAGTCATTATCCATACGCATATTCATCAAAGCTTACCTCCTTTATCGCAGTAATTCTTATTTTAGCCTGCTGTTTTCATCTCGTCAAGCACATGTATGTTCGATTTTCTTAGGTAAAAAATCTCATTTAATCATTCAATTTTTTGATTCGATAAGGCAAGTAGCCCCATACAAAGAAAAGAACCATTAATAAATATCCCCCTACAACAATAAAACGATCGCTCCATTGATTTAAAGCAAACATAGTTACCACGGCAAAAACCAAAGCACAAAACAATAAAAGCACTCCGATTAATTTTTGCATAGCGCTAAGTTTTTGCCGACCTTTAATAGGATATAACTTCGTTAGAGGAACATATTGAAATTGCTGATACAAAGGAAGTAGTTGAAAGCCGATTAAGTAAATAAATAACATACCAATGCCAAGAGCAAACCAACGTTCCCCAACGAAATAAAGAAACAAGCCGCCTAAAACAACTAAGCGTAAATATAAACCACTGTACTCACTTCCGCGCAACATACGGCGTGCGTATAAATACAAGTAAGTATTAGCTTGAGAAAAAGAGATGCGGCCCAATAAGAAATCAAAGGATTTACGGCGTTTAATTTTTGTAGAAATTTCGGGAACATCTGTGAATAAATTAATAAATTGATAGATGCGATGCAAACGGTCTTGCTCTTTTTCAATCATCGCTTGCCAATCTAAAGATACATTCATCGACTGCCAACATAATTTATAAAATAAAACACTCTGCATAGCAGCAATAATAGTACCCAAAATAGGTTGAAACCAGATACTGATGCCTAAAATAATCAGTGTAAAAATGACCCATAAAAAGTAGGCATTTTGCCTAGCTTTTTTCATATCTTGAAAAATACTCATACGTTCAATTTCTAGATGGCTAATCTTAAGCCCCCATAAACTAAGTAAATAAAAAAAGAATGTTGCAAAAGAGTTTCCAGTAGATACCACTACTAGAGGCATTGTAAATGCTGTAATAAAAAATAAGATAAAAAATGGAAAAATACAACTGTAGTTAAAAGCAGCTGATAAATAAGAGCGCATCTGCTTTTCTTTAGGTAACAAAAAGATTTGATCGGCTGGTTGAGCTAAACTAACAAAACGCCCGATATGCAAGGCAGCTACCCAAATAATTAAAACAAAAAATTTTCCCCACGTATAACCTGGTGTCACTGTCTTTAGCCAATTAGAATAATAAAAACCGATACCACCCAATAAAAAAGTCATTACTAGTACAAAATGATCATTGAAAACATATTTCATATAACGCATCATGCGCTTTTGGTGTTGTTTCAAACGTGTTTGGAAGAAAGCTTTCATTCTTAAGCCTCCTTTGTCAACGCCAGATAGAGATCATCTAAAGAAGCTTGTGTCATATTAAATTCCTGACGTAATTCTTCTAATGTGCCTTGCGCTTGGATTTGTCCATCATGAAGCATAATAAAGCGATCGCAGTATCTTTCAGCAGTTGCTAAAACATGTGTCGACATCAAAATGGATGAACCCTGTTCTTTCCATCTTTGCATTAATTCTAGTAAGGAATGAATCGCCAAAGGGTCTAATCCTAAAAAAGGTTCATCAATAATATAAAGGCTTGGTTCCACCAAAAAGGCACACAAAATCATCACTTTTTGCTTCATCCCTTTAGAAAAATTGGCAGGAAACCATTCCAAGCGCTGATCTAAGCGAAATGTTTTTAATAATGGTTCAGCACGCCTTTGAGCCTCTTTTTGGTCAATATTATAGGCCATCGCCGTCACTTCTAAGTGTTCTTTTAAAGTTAACTCTTCATACAAAAGCGGGGTCTCTGGAATATAACCAATTTTCCCTCGATAACTTTCTGGGTCTTTATTCATAGAAAGACCATCTAATTCAATGCGACCTTGTTGCGGCTGTAATAGGCCAATAATTTCTTTGATTGTCGTGCTCTTTCCAGCACCATTTAAACCGATCAAAGCAACTAATTCTCCGTCATTGATAGTAAAGTTCAAATTTTTTAACACTGGAATTTGATTATAACCGCCCGTTAAATTTTCTACGCGTAGAGTCATATTTTTTCCTCCAAAATTTTCTACTTTCATTATAGCATGGATAAAGCATAGAAAAAATTCGAACGGTCGGCAATCACCAAGAAATTTCCATCCGAATTTTTTCCACTACTTTATGAAGCTAATTCTCCAGAAGAAAATTGACTATTGTACAAATCGGCATAAAACCCATTTTTTGCCATCAGCTGATCGTGAGTTCCCGTTTCAACAATCGATCCATGATTCATAACCACAATATTATCCGCTCCTTGGATGGTAGATAGTCGATGAGCAACAACAAAACTAGTACGATTTTCCAAAAGGCGATTCATTGCTTTTTGAATCAAAGTTTCTGTGCGTGTATCCACGCTCGAAGTAGCTTCATCTAAAATCAGAACTTGCGGGTCTGCTAAAAAGGCTCTGGCAATAGTGATCAATTGCTTCTGTCCTTGCGAAATATTACTAGCATCTTCATTTAATATCGTATTATAGCCTTCTGGCAGCTGATGGACAAAATCATCTACATGAGCAGCTTGGGCGGCTTTTCTTACCTGGCTTTCAGAGGCTTGATCATTACCATAGCGAATGTTTTCATAGATACTTCCACTAAATAACCAGGTGTCTTGTAGAACCATCGACAAATTATCGCGTAGTTGAGCCTTCGGCATATCTCGAATATCCACACCGTCGTAACGGATGCTTCCCCCTGAAACATCATAGAAGCGTTCTAACAAGTTGATTAATGTAGTCTTTCCAGCTCCAGTAGGTCCTACAATTGCGACGGTTTCTGCTGGTTTAGCGTCTAAATTAAAATCGGTAAATAGCTGCTGTTTGCTATCATAACCAAACTTCACATCTTCAAACCGAACTTTATAAGGAGTATTTTCTTCGATAGGTAATTCTGAAGGGATATCTTGCATTTCTTCTTCGTCCAAAATTTCAAATATTCGTTCCGCTGAAGCAATTGTCACTTGTATAGTGTTCACCAGATTAGATAATTGTCGAATAGGTTGAGAAAATTGATTCGTATATTGTAAGAAAGCTTGTACATTCCCTAAAGGCATGTTCCCATTAGCCACCTTAATTCCTCCAACAATCGCTACGAAAACGTAATCCAAGTTCTTGATAAAATCCATCAACGGTACGATAATTGCAGAAACAAATTGCGCTTTCCAGCCTGCTTCATACAATTGCTGATTTTCTTTTTCAAAAACTTCCTGATCTATTTCCTCATGATTAAATGTTTTAACCACTGTATGTCCGCCATAAGTTTCTTCTACTTGATCATTTAAAAGTCCCAAACGTTTTTGTTGCTCAGCAAAAAAGCGTTGAGATTTAGGAGCAATAATTGTCACGACAATTAAGCTTAATGGTACTGTAACTAAAGCAATGAGCGTTAGTTGCCAACTAATTGTCAGCATCATCACTAAAACACCTACAAATGTCACAATACTTGTCACAAACTGAGTGAGATTTTGCTGCAACATCCCTGCTACATTATCCATGTCGTTAACTGCCCTGGACAAGATATCACCGTTACTATGCGTGTCAAAATAAGAAATAGGCAAGCGATCCATTTTTTCATCTAAGTCTCTACGCATTTGATAGACTGAACGTTGAGAGACTCGGGTCATGATAAATTGCTGCAAAAAATTAAATACTGCTGAAATTAAATACATTGCAATAACAATCAGTAAAATACGACCTACTTCGTCAAAATCAATAGGAAACCGGCTAATATCTGCGCCAGCTTTCATTTGTTTGACTCCAGCCATCACCCCATTAAAGATTTCCGTCGTTGCCTGCCCTAAAACTTTAGGTGTTTGGATTTGAAAAACCACAGCACCAATAGCTAATACGAAAACTAAAATAATAGCAAACAAACGAGTAGATAAGTACCGAATAAGGCGTCGAACGGTCTTCCAAAAGTTTTTTGGTTTGCGTCTTCTTAAAGAAGTGGCCGTTTGCTCTGTTTTATCATTTGATTTTTTACTCAAGTTAGATCCTCCTCTCTCAATTGAGAATAGGCAATTTCTTGGTAGGTTTTGTTATTTGCTAGTAATTCTTTATGTGTTCCCTTACCAACGACTTTGCCTGCTTCTAATACAAGGATGAGATCAGCATCCATAATCGTGCTCACGCGCTGAGCAACAATAACTGTGATCGCTTCTGTCATTTCTTCTTGTAGCGCTTGTCGTAAGTTCGCATCTGTTTTAAAGTCTAAAGCAGAAAATGAGTCATCAAATACATAGACATCTGCTTGTTTAATCAACGCACGCGCAATCGCCAAACGCTGTCTTTGTCCGCCGGAAAAATTACCGCCACCTTGTTCAACATAACTGTCTAATCCATCGGCCATTTGAGAAACAAAATCATCTGCTTGGGCGATTTTAAGTGCTTGCCAAATTTGCTGTTCTGTCACTTTTTGGTTTCCATAACGCATATTTTCTCTAATGGTTCCTCTGAACAAAACGGCTGTTTGTGGAACAAAGCCAATCAGCTCTCTTAAATCATACTGTTTGATATTTTGAATCTTATGACCATTTAAACGAATGGCGCCTGAAGAAGTGTCATGTAAACGCGGAATTAAATTAACAAACGTCGTCTTACCAGCACCTGTACCGCCGATAATAGCTACTGTCTGCCCAGCCTTCGCTTTAAAATTAACATCTTCTAGGGCTAAATTATCCGCATCAGCATAACGAAAATTAACATGGTCAAATTCTAAAGTAGCATCTGCTTTGCTTAGCGAAATTGCTTCTGGTTGGTTAATATCTTTAATATCATCGGTTTCTTCTAAAACTTCATTAATCCGGTCTGCCGAAGCTTGTGCTCGCGGGACCATAACAAAAATCATAGAAAGTAACATAAAACTGATAAGAATTTGCATTGCGTAAGTAATAAAAGCAATCATATTTCCTACCTGTAGCTGCATATCAGCGATATATTGACCGCCAAACCAAGTAATACCAATATTTGTTCCACTCATAATAAGCGTCATCAAAGGCATCATCAACGCAACAATCGTATTGACTTTAATCGCTGTATGAGTAAAATCACGGTTTGCCTGGTCAAAGCGCTCTGTTTCGTAGCTTTCTTTGTTAAAAGCTCGTATTACTCGAACGCCCGTTAATTCTTCTCGAAAAACCAAATTAATGCGGTCCGTCTTTTTTTGCATGCTTCGAAATAAAGGTACAGCAAAATACATAATACCGCCTACAGCGATAATCACTAGAGGAATAACGACAAAAAAGACCTTAGTTAACTGCGCATCTTTTTGATAAGCCAAAAAGCTCGCTCCAAGAAGCATAATAGGTGCTTGAATCATCAATCGCAAAAACATTTGCATAACCCTTTGGATTTGGTTCACATCGTTTGTTGTTCGAGTAATCAAAGAAGCAGCACCATAGTTACCGAATTTATCAATAGATAAATTTTCAGCTTTTTTATAAATATCGCTTCGTAATTTTTTTCCCAATCTTTGGGACTCTCTAGTGGCAAAAAAGGCATTACCAAAAGCGGCAATAATACTGATGACTGAAATCACCATCATAACTCCGCCAATATGCCATATATAATCAATGTCTCCTCTTGCAACACCGTTATCAATAATATTTGAGGTCATACTTGGTAAATACAAATCAGCAATTACTTGGAATATCATAAAACCGACCGCAACTAAAGCGGAGGTAAAAGACATCTTTTTTACTACTTTTATCATTGATCATTCTCCTCGTTCTTTAATTTTCGAGCTCCTTTTTTCAGCCAATTTAGCTTTAAATCAAATTCTTTACTGATTTGTACAATATCGTATCTCCCATTTTCAAAATGGCGTCTATAGCCGTCAGCGATTGTTGAAAACGCAATATGCATTAATAATTGAAAAAGCAATTGTAACTCTTGATCGTTTTTTACATTAATTAAAGAACGATCTACTACATCTAACATTTCTTTTTGATCGCTTTTTATTTTTCTATGGTCAGATCGAGTTTTTTGGTAAAGCTTTTCTTGCATTTTTTTATCCCCAAAAAGGATGACTTTATGTAAACCACGGTAGTCCATGCTAGTAAATAAATTTTTATAAAACAGAACATTTTCTCCCTTAAATATTTCTAAAATCCAATGAGAGAAAAAATCATGAAAAGTGACAAATAAATCTCCGCGATGTTGTTTCAAGCTCAAAAGAAACTGCTCATGATTATCTTTACCTAATGAATGAAAGTAATACAAATACAAATCTTCAATATCATCAAAGTACTGATAAAAGCTTCCCCTTGAAATCTCAGCATCTTTGACAATATTAGCAATGGATGCATCCTTTAGAGCGCTTTGCGAGAACTCCTTTTTAGCTGCTTCTAAAATTCGTTTTTGTTTTTTCTCAGGAAGATTAAAAAATGTTTCGCTTGGCATTACGCTGTCCTCCTTTTTATATCCAACTATGACACGCTGTCACATGACAATATGTCATTATACTCTGCTAACATTATATTGCAAGAAATAGATCTTCTTTCATAAATTTTTTCTTCCAAATTTTCATAAAATGAGTTGTTTATGGTTGAATGTTAACTAATTTTTTATCAAAACTTTTTTCGCCCCTCTATTATTTTTTTGTGTTACACTGTATTTTGGAAAAAACTACATATGAAGTTATAGTTGAGAGGAGATTGGTCATCAATGATCACAATGGATGATATTATTCGTGAGGGACGTCCTACTTTGCGAAAAGTGGCCAAAGAAGTCACTTTCCCTTTAAGTGAAGAAGAAAAAAATCTAGGAAATGAACTGATGGAATTTTTAGAAAATAGTCAGGACCCACAAAAAGCAGAAGAGCTGCAACTACGCGGTGGTGTTGGTTTGGCAGCTCCACAAGTGGATGTTTCAAAACGAATTACTGCTGTTTTAGTTCCCAGCTTAGACCCTGACAGTAAGGAGCCTGAATTTAAAGATGTTTTATATAATCCAAAAATTTTGAGCCACTCTGTCCAAGAAGCTTGCATAGGCGAAGGGGAAGGTTGTTTATCTGTTGATCGCGACGTTCCTGGTTATGTCGTGCGTCAGGCACGAATTACTTTGCGTTATTATAACGCAGAAGGAGAAAAGAAAAAAATTCGCTTGAAAAATTATCCAGCTATTGTGGTGCAGCATGAACTTGATCATTTAAACGGAGTGCTTTTTTACGATCACATTAACAAAGAAAGTCCATTTACCCTAAACGAAGGCGTATTGGTAATAGAATAAAAAAAGGAACTGTGACATAAGTTCTTTGAATTATAAAATATCCGAACTATAGAAAATTGCTCCTGCGGTTACTCGTCGCACGAAAAACATTGCTCCTGCGGTTACTCGTCGCAAAACCACAATGATTAGCAAATTTCAGTAACTATAGTTCGGATATTTTTGTCTTGTTTTCACTTATGTCACAGTTTGTTTTGTTTACTCAAAATTTCAATTCTTTGCCATTTCGCTTGTTCAAGTATCACCCTAACTTCCTGTTTCTAGCTAGTCTTTATTTACTGCTAATGTTAAGGTGTCAAAAAAGGAATGCATCAATTTCCCTTCGCTAAACTAACTCGATGATCTTCTTTAATTTGCTTTAATAGCTTGGGATCTTCTATTAAGTCTAAAGCAGTTTTTGCCAATAATTCAGCTGCAACCTCAATGGAATTTAGTCCTTTTTCGCTACATGCTGCTTGTTTAAATTCTTCCGAGTGATTTACAATATAATCATCTGCAATAGATACATTAGGCTGAATCGTTGGAACCACTTGGCTGACATTTCCTACGTCAGAAGATCCGAAAGTTTCTTTGGCTGTAAAATCACATTCTTCTTTAGGTACTCCTGCTTCTTGCGCGTGCTGATAAAATACTTCATCAAAAGAAGGCGTTATAATGACATCATCCACCGCATTTTGAAAACGACCGAACTCATAAGTCGTCCCTACAGCAATAGCTGCCCCTTTGATGACATTTTCCACTTTATCATAAACATCATTCAAAGTAGGACGGTTTTTAGCCCGCAAGTAAAATCGACCTGACGCGTATTCTGGAATAACATTTGCAGCAGTTCCGCCTTCAGTAATAATCCCATGGATATTAACATCTTTAGGTAAATACAAACGTAAACTATTGACACCATTAAAAGTTTGAATTAATGATTCTAAAGCACTAACCCCTTTTTCTGGAGCTCCTGCTGCATGAGAAGCAACACCATAAAATTTGACATCTACTGGGTCACAAGCAAGTCCATGAGAAGTCTTAGTATAACGGTAGCCTGGATGAACGCAAAGAGCAGCATCAACATCTTTAAAATAACCTTCTCGCACAAAACTGCCTTTGGCCGAGCCATTCTCTCCACCTTCTTCACCAGGAGTACCATAAACGCGAATTTCACCACCTACTTTGTCAATGACCTCTTTTAAGGCGCTGGCAGCTAAAACGGAATACGTGCCAAACAAATTGTGCCCACAAGCATGCCCGATACCCGCTAAAGCATCATATTCAGCTAAAAAGACAAGTATAGGCCCCTTTTTTTCTGCTTTATAACATGCCTCAAAACCAGTCGGGTGTCCTGCCACGTCTTTTTTTACTGCAAAACCTTCTTTTTGTAGTTGAGCGATTAAAACATCCGAGGAATAATCTTCGTGATTACTAGTTTCTGGATGCCTATGAATGGCTAAAGCTAATTCTTTATATTGAGGTAAACGTTCACGGACAAATGTCTGAATGGTTGTGTCTCTTTTACTTCTTGCTGCCATATACACTCCTCCTATTTTCTACCGAATTCTTCCCAAGCTGGAATATCTGCTCCATTGGATGTTTCTTCAATCACTTTTGCTGTTTGTTCTGTTTGATAAGCATCAACAACTTTTTTATACACTTCGTTGTCTTCATCTTCTTTTCTAGCCGCAATAATATTTACATAAGGACGTGAGGTATCATCCACAGGCTCTAAATAAATAGCATCTTCGTTAGGTGAAAGTCCTGCATCTACTGCCATACCACTGTTAACTACTGAAGCATCCACATCTTCCATCGAACGTGCCGTTTGTGAAGCTTCAAGCTCGGTAATTTTCAAATCTTTAGGATTGGCTGTAATATCGCTAACTGTTGGATTTTGAGCATCTTTATCGATTTTGATTAAACCAGCCGTTTGCAATAATTTTAAAGCTCGTCCGCCATTAGTCACATCGTCAGGAATTGCTATTTCTGCACCATTTTCTAATTCTTTTATATCCTCAATTTTTTCTGAATAGATCCCCAAAGGAGCATTGACTGTGTTGCCAATCGATACAAGGTCTGTTCCGCGTTCTTCATTATAATTGTCCAAAAAGTCTTGATGTTGGAAAGAATTAAGGTCAATATCTCCATTTTCTAAGGCTGTGTTTGGTTGACTGTATTCAGTAAATTCTACATATTCTATATCAATTCCTTCATCTGCCAAACGTTCTTTTACATCATCCCAAACATCTGTATCTGCACCGATCACACCTAATTTAACTGTTGTATCCTCAGAAGCATCTTTTGCTGCATCTGTTTTGTCTTGACCATTTCCACAACCTGCAATGACAAAAAGCGCTGCGACAGCTAAACTTAACAATCCTTTTCTTTTTTTCATTAAACATTTCTCCTTTTTTAATGACTAACTTTTCTAATTAACCAATTGCTCACTGCTTGACTGATAAAAACTAAAAGTAAAATAATAATCACTGCAATCCAAGTAACGTCTGTTTGGAAGCGATTATACCCGCGAGTTACCGCTAAGTTCCCTAAACCGCCAGCTCCTACAGCTCCTGCCATTGCTGTAAGGCTAATAACGTTAATAATGGTTAACGCTGAAACCCGGATAATCCCAGGTAACCCTTCGCGTAAGTACACTCGAAAGATAATACCAAGTGGACTCGTCCCCATTGCTTCTGCTGCTTCAATAACCCCAGGATCTACTTCCAACAAAGCAACTTCAATCTGTCTAGCGTAAAAAGGAATAACTGCGACAATCAATGGAACCAATGCAGCAGTGGCACCAATAGAAGTCCCCACAATAAAGCGAGTAAAAGTAACCAATAAAGCAAGTAAAATAATGAAAGGAATCGAACGGACGATATTAACAATTTTGTCTAAGACACTAAAAAATGCTCGCTGTTCTAACAATCCGCCCGGTCTAGTAACCACTAATAACACACCAAAGAAAAGTCCTAAAATTCCACCTATAAGTGAAGTATAAATTGTCATATAAATCGTTTCTTGAGTTGCTTCAATAAATTCATCAGGAATTTCCATGACATTGGGTAAATATTGTTCAAGTAAAGCCTGCATGTTAAACTCCTCCTTCCGTTTGTTTTAACACATTGACGTATACGCCTTCGTTGACGAGGTGTTCATATGCTTTTTGTCTTTGTTCCAAGCTCCCTGACAAGTTGACAATCAAACTTCCTAAAGGCGTATCTTGAATAATTTCTACATTGCCATATAAAATATTGGTCGTAACTTGAAACTGGCTATATAATTCTGCAATCATTGGCTCACTTGTTTGGTCCCCTACGTAAGCCAACTCGACCAACCACTCGTTTTCTTCCAATTTTGAAAAGCTAGCACTTCCTAAAATAGTATCTAAAGCTTGGTCAATATGTGTAGCTGTCCGGATAAAGTCTTTGGTCAATGGTTGTTCCGGCTTACTAAATATTTGAATGCTCTCACCACGTTCAATAATTTCTCCATCTTCCATGACAGCAACTTTATTACAGATTTCTTTGACCACTTGCATTTCGTGCGTAATAATTACAATCGTTAAACCTAATTGTTGATTTAGTTTTTTTAATAAAGCCAAAATTTGTAGTGTTGTTTTAGGATCTAACGCACTCGTTGCTTCATCACACAATAAAATTTCCGGATCGTTTGCTAACGATCTTGCAATCGCAACCCGTTGTTTTTGACCCCCAGATAATTGGCTAGGATAAGCGTTAATTTTTTCGGAGAGTCCTACCAAATCTAATAGTTCATTCACTTTTTGACGGCGTTCTTCTTTTGAAGTTCCAGAATATCTCAAAGAAAAAGCGACATTATCAAAAATCGTACGGTTGTTCATTAGATTGAAGTGTTGAAAGATCATTCCTATTTTCTTACGCTTAGCTCGTAATTCTTTGGGTTTTAAAGTCGTATAATCTGTGCCATTTACCTCTACTGTGCCTTCTGTAGGTTGTTGCAACAAATTAATCACTCGTACTAGGGTACTTTTACCTGCTCCAGAATAACCAACAATGCCATACACATCTCCTTGGTCCACTGAAAGACTAACATTTTTTACAGCAGGGATTTCTCGATTCCCTTGGCGAAAAGTCACTGAAACATCTTTTAGTTCAATCATTTTTATCCTCTCCTTGTCCACTTAGAAAAATTATTTAGTTTTTATAAAAAAAGTCCTCAAGAAAACAAATATCTTGTTGTTTCCTTGAGGACGCCTAAAGCGCGGTACCACCTCAATTAAGCTATATAAACAGCTTCTCTTTACACCTATATAGATGTATTAGCAAGATATCGGTTGCTTCCGTCATCCCTCTGTTTTATCAACTTAAAGATAAATCACTCGATGGCCATTTTCAAAAGGCTATTTCCCTCCTTCTCAGCTACCAGAGTTTTCTGTAAAAAATATCACCTATTTACTTACCACGTCTTTGTTCGTTCCTTATTAAAATAAAAAAAGTCCTTTTACTGGTATTTACCAGTAAAAGGACGAATGTTCGTGTTACCACCTTTTGTTCAGAAGTTTAACCTTCCCTCAGCCCGACATTTCATTATATTGAAAGATCGGTGTTCTTTTTAACGGTAGAACTTCCGAGTACGCCTACTTATCGACATACTATCCTCCTAGGCCATTTTCAACTTTTCATAACTTAACTCTTTTCACCAAACAGAGTCTCTCTTTAAAGCATCCAAGTTTACTTTCCTCATCAACAGATATTACTTTTTTTATTAGTGTGATTAATGTATCGTATCTTAATAAAAATGTCAACACTCACTGCTTATTTTTTTACTGCTGATATAAAATTTCTTGCTTAGCCAAGGCTTCTTTGATTGTTTCCAAAGTCTTTTGATCAGCAGCTGCGATCGTATGAAGATGGATCCCCTCTGTCAACTGTAACAAAAGAGCAGTCTTAGAAGCCTTATAATTTCTCATAAATGTTTTTACATCAGATAGCTCTTTAATATACAAATTGCCTGTAATTTCTCCATAAAGATCGTGTTCAATAATGACATCGATAATTTCTCCGCCTAAAGAAACAATGGTCTCTAGTTCATTTTGTGTTTGTTCTTTACTATGTTGCACTGCTATTTTGGCTGTATATTTTTTATCAGCGTGGGCCATTTTATAGCCTTTGGCCGTGGCAAGGATTTCTTCGCCTGAGGCACGTAAAAGAGCGACATCGCCTACAATGATTTGACGACTAACATCAAATTTACGAGCAAGTGTACTGGCACTAATCGGAGATACGGATTGTTGTAATATATCAAGCAAAGTTTCACGCCGTTTTAGTCCATCCATAACTATTCCTCCCCTTGGTTTTCTTGCCGGCCTTTTATATGTTTTGTCATATCTTTCATGGTTTTGATAATGATTCGTTCATTTAGGGGATCTGTCACCCATTTATGAATTTTAGATAATAATTTTTCTTCATCCTCCGTGGCAGATAAATCCTTATTTTCCTCTTTTTTTATTTGTACAAAATATTCTTCAGCCTTTATTCTTTTTTCCATCAGTTCAATGATTTGTTCGTCTAAATGGTCAATAACAGCTTGTTGTTGCTTTGAAGAAGTCGGTTCATCCAATGCTAAATCTACTTTCTTAATGATTTTAGCAGGATTTCCTGCAATTACAACATTATCACCAAAAGATTTAGTGACCACACTCCCTGCGCCTACAACTACGTTATTGCCTAAAGTAACTCCTGGAATGATAATAGAACCCCCACCAATCCAAACATCATTGCCAACTGTAATGGGGCTTCCGTCTTCTAAACCACTTTTTCTTTTTATCGGATGTAAAGGATGGGAAGCTGTATATAACTTAACATTTGGCGCTAACATACAGTTATCGCCGATCGTAATAGGACAAATATCAAGTAAGACACAATCATAATTTGCGTAAAAATTCTCGCCTACTGATATATTATATCCATAATCAAAACGAATAGTTGGTTCGACATGAAGATGCTTTTTTACGTGACCAAATATTTCTTTTACTAATTGTTGACGCAGCTTGGGATCATCCTCACGATTAATTAAAAGCTGTTGTTTTTTAGCAGCTTTGCGGTCGGCGGTTAATTCTGGATCAGCCGAAAAATACAATTCTCCTGCAACCATTTTCTCTTTTTCCGTACGTTCGTTCATGTTTTCTCCTATTTAGTCATTTCTTTACCAAAAATTTTTAAGACGAAATTCTTCTTTTCATCATACAATATGTCTCTTAGTTTGTCTTGCTTTTCCATTGAAATAAAATAGACGAAATTTATCACAAATATCATTTTTTATCTTAGAAATTTGTGACACTTTACGCAAAACATGGTAAAATTACTTTGATTGAAAAATAAGAGAGGTGAACAAAATCATGTTAGCAGCTATTATATATTGGGGCCTTATTTTGATTAATATTGCCTGGTTAGCCCTTAGTCTATATTTTTCCATTTTTTATTTCATACGTAAAGAAAACGGAAACTTGTGGGCATTCGGTCTTTTGAATGTTCTTTCAGCGGTTGTGCTTTGGGTCACAATGCTTATCTATCATACTTGGGGTTGGGGAATTACTCAATATTCAAGTCTTATCTATTTGGTTGTAGGACTTTTAATCGGTTTAACAGTCATCCAAGCTATTTTAGGACGTGAACCAAAAGAAACAAAAGCAGCTTAAGATCTGAACCACAAACGCTTACTCTGATTTTCAGTTGACAATTTCTTTAATTTCTTCTAAAATCAGAGCGAGTTGAAATTTGAATAAAAGATACCTTTGAACAGGTAGAGGTCGCAAATTTCATTACCCCTATGGAGTGAAGCAACACGTGGAAATAGGGTTAGGGAAATTGGCCGAAACGATTTTTTTCTTGCTTGAAATTATCGTTGGGGCGTAAGTCAATAGCTTACGTACTGTCTTAGCACAAGCTAAGGTGCGCTATGTTTTGTGAGAAGTTTGTTGACAAAATGTCTGCAGTCGTTTTCCAATCATGGAGTACGGCTGCTTTTTCTTTGTGGCTTGTGTTTTCAAAATTCATTACTCAAAAAAAGAGGGAGAATGAAAAGATGAAAAAAAATTACTGGCTATTATTAATGTCTTTATTTATTGTATTGTTTACTAGCGCAGCTGTAGCATCTGCAGATGAAAAAACCCCTGACGATCAATTCAGAGTGGGAATGGAAACTGCCTATGCTCCTTTCAACTGGACGCAAACCAACGATCGTAATGGGGCGGTCCCTAAAAGCGGCGACTCAAATTCTTACGCTGGTGGATACGATGTCCAAATGGCGAAAAAAATTGCGGAAGGAATGGATAAAGACCTAGTTATCGTTCCTATCCAATGGGATGGTTTAGTTCCTGCGTTAAATTCAGGTAAAATTGATGCGATTGTCGCTGGGATGTCACCTACGGAAGAACGCCGCAAAGAAATTGATTTTACAGATCCTTACTATGAATCAGACTTGGTCATTGTTACTCGTAAAGATAGTGATTACGCTGGCGCAAAATCACTAGATGATTTTAAAGGGGCAAAAATTACTGCCCAGCTAAACACCTTCCACTATTCTGTGATCGATCAGATTCCCGGCGTGGATAAACAACAAGCCCAAAAAGATTTCTCTGCTATGCGGGTGGCGCTGTCCTCCGGAATTATCGATGGCTATGTTAGCGAGCGGCCAGAAGGAACCACAGCAAGTAACGTAAATGATGATTTAACGATGGTTGAATTTGACAAAGGAGAAGGCTTTGATACTGCTCCTGAGGATATTCAAGTGGCTGTGGGGATGCGTCAAGATGATCCTGACTTAAGTCGAGTCAACGATATTCTAAGTGGTATTTCTGAAGATGAACGAACACAAATCATGGACCAGGCAGTAAAAGATCAGCCCTCTTCCTCAGATAGTGCCGATGAAGAGGAAGAGTCTAGTGGTTTGTTAGCTACCTTTAAAGACATCATCTCTCAATATGGGACACTTTTCTTAAAAGGTGCGGGTTTAACCTTAGTCATTGCGATTATTTCTACCCTTGCTGGAACGATAATCGGTCTGTTAATTGGTATTTTTAGAACCATTCCTGAATCTGAAAGTCCAATTTTGCGTGGTTTACAAAAAATTGCCAACGGGATTTTGCGTATCTATATTGAAGTTTTTCGTGGTACTCCTATGATGGTCCAAGCAATGGTTATTTTTTACGGACTTGCTTTATTGTTTTCTATCGACATGAACCGAACACTAGCTGCTTTATTAATTGTATCAGTTAATACGGGGGCTTATATGTCTGAGATTGTACGAGGCGGAATCTTTGCAGTAGATGAAGGACAATTTGAAGCTGCACAAGCAATTGGTATGACGCATGGTCAAACAATGCGTAAAGTCATTCTACCTCAAGCAATCCGTAATATTTTACCAGCTATTGGTAATGAAACAGTCATAAACATTAAAGACACCGCAGTGTTGAGTGTTATCAGTGTAGGAGATCTTTTCTTCCAAGGAACTGCAGCGGCTGGAACAAATTTATTATTCTTCCAAACCTTTACCATTGTAGGTGTAATTTATCTAGTGATGACTTTATCAGCTACCGGCTTATTGCGACTAATGGAAAAGAAGATGGATGGACCAAATTCATATACCAAATTAGATGAAACAAACACAGGGCACGAATAGGAGGTCTAACATGTCAGCGATTATCGAGATTAATCATTTGAAAAAAAGTTTTGGCGAAAACGAAGTACTAAAAGATATTTCAACTACTGTTAATAAAGGACAAGTACTTACCATTATTGGTGCTTCTGGTTCAGGAAAATCTACCTTTTTACGGTGTATTAACTTATTAGAAAAGCCTACTGGAGGGCAGATTCTTTATAAGGGAGAAAACGTGTTAGAAAAAGGATATAACCTACCAAAATACCGCACTCATCTTGGGATGGTATTTCAATCATTTAATTTGTTTGCCAACATGGATGTATTGGAAAACTGTATGACCGGTCAAACAACCGTTTTAAATAGAAAGCCTGAAGAAGCTAAAAAAATTGCCATACAAAATTTGAAAAATGTGGGGATGGACCAATTTATTTCCGCTAAACCAGCGCAATTATCTGGTGGACAAATGCAAAGAGTCGCAATCGCCCGAGCTCTTTCCATGAATCCCGATGTCTTATTATTTGACGAACCAACTTCTGCGCTCGATCCAGAAATGATTGGCGAAGTTTTAAAAACAATGCAGGACCTAACAAAGACGGGATTAACGATGGTCATTGTCACTCATGAAATGAGTTTTGCTAAAGATGTTTCCGATCATGTCATTTTCATGGACCAAGGCGTGATTGCTGAACAAGGTACGGCCGAAGAAATATTTGAACATCCAAAAGAAAAACGTACACAAGAATTTTTACAACGCCTTCGCACGTAAAAAAAGAGCAACCGATGGAAACTATCGGTTGCTCTTTTTTACCACTAATTTAGAAAATTAAAAAAATTTTTTCGTTTCTAATTGCTATTTTTTATCGATTTTGTTAAGTTGTTATTTATAATACGTGAAAGAAGTTGGTTTATTTGAAAAAAAAGCTATTATTTAGAGATTATTTAACCATTGGTTCCATGCTTTTCGGTTTATTCTTTGGTGCCGGAAATTTAATTTTCCCAGTCCATCTAGGCCAAGAAGCAGGTGCAAACATCACTGCAGCTAATTTAGGACTACTAGCTACTGGTGTTGGCTTACCTTTTTTAGGAGTTATCGCAATGGGCCTTTCACAAAGTAGTGGCGTATTTGAATTATCTTCAAGGGTAAATAAACCTTACGCCTATGTCTTCACTATTTTGCTTTATTTAGTTATCGGACCTTTTTTTGCTTTACCACGTTTGGCTACAACTTCTTACGAAATTGGAATCGCGCCCCATGTTCCAAGCAATCAACAAGGGTTCGTGTTGGCTGGTTTTAGCATTTTATTTTTCTTTACTGCCTGGTGGTTTTCCAGAAAACCTTCAAAAATTCTCGATTATGTTGGAAAATTTTTAAATCCGATTTTTCTAGCCTTACTTGCTGTTTTATTAATACTAGCCTTTTCCAATCCATTAGGAGATGTTGCTAATGCTCCGATTCAAGCAGATTACCAAAGTAGTGCTTTTTCAGGAGGATTTATTGAAGGTTACAATACCCTAGATGCACTTGCCTCATTAGCATTTGGAATTTTAATTATAGAAGCCATTAAAAACCGCGGAATCAAAGAACCCTCAACAATTGCGGCCGATACTATAAAATCCGGTACTATAAGCGTTATCTTAATGGGGGTTATCTACAGCCTTTTGTCTTATATGGGAACCATGAGCTTAGGGAAATTTCCTTTAAGCGAAAATGGCGGTGTTGCTTTAGCACAAATCTCCCAGTATTATTTAGGTACTTATGGCAGTATTATATTAGCGCTTATTGTGATTGTTGCCTGTCTAAAAACCGGAATCGGCTTGATCACTTCATTTTCTGAAACTTTTGCTAGTTTATTTCCTAAAGGAAAATATATATTTTTTACTATATTAGTTAGCGCGTTGGCTTGTTTATTTGCTAATGTCGGCTTAACAAAAATCATCGAACTAGCAACGCCCGTATTAATGTTTTTATACCCGTTAGCAATGACATTAATTATACTAGCCATCATTGGTCGTTTGTTTGACAACGACGCTCGTGTTTACCAAATAACCACTTTATTTACCTTGATTGCTTCTATCATTGATGGTTTAAATGCTTCACCGGCTATCATTAGTCAAACAAGTACCGCCCAAACATTGATTCAATTGGGAGAACAATATTTTCCTTTGTTTTCGATCGGTATGGGCTGGGTGTTACCAGCATTAATTGGTTTTATCATTAGTCTGATCTGGCATTTATCAACGAAACGTAAGCATGCTTAATTGTAAAATCACCCGCCTATATATTGTTGGCGGGTGATTTTTTTATAAAAAAACCATTAGCCGAGTAGGCTAATGGAAACGGAGTTAATAAAAAGTGAAAAAGTTGTTTTTGTTTTATCGGCAACTATAGTTATAGTATAGACAACAGGTGTGAAGATTTTATGATAAAAAGTTATTGAAAGAAATAAATTAAAATACTTTATTGAAGCTATCTAGCAAATTTTACATTTTTACCTGTTGGGGATAATGTACTAATCTTGTCTATATTTTCAATAGAAACAACGCGAATTAATTGGGGATTATCTTTTACCTTAATTGCAATCTGATCTTTACTTAGATTTTTTCCAGTGACCCACCCCACAAGTACTTCAAATTTATCTACTTTTTCTGTTTTTAATTGTAAAACCAGTAAGCTATTTTGCAGACTGGCTTCTTGTAGCTTAGTATAAATATAAGCTGAGTCCTTCTTTTCAACGCGCTTATCATAGTCGTCACTTAAAAAGGAATCTAATAAGGTAGTAGAATATAACAGGATAAACTTCCCTAGTTTATTTAAAACTTTAGGCTTTTTTTCCATAAATATCTCCCCTTCTTCCTTTTTAAGCTTCCTCTTTAAAACGGATTAACCATGGTTTCATACCTTCCATAAGCATCTGATATGTTTTCTCAAATTGGCCGGAATACCATGGATCTGGAATCTCTTGTCCTTGCTTACCATCGATAGCGTCCATATACAAATAAATTTTATTTTCCATACCATTTGGTGCTAGTTCAAGTAAATCTGCCATATTTCGCTTATCCATACCAATAATCCAATCAAATAAATAAAAGTCTTCTTTGGTTATTGGACGTGAATGCATTGTAGTAAAATCAACACCTTCACGTTTTAAGATTGCTTGGGTTCCAGGGTGAGGCAAATTTCCTTCTTCCCAACTACTAGTTCCTGCAGAATCTATTTGTAATATGTATCCTCTTTCTTTACTATATTGTCTCATCAACCCTTCTGCCATTGGAGAACGACAGATATTTCCTAAACAGACAAATAAAACTTTAGGCATAAATTTCTCCTTTGTTTCTTTATTATACAAATTTATCTTGATAGGGATAATTAAAATGCTCATAAGAACGAGCAGTAGCAATTCTACCTCTTGGTGTACGCTTTAAAAAACCTTTTTGAATCAAAAAGGGCTCATACATATCTTCTACGGTCTCTTGCTCTTCACCAACATTGACTGATAAAGTATTTAGGCCTACCGGACCACCGCCATATAATTCAATCATGGTTTTAATTAGTTTTTGGTCAACATAATCTAACCCTTCGCTATCTACTTGAAGTAAGGACAACGCTTTATCTGCAATTTTTTGGTCGATCACTCCGTCAGCTTGAACTTGAGCAAAATCGCGAATTCGCTTTAACAACCGATTAGCTACTCGCGGTGTTCCTCGAGAGCGTCGCGCAATTTCAGCTGCTCCTTCCGCAACAATTTCTGTTTGGAAAACGGACGAAGAACGTAAAACAATTTCTTTAAGATCCTTTTCTGCATAATATTCCATATGAGAAATAATACCAAATCGATCCCTTAAAGGCGCAGAAAGCATTCCAGCTCGAGTCGTAGCACCAATTAGAGTAAAAGGAGGCAAAGGAAAATGAACTGGATGACTAGTGGTTCCTTGTCCTACCATAATATCTACATAGAAATCTTCCATTGCGGAATACAACATTTCCTCGGCTACTCGTGGCAGACGATGAATTTCATCAATAAATAACACATCACCTGGTTCTAATTCATTCAGTGTTGCAATTAAATCTCCTGGCTTTTCAATAGAAGGTCCACTTGTAGTACGAATATGAACTTGCATCTCATTAGCAATGACCATTGCCATCGTTGTTTTTCCTAGACCGGGGGGACCGTATAACAGCACGTGATCAAGTGCTTCTTCTCTGTTTTTGGCAGCCTGAATATAGATAGAAAGCTCTTCTTTTACTTTATCTTGGCCGATGTATTGTGCTAACAATTGTGGGCGCAAAGTTTTTTCGTAAATTTCTTCTTCTTGATTGGCATTTGGCGAGCTCAAACGTTCTGTCATATCGCTCCTCCTTTCTTTCAAATAGCAAGTAGTTCCCTATTTTTTCATCATCACTTTTAATGCCATTCTTAGATATTCATCTGTCGTCATTGCTTCTTCTTGTGTTAATACTTTATAAACTTTCTTAATTTCCTTATCAGTATAACCTAAAGCTTGCAAAGCTTCCATTGATTCTTCCAAAGCTGGATTATCCGCTGATGCTTGAACAGCTGTCTGGTTTTCTGCTGGTAGTTCGCCTAATTTACCTTGTAAATCTAAAATTAACTGTTGCGCAGTCTTTTTCCCAACACCAGGAAATTTTGTTAAAAAAGTGATATTTGAAGATTCAATTGCAGTAATAAGTCCTTCATGATCTTCATTTGCCATTATTGCTAAGCCACTTTTAGGACCGATACCTGAGACACTAATCAAACGTAAAAATAAATTTTTTTCTTCTAACGTATTAAACCCATATAAAGTATGCGCATCTTCACGAATCACCTGATGAACAAAAATCTTCACTTTTTGATTTACTTGGCTACTATACTGATAGGGATTTCCTGCAGCAATCCGATAACCAATTCCGTTGTTTTCTACCACGATATAGGCTGGATGAATCTCTGTTAATTTACCAATGATATATTCGTACATAACTTTTCCTTTCTGCACGTATGTTCCCTTATTATAACACAAAACATAATAAAGTAAAAAATCCGCTTTAATTAAAGCGGATTTAAAAATAATCTTTTCCAGGACTTTTTTATTCTACATATTTTACATAATCGCCATACCCTTTTTCATGCATATCAGCCAAAGGGATAAATGACAACGCAGCCGAATTGATACAATAACGTAACCCGCCTTCTTCTTGCGGCCCATCATTAAAAACATGCCCTAGATGAGAATTTGCTTGCTTACTTCTTACTTCAGTCCTTGGTAACGCCAAAGAAAAGTCAGCTTTTTCTTGTAAGCTTGAACCAGGAATTGGTTGGGAAAATGATGGCCAACCACAACCGGCATCATATTTTTTGGACGAAGCAAAAAGCGGCTCTCCACTTACCACATCAACATAAATTCCCTTTTCATAAAAATCATCGTACTTGCCTGAAAAAGGACGTTCCGTTGCATTTTCCTGTGTCACTTCATAAGCAATTGGAGAAAGTTGTTTTTTTAGTTCTTTTTTTGTTTGTTCAGACATTTTCTCACCTTCTTTTATTCTATTTTCTCTTGTTTCCATGGATTTGTCTAATTTTCTGCACATCTTTTTTTATAAAAAAAAGAACTCCATTTTGGAGTTCTCAGACTGTAGACAAAGTCCGTATTTTGGATGCAAGCTACAGTCTTTTTTTGTATAATAGTGTTGTAAGCGAATTCAAGGAGTTGAAATACATTGATGACGAAACACCCCCTTACTGGACGCCACCAAGTGGCAATGATTACTGTTGATGATTTAGTGCCTAGCGACCATCTTGTACGTCAAATTGACCAAGCGATTTCTTTTGCGTTTATTTATCCCATTGTTGAACCCACTTATTCTTCTCTGGGTCGCCCAAGTATTGATCCTGTGATTTTGGTTAAGTTCGTTTTACTCCAGTATCTTTTTGGCATTCGTTCGATGCGCCAAACGATCAAAGAAGTAGATACCAATATGGCTTATCGTTGGTTCTTAGGATTTGATTTTACGGAAAAAGTGCCTCACTTTTCTACCTTTGGTAAAAATTATGCTCGACGTTTTCGAGAAACCACATTATTTGAAGATCTTTTTTCTCATATTCTTGAACAAGCCGTTAAAGCAGGATTCATTACGGAAGACAACTTATATATGGATTCCACTCATGTGAAGGCAAATGCGAATAAACATCGATTTAATAAAGAGTTAACGCGTACCGAGGCGAAGTCCTATCAAAAAGAATTAGAAAAAGAAATCAATGATCAACGAATCCAAGCGGGAAAAAAGCCTTTTACTTGGGACGGTGAAGAAGAGGTCAAAGAAAAGAAAATCAGTCGAACAGATCCGGAGAGTGGTTATTATGTAAAGAGTGAACGTGAAAAACAATTTGCTTACGCTGCTCATACGGTGTGTGAAGACCACGGTTTCGTTTTAGAATGTAAGGTGACACCAGGAAATATCCATGATAGCCAGGTAGCGACTTCCTTATTGGACAAAGTACGAAGGACTTTTCCAAAAGCGAAAGTGGTTGCGGCAGACGCAGGCTATAAAACCCCTGCAATTGCTCATTATTTAGTCGAAAAACAGCTACGTCCTGTTCTTCCCTACACTCGGCCTCGAGGAAAGAAAGCCTTCTTTCGTAAAAAAGATTTTGTTTATGATGAATACTATGATTGTTATTTATGCCCAGCCGATCAAATCCTGACTTTTTCAACTATTACACGTGAAGGTTACCGAGAGTACAAATCATCTCCGGAGGTTTGTAAACAATGTCCCCTGTTAGCCCAATGTACACAGAGTCAATCTTGTCAAAAAGTCATTACACGACATGTCTGGCAAGAGGATTTAGATATAGCAGAAGAATTGCGTTTTACGAAGACGAATAAAACCATTTATCAACGACGAAAAGAAACAATTGAACGCGTCTTTGCAGACGCGAAAGAAAAGCATGGTTTGCGGTGGACGAAATATCGTTCGTTAGAAAAAGTCACCGTTCATACGATGCTTACGTTTGCTGCAATGAATCTTAAAAAATTAGCCACATGGATCGCTAAAGGCACTACGCCTTTATTTTTTTTTGCTTATTTTCATCAAAAAAAGACAAATCGGCTGTTTCTTCCTTAAAGTTAAGGAGATTCAACCAATTTGTCTACAGTCTGAGAACTCCATTTTGGAGTTCTTTGATTTT
>NZ_BCPY01000037.1 GCF_001544195.1 Tetragenococcus solitarius NBRC 100494
AAATAATAAATATTCCCCTTCAATTTCTGCTAAACTCCTTAAATTTTCCAGTATTTACCCCCGTCATTTGTTCGGGCCAAAAATCCATATTCAATTAAATACCGACGGACTGCTACAAAATCTTCATGAACTTTTTGAATCACCGCATTCACTTCTTTTTCCGTATAAGTTTTTTCATTATTAAAAAATTCAGCAATATAGCCTAGCAAAATAATTTTGCTTTTAGCTTTTCGTGGAATAGATTCAATTTTTCCATCTTCATTTAAAAAGGTTTTTAATACCTTTTGTTTCTCCTTATCTTGGATATCAAAACGTTCGTCATAATTATGGATATTCAATTCGTCTGTTTGCATTTTCTTATTCCTTCTTTCAAGTAGATTCATAACAGCAATAAAATAAAGTGCCTGCTTCTTCTTTTCCTTCAATTTAAAGCGGTGATTACGAATGGTAGAGGTGCTGATATCTAATTGTTCGGCAATCTCCTGATCACTTAAATCAAGCCCCAAAAGCGTGATTAACCTTTTTTGTGTGCTTGAGATCCCCGTCGTTTCTGCAGGTAGATTTAAAAGCGCTTTTAATGGACCGCTATGTTGCTTCTCAATATGTTGATTCACTGCATAGTTAGCTGTGACTAATTTATCCCCGAGTGAAAAAATTTCTTCTTTATTAAATGTCTTACCACAAAACAAACAAACTAATTCTGAATCAGTTTCTATAATGCCCTTTTCTAAGCTTTTTTCATTCATTTTATTCCCTCCGCTTTTTTACTTGTTTAAATAATAGCATCAAAAATATATTATGTCTATATATTAATAAACATTTTTTATTTATGTTTAATTAAAAACGAGAGAAAAACCTCTACCTTCTTTTTTAAACGAGAAGATCAGAGGTTTTCGTATGAATTATAAACAAGGTGCATTCTCTTTTATATTCCTTAAAAAGCTGTCCAGATTTTAGCATATCGGCTTTCTCCTCAAGCTAATTTTCTAAGACAAAGCGCTTAATTTTTTCATTAATTGACATAAAAGTAATAGACAATTTAAAAACTTTTGTGCTAGTTCAAAAAAATCAAACAGTGCGAATAAATCTCTTCAATTAGCTTTTTAGTTGGTCTTAAAAACTCAATAGCACTTCTTTTCTTTATAAACTTAATGTAACTGCCTACTATAACTACATAATCAGCGGTAGGATAGCAGCGATGATGCGGGTACCAATAGAATACCAGATATTTTTATGTTGAATATATTGAATAGCTAAGACTAAGCCAAAGCCATATCAGAAATTGGAAGTTTGATATGGCTTAATGTAAATTGCAATAGATACTGCAATGGTATTAGTATATAAAAGAAATATTTCATAAAATCCCTCTACCATTTATAATTTCATCAAAATTTTTTCAAAAATGTCACATAATAGTTTCTTTGTCTTTAATAATCGGCTAAGAAAATTTCTCCCTCAATTACCTGCCTTATCATAATTAAAGGCAATTTTGTTACAAGCTAATTTCCAAAAATACTATATAGAAAAAAGCCCACTACAACAACGATAATTATTACTAAAGTATCTTTCCATGAGTTACTGTGATACTGATCTCCCAAATTACCAGTAGCAAATCGACGGGTATTCTCAAACATAGTTACTTTAGGGTTTTCTTTTTTCTTATTTTTATTATTTTTTGTTTTCATAATTTAAAGCCTCCAAGTAAAAATGAAATAGTCTTATTAAGTTGAATCTTAAAGCTAATAAAAGCGTTAACATTTCTATATTTCTAGCTTGACAAATAATGGCTATGGTGACTCTAAAACGCTTAACTTTTTAACAAAACGTTCACCTCGTTTACTTTTTCCCTTCTTTTATAGATACCAAAGAATACAAAAAATAAAATATAGATATACCTTCTAACATCGACTAACCACGAAAGCGAATAAACAAAAATTAAAACGATTATAACTAAAGTAAGTCACTCTATAACAGTACAAAACTATGGGTGTATTTTGACAAAAGCTCTATATTTTTCAGTAAAAGGATAACTTACAACCGACGTTATTGAAACCACGTCATTGAAGATAAGGCAATATCAACATCTCGTTTAGGACGCTGCAATTCTGTATACAACGAAAGACCCTTCTGTGATATTTTTTTATTAAGAGCTAACTTTCTAAACTGACTCTTTACTTCCTTCAAAACATCTTTCTCTTTTTGCCCGTTATTAAGCCGGACAATTGCAGAGTCTAGAATCTTTTGCTCAATAGTATTTTCCAAATAAGTGTTTTCTAACTCTTTTCGTAAAGATTGCTTTTTCTTGTTTAACGATCTCATAGAAATTCCTCCTAACAACAGACCTTTTCTTCAATGAAATATTCAAAAAGTTCTTTACAATACTCATATCTTAGACAAATAGTAAATTTTATCTTTCTTCACTTATTTAACAAACTGCTGTAAATAGCACGTGTAATAAAAATAACACTGACTGTTATTGTATAATTCGCTATTGTCCTAAATAAATAATAGAAACCGTATTTCCAATCAACGATAAAATGTTTTCCTCGCCTTCAATAAGTGAGTTATGTAACAATCAATAAACAAAACAATCGCTTATTTTGGACTTTTCTTTCGGATAACTAAAGAAAACAGTAACATAACAAACGCAGTAAAAAATGAAATAGCTAGTTGCAATAAAATTGAAGTATAGTCAACATAACTATTGACCAAAAAAGAGCTAGTCGTAAAATAGCCGAAAGAAATAAGCAAAAAAATTAGAAATTGATAGAATAAATTCCATTTAGTAAAAGACAAAAGATAAGGAATAATATACAAAGTGATAATAAAACTAAGGTTGAAAAAATTATTTGGGATAGGTTGTTGATAAACAAGGTTAACCAGCATTTGCACTACAAACAACAATAAAATAAAGACCACGCTCTTAATAAGTGGAGAATAACGATTAATATTCATATAAACACCCTTTAAATTTAACAAAGTTAAAGTTCACAACTATAGTAGATAAATGCTTTGCTTAACTTTATTTCAACCTATCATAATTTCTTTTTATACACAACATTTTTATGTACAAAGCGCAGAGACCTGTTATTATTTTTAAGTCTATTCATCCCTTATTTCATGTAAAAATTGAAGCTAAAAAGCTCATAGAATTTATTATAAAATAAAGCGAAAGAGCGCAACTACTACGTCCTTTCGCTTTGTTTTATAGTTTTAAAATCACTTTCCATTTACAAATTCTTACGATATATAATGACTACATAGTTTACTTGCATGTCCACGCAATCATTAAAGTCAGTAAAAAGTCGTAAGTAAGATTACTACCAAATATTCTGCTATCATTTTCCTGACAAATACACACCAACCACTAAACAAATTAAGCCGATGACTCGACTTGGCGAAATCGCCACCGTATGACCTCCAAACAAAGCAAAACGATCAATTAACATCGCCATAACAATTTGACCAGTCATAAAGGTGCTAAAGAAAGCCATATAGCTCATTTTACTGGGTAATACTAACGTAGAAACAATGATAACAACACTGAACAATCCCCCGGTCCATATCCACCATGGATTTTCCAAAAATTTAGGCAAGCTGGGAAGCTCTTTTGAGAAAAAGAAAGCAATAATAAACATGATGATAGCGCCAATAAAATTGCTAATCGCTCCGCTAAAAAATGATGAATTACTTGCTTGACCTAAACGAGCATTGACTCCTCCTTGAATAGGTTGGCAAAAGCCTGCTAAAAGAGCAATCATAGTTAGTGCAAATAATTCCAATAAAATTTCCTTCTTCCTTAATTTTAAGTGATAATCCTTCATAATTGGATATAAATTAGCGTAGCCTTGTAATATCGGAAAGTATATGCATTATATTGTTAGCAATCATAAAATAATGACATATATTGTTTAATTTTTAGATTCATCCGCAATATCAAGAGTTTTTACTTTGCTTTAACTTATATTTTTATAGTTATAGCTATTAAGTCTATCCTTATTTTATTACTTTTTAAATTTGCTTTTCATTCACAATACTAGAAAAACCATCTTTTAACTCTTGGTTATCTGTTTCCCAAAAATAAAAATTGTTTTCCGCATTTCCTTGATTTTGTTTTGAAACAAGTACTTTGGGTTCACCTTCATGAATAGTAAAGAAATAAAGGTGTTGGTCCATGTATCCTTGCGAATCGGCATCCGAATATACCGCAACTAAGGCATAATTGTCCTCCGAAGCTTCGCCATCTTCTGACCATTCAAAATTAACTGGTTCTTCATCCAACATCGTTGTCCAACTTTTATCTTCTCCGACCAGCACGTCAGGAATCTGTGTACCATACCAATCCACATTATTCCCTTCAGAGTACTCTTTATACTTTTGGTCCATCGTTTCTCCCCAATCTGCCATAAATGAGCTTAAAGATTGAGCTTTGTCATCATTCCACAAGCTTTCTTCTACTTCTGAAGACGATGTAGGGCTTGAAGAAGTTGTGCTTTGGCTAGTGCTTTCTGTTGTTTGGCTTTCTGTTGAAGATACCGCAACTGATGAGGTATTTTCGCTAGGAGTTTCGTCTGCTTCTTCACCAGATTGGCAGCCTCCTAATAAAAATATACCTGCTAGCACGGAAATGGTTAACACTTTTTTCATAAAATTCCTCCTGTGTATTTTTAAAACCAGCAAACAACCCCCCATTTTTAAGCGTTTGCAAATTTCTGTTATAAAATTATCCTATTATAAATCCACTTAAAAGAAAAGCATTTCCTATATTTGTCTTCGATATATAACAAAAAGACATCAAGAAAACTCCCCTTCTTTTTGAGTAAAATGAAGGGAGATATGCACACCTTTCCTTCATTTCATAAAAAATCAAGGGAAGTGTAAGTGTTTTTTATTCATTCTATCGAAAATCAAGATTAGTTTAGTGGACTTCCCTTCTTTTTTTCCAAAATAATCTTACTTCTAATAAATAGATCGATATGAAAATCCCTCTGCTTATTTGCAAACAAAGAGATTTTATTCATTATAAGAATTTCAACCAAGCTTACTCATACTTAAGCTTCAATTTTTTCTTTTGGTACCCATACTGAAATCGAGCCAGCCCCCACCGCAAAGACAGCAGAGCCATCTTCTTCAATCGTTACTTCTTCTTCTCGGTATCCTATAACATCAACATAAGTTTCACCTGCATGAAGGCTGCCAACATTCATTTCTTTTTCATTTTCATCAGCGGTAGAAATAACCACTGCACATCCTTCTGGGTGTTCATCATCTCCACTGCGAGTAAAACCAATACACCTTGCATCATCTAAATAGCTTTCTGTTTTACCATAAGCAAATTGTTGTCGTATATAAAGTAATTTATCGATAAGTTCTTGATTACCATCGTAATCCACATCTTCTGCATAATACCCATAATAATCAGGATAATATAAACAAGGATAACCATAGGAACTCAGTAAAATAATGCCATAGGCTAGTGGTTTAAACCAAGGTTCTACAAAAGACGCTAAAGATTGTCCTGGTTGTGAATCATGATTATCTACAAAAGTGACAGCGTACTTCGCATTATCATGGTATAAAGTACCATCAAATAATTGGGTTAAATCATAGTTTTCTGGATCCACGGAAGCCTCATGCAAAGCATAGTGAAAACGTACATCCATCATCGAAATATCAAAATCTTGGTTGGCCAAATATTGCTCTAACACTTCAGAGTCTTGTTCCCAATATTCTGCCACAAAAAAGAAATCTTCGCCAAACTCTGCACGTACATAATTAACCAGTTCATCCACCATTGAACTTTTAATATGTTTGACGGCATCTAAACGAATCCCATCAATCTTGGTTTCATTAATGAACCATTTTAGCCATTTTTTCGTTTCTTCAATAACTTCTTCGTGACCGTAATCAATATCCGCAAACATTAGATAATCAAAATTACCAAATTCATTCGAAACTTCGCCGTCATCGGCCCAACCTTTACCGTCTCCTACGATCTGAAAGACACCTTCTGTTCCAGTTTTTTCGTCTTTAGAAACACCAGAAAAATGGTACCAATGCCACTCAAAGTCCGAATACTCTCCCTTTCTTCCCGGAAAATAAAAATGCGTCCAACCTTCAATCTCATGTTCATCACTAATAGCTTTTTGACGGTCATTGGTATCGACTTGAAAGGCTTTGAAAACTTCTGTTTCATCTGCAGCTGCTTTATGGTTTAAGACCACATCTGCATATACTTGGATGCCTTGCTCGTGTAAAGCGTCAATGGCTTCATGTAATTCTTCTTTGGTCCCATATTTCGTACGTGTTGTTCCTTTTTGTTCAAATTCGCCTAAATCGTATAAATCATAGACTCCATAACCTACATCTTCTTGCCCTGTTCCTTTAAAACAAGGGGGGATCCAAACAGCGGTAATCCCTTTTTCACTAAGGTGTTTAGCATCATCACGTAGTCTTTTCCAGTGGTTTCCATCATTAGGTAAGTCCCATTCAAAATATTGCATCATTAATCCATTTAAGCTCATAAGTCTCTCCGTTCTTGTGTATTTTCAAACTACACAATAAATAAGTTAAAGCTATCATACTATAAGCGTCTATTTATTCGAAGAAAAAAGCTTCACCACACTTTAATTAAGTACAAGTCAGGATATCTATAAACATATATCTGACGAATGAAGCTGTTCTCCTTCCTTTAAAAAATTACAATTTTTGTAAAATAACCCTATAGTTCTTTTATAACTTATAGTTTATTCCATTTTTCTAAGAAATTATTAAATAAGCTTTCTTATTTGTTTATTAACAGAATACTATTTGTCCGTTTTAACATACGACAGGAGCAATAATTTCTATGCTTCTTATATTTCCGTATTTTTCATTCTAAATTGTAAAGGAGAATCACCATAATACTCACGAAATTTCCTGATAAAATAGCCAACATTTCCTATGCCAACTTCTTTGGCAATTTCTTTTACAGTTAATTTTGTCTTCAATAATTTTTTTCGTCCCGCCTCTAACCGGATATCCATTAGCCTTTTTTGCGGAGTCGTGCCGGTCACCGCCTTATACGTATGCCTTAAGTTAGATTCAGAACCACGAGCTAAATACGATAGTTCTTCAAGCGTTAATTTTTGCTGGTAATTCTGGAGTAAAATAGTATCGATTTCTTGGACCCATTCTTCATTACTAACAATTTCGCCTAGCGGTTGACATCTTTTACATGGACGATAGCCGGCACGAACAGGTTCTTCTTTAGTATAATAAATTTCTATATTTTCTTTTTTAGGTAATCGAGAACGACAAGTTGGCCGACAAAAAATTTTCGTACTTTTCACAGCATACCAAAATACATTGTCATAACTTTTATCGTTGTTTTTTATTGCTTGATATTGAGTTTCGGTTACTGTCATCGCCAAGACACCTCCTGCTTATTTATAAAATCCTTCCAAAGTAAGTAAGGCCATTTTTCTTTCCTTTCCCCCGGCATAACCCGTTAATGAACCGTCACTTCCAATGACTCTATGACAAGGGATAATTATAGAGATAGGATTATGTCCCACCGCTCCACCTACAGCTCTTGCGGAACCTACGTTTTCTCCATATATCTCTTTTAATCGATTCGTTATCTGTTGGTAGGTAGTTGTCTGTCCGTAAGGAATTGATTTTAATACTTCTAGTACTTTTTTACGAAAAGCCGTGACACGCGGATCTAGCGGCAAATTATCTATTGGCGGGTTTTCTTCATTAAAATAACTATCCAGCCACGCGGTTACCTCTTTTGTTATACTATTTTCTTGATAAACTATTTCATTTAAAGAATACGAAGCTCCATAATATTTCTGATCTTCAAACCATACACCCAATAAAGATTTATCATCAGCTAAAATTAAAATACTTCCTAAGCTAGACGAATATATTTTTTTATATAACATTTTTTCTCACCTTTCATTAGTAATCCCAATTTATCGGTTTAGATTCCTTTACACTGCAGGTTCTTCATTTGCTTCAAGTTCTACTAGTTATAGTCTTATTATAACAATTTTTTTCATAATAAAATGGTACAATCTGGCTTTTTGAGTCAATCGTTCATTTTTTGCATAATGGGGTTTTCATTCTACATACTCATTGCCAAATTTTTTACGTTTTGGTATTGATTATGCTACACTTTTGTTAGAAGAAAATATAAATAAGCGAGGGATAATAAAATGCAACAAGAACAGTTAATTTTAAAAGAACGTCCGAACGGTTTGCCCGATGAAAATACTTTTGCATATAAAAAGGTTGATATCCCTGAGCCTGGACAAGGTGAAATGTTGGTAAAAACTTTGTATCTGTCGGTGGATCCATATATGCGTGGCAGAATGTCCGACGCACCATCTTATTCTGCGCCATTTGAAGTAGGTCAACCATTATACGGAGCGGTCGTAAGCCAAGTTATTCGTTCAAACGATAATAATTTTTCAAAAGACGATTTAGTCACTGGCAATCTTGCTTTTCAAGAATACAATGTCGTAAAAGCTTCAGATATACGAAAAGTACAAACAAACGGTTTAAAACCAAGCAACGCACTGAGTGTATTAGGAATGCCTGCTTTGACAGCTTACTTTGGCATGATGCATATTGGGGAGCCTAAAAAAGGCGAAACTGTCGTTGTATCTGGTGCAGCCGGAGCGGTTGGACAAGTAGCTGGTCAACTTGCTAAAAGAGCCGGTGCTCGTGTCGTTGGGATTGTTGGTTCGAAGGAAAAAGCCCAATATATCACTGAAACCCTAGGTTATGATGCAGCTGTAGAATATAAAAAAGGAAACGTCAGTGAACAACTTAAAAAAACTTGTCCTGATGGCATTGACGTTTATTATGAAAATGTCGGCGGCGAAATTTCAGAAGCGGTTTGGCCTTTATTAAATGTTTTCGCCCGTATTCCTGTATGTGGTGCTATTTCCTCTTATAACCTTAAAGAGGGCGAAGAGGATATTGGCTTACGTGTCCAACGTTTCTTAATTAATTCAAGAGCAAAAATGCAAGGTCTCCTTGTCGGCGATTTCGCTGACTCCTTTGATGAAGCTTATGAAGCGCTAGAAAAAGCAGTAGCTAACGGAGAATTAAAATTTGAAGAAACAATTTATGATGGTTTCCATAAAACTCCGGATGCTTTTTTAGGTTTATTTAGCGGCGAAAACATCGGAAAACAAATCGTGAAAGTGGCCGATGAAAAATAGATAAATACTAACGACAGAATGAAAAAATCTGCTCCCTACACAAAAGGAATGTTTATGCGTGCTACTTGCAAAACATTCCTTTTTTATATTTAAATTACGTTTTACTTCATATGCTTTGTGTGATTTTTTTACTAACCTTCTGCAAAAGCTAAATAAGGCTACCGAACAATGTTTGCTTATGATATACTCTTTCTGATAAAGGGTGGGGATAATTTGTTAACAGGAGTTTTTATTAACGGACTAGCGATTGTTATGGGAAGCTTAACAGGTGTATTATTAAGAAATATTTCTGAAGAAATGAAAGAAACGGTAACCAAAGGCATTGGCTTGGGTGTTATCGCCTTAGGCATACAAATGACCATATCAACCCAATCATTTACTTTAATCATGATTAGTCTTTCCATCGGAGCTCTGATCGGCGAAGCGCTTAAAATTGAAACCTACATGAATAAATTTGGACTATTCTTACAAAAACATTTCTCTAAATCGGAGAGCAGCTTTGCGGAAGGGTTTGTTACGGCTTCTCTGATATTTGTTATCGGTTCTTTAGGAATTGTTGGAGCAATTCAAAGCGGCGCTACTGGAAATCATGAGACATTATATACAAAAGCCGTCATGGATGGCTTTACGGCCGTCATGTTAACGGCTTCTTTTGGCTATGGTGTCTTATTTTCTTCAATTCCTGTTGTTTTATACCAAGGAAGTATAGCCATCTTAGCGAATTTTTTAGTTCAATTAATACCAGCGAACTTTATGGACGAATTAATGAATGAAATTAGTGCTATCGGTGGACTTATGATTTTAGGAATTGGACTCAACTTATTGCAACTAACCAAATTAAGAGTGTCCAACTTTTTACCGGGCATTATTATTTTGATTCTCCTTCTGTCGTTAAAGTTCGTCATGTAGCCGGATGATAGGAAGAAACATAAAAGAAAATTATTTTGTGTTTCTTCGCAAGTTTTCACCTTTTTATTTTAGACATCTTATGTTACATTTAAACTGGTTTGTAAGCAAAGTCAGTTTTGGGGCCTTAGTATAATGGGATTACGTTTGGCTGGCAGCCAAATAATACGGGTTCGATCCCCGTAGGCTCCATAAAAAATAACTCAACGTTAATCAAACAATAAAGCAATATTAAAAAACAGCTAGAGCTGATATCTAGCTGTTCTTTTGATGTTAAAGAAATTATTTTCTTCACTATTTTAATTTTTTACTTTCGTTCGCGTAATTTAGGACGTTTCATTTTCCCAATAACTAAAGGCACCGTTTCATATTTAATATCACTATTTTCTAAGCCAAACCAATTTTCTGGAGAAGCCGTATAACGCTTGATAAATAGTTTTGTTTGTAATATTTGCCGCTCCCATTTGCTTAGTTCCGTGTTGTTAGAAAGAGATTCTTGAATTAAAATAAATTGAAAATCTCCTACCTCTCGACCTGGAGTAATAGAATAGCGTTGCGGTTGTTTTTCTAACCGACCGTCAGACATCAACTCTTGAATAATTTGGCGAATATAGACATTGACTTCTTGATGGACACGAAAACCTAAGTACAATTTCACTTTTACTAAGAAATTCGTTTTCATCATGTCCACTTTGAACTCTCTTGTATAAGGTTCATCTGTTACCTCAACATTGATAAACCAATAAATTTTGGCTCTTTTCGGACGCTTATCAAGAATCGAATACAGGTACTGTTTGCCAACAAAATCTCCTTCAATTTTAGGAACTAAAAAGACAATGTTTGTTTGATACATTGGTACTGACTCATCCAAATGAAGCTGCTCTAATTGGGGTAAGACGTCATTTAAATTCATTTCTTCGGCTTCTCGTTCCTCTATTGTTTTACTACGCTCCCAAATAAACATGACAAATAAAATCGCAAGGGCAAGTAATACAGCAACAAACCCGCCATGAAAAAATTTCGAAGCACTCGAGATAAAGAAAATCGATTCAATCGTGCCAAAAAATAATGTGAGAAACAGCGAAAAAATTTGAGTTCTTCCACTTTTTATAAGATAAAAATAAAGCAGAATCGTGGTCATCAACATCGTCACCGTAATGGATAAGCCGTAAGCAGCTTCCATTTTCGAAGAGGTTCTAAAACCGACCACAATGAGCGAACAAGCCAGCCATAAAAATAAATTAACCACTGGAATGTACATTTGCCCGATGGTTTTTCCTGGAAAGACAATCTTTAAGCGCGGCAGCAATTTTAACTTGATGGCTTCTGAAACTAAAGTAAAAGCACCGGATAATAAGGCTTGAGAAGCAATAATCGCAGCTACAGTTGCAAATCCCACGCCGATAACCATCCAGCCATTAGGCAACATCATAAAAAAAGGATTTAACTGTTCATTTTCATAAAATACTGGATTATTATTTGCTTTTATTAACCAGGCTGCTTGCCCGAAATAGTTTAACATCAAACAGATTTTTACATAAGGCCAACTTAGACGAATATTATTTTTACCAACATGTCCCATATCCGAATACAGAGCTTCTGCCCCAGTCGTTGCTAGAAAGACATTCCCTAATATAAAAATCCCCAAAGCATTATCCGAACTAACTAATAGTTGATAGGCATACATAGGATTTAATGCACGAATAACAGATAAGTTATCGCTGAAGTTAAGAATTCCCATCATACCTAAAAATGTAAACCATAAAAACATTACCGGACCAAAGGCTTTACCGACAACATCTGTTCCGAAACGTTGAACGGCAAATAGAACAAGTAATATGCCTAAAGTAATGAAAACTATAATATTTTGATCCATGCCAAATTGTTCGTAAAATATTGGAATAGCCCGCAAACCTTCAATGGCAGTGGTGACAGTAACAGCTGGGGTGAGTACACCATCAGCAAGCAGCGCTGCTCCACCAATCATCGCCGGTATAACCAAGTATTTCCCACTTTTTCTTACCAATGTATAAAGTGAAAAAATACCCCCTTCACCATGATTATCCGCGTTTAAAGCAATGACGACATACTTTATTGTCGTTAATAAAGTGAGCGTCCAAAATATTAATGAAATAGCTCCCAATATAAAAGAAGTGTCTATGGTGGACAAACCGCCATTTTCTTCTACAATAGCTTTCATTACATATAAAGGACTTGTCCCGATATCCCCATAAACAACACCCATTGCTACCAAAAGGCCTGAAGCTGTTATTTTCTTTTTATAATTCATTATTTTCCTCCAAATATTTCATTTCAAGAAAAAAAGCCTAAGTGCTTAAAGCACTCAGGTCTTGCAATAACACCTTAGACCAGCGGCAATGCCGCATGCATGTTGATCTAAAATCACATAAAAATGTGTGCTACTCCCCTTGATGGCATCATTATCTATATTTTCCCTTCTCCTGTCAACAAAAAAGAACGTATGGAAAAAATAATTCTAATAAGAAAAACCAATAACAAAAGCAAAGATTTAAACCGTAGCAGATTCCAGTAATGTCAATGTCTGATTGTCCATATCCAATTGGGCTTGTAGGCCTAAAGGAAGAGTCCATTTAGGCTCGTTATGGCCAAAATTACAATTATATAATACAGGCAGTTCTTCTAGTTGAAACTCTTGTAATACATTTTTAATCGCTGATTGATATTCAGCAAAATATTGGTTCCCTTGTGGCTTACCAACTAAAATACCATTAACAAGCTGTAAAATGCCCATAACACCCATAGTTCTTAGTTCCCTTTCAACTGTATCAGGCGCGGGAGTTTCTTCTGAAGTTTCTAATAGCAGCAGACTGTCTTTAAAAGAATCCACTGGCGGATATAAGGCAGTTCCTCTTAACATTGAAAGAACTTCAAGACATCCGCCCATTAGTTTGCCTTCAACGATGCCACTTCCTTGTAACACCATTGGTCCTTCATCGGGGGTCAAAGAACGCAACTGCTCATTATTGCCTGATTCCCAGGGAATAATCTCACTCGTCCACTCTTTGCGCCAAGGATATTCATAGCTATCGTATTCTTTCATTAAGACATCGGTAAAACAATTACGAGTAAAATCATATACTCCGCCATTTTCAGCAAAATCAACCATCAAACACGGACCGTAAAATGAGACAACATCGGCCAATCGAAACATCTGATGGATACTAGTGGAATCTGAATATCCCATAAAAACTTTAGGATGTTTTTTGATTAATTCTAGATCGATAAATTCGAATATGCGATAACTTTCAAAACCGCCCATTGTCGAAAAAATTCCCTTGATGTCAGGATTGAGTAATGCTTGATGTAAATCTTGAGCGCGAGCTTCTGGATGATTATAAATAAATTTTGTTCCCGCTAAGGTATGAGTTAATTCAACAACGTTAAAACCCATCTCTATTAATTGTTGTTTCCCTTGTTGGTAACGCCACAAAATTTCAGGTTCACCTGCCGTACCACTTGATAACGATATCGCAGCAATGGTATCTCCTACTTTTAATCTCTCTGGTTTTTGCATAGCCTCCCACCTTTCATATTAGAGATACTATACCATAGTTTTTCCATAGATGGGTTAAATAGTTAAAAATAAAGGGAGCGTTTTATCCGCTTACTCCCTCTATTTTTATCTTTTAAACAAAACTCTTTTTTGTTATATCACTCTGCTTACACAAGTTAAAGATCGTTTTAATTTACAGCTTCTTTTCAAAGCCTTCCATTGGAGCTGCTTGACTTTGATAATCTTCTGCTTTTTTGCCGTTAGGTGTGAAGTTCATTACGCTGCCAAATGATTCTTGCAAATACGTTTGCATAGCGCCTGAAATACTTAATTCTTCCATATCTGCAAGGCTCATTGTGGTGCGAATACTTGCTTCATCGCCTATCTTGGCTTTTTGTACCCATTGTGGTTCCCGTAAAAGTTCCCGGCCAATCGCTACTAAGTCAGCACCACTATCTAACATTTCTTCGGCATCTGCTGGAAGTTCCACTGAACCTATGCCAATCAGCGGAACTTCATTGGCAATTCTTTTTGCAAACTTTTCCAAAATAGGCGTCTTATCTGACGCATCGTTTAATGAAGTACGTTTGTAACTTCCCATAGATAGATGAATGTAATCTACTTGGCTTTTAATTTTTTCTGCCAGATATAAAGTATCTTCTAAACGAATTCCCGGTGTCTCCACCTCTTCAGGTGAAATCCGATAGCCTAATAAAAATGAATCTGTTGCATATTTTTCAATCGTTTCCGTCACTTCTTTAATGACCGCAAGTGGAAATCTCATCCGTTTTTCCAGATCGCCGCCCCACTTATCCGTACGTTGATTTGAATGTGGTGAATAAAATTGTTGCAGTAAATAAGTATTGGCTCCATGTAATTCAACACCGTCAAAACCTGCTTGGATAGCCCGTCTAGTCGCCGTACCAAAATCTGCAATCACTTGGTCGATCTCTTCTTGTTCTAGAGCTCGCGGAGTTTCCAAACCAGGAGGAAATTCTGCCGCGATTGCGCTAGCGCTCACAGGCGTTTCTCCACGTAATACTTGTGAGGTCGATTTTCTACCGGCATTAAAAATCTGCAAAATTGCTTTTGCGCCATCTTTTTTAATCGTTGCTGCCAACTGTCTCAGACCTGGAAGCATGTCATCACTTGCTGCAGAGAGTTCGCCTTCAAATCCTTTGCCGTTATCAGAAACATTCGCCACTGAAGTAATAACCATCCCCGGTCCCCCAGCTCTGGCTGCAAAATAATGAAGTTCATCTTGTGTGATTTTTCCATTGTAAAAACTAGACATGGTTGTCATAGGTGCCATGACTACTTTATTCTTTAAGGTGACACCGTTATTAAATTGAAAAGGTGCTAAAAATTGATAATTTGCCATACTTCAACACTCCTTATTTTTTGATAAAGCACTTTTGCTTTACATATGTTAGTATAAAGCCATAAAGAACAAAGCGTAAGTACGCACTATAAAGTGCCATAGGTACCTACAAGTACCTATTGGAAGAAAAGAGGATTTATCATGAGTAAAATCTATCAAATGGGCATCGAAGCTACCTTGGATGTTATCGGTGGAAAATGGAAACCGATTATCTTATGTAATCTAGGACACGGCCCTTTACGTTCGGGAGAATTAAAAAGGAAAGTTCCCAATGTGACACAAAAGATGCTGACACAACAACTTAGAGAATTAGAAAAAGATCAAATTATTGCTCGAGAGGTTTATAATCAAGTTCCTCCTAAAGTCGTCTACTCTTTAACAGAAGAAGGAAAGACATTGCGAGATATTCTCGTTTCCATGTCTATTTGGGGAGAAATACGAATCAAGCAAGCGCAATCCGAAGGCGAAGATATCACACTATTAAGAGATTATGACGGTTTTATAGAAATGTAAAAAAACGCTATTAAAGTTTTCCATAATGATTAGATTTGGAATCTAATCATTATGGTTTTTTTGTATTGTAAGACTTTTGTAAGATTTGCGAAAAAGATTCGAAAGTTTCTCCTATTAAGATAAGACTATCAACAAACTACAAGGAGGAAATCTTTTGAAGAAATTTTTGATTGGAATTGTGCTTATTGCCGTTCTAGCCTTCGGCGGGCTAAAAATTACTGAAAAAATTGTGCAAGGCGGTGATGACTACTATGTAAAAATTACCGATAAAGGCAATAAGAATACAGACAGAACAGACGATGGAGAACCGATTATTTCTTACGATTATGCATTAACAGGTGTTGACAAATCGGGTCAAAAAAAGAAGATGCATTTCACTGCCTATAAAAATCGTCCTTTAATCCAAGGAGCTTATTTAAAAGTAACTTGGAATCAAAAAAAGGGGGTTACTTCTTACAAGCAGATAAAAGAAAATGATATTCCTACAAAAGCGAAAGAAAAACTATGAGGAGGAAATGAACATGGAAAAAATTGTCGATGCACAAAATGTTAAAAAAGTTTATGGTAAAGCACAAGGAAAGAAAACAGAGGCGTTAAGACAACTTTCTTTTACGGTGGAAAAAGGAGAATTCATTGGCATTATGGGGCCTTCTGGTTCAGGTAAATCGACCTTGTTAAATTTACTTGCAACTCTTGATAAACCAACGGATGGCACGATCACCATCGATGGAAATGACGTCACGAAATTAAAAGGCAACCAAATCGCGGATTTTCGTAGCCAAGAAATAGGATTTATCTTTCAAGAATTTAATCTATTAGAAAATCTAACCGCTTCTGAAAACATTGCCGTCCCTCTTTCCCTTCAAGGCGTCAAACCAAAAGAAATCAAAAAACGTGTGAATCAAATCGCGCAACGTTTATCGATTGATGCTATTTTGGAAAAATATCCAGCAGAAATTTCGGGCGGGCAAAAACAACGGGTAGCCGCTGCTCGTGCCTTGGTGACTCAGCCTGCTATTTTACTAGGTGATGAGCCGACGGGTGCACTTGATTCACAAAGCTCACGTGATTTGCTGGACACCATGAAAGAATTAAATCAAAATGACCAAATTTCCATCTTACTTGTCACACACGACCCTTTTTCCGCTAGCTATTGTAAACGAATTTTATTTATCCAAGATGGTGTCATTCAACAAGAAGTCAAAAGAAACGACCAAAGCCGGGAAAGCTTTTATAAACAAATACTAACCATTTTAGGAACATTAGAACAATAGGAGGTGGACGCAAATGCTGTTAAAATTATCACTCACTGGACTTAAAGGACGTTGGCGCGATTATGCAGTACTATTTTCTGGGCTGATGATTGCCGCAGGAATATTTTATATGTTTCAATCTATGGCAAGTAATGACGATTTTTTATCAAGTAATTCGCCAGTGGCTATGACAGCTATTATTTTTCAGTTAGGTTCTGTTTTGCTTGCCATTATTACTTTAGTTTATATCTTATATGCCAATTCATTTTTGATGAGTATGCGACAAAAAGACTATGCGATGTTTATGATGTTAGGTGCCAAGCAACGCAAAATCGCTCTGCTGATTTTTATCGAAACGTTTATTATCGGTCTTTTAGCAACAATTTTAGGTTCTGCGATAGGTGTCGGATTATCTTCTATTGTAAGCAAACTTTTGACCAACCAATTGGACATACAAGTAACAAACTTTTCCGTCTTTAGTTCTAAAGCACTCCTTATTACATTGGTCTTTTTTACGATTTTATTTTTATTGGCCGCTACAATCAATGCTTCTTCCATTGTTAAAAAACCGATTTTATCTTTATTAAAAGCAAACGAAACACCGACTGCTTCACGACGTAGACCAGTGATATTGTCTTTAGAGGCTGTTGGCGGAATCGTTTTACTCGGAATCGGTTATTACATGATGGATAATATTGCAAAAATTGGCTTACTCGCGCTAATCATCGCTCTAATTACAATTGTATTAGGAAGCTATTTCGTTTTCCACTCTGTCATGATTTTTGTTTTAAATCTTTTAAAACGTTCCGATAATTTAAGATTGAAAAAACTAAATAACTTTACTTTATCGCAGTTAAGTTTTCGTATCCAAGACTATACCAAAATGCTTTCGATGGTGTCGATCATTTTTGCCTTAGCACTAGGTGCGTTAACTGTTGGACTAGGTTTTCACAACGAAATCCCAAAAATGACTGAACAAACGTCAACCTATGACTTACTCTTAAATAACGCGCAAGATGCAGACCAAAAACAAGTCGAGAACTTAAACCCAACATTGGATGTTAGCTATCAGTTAAAAGAGGATAAAAATACCATTTATTTTAATCAAGAACAGTTTGATGAAGAGCCTTTAAATGCGATTTACTACGATACGACGCCTAAAAAAACAACTTATTCTGGCAAAGAATTAGCGAATGATGAAGCAAAGATGGATAGTTTGCGCACCTTGTTGTTGCCCGAACAACAGGAAAAAGAACTATCGATGGTGCCAGAAGATAAATTTAGGAGTCTTAGTCAGCAGACAAGCAGCTTACAAGTTGTTCAGGTCAAAGATTTTATGGCGCAAAAAGATCGCATTCAAAAAATCGTAACAGAGAATATAAAACAAAACCCTTCTTTAGCTCAAGGCCAATTTGCAATGAATCAGAAATATGACATTTACAATCTCTATAATGAAACATTTTCTGGTCTTGAATTTATGGGATTCTTCCTAGGAATTGCCTTTTTGACCATGCTAGCTAGCTGTTTGATGTTTAAGATTCTGTCAGGGGCAGCCAGTGATGTCGTGCGCTATGATATGTTAAATAAAATCGGAACTCGGATGAGTTTACTAAAAAAATCAATCCGAAAGGAGATTGCCGTCTTATTTTTAGCTCCCGGTATATTAGGTGCGATTCACGTCCTATTTGGTCTAAAGATGTTCACTTCTTTACTTACTGAACCTTATGCCGGCATTTGGTTACCATTTCTCATTTTCTTTGTGTTATACCTGCTTTATTATTTCTTAACGATCTGGTTATACACCGACATCGTTTTAAAGAAAAAAGAATCCTCATAGCAAAAAAGGTTCATTGCCAATTTGAGCAATGAACCTTTTTGCTTTAATCATCGTCTTGTTCGACTTCGATAATTTTTCCGTTGTCTGCATCCATGGTTACTTCTGTCTCATTTCCTTTTTCAAGAACGTTGACTTCCCAGGTTTGTGTGTCATCCGAAACTCTTTCTAATTTCCATTCACGAGCTTTGCCGCTATCTGCTTTATTTTCTGCAATTTTGCTAGCTTCTTTTTGGCTAATGGCATCTTTTGGTTTTAATTCGTAATGTGTTTCTTTTTCATCATCGTCTTCATCATCTTTGTCACTCTTTGTACCGATAATATCTCCTGAAGCTGCATCGATATCCGTATTATATTCCATTTCATCGTCATAGCTTTCCACTTCGTACACATACCCATCGCGAGTAGGTTCTAATTCGATACTTTCAACTTTTTTATCATATTTATCAGAAAATGTATCCAACGCTTGTTTCTCTGTGATTTCAATTTTATCAGTGTCAGAATTGTCCAGTTCTTTGTCACTAGTTGAAGCCCAAGCGTAACTTCCACCTACAACAAAAACCGCTGCGGCTGCAATACCTCCGACGATTTTCTTTTTAAAATGTTTCATCTTACTTCCCTTCCTTCCTGTTTTTCTATCTTTATATTAGCAAGGATTTCATTTAGAAAAATCAAAAGAAGGAATAAATTAGATGAAAATTTCTTCATTTTTTAGAGAAAGTAATCGTAAATATCGTTCCTTTAGGTTGGTTATCTTCAACCTGAATAATTCCTTCATACTTTGTCACAAGCGCTTTTACAATTGATAAGCCAATTCCTGAGCCGTCCACCTTGCTAGAACGGGCTTGATCAACACGGTAAAGTCGTTCGAAAATCTTCTCTTTTTCTTCATCAGCGATACCGACCCCTTGGTCTGCTACTTGCAGCAAAATATCTTTATTTTGTTGCAGTGAAACCTTGATTTCGCCCGTCGGTGCATATTTCAAAGCATTTTCCAGCAAATTTTGTATGATTTGCTGTAGGTCCGTTTTTGCTGCCTTAAAGTGAATCCCTGCTTCTACTTGCATATTAATTGCTCGTTTTCTTGTCGTTTGTAAATCTTCTATTTCTTGAGTAACAAGTTGTGAGAGGTTAATATCTTCTACTTGCTTTTTATTTTCCGCACGGCCAAGTGTTAACAGCTGCTCGCTTAACTGTTCAATGCGTTTTGATTCTTTATCGATAAAGGCTAAAGACTGCGGAATAACTTCTGGGTGCGTTTCACTTCTTCGCTGAATCAAATTGACATGGCCGCGAATGGCTGCAATCGGCGTTCGTAACTCATGCGAAGCGTCACTGACAAATTGTTTTTCACGCTCAATGGCTTGACGTTGCTTTTTTAATAATGTATTAAATGCCGTGGCCACTTGATAAAACTCCTGAGGATCTTCTGGGACCGTTAAGTATCCTTGCGTTTCATCCAGTTGATTCAATTCGTTTGACATCTTACTCAATTTTTGACTCCAGCGACCCACCATCCAGTAAATGAGTAGCGCACCAACCATCAAACCAATCACATTTAGCAAAAGATTGGCCATCAATAAACTAGTAACAATATCCGTAATTGCTTCACTATCAATCACTAAGGCAATCTTCGCATTGTCCACATCTTTTTCTTCATAATAGTAACGTTCGTCATCAGCAAATACAAAATGTTCCAAAAAAGGAACACTTCGTCCTTTTGCAATATCTTCAAAGGTCTCTCTTGCATCTTCTGAATAATAGGTTTTACCATTAGATAAACGAACTCGTAACGCTTCGCCTTCATCTTCTATGACATAATTATCGACCAACCGCGACCAACTTTGCTCTGAGGACGCACTTTTTTCTATGGTTTCAAAAATATGTTCACTGCGGTCAGAGATATAATCATAGACAAAAGCAATTGATAAGCCGACAAAAATGACATTCATTAAAAGTAATATCAAGGCAAATAGCCCCATAAAACGGACGGTTAATTGTCGCTTGGCTGTTTGTTTAGTTTTCATAAGGATCCCTCAATACATAACCCACACCGCGAACGGTTTGAACAAAAGAGTCTGCGTCAACTTCTTTTAATTTATTACGCAAGGTACGAATATATACATCAACCACATTTGTTTGCCCAAAATAATCATAGCCCCAGACTTCATTCAATAAATCATCGCGTTTTTTCACCACTTCAGGCTCCTTCATTAATTGATATAAAATCCCAAATTCTTTGGGTGTCAGCTCAATCAGTTCATCTTTTACCTGCACTTGGTGTTTGGCGACATCCATCGTAATTCCTTTATAACGTAATAAATTACTTTTTTCATTTTGCTCTTGTAAACGTCGTTCAATCACACGGATACGGGCAAAAAGCTCTTCAATTTCAAATGGTTTGGTGATATAGTCGTCTAAGCCAGTATCTAAGCCGGTCACGATATCGGTTGTTTGTGTGCGAGCGGTCATCATAATAATCGGTATCTTACTTACTTTGCGAATACGACGCGCCACAGTAATCCCGTCTAATCCCGGTAACATCCAGTCCAGTAAAATTAAATCGAATTGGTCTTTTTTTTGTAAAAATGTTTCTAGCGCTGACTCGCCATCTGCCTCCCAGCTCGTTTTATAGCCCTCAAATTGTAATTCACTTTGAATAAAACTAGCCAGACTTTCTTCATCTTCAACTAATAACAAGTTTAACGGTTCCATTTTCCCCACCTCTTGCCTCCTATTATAAAGGATAGAATTATTTTTATTGTAACAAAAGGGTATTATTTTCCCACTTTATTTATTATCGGATATTTTTAAAAGCTTGTCTTAAAAATAGGACAAAAATTTAATGAAGATTTTTTCATTATTATTTGGCCACTTTTTTTAAGTTCATTGCAAAGGGATGTTAAATCCCCACAGACTAATAATGAATAAAACTTTATCCTTTTACTATCCAATATGCCAATAAAAAGAGGAAGTTGATTTCTTTATTCAATAATAAAAAGTTGAATAAAAAAATTGAAAATCATTCTCCAATTTTAAAAATAAATAAAAAAGTAAAGTAAAATGACAGTTATAATGAATGGCAGTTAAAAAGAATTGAAAGCTATAAGACTTTGACAATTTTAATATTGTATGCATATGATGATTATCATGAAAGATCTGGGAGGAAAAATAATTTTTTATTTTTTCCAAGACAAATGGTAAAAAGCGTCATAAAAGGAGGACAACAATGATCAACGTAAATTTTTTAGTATTTGATGATTTTGAATCTTTAGATCTATTCGGTGTTGTAGAAATTTTTGGTCGTTTACCCAACATCTATACCTTAAATTACTACTCTATGAAAGGCGGACTCGTTAAAAGTAGTCAAAACGCAGAAATGATGACCCAACCAATAGCCCATTTGACAAATGAAGATATTCTGATTATTCCTGGTGGTAAGGGAACTAGGAAGCTGGTCAAGGATTCAGAATGGATAAAAAAATTAAAACATCTTAGCCTATCAGCTTCTAATGTTCTAACAATCTGTACAGGGGCTGCCTTGCTAGCAAAAACGGGACTTTTAAATAATAAAAAAGCAACCAGCAATAAAAGAGCATTCGATTGGGTGAAATCTGTTAACAAGTCCGTTTTTTGGCAAGAAAAAGCTAGATGGGTGGTTTCAGGTAAGTATTATACTTCCTCAGGAGTGTCTGCAGGAATAGATATGGCTTTAGGCTTTATTGCAGACCAGCATGGTAGAAAAATAGCGGAAAAAATTGCGTTCGACATTGAGTACATTTGGAATGATAACACTAGTAACGACCAATTTATTAATAAATAAACAGTTATTATTCACTTCGTAAATTTCTTATTGAAAAATATTGGCCTATTAAGTAAGCGGAGAAGTAACTACACTTATAAAATAACATGAAAAGAGCGATACCCAATTTGAATATCGCTCCTTTTTCGTATGATTAATTGAAACCATCACGTTGATTTCTTAATTGTACAAACTCATCAAAATCGTTGGCACGAATAAATGGATTGACTTCTTTCTCTGTTTTTATCGTTGAAGGCAAGGTTGGCTCGTTGTTTTCTCTTTGTTGGCGCACTTTTTCTAGGGCTTCGTTTACCGCAGAATTTGAAGGATCCACTTCTTTGGCAAAACGCAAATTGGTTTCTGAATATTCGTGAGCTGCGTATACTTTGGTATCATCTGCTAGTTGTGCAAACTTGTTCACTGTTTCGAATTGCGCTTGATAATCTCCAGTAAAGACTCTGCCACAACCTGCCATAAATAAAGCATCGCCACAAAAAACTTTGTCATCTACTAAATAAGCGATATGTCCGTTTGTATGTCCGGGTACTGACATAATTTTCCATTTGCTAGCTAACAAATCAATAGTTTCGCCTTCATGTACAATATTTGTAGCATAAACCCGGCATTCTTCAGGCCCGTATACCTCAGTATCCGGATGTTCAGCTACAATTTCTTTTACGCCGCCAGTGTGGTCAGCGTGATTATGTGTAAGTAAAATAGCTGCCAGATGGAATTCTTTATGGTTAGCTAAATAGTCCAGAACCTGCTGCGCTTCACCTGGGTCTACAACGACAAGGCCCTGATCCTTTTGATAAAGCCAAATATAGTTATCCGATAGCGCTTCTAATGGGGTTACTGTCATCTTATCTCCTTCTTTCTGTTTGTTTCCTCATGTTCATTTTACTGTAAATAAGAAGGTGTGTTAAATTATATACTTTATGTTATTACGAAAAGTTTGATCTTTGATTGAAATTAAACGAAAGAAACACTTTCTCCTTCACTGTCGGATCTAAGGCTTTTCCTATGGCTTGTTTATATTGATTAAAGGGATAAATGATTTGCGGAAAGGTTAACTGCAATCCTTCTTCAGTTATTAAGTGAAAAATCGTCTCAAATTGCTTTTGCCATTCTTCAAGGGAACAATTTTCGCTCCAATGTCTTAAGTGAAATATTTTGGCTGTAATATTTAAATGATTCGCGATATATTACCAATCTACTTGATAACCTGAAAGTAAACCAATCGTACGAAAATCTCCACCATTTGTGACACAGCGAGCTAAAGTTGTTCCAGCTGAACTACCGATCATATCGATGGCAGCTTGAACACCTTTTCCTTCCGTTATTGTCATGACCGCATCAAAAACATTTTCTATCTTCGAGTTAATCACATAATCTGCGCCTAATTTCTTTAACGGCTCTCGATATTGTTCGTTTCTAACCACTGAAATTATTTTAAAGCCTAAAATGTTGGCAAGTTGAATAAATATCTTTCCAATCGAAGAATTTCCGGCATTGACTAATAAAAAGTCTTGTTTTTTTAATGTAATTTCTCTAGCACAAAGTAGCCAGGCTGTAATAGGATTAATATAACTTTGGCAAGCTATCCTATAATCGATAGTTTCCGGAACGATAATCAACTGGCTAGCTTTCATAACTACAACTTCTTGCCAAGTTCCTTCTTCTCTTAATGGTAATACCATTTTACCTACTAATGACTGATCCTCTGCTTTTCCAACTTCTTTAACGATTCCCACACCTTCATATCCGGCTGTATTTGGCAACGAAATTCTGTGGGCATAAGCGCCAGTTACAGGAATCAAATCGGAAGGATTGATAGGCGCCATTACCATTTCAACGAGCGCTTCATCTTCCTCTAAATGCGAAATCCTTCTATCCATTTCCTGAATAACAATCTCCGGCTGACCAAATTCTGAATAATATAAACTTTTATAACTCACTAATATTTACTCCTCCATTGACTGAAACTTTTAAGTACAGAAATGATTTATTTCATTGGTACTAAAAATTCACAAACCTTGTCTTCGCCTTCCTCTTCTTTGTAGCGTTCAAGTATAGGTGCATTTACTATAGTTAAATCATTTTGCGAAATAGTTTTATCTATATTTTTCCAAAATAAATCGACCGCTTCTGTCGTGTGAGTAACAGTAAACACTGCATACTTACCCCCTTCAAAATCCCCCATATTTACTTGAGAATCCTGTGAGAAATCTTTATCCGTAAACAACATTAAATCATATCGACATTGTTCAGCTGGTGTAAGCTGAGGATTATCTCGTGCAATGCCAATAATTCCTTTAGTTTTTTTAACTTCTTCCAAATGGTTATGAGAAACCCACTTTTTAAAATTTTTCATCATTTGAAAGTTCACAGAGCTTCCGTATTCTCCGACATTTCTAACGTAAACCATTTTATAATTATCTAAAATTTCAATTTTGTAATTCATTTGTTACCTCCCAAAATAGATTGGAAGATTAGCTAATCGTTCCCCATCAATAACGGTAACACGCTTTAAAATGGTTTTCACTAACTTTTTTAAAACAGTTTATATTTTTCCT
>NZ_BCPY01000038.1 GCF_001544195.1 Tetragenococcus solitarius NBRC 100494
AGAATTAATACAGAGAGAATAAGCTAAAAAAGGAAAAGATGATGTTTTTCTTTAAATAATGAGAAGTTTAGGGTAAGATACCTATTAAAAAAAGGGGAGAATACCCGTGGATGAAATTAATAAGGAAATTATTCGTATACTACAAAAAAACGCTAAAATTTCTATGAAAGAATTAGCCGAAAAAGTACATATGGCGCCACCAACAGTGATTGAACGAGTAAAAAAATTAGAAGAATCAAGGGTTATTAAAGGATACTCTGCCAATATTTCTTTAAAGAAAATGAAACGAGAAATTACCGCCATGGTTTTATTTAAGTCAAAAGATTGCCAAGGTTTATATAATTTTTGCAAAGATCACCCGGATGTTTTGGAATGTTACCGGGTGGCTGGAGAGGTTAGTTATATCGCTAAAATAGCCACAAATTCTGTTGAAGGATTAGAACAATTTATTGACGATTCTATGCAATTTGGTACACCATCCACCAATTTAATTTTATCGTCTAGTAAAAAAGAGTTTATTGAATATTTTGAAACAGAAGAAACTTAAAGGAGTGAACTCATATGACAACACTTTGCCCATCAACACAACCAGCATTTGTTCAGGCATTATCGATTATAGAAGGAAAATGGAAATTAAGGATTATCTATGAATTAGCATGTAAAGAAGTATTGCGCTACGGTGAATTAAAAAATAATGTATGTGAAATTACGCATAAAATGTTAAGCAGTCAGTTAAAAGAATTAGAACAAGATGGTATGGTTATTCGTAAAGAATATCCTCAGGTTCCACCGAAAGTGGAATATTCTCTGTCTGACAAAGGAAGACGATTCATTCCAATCCTTAATGAATTATGCTCTTTTGGCGCAGAAATCAGTATGTAAGATGAGAAATTTCATAATACAAAGGAATGAAGTAACTAGCTGTATCTCTCATTACTCACCTTTTTGTAAGTATCGCACAAAAAAGTGCGATATTTTTTTATCTGTTGGGAGATGGTATTCTTTTATTAAGTTATCGAAAGATAGGTGTTCGATGGAAATAAATTGGATGAATGGTTTCTCATTGTTTTGAACTGAAAGCAAGAAAGAAACCAATAATAAAAATTGTAAGGCATCTGTTACTGTTTTAGACGTAATTTTGGTTTATGTTTTCATAGATAGTTTTCAGCACACCAGAATGGAGTTTTTTATGAGTATAGAACATTTACATACGTGGGCATTTCTTCTCCTAGATTTTCGAAAACATTCTACAATAATATGAACTAAAGTATACAGATACTACTGCATAAAACTCTTACGAGGTGAAAAGATGAAAAACTATAGAAAAGTCGCAAACGATTATTTTAAAGCAGTGGAAGAACAAAAGTTTAAAGGTATTATGTCCTTATTTGATGAAAACTGCGTGTTATATTTTGCAGATACGGGCGTTGTGAGAGGGAAACAAGAGTATATAAAGCTGAATCATAATTTATCAAATGAAGAAAGTAGCTTTCAATTTCGCGCAAATAAGCTTCATTATCGCTTCGAGCGATTCAAATATACACAACAAAGGAATCGATTGGTGGTTGAAGGCGTCGAATATGGAGAAAATTTAGATGGATTTCCAATTAAGGATAATAAATTTTGCAGTGTTTTTGAATTTGATGAGCAAACACAGTTAATTACTCGGATGTATGTATATACTGATCCCAAGTTTGGTATTAATTAAGGAGATTTGAAGATGAATGTAGATATTAAAAAAGTTGCCATGGCTTATTTTGAAGCAGTAGAATCAAGAAGTCATGAAGCAATTATGGACTTGTTTGATGAAAAGTGTGGAGTGTTTTTTGCCAACTTTGGCGTTTCCTATGGACGTCAAGCGTTTGAAGAAGTGAATAAACAATTAGTCCAACAATTCAAACAATTATTTTTTAAGAAAGAGGAGTTTATCTTTACTGTGCAAGACTATCGTGTAGTAGTAGAGGGGGTAGAGTACGGAAAATTAGCAAACGGGCAGATAATCAAAGATAATCGTATGTGCAATGTCTTCGAAATTAATCCTGTGACCGGGCTAATTACTCGGATGTATGCCTATACTGATCCCAATTTAGGACTGAAGGAGTAAATCAAATGACTGATGAACAGATTAAGCAGTTAACCAAATCCCTCATTCAAGGGGGAACAAGCTATGATATCGAATTTCTAAAAGAAATCTACGATGATTCATTAAAGTTTATTCGAATTTCTCTGGATAATTCTGTTGAGATATTGACTAAAGACGATAATATCCAATTTTTTCAACATTTAAAAGATTCAAAGGCTAAGCCATTGAACACCCAACACCAAATTTTATTCGCTGATAATGATGGGAAGATGGGAAATATTATTTTAAAAAGAAGAATGCAGCAGTTCGATATGGACCAAGAATTTTTATTTAATATTACATGGAAAAATAATGATGGCAATTGGAAAATTATTCGAGAGGTCGTCTTTCTTTTAGAATGACATGAATTAAAAAAAGGTTGGGGAAAAAGCCCAACCTTTTTTTACTCATCTTCAAGCGTATCTGCTAATTTTTTGAAAGCCTCGTCCATAGCGATCATCCGTTTTTCTACCTTTTTAATTGCAGAATCCAAAGTAAAACCTTCATCTAACATTTCTTGTATTAAAAGCATTTTTTTGACATTCAAGTAATTGTAACGACGAGTAGAACCTTCTGTTTCATTTTCAGATTGAATGGCCCCTTTGTCTTCCCAATATCTAATTTTTCTTGTAGGAATTCCTGTGATTTCAGAGACCTCACCAATGCCAACGACTAAGCGTTTCAATAAATCAAAGTCTAACAAAGCTGAAAGATCATTATCGTTTGCATTCATTTTTTTCACCTCGCACTTAAAATCACTATATTTGTAACTATTTTACAACAAAAGTAAATAATCTACAAATTACTGTTGACTATTTTATGTAAATAAAATACAATGTTTGTAACTTATTTACAAATAAGGGGCTTAATTTACATAAGTGTTAGGAGAGAGGCTAAAAATGAATCAGGAAAGATCAGTAATAAATATAAATGACTCATTATTGTCTGTTATTTTGTTTTGGTGTGGTTTGGTTATTGTTGCTAGTAATTATATAACTATCCCGATGATGCCAATTTTAAGTCAAAGTTTTCAAGCAGGAATTAGCCAAGTGGCTTGGTCAGGGACAGCTTTTTCACTTTTTTATGCAATCGGATGCTTATTTACGGGTCCTTTATCCGATAGATTTGGCAGAAAAACGATAATAATTGTAGGATTGCTTTTGTTGGCCCTTACGACAGAAGTATTGCCAATGGGAAGTAGTTTATCGTGGTTAATCATTCGGAGAGGACTCGAAGGCTTAGCAGCTTCAAGCTTTGCTCCAGTAGTCGTTGCATATATTATAGAAAAATTTGCACCACAAAAAAGGGGAACTATAGTGGGAATTGTTAGTTCAAGCTTTTTAGTTTCTGCAATTATCGGTCAAATAGCAAGTAGCTATTTAAGCCAACATTTTAGCTGGCAGTCTGTTTTTTATGTATTTGGTTTTTTCTATGTTATTACCGCGATTGTCGTTGCTATGTTTGTTCCTTCAGTATCAAAGAAGGCGAACCAGAATCATTTACATTCTATGTTCAGAAATTTCTTTCAATTATTTTTTTCTAGAAACTTGTTTAAAGTTTATGTGATTGCGATCATGTTATTACTTACCTTTGTTGCTTTTTATAGTGTACTTGGTGAATATCTAGTAGAAAAATTTGCATTAAACAGTAGTGATATATTTAATGTGCGAGTTGTAGGAATTTTTGGGATGCTGCTCGCTCCATTTGCTGGACAATTGGCTAATAAATTTACAATTGAGCGTTTATTGAAATATGCTTTAGCATTGGCTTTGGTAGGAATGCTTTTAGTAGGAATGAGTCAAAATTTAACTTTCTTAGTAATGATGAGTGTCATTTTTGTAGGGGGAATTGCGCTAACTGTTCCGACACTCATTAATCTAGTTGGACAATTAGGAGAAGAAAAACACAGCTTAGCAGTTTCTCTTTATACATTTGTTCTCTTTATCGGTGCGAGCTTAGGTCCTTTAGTAGCTGTTCAATTATTAAAAATTGGGAACTACACTTTTTCTTTTTTGTTTTTAGCATGTTTATTTTTCATTGGGTGGTTGATTTCGTTAACGGTAAAAGCAACGTAAGAGGAGGAGCAGCTTATGAAAAGAGTTCTGGTCCTAGGTGCAACTGGAAAGATGGGGCAATTAGTACTAAAAGAACTAGCTGATGATCCTAGCATTCAGCCAGTCGCAGCCTTAAGAACAGCAGAAGACAAACAACGTTTACCTAAGCTAGCAAAAAATACAGTGGAGACTGTTATCGTAAATATAGAGGATCTAACGAGTTTAAAAAAAGCGGTCCAAGATATTGATGTGCTTGTTCATGCAATCCGTTTACGAGGGGATATCTCTGAAAATGCGTTAGTTGAATTAGATAATATGATACGAAAAGCTATTGTTGCCAAAAAGAAAATTCCGATAGTGATTGTTGGAGGTGCGGGTTCTCTTAAAAAAGAGGATGGAAGTCGATTTTGGCAGGATAGCCGATTTCCTACCGTAACATTGCCTAGGGGGATAGCTCATACAAAATTAAGAGAGCACTTAGAACAACACTCTTTTAAAGATCCTTGGGCTTACCTTATCCCACCTCCTACTTTTGTCCCTGAAGGAAAAAGACTAGGAAGTTATCAGAAATATTGTCCTGATGACAATAGAAATAAATCAATAAAGTATGTATTTAATTTACGTGTTCCCAAGAAAAAAGCAAACCTACTAATTGAAGAAGAATTTTTGACAAAAACGATTAGTTACGCAGATTTTGCTTTAGCGCTAGCTGATGCAGTAAAAGAAAGCTGGCGAGGTGTCTATCTGATTGCTTCAGAAACAAATATAAAATAACTTACTATTTTCTGGTTAAAATTTTATCTTTTTTATGCTTACTGATTTTGAAAAATGACTTATTGAAGGGGGGTTAAATTAACGGCTGTTTCGAAACGGAAGCTAAATTTTTATTATTAGAGTTTTTTAGATAATACAAAAAGAACCAACCACTTTTTAAGTCGATTGGTTCTTTATGCAGAAAAAAAGATTATTAAGGAAAATAAAAATGTCGTTTGTATCGATACAAATAATACAGCTGTATTATTTTTCGCTTCCTTTTTTACCTAATTAGCGATTGAAGAATTGAACGATTGGCTGTTGACTTTTTGCTGTTACGACAATGGTCCGTTTTAATTCTGGAATAGGGATTTGATCTACGTCCAGATGACTTAAATTTTTAGCAATAAGTTTTGGTACAATTGTCAGCCCCTCTTTGGCTAATACATAACCATATAAAAAATCGCCAAAGGGAACGGTTTTTACCAGATTGATATCATTTCCACTTTGTTTGACATAAGAAAGGATTCGACTGTTTGAATCACATGGAGCAGCATGTAAAATCATTGGAAACGATTGTATTTCTTGCCATGTTAGACCCTTGTTGTGTCCCAATTGATAACTTTTAGGTGCAATTACTATGTACTCTTCTGTAAACAGTGTTTCCTTATTGAATTTTTCATTACTAAATGTGTTATCGATTAATGCAATATCTATCTGATTATTTCCTAATGAATCGACTAAAGTTTCAGAGCCGTTTTGAATGAAAATACTATGTTCATTGAAGTGCATTGTTGGAAGGTATGAAGTTGCTAAACTAGGTAAACAACCAACACGTAAGTTTTTTGAGCGAGCGAAGGTATGCATTTCTTGCTCGATAGCAGCAGCTTGAAAAAGTAAATTTTTTGCTTTTTTATATAGGCAGTCGCCAGCTTCAGTGACAGTTATGCCTTTGGCAGAGCGGTAGACTAAAGGAACATCGAACTTATTTTCTAAGTTTTTTAATTGTTTGCTTAAGGCTGGTTGAGATATGTGTAATTTTTCGGCTGCTTGTGTAATACTTTTTTCTTCTGCGATGATAGTAAATGTTTCTAACCATTCCAAGTTCATAAGTTTTCTCCCATAACAATTGGTTATCACTATGATAACCAATTTGTATTTCCTTTTTTAGTATAACCACTATACAATAAGCCACATATTAATGATAGATTTTTGTTTATATAGGTAAGAGTAAATGTCTGATAACAAAAGAGAATGGAAAGAGGTTTTTAGTTTGAAAGCTGTTGTATTTAATGGGAATAAGGAACCTTCATTTAGTGAATTGCCAGAGCAGCAACCTAAAAAAGGTGAAGTAAAGGTTCGTCTGAAAGCAGCTGGCTTGAACCGACGAGATTTGTTTGTGCTTAAGGATTCGTTAAACGAGCAAAAGCAGTTCATCCTCGGATCCGACGGGGCAGGGATAGTCGAATCGATAGGCGATAGTGTTTCAGCAGTTCATCTGCAAGATGAAGTGATTATTAATCCCAGTTTATACTGGGACAAAATAGAAGTCGTTCCCGAGCTACCTCAAATTTTAGGTTCACCAACAGATGGTACATTTGCAGAAACAGTCATTGTTCCACAAGAAAATGTTTATTTAAAACCATCCTTTTTGTCATGGGAAGAAGCTGGTGTACTATCTTTATCCGCTTTGACTGCTTACCGTGCATTATTTACAAAAGGACAACTACAGCCAAAACAGCATTTGCTTATTCCTGGGATTGGAAGTGGTGTCGCTACCTATGCTTTAAAATTTGCAAAAGCCATTGGGGCAACGGTAACTGTCACTTCAAGAAACGAACAAAAATTACAAAAGGCGAAAGAAATTGGTGCTGATTATTTACTAAATACAAATGAAGATTGGCAGAGAGTTTTTCAATATAGGAAGGCTGATTTAATTTTGGATAGTATAGGGAGCGCAACCTTTCCTAAGTATTTTGAGGTATTAAAGCCTAATGGAACTATTGTAAATTTTGGTCAGAGTTCTGGTTCAGAGGTGGAACTATCTTTAAAAGAATTTTTTTACTCTCAGTTTAACCTTTTAGGTACTTCTATGGGAAGCAAAGAAGAGTTTGATCAAATGATTCAATTGGTAACAGATTATAAAATCAAGCCGATCATTGATCGAACATATCAACTAAGCGAGTATAAACTTGCTTTAAAAAGAATGGCAGCAGGGCTTCAATTTGGCAATATTGCATTTACCGTCAATTAATAAAGAACCAAGCAGAGTCTTCGATAGTATCGGGGACTCTGCTTGGTTGTAGAAGCACCGAAGAGATTTTTGAAAAAATAGTATGCGCCAAATCATTTCTTTTTTTCATAAATGCGACGGGGCCGGTTATGAGTATTTACAAGTAGAACGCCTAAGATGATGATAATCGCTCCTATAATATGGTAGTAATGAAAAGGTTCGTTTAAGATGATGATTCCTGATAAAATAGTAATAAGAGTAGCTAGGTTATTAAAGACACTGACTTGAATAACGGGCAATTTTGATACAGCAAAAATGGATAATAAAGAGGTTCCAGCGGTTGATAAGACCCCTAAAAATAAAATGGATAACAAATAAGGAAGTTTTGTCATAGAATGGGCGTATTCATTTAATGATCCATTTTGGATGAAGTAGATACTATTAAAGAAGATAAAGCCCACAAAAATAATATATATCGTCACTTGTAGAGGGGATACTTTTTGTGTGACGCTTCTTGACATGACTTGATAAACAGCTGTTGCTAGAATAGATACGACAATCAGTAAATTTCCTATCAGATGAAATTCATAGTTTCCAGAACGGCTCATTAACTGTAAAAAGATAACGCCGGCAATACTTAAAAAAATACCGATGCCTTGTATTTTTTGGATATGTTCTTTTAGAAATAAACTGGCAAGTAACACGGTTATGGCTGGAGCGGTCGCTTGGATAATTCCCGCTTCTGTAACAGTCGAATGATCAAGTCCTAGTATCTGGCTGCTAAAAAATATTAACGGATAAAATAAGGAAATGAGAAATACAAGAGCGGTTTCTCTTGGGTTTAACCGCAATGAAACAGACTTTATTACACAAAATACAAGTACACCTAAAAAAGCAAAAGTAAAACGTTGGGCTAATATGAGTAACTGTCCTTCGTAAGTTAAAGTGATTTTGACAAACATAAATGACAAACCAATAATAATAGAAAAAATTGTGGCGGCTAATAGGGCATTATTTTTTTTCATAGACATCCTCCTTGTGTTTTATCATAAGGAAAAATAAACATGTATAGAAAAATGATTTATCCCGTTGTATCGATACAAACAAATCAAGTAACAGTTATCCTAAAGTTGCTTTATGGTAGTCTGGAGACAGAAGGAGGGAATCAGGTGTATAAATATCAGTCTATTGCTCATCAGATTTTACTTCTTATTGAAGAAGGGAAGTATGAAGAACAGCTACCCCCGGTTAGAAAGTTGATGGAAGTTTTTGGCGCAAGTCAATCGACTGTAACACACGCTTTACAATACTTAGTAACGATGAATCAAATTTACGCAAAAGCAAATGTGGGTTATTTTGTTCTCTCTGTCAATCATAAAGAAGCTACTGTTGAAAATAGCTATGACTTTTCTACTGCCTCTACTTCTTGGACAGATTTCCCTTGGGAAAATTATTCGCAATGTTTAGAAATTGCGATTCAAAATAAAAAGACAGAGCTATTCACTTATGGAGACATAGCTGGTAATGAAGAATTGAAGGATTTGTTTCAGACATTATTAGAAGAAGAACAAATTTTTACTAAGAACGAACGAATCATGATAACAAGTGGTTCGCAGCAAGCTTTGCATATTCTTTCTTTGATCATAATGACTAGAAAAAAATCTATTCTGATAGAACAGCCAACATACAGTCAGATGGTTCATTTGATTGAACGCTTACAATTGAATCATGTCATTTATAGTCGCGATTGGAATAAAATACAAATCAAGGAACTGGAAAAAGTGATCCAAGAAGAACGGCCTGACTTTGTCTATCTAATGCCGCGCTTACATAATCCGCTGGGAACAACAATGACTGAGCAAGAAAAAAAGAGTGTTCTAGCTTTATCAGAAAAATATGACTTTTATATTATCGAAGATGACTATTTAGGAGACTTTGAGGGAGGGAATCGCTATCAAACACTTTTTGAATTAGATGTTCATCAGCGGGTGATTTATTTAAAGAGTTTTTCCAAAATTATGTTTCCCGGACAACGTCTAGGATTAGCGGTTCTTCCTGAAAGTTTACTTGATGATTTCCAAAGTTTTAAAGAAATTAGTGATATACATACAAATTCTTTAAGTCAGATCATTATGCAAACATTTATCGAAAGTGATTTGTACGCTCATCATAAGGATAAAATTGTGCTGAAACATCAACAAAAAGCCAATGAACTTCGAAAGGGATTAAAAAAATATTTTTCGGCCTATTCATTTAATGATAATAATCAGATGCATACAGTCATCAAATTACCCAAACAAATCAATATGAATAAATTGCATGAAGAGTTGATTCAACGTCAGATATTGGTGGATAATTATAAGGTCAATTATTTAACCGGCTATACACAAAATCAAAAGTTTCTTAAATTGAACACAACGAGTATTCCAGTGGATAAAATCGATGAAGGGCTTCAATTGATTCAAGAAGCAATTAAAGTCAGTAAAACGCTGTAAAAATTTCCAGCTTTCTTTCTAACAACTAATGGTTGTTGTTAGAAAGTTTTTTTGTTATATAAAAAATTAGTGCTATTACTAATCCTTTTAGTAACAACACTAAATATTATAGACCCAGAAAAGAGTGCTCAGTTTATCGGAGCTTGAGGAATTACTATAGTCACTGAAAAACCGCCCTGTTTGCTTTTTTCTAAAAATATTTTTCCATTATGTGCTTCAATGATTTGACGAACGATGCGTAAACCTAAGCCGTGAGACTGCTCAAGTTTTGTATTTTTACTAAGCAAGCCTTGCGAAGAATTGTTCAATTGTTTGAGCTGTAAATCACTAACTCCTACGCCATTATCTTCAACTATAACCAGAATGTCATTTCTTTTTGCTTTGATCGAAACATAAATCGTACAACCATTGGGATTGTGTTCGATTGCATTTTGTATCAGGTTTGTAATGGCTCGTTTGAATAATTCTGCATCTGCTTGGATTAAGCATGAATCTAGGAAGTCATCAAAAAACCATTTAATATTATACTTTTCATCAAGATTGTTATTGATAAACTCTACGATAACCTGTCGTACCAAAGAGAGAAGATTCACTTTTTCTAAATGGATCGGTTGCATACTGTATTCTAGTTTTGAGGAAAGATTTAGGTCGTTGACCAACTGTTTGATTTTCTGACTTTGAGTGAAAATAATTTTTGACTTCTCTCTTTCTTGTTTTGAAAGCGACAAACTATCTGCTAACTGACTAGCGTAACCTACGACCATTGAAAGAGGGGTGCGGATATCATGAGAGATTCCAGCAATCCAATCCGCTCGAGCTGCTTCTTTTTTGCTTAATTGTTTTTCTTGTTCTTCAAGAACTTTTGACGTTTGGTTGATGTTTTCTGCCACTTCTGAAAGGGGTCCTTTTTCACGGACTTTTTCATGCAGTCCTGTCGGTAAGTTTTTGATTCCTTCTACAAGAGGAACCACAGAACGGACCATTCTTCCACTAAACCAAAGATAGATGAACAAGATAACAATAATATTGACTGTTAAAACCACTAGCAGGATTTGTGGCACATTGACGATAAATCGATAACTCCAGCTAGGGGTCATCATTTTCCAGTAACTTGTCTTTGGAAAGCCAAGAATTAGCAAATCTTGGTCGACTTCACCGGCATAAGTTGGATACCCTTTGATATATCCTAATGTTAGGTCTGAAATATCAGCTAGAGAATACGTCTGCGGGATGTTTTCCGGAAGATTATCTGTCTGCCAGACAACTTTTTGACTTTTTTCGTCTACAATAATTCCCCACACATGATCGGCTTCGATTTTTTCCAAATAGAATTCATCTAATTCATAGTGATTATTAGTTGTTGTAAAATGATTCGCAATTTTTTGCGTGTATTTGTAAGGAGAGCTGCTATACGAAGCTTCTCCGGAAAATTGTTGGTGGAAGATAACGATAGCTAGAATGGCATTTGCTGTGAGTAACAATAGGATGCTTAAAACCAGTAAACCAATAGATCGACTGATAAATTTCGGTACGCTTTTCATATCAAGAATCCTCCACAATCAATTTGTAACCTAGTCCTTTAACCGTAATCAGGGAAACAGGATTGGAAGGCTGCTTTTCTATTTTTTGACGAATCCGTCGGATATGTGCCATCAAGGTATTTTCGTAGCCAAAAGGATTTTCGCCCCAAGCAGCTTCACACAAAGCGTCTATCGTGACAATACGCCCAGCATTATGGTACAAAGCTTTAAGCAAGGCATGTTCTTTTGCTGTCAAAAAAAGCGTTTTTTCTTCTTTAATTATCTCGGCACGAGCAAAGTCGATCTGGCAGTTTTTTAATTGCACTAAAGTAGGTTCTTCTTTATAAGTTCTCCTAAGAATAGCTAAAACTCTAAAAACTAATTCTTTGGGTAAAAAAGGTTTTACCAAATAATCATCTGCACCCAAGCCTAATCCGGTTAGCCGATCTGTATCTTCTCCACGTGCAGTTAAAAAAATGGTCGCAAAATCTGTTGTCTGTTTTAATTCTTTCATTAATGAGAAACCATCGCCATCAGGCAGCATGACATCTAAAATCGCTAAATCAGGGGCCGTCTTTTGTACAACTTCGACGGCTTTTTTTACTGTATTGGCCGTATCAATTTGTTTAAAACCTTCTTCTTGTAAAAATGAAACCACCATTTCTAATAATTCTGGTTCATCATCTACAATTAAAATTCGTTTCTCTTTTAGATAATCTTCGTTCATTTTTCCACCTTCTTTAACATTACTTTTATTGTAGCTTATTTTCTTTAAAATTTGTTTGATTCAGTGAAAATGTAAGGTAGAAGTAAGGAAAAGAGAAGGAGGATGTAAGGTTGGTTCAGTAAACTCGAAGTAACAAAGGAGGAACCAAACCATGAATGTGATTGTAACAGAAAATTTAAGTAAAAATTATGCTGATTTTACGGCGGTATCAAAGGTGAATATCCAAGTTCCTAAAGGAAAAGTCTACGGGCTATTGGGACCCAATGGCGCAGGAAAATCGACGCTAATGAAAATGTTTTTAGGCCTTACCCAACCGAGTGGTGGAGCTTTTACAATAAATCATAAGCAATATCCGCAAAATCGTAATGAAATCCTAAAAGAAGTCGGATCCTTTATCGAAGCACCTGCTTTTTATGGCAATTTAACAGGAGAAGAAAATTTAGATATTATTCGTCGAATTTTGGGCTTACCCAAGGCTTCGATTGAAGAAGCGTTGTCTATTGTAGGATTAGGGAAATGGAAAGCTCGACAAGCCAAGAAATATTCTTTAGGAATGAAGCAGCGCCTTGGCTTAGCGATTGCTTTGATTGGTAAACCTGCGATTTTAATTTTAGATGAGCCGACCAATGGCTTAGATCCAGTGGGTGTACACGAAATTCGGACACTCATTCAAACTTTACCGGAAAAACTACAATGTACGGTGATTCTTTCGTCTCATCTACTCTCAGAAATCGAAAGAGTTGCTGATACGATTGGAATTCTAAACCATGGAAATTTGTTATTTGAAGGCAGTATTGATGAATTAAAAACGAACTTTCATTCATCGGATCGAACAGAAGGTAACTTAGAAGATACTTTCTTGCAGTTAGTTTAAGAAGATAATATCCGAAGGGGGATTAAGGCATGAACTGTTTCTTAGAATTCAAGAAAATCAAGCGAACCGGATTATTGCTAGCGTTTGTCTTAGGTGGCCTTCTCGCAGCTGCCATCCCCATCTTAAGGCTGATACTATCAGATCAGAACTTGCCAAATGTTGAACCTATGGAAAAATTACTGACAGATAATTGGCAGATGCTGGCGATGTTAAACTCCTTCTTGATAATCACAGGGGCTTGCTTACTTTATTCTATAGAATACTCGGAACATGCTTTGGAAAAGATGAAAACTTTACCTATTAAAGAGAGCAGTTTGTTTTTTAATAAATCCTTATTACTAGCTTTCTTGTCAACCATTGTTCTTTTTTTGGAGATGATTGCCATCGTAATCGCTACTTATCAATGGTTTGACTTTTATGAGAATTTTGGAATAGGACTTATGAAAAATTTTGGCTATCTTTTCTTCATGCACTTGCCAGCAGTTTTTCTTGCTTTGGTTATTGCGTCATTATTCGAGAATATTTGGGTGAGCCTTGGAATCAATGTAACTGCGGTCTTTTTAGCGACTATGATTTATCAAAAAAGCTTCGAACTTTCCTTATTTCCATTTGCTCTACCTTTTCAAACATTATTTGAGACCGATCAAGAAATGTATAAAATTATCGCAGCGATTGTGGAAATTTTGGTTTTGTCACTCATCGAAGTACTAATTATAAAGTTTAGGAGGAGAACAAGATGAACATGCTGACACTTATAGGAGTGGAATTCAAAAAAATTAAGCGTTCTAAGATTCTTTTGATTTTATTTTTAGCTATGCTGGTTGTATGGTTTCCTGCCTTATTAAATGCAGACATGAATTTTGGCATGGAAAATGGCATTACACCTGAACATAATTTTTTTATTCAGGGACTAATGGCGTTGGTTTGGTTCATCTACCCTGCAAGTATGGTAGTGGTTACTTTACTAATCAATCAGAATGAAAAAAACAATCAAGCTTTGACGAAAATGTTATCTTTACCGATTGCTTCAAAACGGATGAGTCTCGCAAAATTTATCGTGCTATTAGTATTAGCGGCTATTCAACTTCTCTTTACCATTGGTATTTACTATGTGGCTGCTTATTTGATGACAGCAATGACCGACTATAATTTTGTACTGGGCCTCTTATTAGTGCTCAAAGAAATTGGATTGATTTATCTCACTTCTTTACCAATGCTGGCTTTTTACTGGTTCCTTTCTGTGGTTGTACAAACACCAATTTTTGCCATTGGTATTGGGTTAGCTACGATTGTTCCTTCGGTTTTGATGATTAATTCTGAGTATTGGTATATCTATCCGTTTTGTTATTCCTATTATATGGTGGTTTCAGAATACGGTAATTTGGCGCCAGGATTTGGTACATTTAACATCAGCTTATTTCCTTGGATTCCTATTGCTTGTGTTATGATGGTCGGCTTTTTAGTACTTGCCAGTATTTGTTTTGGCCAAAAAGAAAGGAAATGATTCCTATGAAAGAGAAGCTAATAACAGTAATGAACACTTTAGTAGTGTTCATCCCTTGGACGATTTTACCAATCAGGATGTTTGATTGGGCATTAAAAAGTCCAAACGCGGAAAATATCATTTTAAGTTATGCGATTTTTATGATTATTGGAGGGATTTTTACCATCACAACTTACTCAAGTATGGCAGAGAAGGATTATTGGTTAAAAATCTGTCTGGTAGTAAATAGTTTTTATTTGTGCTTTGGTTTATTTGCAGCGAGTATGGTTTTATTTCAATAAAATTTTTGAATAAGATGAAGCTTAAAAGTTGGTAAAAAGGGAAGAATCCATTGAGTTGTTTGACAATAAGTTCGTTTCCGTTTACAATAAAATAGACAACATTGTCTATTTTATTGTAAGGAGATTCTTTATGCCACGAGTAAGTGAAAAGTATTTGGAGTCAAGGAAAAATAAGATTGCTAAGTCTGCCATTAACGTTTTTGCTAAAAAAGGATATACCAATACCTCGATGAAAGACATTATGAAGGAGGCTAATGTGTCTCGGGGTGGTTTATATGCCTATTTTGAAAATATCGATGCAGTATTTATCGCTGCATTAAAACATGATGATGCGGTACAAGCTCAAGGTTTATTAAGAACTGATGTTAGAGAAAATTTCTTTACTCAATTAAACGATTGGATATATGAGATGGTTGCCTCCATTACGGAAGAAGAAACAAACCTAGTGCGTGCAAAGTCAGAATTTTTTCTTTCTCATAATATAGAAGAAGTTCCTTATTTACGACAAAGACATCAAAAGCTTTCTCAAAATATTCAACAATTTATCCAACTTGGAATTAAAAGCGGGGAGTTTAAAGAACAAATCGATCTCAATGCTTTTTCTGAATTACTCATCTCTATGATAGATGGTCTTATGTTACATCGTTATTATCAATCTACTTCTGATGCAGATAGTTCGGCTATACTTCAACAAATGAATGAGATGTTACAAAATAGTTTAACTTGAGGAGTGCAGTAAAATGTTTGAAAATGAAACGATTAAGTTGCGGAAATTAACGACTGATGATGCTAACGTTTATCACAGTTGGTGTAATGATGTGGAAGTTATGGAAAATACGAGCCTTCATTTAGATATGCACACTTTAGAAGAAACTGAACAATTTATTTCAGAAATTGCCTCTCAATCGAACGCCAAGGGTTATATGATTGAACATAAAGAGACAAAACAAACTGTGGGGATCGTTTCTCTAGTAAATATTGATGATAAAAACCGTTCAGCTGAATGTATTATTGATATTGGTGTGAAAGACATGTGGAATAAAGGTATTGGGGCTTCGGCAATGGCATTAATCCTCGAATTCGCTTTCCTTGAATTAAATTTACATCGAATTTATCTACAAGTCTTTTCTTTTAATAAAAGGGCAATCAAGTTATATGAAAAAATGAGATTTACATATGAAGGCAAGCAACGACAAGCACTTTATCGGAAGGGAAAGTGGCATGATATTGTGATGATGAGTATTCTAGAAGATGAATATTTCTAAATCCATCACTATTAAATACAAAAGGAACTAAAAAAATGCTTTTCTGTAGCTTACGCAAAAGCAAGTAGGTTGGAATTGTCTCCTCCTGCGGATACTGAAATTATAGAAGCAAGTTAAAAAAATGCTTAACGATAAATGTTACTTCAATAGGTATATATCATGATAAAAACAACCGTTTATTGACTATCAAAACAAAAAACGCAGAGACCGATTGTTAATCTCATAAAAATAGAAGTAGAAGAGGTGATTATAATGAGTTTCTCTTTTACTTCTATTTATTTACCTTGTAATTGTCGAAAATAGGATAGCTTATGGACTATACTTTTCTGTATTTTTTAAGACCGACGATATTTAAGATAGTAAATATCACAACAAATAACAAAAGGATACCTAAGTCTAATTTGATATCGTCAACCCCCTGTCCTTTAACCATGATTGCTGAAAGAGCGTCACCGCCATAGCTTAATGGCAGGACGTATCCAATTTTTTGAACCCAATCGACCATGGTATCAAACGGAATGATCCCCGAAAAAAGACTTGCGGGATAACAACTAGGGGAATAAACTGTACCATTTGGAACTCCGAGTTAGCAAAAGTAGAAACAAAAATGCCCATGACTAAAGCAACAAGCGCAATTAAAATATTTGTTGCTAATACCCAGCCAAAGTTTCCTGCAATTTCTAAATTAAGTAAATAAACGGAGTAAAGTACGATGATTAAAGTTTGGATTATCGCAAATATTCCATAGCCTGCCAGGTACCCAAAGATAATTTCGCTTCTTCTTACAGGGGTCGCCAGTAAGCGCTCGAGTGTCCCGGAAGTACGCTCTTTTAACAAAGCGATCCCGGATATTAAGAAAACAAAGAAAAAGACAAAAAATCCGATAAGAATCGGAAGAATTTTATCAAAAAATGAACTATCTTTACTTCCATAAACATAAGCATTTTCAACGGAGAAGTTTTCTATTTGTGGAGATTGGCCTGTTGTTGCAGCGAGTTTTTGCACTTCTTTTGATAATTCTTTTAATTTATTACTTGTGAGCGCCTGGTTAAATAAGTTTTGGATTTGTGTTGTATTGTTGGGATCTTCATTTTCATAGGTAATGTTAAAAGTCGAATCGTACAATGTAATAAAAGCATCTAAGACATTATTTTTTATTGTTTCTTTCACTTTATTATCTTGATCATACTTTTCCATTTTTACCTTATCTGAAGGAAAAGCGTCAATGACTGTTGAAGGAACGGACGAATTATATCCAATTTTTACGTGTGTTTCTGAGTTAGAGTCAAAGACAAAATTCATCATCGTAAGAATGAAAATAGGGGCAATTAACATAAGGGCCAGCGTTCTTTTGTCGCGGACCAATTCTTTGACAACTCTAATGACAATGGCTTTAAAACGAATCATTTTCTGTTCCCTCAGCTTTCAAAAAGACTTCTTCAATGGAATGCGCCGTAAATTTTTCTTTAAGTTCATCAGGTGTTCCCATGGCTAGTAAGCCGCCATTAATAATAAGCCCTACTTGGTCACACATTTCCGCTTCATCCATCACATGTGTGGTTACAATAATGGCTTTTTGTTCTTTGACTAAATGTCGTAATTGCTTCCAGATTTCAACACGCAAACTTGGATCAATTCCCACCGTAGGTTCATCCAGCACTAATAAATCCGGATCTGAAAGCAAGGTAATCGCTAAAGAAAGTCTGCGCTTCATGCCGCCTGAATAAGTAGAAACCAGCTGATTGGTGGAATCTTGCAGGTTAACGAGCTGCATATTTTTTTCAATAGAACGAGTAAGTGCGTCGCCTTTGATTCCCATAAGGTTGCCAAAGAAGGTGAGGTTTTCTTTAGCGCTTAAATCTTCATATAAAGCATCACTTTGTCCCATATAACCGACATTTTCTAACAGCTGGCGGTTGGGCATTGGTGTATTAAAAATTTCTGCCGTTCCTTGGTCTAACTTTTCCATCCCTAGTAAACACTTAATCGTTGTTGTTTTACCAGCCCCGCTAGGACCGATCAAGCCAAGAATTGTTCCGGCTTCTAATTGTATAGATACATTTTGCAAAACTTTTCGTTTATCAAATGTTTTATTTGCATGCGTGATTGCTGCGATGACAGCCATATAAAGTCCCTCCATTTTAATGGACATGATGTTAATTAGTATGTATGGTGAATAGTATAAGAGTAAATGAGACGAATGCAAGCAAAAAATTGAGTTAATAGACACTTTGAAAAAGTTGCCCAGTTTTAGGGAGGTAAAAATGACACATAAAAAGAATAATTTTCGGTTTATAAAAACAGAAGATAAAATTTTGCAAGCCGTGTTTGTTTTACTGCGGGAAAAAATTTTGATCAAATGACTATAAAAGATATATGCAGTCGAAAGTGAGTCGGAGCGGGTTTTATTTGCACTATGTAGATAAATATGAGCCGGTAGTAAATTATCAAAAAGCAAACATGGAAAAAAGAGCCAAAGGAGCCGTTATTTTTGAAAAAGCTATGTATCCAGACAAAAGAACGTTTATAAAAAATGCCATTCAGTTTTTACATGAAGAAGGCCAAGTATTGTCTTTACTGCTTTCTAAAAACGGTTCGACAAAAATTCAGGAAAAGGTCAAAGTTATGCTAGGGGAAAATGCGAAAAGAAATATCCTTCCGCATGTTACATTGCCAATAAATACTGAAATAACTGAAAAATATTTGACCGCTTTTATGAGCAGCGCTATTCTAGGAGTCATCCAAGAATGGATTGACACTGGGCAAAATGAAACTCCTGAAGAGGTGATTAACGAGTTAATGCAAGTTTTTTCTATCAACTTTGTTTAGTTTAAAAAATGAAGGAATACTTTTCTTTTACTAAAAACTACGGTCATTGCTTATATAGAAAAAGGTTGCAAGGGGAGAACGTTTCTGTTTACGAGCGAAATCGATAGTGTTATATTTATTTTATTGATCTAAAATTGTTCTGCTAGTAGGACGAAACTCGTTTCTTATTAATGAATTTGCAGAATGGTTAAGACAATATTTGAGTATCATACATATATTTTATAAAGATGGAGTGTTTTGAATGTTAGAAAAGAAAACTTATGATAAGCTTTTAGGCCATGCTTTTGATATCCCGGTTAAAGTGGACTATTGGGATGGCACAAGTGAGGTTTACGGTGAAGGTTCGCCTGAGGTTGAGATCGAGCTAAGAAAAGCTATCCCCATCAAAGAGCTAACATCGCTTCCCACTTTGACTTTAGGCGAAGCATATATGAATGGAGATATCGAAGTAAGAGGGAGTCTACAAGAACTTGTTGCTTCTGCTTATCGTAGTGTAAATAGTTTTATTACGGATAATAGCGGATTTTTAAAATATCTGCCAAAAATCTCACATTCTGAAAAAAAGTCTAAACAAGATATTCAAAGTCATTATGATATCGGGAATGATTTTTATCGTCTTTGGTTAGATAAAACGATGACCTATTCTTGTGCTTACTTTAAAGATGAAAATGACACGCTTGAACAAGCGCAAAAAAATAAAGTACGTCATGTTTTGACAAAATTAAATCCGGAACGCGGAAAAACATTAGTAGATATCGGTTGTGGCTGGGGGTCTGTACTTTTTATGGCAGCTGAAGAATTTGGCCTTAAAGCGACTGGAATCACATTAAGCCAAGAACAGTACGACCAAGTCAAAGAAGAAATTAAAGCTAGAGGCCTAGAAGGACAAGTTGATGTTTATTTAGAAGATTACCGTGAAGTTGAGGAAAAATTTGATTACGCAACTTCCATCGGGATGTTTGAACACGTAGGAAAAGAAAACTTACCTAAGTACTTTGAACAAGTGCAAAAGTTACTTGTACCTAATGGACGTGCATTAATTCATGGAATTACGGGACAACATGAAGGTGTAGGAACTGATCCGTTTCTTGCAAAATATATCTTCCCAGGTGGATATATCCCAAATGTTGCAGAAAACTTAACCAATATTATGAACGCAGGTTTGCAATTGACAGATCTTGAACCGCTAAGACGTCATTATCAAAAAACACTTGAAATCTGGTACCAAAACTATTCACAACACATTGACACGGTAGTGGAACGTTATGGCGAACCATTTTCCCGTATGTGGTCTCTTTATTTGCAAGCTTGTGCTGCCTCATTTGAAGCAGGCAACATTGATGTTATGCAATATCTATTAGTCAATGGTACGAGCGGTCAAGGTCTACCGATGACTAGAGAGTATATGTACAAAAAATAGAAATATGAACGTTTAAAAAACTAGTCAGATAGTTACTCATCTGACTAGTTTTTTCTGTTTTACAAATCAAGTTGCATATAAATAGCGTCTTCTACTGGACTATTATTGTAACTTTTGATTTCGTAGAATCCACGTTTTTTATAACTAATCATTGCTGCGTTTAAAAAAGGTAAAGTATCTAACAACATATGCTTGTAACCAATTTGGCGTGCTTCTTCAATGATTTTATCGATTAAATGCGCTCCGATATGTTTTCTTCTAAAAGCAGGACGTACATAAAGCCGTTTCATTTCACAATAGTGGTCATCCAGTTTTTTTAAACCAATGCAACCCGCTAGTTGACTGTCATAATAAGCTAGGTATAAGCGACCTTCGGGCAGACCATATTTTTCTTCTAAATGGTCTAATTCATCTGTATAATTTTGAAGCGTTAGATAGTCGTTCATTTGCTCATTTTGTGTGGTTAACATATGGGTGTATTCAGCAAACAGTTTCTTAATTTCATAAGGATGTTCGTATGCAACTATGATTTTTATTGCCATTTTTAATCGCCTCCGCTCTAGAATTAACTTGACTTCTTTATTCGTTAAACGCTTCTAGATAGCAAATAGTCCCTTGTACGTTTTTTAAGCTGTTCGGATATAATTCTTTTATAAAATAAGCTTCCTCAGGAACAGGAAAAGGCGCTTGTATATAATAATGTCTAGCTAATTGATAACCAAATTTTGAATAATAGGCAGGATGCCCTAAAATACTGATAAAAGGATAATCTTCTTGTTTGGCTCGAGTTTCAAGCTCCGTTAAAATTTTAGCGCCAATTCCTTGGTTTTGTTCTTGAGGTAACACTGCTAACGGGGCCAGACAAAGTCCAGTACTCATTGTTTCATCATCTTTACAAACAGAAACTTCGCTTAAAAGTCCATGGCCAACGACAGTATCGTTTTTTAAAGCAACAATTTCGAAATAACTTTGATAAGTTGGATCTTTTCTTAAGTTAGCAACAAGCTCTGCTTCATTTCCGTAACCTTCTTCAGTATTTGTAAATGCTCTTCGGATAAGGCTGTCTACAGCTTGGTAATCAGAAGGTTCAATTGTTTTTAATGTAACCATTATTTACTCCTTATATTGCAATTTTTGTTTATTCTTTTGCTTCATTCTACTAATTTATGGCAAAAAAATAAAGCAATGCTAGAGTATTTTGCTTATGTTCAGCCTTTATGTTAAGTTGAATGGTATGTGAATGCGAAAACGGCGCATTATTGTGGCGCCGCAAATTTGGAACTTTCAAAACTTTTGAAATTATGCCAAGTAATATAAAAGAATTATGTTGCTTGGTTGATGGAGGTGGTGAAAGCAAAAATTCGGATCCACTAAGAATAAGAATGGCTTCAGTAAAACAATTATTTTTGAAAGTTTTGTTATCGCTCACACAAAGGATTATAGAGACTAAATCCGATGGATCTGATAATAATGAAGTCCTAAAAATGTAAGATTTTATTTAAAAGGTAGTAACAAATAGTAATCAGAAAGGTGTTGTATTTTGTGAACAAATTAAAAATATTATTGATTTTGGGATTAGCCCCTATTTTTTTACTTGCTGCTTGTGATAATGGAGAGACAGAAAATTCTACTGAGGCTCAAGGGGATATTAATTATAGCGAAGAAGTAGATTATACAATTACAGGGATTGAGCCTGGAGCAGGTATTACGGAAGTTTCTTATGATACACTGGACAGTTATGATAACCTTGCTGGGTGGAATCTTGAAGAAAGTTCAACAGCAGGAATGCTTGCACAGTTAGATAATGCAATAAAAAATGAAGAACCCATTGTTTTTACCGGTTGGGTGCCTCATCATATGTTTATTGAATATGATTTAAAAATGTTGGATGACCCTCAAAACACCATGGGGGATTCTGAAGCGGCCCATACGATTACACGTTTAGGACTAGAAGAAGATATGCCTAGTGCTTATGAAATACTCGATGCCTTTAACTGGGAGTTAGACGATGTGGAAGAAATAATGTATGAAGCAGAAAATACGGATGTCGAAACAGCTGCTTCCAATTGGATGGAAGATAATCAGGATAAAATTGAAGAGTGGACAGAAAACGTAGAAGAAGTAAATGATGAAGAAATTGAGCTTGTTACTATGCCTTGGGAAGCAGAGCAAGCATCTGCAGCTGTGATGGAACAAGTATTAAGTGATTACGGTTATGATGTTACCGTTACAGAAGTAGATCCTGCGATTTTATTTGAAAGCCTTGCTGGTGGTAGTGCAGATGCAAGCGTTGCTCCAGCATTACCGGTGACACAAGGCCACTTGTATGATAAACACGAAGACGAGGTTGTTGATTTAGGACCAAATTTGGAAGGATTGCAAAACGGTTTTGTGGTTCCAGAATATATGGACATTGACTCTATTGAGGATTTAGAACCCAAAGAATAGCACTCTCTTATAAAAATTCCGCGATTAAAAAAAGAGAATTTAAGTGAAGTGAGCCCCAACAATTTAACTATTGGGGCTCACTTCAGAGATGTATTCTTTTTTATTTGCGTCACTGTAAGTTTTGCTAGCAATTCAAAGCTTATAATTTGCTGATTTAAAAGTAATTTGTTATATTAAACTTGTAGTTGCTTTGGTATAGCTTATTGTTACTAACGTATGTGTAGTGTGATTTGCTGTCCGAGTTAAAGATAAATCAAAAGGGGAGAAAAGAATTGCAACCAAAAGATTTTTTGAAGACAAGTAAAAGTATTATTCGCGATTATATCGATGAACAATCAGATAAAAGTGAAGAAACGCCAGAATTTCATATTTATACTGTTTGGGCTTCTAAAACATTGCAAAATAATAAAGCATTGTTAAGAACTACTTTGTCAGATGACATGTATTACGAAGCCACCTATGATGGAGATAAAGGCGAAATTTACTTGGATGCATATAAGCAAGTAAAACATATCTCCCGTAAGGTCTAGGTTATTATCAGGCCTAGACCTCACTTATTTTTTGTTATTCCATTATTCCGGCATAGCTCAGTTGGTAGTAGCGCATGACTGTTAATCATGATGTCGTAGGTTCGAGTCCTACTGCCGGAGTCCGTAAAGTTAACGTCCAAAAGATGGACGTTATTTTTTTGAATG
>NZ_BCPY01000039.1 GCF_001544195.1 Tetragenococcus solitarius NBRC 100494
ACCTGACTGCTCTTTTTTATCTGTGTTTTGAAACATTGATTCGGTTAAGAGCACGGTGCAGTGCCACTTCCGCCCGTCGCAGTTCGTCAACGTCAGATTTTTCTTTTGCTTTTTCAATGGTTTCTTCCGCTCTTTGTTTGGCTCTTTGGGCACGTGTTATATCAATGTCACGTGCTCTTTCTGCACTATCGGCAATGATGGTAACAATATTATCGCGAACTTCAATGACGCCGCCGTTGATGGCTACCCAATCGACATGTTCGTCTGAATCGGTTCGCTTAATGCGTATTTCATCAATGTCTAAAGGTGCGATAATCGGTGCGTGATTGGCTAAAATCCCTAACTCCCCGTTGTTCGTTTTAGCAACCACAATAACTGCATGGTGATCATAAACCAAACCATTAGGCGTTACCACATTGACCGTTAAATATTGCTCCATAAGGCACCTCTTTCTAGTTACCTAATTTTTTCGCTTTTTCAACGGCTTCTTCAATTCTACCCACACTTCTGAAAGCTTCTTCAGGTAAGTCATCATGATCGCCATTCAAAATTTCTTTGAATCCTTTTACCGTTTCTTTTACGGGAACATAAGAACCCGGTTGTCCGGTAAATTGTTCAGCTACATTGAAGTTTTGTGACAAGAAATTTTGAATTTTACGTGCACGAGAAACTAATGTTTTTTCATCATCAGACAATTCGTCCATCCCTAAAATAGCAATAATATCTTGCAATTCATGGTAGCGTTGCATTGTACGTTGTACTTGTGTGGCTACATCATAATGTTCTTGTCCTACAATTTCAGGAGCTAAGGCGCTTGAAGTAGAAGCTAAAGGATCCACCGCTGGATAAATCCCTTGTTCAGTCAATTTACGATCTAAGTTTGTCGTAGCATCTAAGTGGGCAAAAGCGGTTGCTGGTGCAGGGTCACTGTAGTCATCTGCTGGCACATAAATAGCTTGGATAGAGGTAATTGATCCTTTATCTGTCGATGTGATTCGTTCTTGCAACTGTCCCATTTCCGTTGCTAGAGTTGGTTGGTAACCAACGGCAGACGGCATCCGTCCTAATAAAGCAGATACTTCTGTTCCTGCTTGAGTAAAGCGGAAAATATTATCTATAAATAATAATACGTCTTGACCTTGTACATCACGGAAGTACTCAGCAAGTGTCAAACCAGTTAACGCTACACGCATACGTGCACCAGGGGGTTCGTTCATTTGTCCAAATACCATAGCCGTTTTTTCAATAACGCCTGAATCCTGCATTTCATAATATAGGTCATTTCCTTCACGAGTACGCTCTCCGACACCCGTAAAAACAGAAATTCCCCCATGTTCTTGGGCAACGTTATGAATTAATTCTTGAATTAATACCGTTTTACCCACGCCAGCACCGCCAAATAATCCAACTTTACCACCTCGTAAATAAGGAGCTAGCAAATCGATTACTTTAATCCCGGTTTCCAATATTTCAGAACTGGTACTTAATTCATCAAAAGCGGGTGCTTTTTTATGAATACCACTTTTTTTGGCATCTTCAGGAAACGGTGCCTGTTTATCAATCGTTTCTCCTAAGACATTAAAAACACGTCCTAAGGTTTCATTTCCTACTGGAACAGAAATAGGTGCTTGTGTGTCCACAACTTCCATTCCCCGTTGCAAGCCATCAGTCGATCCCATAGAGATTGCACGAATCATGCCATCTCCAAGTTCCAAGGTGGCTTCTAAGACAACGCGTGTCTTGTCCTCGTCCTTTTTATATACTACTAATGCATTATTAATATCTGGTAAAGTATCATCTAACGAGAACTCTACGTCAACTACCGGGCCAATGACTTGAACAATCTTGCCTGAACTCATTTTTCTTCCTCCATTCGTTCATGAAATTATTCTAAGGCAGCTGCACCGCCAACAATTTCTGTAATTTCTTGGGTAATAGCCCCTTGACGAGCACGATTGTATGAAGTCGTCAAATCGTTAATAATATTGTTCGCATTGTCTGAAGCTGTCTGCATTGCTGTCATTCCTGCCGCATGTTCTGCTGTTTTCGCGTCAACAATCGCACCATAAATTAAGCTTTCAGCATATTGCGGCAATAATTGCTCTAATATTTGTTCTTCTGAGGGCTCGAATATATATTCTTGTTTATATTCTGTAGCTTCTGAGGGATCTAAATCCGAAATAGGCAACATTTTTTCTGCTCGAAATTGACTTGTTAAAGAATTTACATGATGATTATAACAAACATATAATTCATCAAAAACTTCATTTTGGTACATTGAAGTCGTTAAATTAACGATCTTTCTCACTTCTTCAAAGCTTGGTTGATCTGATAAATTGCGTAATTCATAAGCAATATCAATCCCCCTTGATTTGAAAAAATCTGCACCCGTTCCGCCGATAGTAATCATTACATACTCATCTGAAGAATCATGGTCTTCTTGTAACATCGTCATCATTTGTTTCAAGATAGAACTATTATAGTTTCCTACTAGCCCTCCGTCAGCGGTAATAACAATATAAGCTGTTCTTTTCACCGGCCGACTGATAAGCATCGGATTTAATTGACTTAATTCAGCAGCAGAATTCACGTCCGCCAATTGTCCTGCAACAATATGCGTGACCAATTCACGAACTTTATTCGCATAAATTTGAAATTGGCTAGAGTGCGCTTCTGATTTTGTCAACTTAGAAGCTGAGACCATCTGCATCGCCTTTGTTATCTGCCCTGTCTTTTTTGTAGAAGCAATTCTATCTCTTATTTCATTTAAAGATTCAGCCATAGATCTTCACCTCTTTTGCTTATTACAATGATTGTACACTATCTCTTAAAGAACCATTTTGTATTTCATCCAAAAATGTTTGTCTAAATTCTTTGATAGGACTCTCCATTTTTTCTTTGTCAGGAAGATCTTCCGTCTGGTTGATTTCATTGAGAACTTCTGGATGATTAGCGTCAAAGTAATCAAATAATTCATGTTCAAATCTCAAAAGCTGATCTACAGGTATTTCATCAAGTAAACCTTGAGTCAATGCATATAATATCAATACTTGTTTTGCCATTGGCAAGGGTTCATGTAATCCTTGTTTTAGGATTTCAACCGTACGACGACCCCGATTTAATTTTGCTTGAGTTGCTTGGTCTAAGTCAGAACCAAATTGAGTAAATGCTTCTAATTCGCGATAACTTGCTAAGTCCACACGCAAAGTCCCAGAAACTTTTTTCATTGCTTTTGTTTGTGCAGAACCCCCTACACGTGAAACCGAAAGACCGGCATCAATGGATGGACGAACACCAGAATAGAATAAATCACTTTCCAAGAAGATCTGTCCATCAGTAATAGAAATGACATTTGTTGGAATATAAGCTGAAATATCTCCCGCCTGTGTTTCAACAAATGGTAAGGCTGTTAAAGAACCGCCTCCTAAGTCATCACTTAATTTAGCAGCACGTTCTAATAAGCGTGAATGCAAGTAAAAGACATCGCCTGGGTAAGCTTCACGACCAGGTGGACGACGTAGTAGTAAGGAAAGTTCGCGGTAAGCAGCGGCCTGTTTTGACAAGTCATCAAAGACTACAAGCACATCTTTTCCATTATACATAAACTCCTCACCTATGGCTATTCCAGCATAAGGTGCAAGATATAATAACGGTGCTGGTTGCGAAGCCCCTGCTGCCATAACAACTGTATAGTCCAAGGCTCCATATTGTCTTAACGTTTCTGTTTGTGCGCGAACCGTTGAGTCCTTTTGTCCAATTGCAACATAAATACAAATCACATCTTGGTCCTTTTGATTAAGAATTGTATCAATCGCAATCGTTGTTTTCCCGGTTTTTCTGTCCCCAATTACTAATTCACGTTGTCCTCGACCAATTGGAACTAACGCATCAACGGCTTTTAAGCCAGTTTGTAAGGGCTGTGAAACGGATTGACGATCCATTACACCTGGTGCAGGACCTTCAACGGGCCTTGTTTTATCCGTTTTAATTTCCCCTTGTCCATCGATGGCTTGACCCAATGGATTAACCACACGTCCAATCATCGCATCTCCAACAGGAATTTCCATAATACGTCCCGTCCGTTTTACTTTATCGCCTTCGCGAATATCGTCGAAATCTCCCAAAATAATAATCCCGACATCATTAGATTCTAAATTTTGCGCCATTCCGTAAGAGCCATTGGCAAATTCAAGTAGCTCTCCGCTCATCGCATTTTCTAAACCATGTGCTCGAGCAATCCCATCACCAATATAAGTCACTGTACCTGTTTCTTCTACAGTTAACTTGTCCTGATAATTTTCGATTTGTTCTTTAAGTAAAGCACTGATTTCTTCTGCTTTAATGGCCATTTGCTTCACCTCTATTTTTTATTTGCTCAATTGTTTTCGCAAATTTTCAATCTGAGTCTTAATACTGCCATCAATGACTCGACCATTTGTTTCAACAAGAACTCCTCCTACAATGGAAGGATCGACAATTTCTTGCAAATTTGCAGTTTTATAGTCAAACATTTGAGCAATCTTCGCTGCTAATTTGTTTTTTTGTTCTTCTTTTAAAGAAACAGCTGTAGTGACTGTTCCTAAAAGCAGACCTTGATCATCGTCATATCTTTTTTCATACTCATCAATAATCAGCATTAAATCATACATACGTCCATATCGAAAAATAACTTCTAAAGCATTATAAACAATCCCATCAAAATTGCTTACTAACTTGTCCATAATATCTCTTTTTTCGTGTAAATCTAAACGACTATCACTCAATATATTTCCTAAGTCAGGAACAGATTGAAAAACTTCACGTAACGCTAGCAGCTTTTTATAAACATCTTCGGTTTGACCCTTTTCTACCGCCAACTCATATAAGGCTTTACCGTAACGTTTAGCTACCGTGTCTTTATCTAGTTTCATCTTCTGAACCTATGCTTTCAATATATTGATTAATTAGTGCTTCATGCGCTTCTTTTGAAAGTTCTTGTTGGATAATCTTTTCTGCAATTTGAACAGAAAGATCTCCCACATCGCCCTTTATAGAAGCCCAAGCTGTCTGGCGTTCATTTGAGATATCTTCTTGAGCGTGTTCTTTCATTTGTGTTACTTCTTCTTGCGCATCATTGATTATTTGTTGGCGGATTGATTCTCCAGAGCTTTTAGCATTTTTGACAATATCAGAAGCTTCAGATCTAGAAGCTGACAATTCTTCTTGTCGACTTTTTTCTAATTCTTGAGCCTTAGTGCGTGATTGTTCTGCTGAATCTAAATCATTGGCGATCTTTTTTTCACGTTTATTCATCATGTCAGCAATTGCATTCCACGCAAATTTTTTCAAAAGCGCCAATAATATAACAAATGAGCCGGTAACCACAACAATACTTGAAATCGTGGTATTTTGCACATCTGCCACTGACAAAACCAATTGATTTAGCATAGCTGATAACTCCTTTATAACATATTTTGTAATTAAAGGCCTTTATGACAAAAAAAGCAGAAGGACGTAAGAGACGATCACCTCCGCTTTTTTACTATTATCCTAAGACCATAAGTAAGGCAATAACGATCCCTAAAATTGGCACAGCTTCAATAAATGCTACCCCTAAAATCATGGTAGAACGTAATTGTCCAGCCATTTCAGGTTGACGAGCCATCGATTCCAATGCTTTTGAAACAACCTTTGAGTTCCCATAGCCAGCACCAATAGCCGCTCCGATAATTGCTAATCCTGCTCCAATAAATGACATAATATTTTCCTCCTAATGTATTGTTACTTATTCTTCTTCAATCTTATTATCTAAGAAAACCATAGCTAAAACGACAAAAACGTAAGCTTGAATTGCTCCGATAAATAAAGAAAAACCAATCCAAATCGTCTCAAGTGGCAGTGCTAACGGTAGCGATAACCAGCCAAGACTATTCACCATGGAAACAAGTAAACCTAAAAGTACTTCGCCTGCAAAAATATTTCCATATAAACGCAAACCTAAAGTAATTACGTTGGTGAACTCTTCTAGTAGTTTTATCGGTAAAACAAAACCTACTGGACGTAAATAGCTATTGACTAAATATTCTTTTGTTCCCATTTTCTTTACTCCAAAGAAATGAGTTAACAAAATGACCATAAACGCTAATCCCAAGGTCACAACAGGGTCTGCTGTTGGGCTTTTCCATAAGGTTAAATCATCATGGATGACGATTTTTGTTACAAGACCAATTTCATTTGCCACAAAAATAAACAAGAATAAAGAAAAAGCATAGAAATCGTAATTAGATACTTCTTTTTTAGGTAATTGCGAAGAAACAACTCCACGCACAAAATCGATAACCCATTCAATAAAATTTTGTTTACCTTGCGGTTTCATTTGCAAATTTCTTGTACAAATAAAAACGACAGCAAAAATAATCACACATGTAAGTAAAGTCATTAAAATAATCGTACCGTCAAACCAAACAGGCCCAATATGAAACAAGAGTGAACGTTCATCCAAAAGCTCTCACCTTCTTTCCCATAGAATCTCAAAACCACGGGTAAAAACAAACGACCCTGATTTATTCAACATTCGGTATCATACCACCATAAAAGGAAAATTTCAAAACATTTTCATTAAAATCCCGGAAAATAAGTCATTGAAAAAACAAATTGAAAACTTGAAATGCCAAAGATTTATTAATGATAAAAAGCATTACTCTTTTACAGTTTGCAAAGATCTCTCACATCCAAATACTATCAAATTTTTGTTTTAATTCAAGCCAAAGTCCATCGCTTAATAATCTTTCAGTGCTCGTTGAATTTCCCGTTCTTGGTCTCTTCGTTTTAAGGTTTCTCGTTTGTCGTATTCTTTCTTCCCTTTTGCTAGTCCAACCAATACTTTAGCATAGCCATTTTTAATATAAACTTTTAAAGGAATAACTGTAATTCCTTTATTTTTAGATTCTTCATATAGCTTAGCGATTTGCTTTTTGTGCATAAGTAATTTACGGCTTCTTAACGGATCATGATTAAATAAGTTTCCCTGATCATAAGGACTGATATGCACATTAAATAAAAAAGCTTCTCCATTATGAAAGCGAACAAATCCATCTTTTAAGTTAATTCTACCATTTCGAATGGATTTTATTTCTGTTCCTTTTAAAGAAAGTCCTGCTTCTACAGTTTCAAGAATCGTATAATCATGTCTTGCTTTTCTATTTTGCGCAACTAACTTTCCATTACCTTTGGGCATAAATCCGTCCTCCTAACATTTGTCTACTTTTTCTTCTTCGTACGCTTTGGAGCAGTTTTATAAAAGGGTTTCTTTCCTTTATTTTTCCCCTTTTTTTCTTTTTTATTTTTTTTGGGTGCTGGGGTGTTTCTTTGTTTTTTTCTGCGTTGTTTACGATTTTGCTGCTTTTTTGGCGTATCTAACTCAGCTTTTTGAGCATCTACTAACTCAAAATCTACTTCTCTTGTATCAGGATCTGCTTTTGTAACGCGTACTTTTACTTGTTGGCCGATTTTAAATGTTTGGTTTGTATGCTCTCCCACTAACGCAAGCTGACTTTCAATAAATTGGAAATAGTCATTTTGTAGCTCGCTTACATGAATTAGTCCTTCAATTGTATTGGGTAGCTCAACAAAAAAGCCAAACTTAACTACGGAACTAATCACACCTTCAAATTCTTCATCAATATGGTCTTGCATATATTCTGCTTTTTTCATGGAATCCACATCCCGTTCGCAATCGACAGCACGTCTTTCCATGTCAGAACTATGTTGAGCAATGTCAGGAATCTTTTTAACCCATTTTGCTTGTTCTTTTTTTGATTTATCTTTGTCATAAGAACGAATCAGACGATGAACCAGTAAATCTGGATATCGACGAATAGGCGAAGTAAAGTGCGTATAATATTCCGCTGCTAGTCCGTAATGCCCAACATTTTCTTCTGAGTAGCGAGCTTGCTGCATGCTTCTTAACAGCATAGTGTTAATCACCATACTTTCTGGCTTTCCGGCTGCATTCTCCACTACTTCTTGTAAGTCTTTAGGATGAATGGTCCCTTTTTTATTTTTTACTAAAATGCCTAAGGTCGCCGCAAAGTCAAAAAATTGTTGTAATTTTTCCTCTTTAGGTTCTTCGTGAATCCGATAAATAAAAGGCAAGTTTAATTGGTGATAGTGCTTGGCAATTGTTTCATTTGCACACAACATAAACGACTCAATCATACGTTCACCAATGCCTCTTTGCTTTAAAACAATATCTAAAGGATGTCCGCTTTCATCAACAACAACTTGGGCTTCATTATCTTCAAACGTTAGGGCTCCACGTCTGTTACGCATTGCTTCTAAACATTCGTGCAATTCCTTCATTGCCTGAAACATAGGGACTAAGTCCGCATACTGAGCCGTTGTCTCTGGGTTTTCATCTTCTAAAATTTCATTAACCGCTGTATAAGACATTCTTTCATTAGTCTGAATGATGCTTGGAAAAATATCATAAGAAACAACATTCCCCTGTGGATCTATCTCCATTTCACAGCTCATAGCCAGCCGCGGTACTTTAGGATTTAATGAACAAATCCCATTAGACAAGCGCTGAGGCAGCATAGGTACTACACGATCTGTTAAATAAACACTTGTTCCTCGGTCCAAAGCTTCTTTATCTAAAGGACTATTTTCTGTAACATAGTAAGAAACATCTGCAATATGCACGGCTAAAAAGAAATGGCCATTTCCCAATTTTTTTACAGAGACAGCATCATCTAAATCTTTAGCTTCTTCGCTATCAATCGTTACAATTGTCTGATCTTGACGATTTTTACGATCAGGATAGTCTTTAGGACGAATCGAATCAGGAACCTGATTCGATTGTTCTAATGCTTCTTCTGAAAATTCTGTCGGCACGTGATGAGCTGCTAGTACGGATAAAATATCCATGCCAGGCTCGTCTTTGTGCCCAATAATATTTTTTACAATTCCTTCTAAACTATCCGCATAACCTTTTTCAGGATAGTGGGTAATCTCTACCATTACGATGTTACCATCCACTGGCCGAACACCTGTAGCTGAAATCAATACTTTAAAACCAGCCAGCTTTTTCTCTTTTGGTGTCACAACACCGTACAGATCTGTCTCGGCAATTTCCTCATCCGAAAACAAATGAAATTCCCCTACTACTTGTGAAACGTTTCGTTGGCGTATTTCTACAATACGTCCTTCAGCTCCCAATTCATCGGCAGGATCGGATGGTTTCGTGATATCAATTGCCACCAAATCACCATCCATTGCATACCCTGTATTTTCTTTTGCAATATAGACATCATCTTCTTCTGGATCAATGGTCACAAAACCAAAGCCACGCTCATTCGCACGAAACGTTCCTTCCACTAAAATTTGCTTAGTAGGAAGCTTTATTTTTCCCTTTTTGTTAAAGGTAACTAGTTGCTCTCTTTCCATCGTTGCCACGGTTTGTACTAAAGTTTTAAAATCGTCGCTTTTTTCTAAACCTAAACTTTCTGCAACTTCTTCCATGGAAAAACTTTTTTTAGAACTGTTTTCCATAAACTGTAAAACCTTTGTTTTTATTGTCTCTTTCATCTTCATTCCTCATTCCAGGATAAACTTTCCAGATAAGCTAATACGTCTTTTTCAAACTGTTTCCTCTCAGGTCCAACAGTCACTACATGTCCACTTTCTGGATACCATTGTAGAGTAAACTTTGTTTGTGCTAAAGCTCGCGCCGTTTTAAAAACAGTCGAAGGCTCAATCATCTGGTCTTTACCAGACTGTGCCAGAAAAACTGGCACATTGATTGTACTTACCCTTTTGCTGACATTTTCTGCAAAGTGCTCTATTTCATACAATTGTTTTTTTGATTCTACTTCAATACTTGCCATTTTTTTCTTTAATTTTTCTTTAGACACATCGGCATAACTTAACACCTTTTCGGCATACTGATAAAAATTTTCAGGCACATTGGTTTTAGTTTGAAATATAGGAGAACAAAAACTGCCGCCGCCAATAATTGCCGAGTCTTTTTGAGTTAAAGCACCCATTGACATGATACCACCCATCGATAAGCCAAATACAGCCAGCTGTTTATAGCCTTTATTTTTTAATCGGTCAATTGCAGCTTGTGTATCCTGAAACCAAGTATCAACTTCTTGGTCCAAAATATCTTGCGGATCCATCGTCGCATGGCCGCTAAATGTTGGCGCATAGACGGTGTAATTAGCTTTTTCTAGAAAGCGGCAAAGCATGTGAACATCATTAGGACTTCCTGAGTAGGCATGTAATAAAATGACTGCTCTTTTTCCATGTTCTTCTAAAAATGGTTTAGGTAAATTCATCTGCACTGTTTAACACCTCTTAGCTTCCATTTTATCATAAAAAAAGAGTTTGAGAACAATGCTCAAACTCTTTGTTAGCTATTTTCTATTGAGAAGATAATAACACTAAAACAAATAATAAAACCATCCAAATTGTACCTAGTACTGCGGTTGATCGTTTCATCACTGCTTCAAATCCTCTTGCTTTTTGCTTCCCAAAAAGATTATCGGCACCGCCAGTAAAAGCACTCGCTGCACTATTTTGTTTGCTTGGTTGCAACATGATTGTGATCACCAAAATGACAGAAAGTATTATCACTGCACTTAGTATAAAATTATACAAATCCATGTCCCTCGCCTTCGTCTAATATCGCCTAGTCTACTTTAGCATAATTTTTCATAGATGGCTAGTCTATTGCATAATCTATTGGTAAAACTTTTGCCCTATTTTTATTTAAAGGGCATTACTCAGCTAAACTTTTGTCTGTAATCAATAATACGGACATTATTAACGAATTCTTTTGTCCTATGAAGTAACAAAGCAAGAGAAATAGCGTTAATTTTAACAATACAAGACAAAGATTCGTGAAAATAATGTCCTATTCCCATTTATCGGACATTATTTAGCTAAACTTTTGTCTCATAATTAATTGTCAGACAAAAGTAGTGAAACTTTATGTTTGAAAAATGGGAATTAAAATCAAATGGACTACTCTTAGCTCCCTTGGGTCGCTAAATCGTAGTGATTCACAGCAAAGAAGGTCGCTTTGCTACGCTAAATTTAACGTAGAAAAGCGACCTTTTATTTACTAAATAAAAATTTATTTATTCTTCAAGTTATAGAAAGATTGTAAACCTTTGTATTGGGCAACTTCACCTAATTGGTCTTCAATACGTAGTAATTGATTGTATTTTGCAATACGGTCTGTACGTGACAATGAACCAGTCTTGATTTGACCAGCGTTTGTTGCTACAGCAATATCAGAGATTGTTGTATCTTCTGTTTCACCAGAACGGTGCGAAACAACAGCTGTATAACCAGCTTCTTTTGCCATTTCGATAGCATCAAATGTTTCTGTAAGTGTACCGATTTGGTTTACCTTAATAAGAATTGAGTTACCAACTTCTTTATCAATTCCTTTTTGAAGGATTTCAGTGTTAGTTACAAACAAGTCATCTCCGACCAATTGAACTTTATCACCTAGACGGTCAGTAAGTAATTTCCAACCTTCCCAATCATTTTCATCCATACCATCTTCGATTGTAAGAAGCGGATATTTATTGACTAATTCTTCAATATAATCTGCTTGTTCTGCAGCAGAACGTTTTGCGCCATTAGGACCTTCAAATTTTGTATAGTCGTAAACGCCGTCTTCATAAAATTCTGAAGCAGCCACGTCAAAACCAAGGTAAACATCTTTTCCTGGTGTTAACCCAGCTTTTTCAATCGCAGCAACAATGGTTTCAACTGCGTCTTCAGTTCCTGCAAAACGAGGAGCAAATCCACCTTCATCACCGACAGCCGTTTCTAAGCCGCGTTCACTTAACAAGCTTTTCAAAGCGTGGAAAGTTTCTGCGCCCCAACGTAAAGCTTCGCGGAAAGTTTTTGCGCCTACAGGCAGAATCATAAACTCTTGGAAAGCAATAGGTGCATCAGAGTGTGATCCTCCATTAACAATATTCATCATAGGAGTAGGTAACACTTTGCTATTGAAGCCGCCTAAATAATGATATAAAGGAATTTCCAAGTAGTCAGCAGCTGCACGTGCAACAGCAAGTGATACGCCAAGAATAGCGTTAGCTCCTAATTTGCCTTTGTTTGGGGTACCATCGATCGCAATCATGGCTTTATCAATAGCTGTTTGATCGCGAACATCAAAACCAATAACTGCATCAGCAAGAACGTTATTTACGTTATCAACTGCTTTTGTTACACCTTTTCCTCCATAACGGCTTTTATCGCCATCACGTAGTTCTACAGCTTCATGTTCACCAGTTGAAGCACCAGAAGGAACAATTCCTCTTCCGAATGCACCAGATTCTGTAAATACTTCAACCTCAACCGTTGGGTTTCCACGAGAGTCTAAGACTTCACGTGCATAAACATCAGTAATAATTGACATATAATTGTCTCTCCTTTGAATAGGTTTTAATCTAAGAGTTATCTCTTACGATTATATTAATAATACTACAATTTAAATAAGTTATAAACTCCGCTTTACTTTGCTGCTTTAACCAAATCTAAAAATGAATCAGCTTTTAAGCTAGCGCCGCCGACTAATGCGCCATCGACGTTTTCTTTGGCCATATATTCAGAAATATTTTCTGGTTTTACTGAACCACCATATTGAATACGTACTTTTTCAGCCGTATCATCGCCATATAAATCTGCAACTTTTCGACGAACGACACCACAAATTTCATCTGCGATTTTAGCATCAGCAGATTTGCCAGTACCAATAGCCCAAATAGGTTCGTACGCAATAACCATCTTAGCAACTTGTTCTTTAGATAAGCCTTCCAAGTCTTTATTAATTTGGCCTTCGATCCATTCGCTCGTTTTACCTGCTTCGTATGTTTCTAGAGTTTCACCGCAGCAAAGAATAGGAGTCATCCCATTATCAAAGATTGCTTTGGCTTTCTTGTTGATTTCTTCATCGGTTTCATGGAAATATTCGCGACGTTCAGAATGGCCGATAATCACATAATCAACGCCTAAATCCGCCAAAGCATATGGAGAAGTTTCTCCAGTAAATGCTCCTGAATTTTCAAAATAACAATTTTGTGCTGAAATTTGTAAATCAGTCCCCTTAGCTTCATCCACTAAAGTTTCTAAAAACAAAGCAGGAGCCCCTACAACAGAATCCACTTCGTTATTTGAAGGAATTTCGTTTTTTACGGCTTCAGCAAATTCTTTTGCTTCTTTTGCAGTCAAATTCATTTTCCAGTTTCCTGCAATGATTGGTTTGCGCATATTGAACTCTCCTTTATTTATCAACTGTCAGTAAGCTAAAATTTCTTTTTTAACTATTTTCGTTTATTTATCATTAATAGCTGCTAACCCAGGCAAGGTCCTACCTTCCAACAATTCAAGGCTTGCTCCGCCACCAGTTGAAATATGCGTAAATTTATCAGCAAAGCCAAGGCTTTCCGCAGCTGCAGCCGAGTCACCGCCACCAATGATTGTCGTAGCGTTTTTCAAATCAGCAATTGCTTGACAAACACCAATTGTCCCTTTTGCAAAGTTAGACATTTCAAACACGCCCATTGGTCCATTCCATACAACGGTTTGCGCATCTTTTAAAATATTACTGAATAATTCGACTGTTTTTGGTCCGATATCTAACCCCATTCGATCATCTGGGATATATCCTTCATAAATTTCAGTCGGTACATCGTTAGAAAATTCTTCTGCTGTTACAGAATCTACGGGTAAAACAAGTTTATCTCCAGCTTTTTCAATCAGTGACTTAGCTAATTCCACTTTATCTTCTTCGACTAATGAGTTCCCTATTTTTTTACCTTCTGCTTTATAGAAAGTATAAGTCATCCCGCCGCCGATTAAAATCTTGTCCGCTTTTTCAATTAAGTTTTCAATAACACCAATTTTATCAGAAACCTTTGCGCCACCTAAAATAGCGATCATCGGACGCTTAGGATCATCCACTGCTTCACCGATAAACTTAATTTCTTTTTCCATCAAAAAGCCAGCCACTGTTGGAATCCCTGTAGAAGCGATTCCTACATTTGAAGCGTGGGAGCGATGTGCAGTTCCAAAAGCATCATTTACAAATACGTCACCTAATGAAGCCCAGTATTTACCAAGTTCTGGATCGTTCTTGCTTTCTTTTTTGCCGTCGATATCTTCAAAACGAGTATTTTCAAAAACAACAATTTCTCCATCTTGCATTTCATCAATAGCATCTTCTAATTTTTTTCCGCGCGTTTCAGGAACAAATTTCACATCTTTGTCCAAAAGTTCGCCTAAACGTTTAGCAACCGGAGCTAAGGATTTTCCTTCTTTATCTTCTTCGGTTTTCACTCGGCCTAAATGAGAAAATAGAATTGCTTTGCCACCGTGTTGTACGACATACTTAATGGTAGGAAGAGCTGCTTTGATTCGAGTATCATCGCTAATAGCATCATCTTTTACCGGAACATTAAAATCTGCCCGTACTAACACCTTTTTCCCTTTTAAGTCAATATCTTCGACTGTTTTTTTAGCCATGGAATTGCCTCCTAAATAACATTTTCTTAAAAAAAGCGGAGAAGCGCGTCGCTTCCCCGCTTTTATTACTTAAATTCAAATGAATATTATTAGCAAGTGAATTTATTGATTCTACGGAATTATAAAGTTGTTGCAAAATATTCTAACGTACGAACCATGTTTGAAGTAAAGCCATATTCGTTATCATACCAAGCAACAGCCTTAACTAATTGTTCTCCATGTTCGCCTTCCATAACAGCTGTTTGAGTAGCGTCAAAGATAGAACCTGAAGCATAACCAATAACGTCAGAAGAAACAATTTCATCATCAGTATAAGCAAATGCGTCAGATGAAGCTTCTTTCATTGCAGCATTTACTTCGTCAACTGAAACTTTTTGGTTTAATACACCATATAAATTTGTAATTGAACCAGTAATTGTTGGTACGCGCAAAGCAGTACCGTCAACACGGCCATTAACTTCTGGAATAACTTTACCTACTGCTTTAGCAGCACCTGTTGTTGCAGGAATAATGTTAGCAGCGCCGGCACGATTTTTACGTCCACCTGGAGCATCTTGTAATCTTTGAGTAGAAGTATAAGAGTGAACAGTTGTCATTAAAGCACGGTCAATACCGAATTTATCATTCAATACTTTAACAACTGGTGCTAGACAGTTCGTTGTACATGAAGCAGCTGAAACAATTTCGTCTTTTGCAGTAATTGTTTCATGGTTTACGCCATAAACAACTAATTTAGTATCTTTTGATTTTGCTGGTGCTGAAATCAATACTTTTTTCGCACCGGCATCAATATGAGCATGAGCTTTTGCTGCGTCAGTAAATAATCCAGTACATTCTAATACCAAATCAACGCCATTTTCTTTCCAAGGCAATTGACTAGGATCTTTTTCTGCATATGCTTTAATTTCTTTTCCATCTACAACCAGCGCATCTTCTTTAACTTCTACACTATAAGGGAAGCGGCCTTGTGCTGTATCATATTTTAAAAGATAAGCCAAGTCTTCGTTATCTGTTAAATCATTGATTGCGACAACTTCTAATTCATCGCTTGCTTCTAAAATACGACGTAATGCTAAACGTCCAATACGTCCAAAACCATTAATAGCTACTTTTGTTGACATAATGTGATTTCCTCCTTATGAAAACCAAAAAATTTATTTTAAAGGGTTACCCCTTTTAAAATCTCGTTTGATGCAGCTTCATCAGTGATGAGCCACGTTTGTTTCGGGGCATTTTCCATATACGCCCGAATTGCTTTTGCTTTGCTTTTTCCACCAGCAACAGCAAATATATAAGGAATACCCCTTATATCTTTTAATTGTAGACCAACCCTAGGGATCTTGTAAACTACTTTGCCATCTTCATCGAAAAAATAGCCAAAAGACTCCGCTACTGCGTTTTTTCTTTTCAACATTAGAATTTCTTCTTCCGTCATTTTACGGCGAGCGGCCATATGTAAAGCACGCCCGATGCTGTGAATTACGCAATTTGCTTGGTTGATCAAATCTAGAACATCTACGATTGAAGGCTCTTTTAACAATGAATCATAAGTAACAGCACTTAATTGTTCTGGAACAAAAAGCGCTCGATAATCGCCGTTTGAGCGGGTAGCCATCTCAGCACTCACTGCATTTGCTTGTACATCCACTGCTTCACCAATCCCGCCTCTAGCAGGTACAAATAAATTTTGACGTTTATCGTTTTTTAAATTGGTTAACTGCTTTGCAGCGCGGGCCATCGTTGTCCCACCCATTACAGCAATGATATTTTTACCATCAGGTAAACAACTATGCAAGGCTTCATCAAGTAAACGACCAAACTCTTCTACGACCTTTTTTTGTTGATCGCAATCGCCGCTTACAATGATACAACGAGCAATACCAAAACTTTCAGCTAGCTGTCTTTCATTTTGTTGCATGCCAAAAAGCTGATCCATCGTATCGCCTAATTGTTCGTAGACTTCTTCGCCTTTTTCCGTCAAGCGCATTCCGCTTTTGGAAGTGGCAATCAAACCGAGTTTTTTTAGCAAGTCTGTTTCAGTTCGCAATACTCGTTCTGTTAAGACCAAACTTTCAGAAAGGTTTCTTCGACCAATTGGCTGCATCCAATAAATACTTTGTAAAATCCGATACCTTTCTTGTAATACATATAATATATCTGGAGCGATCGCTTCAATTAATTGTAATTCACTAAGCATGTAATCCCTCCGTGGGACATTTACTGACCAGTATAGACTTAAAACGACCCGAGTATTGTAAAAAAAATCAAAGCTCACTTTCAAAACTCAATTCTTTACACACATATACTATCATTTTCTCCATTATTTGGCAAATAAATGTCTTTCGAAATTCCTAAAACACGAAAAAAGCCATGTAAATAAACATAGCTTTTTTATCAATCATATCGTTTTCGTTTGGAAGAACCCGCAATATTTAAAGCATCGCGATATTTAGCAACGGTTCGACGAGAAATAGATACTCCTTTTTCTTTCATAAGTTCAGTTAGTTTCTGATCAGATAATGGTTTTGCTTTATCTTCTTGATCAACTAATTGTTGTAATAAATGCTTCGCATCATTAGAGGAACGCTCTCCTGTGTTGGAACTTATTTTTTTACTAAAAAAAGATTTTAGTTCAAATACACCAAAAGTGGTTTCGAGATACTTGCCGTTTACAGCTCGGCTTACTGTAGATTCATGGATAGATAATTCCTCAGAGATATCTTTTAACGTTAAAGGTTTTAAAGGACGCTTTTCATTTAAGAAAAATTCTTTTTGACGCTCCACAATCGCACTACCTACCCGATAGATTGTGTCACCACGCTGCTGTATCGTCTTTTTGAGCCATTCATAATCTTGCTGTTTGTCTTTTAAATACTTCATTACTTCGGGATCTTGGCTTTTTTTCATTCGTTCGAAGTAATTTTGCTGGAATTTAATTTCCGGCACACTTTTTCGATTGGAAAAAACTTTAATCTCTTGCTCTGCTATTTTTACTGTTAAGTCAGGGATAATAAACAACCCCTCAGTAGAACCGTAAACAGCTCCGGGCGTAGGCGTTAAATTTTGAATATAGTCAAATATCTCTTGCACATCATTAAGAGAAATATCAAATTTTTTGGCAATTTTTTCCCATTTGCGATCGACTAATTCATCAAACATCTCTTCTAGCACAACATAAGCTAAATGAGGTGCAGCACCATCTCGTTCAGTCTGTAACATCAAACATTCCTGTAAATTACGAGCCCCCACCCCCGCCGGATCTAATTGTTGAATCAATGTCAAAGCATCTAGCAGTTGAATTGCAGAACCTCCTGTTTTTTCAGCGGCCTCTTCTAAAGAAATTTGTAAAAAGCCGTTAAGATCGATGTATTCAACTAAATATAATACTAGCTGACGTAAATAGGTATCTCGATAATTCAGATGAATCTGATCCAGCAAGTGTTCAAATAAAGAAGTAGAATTATCTGGAATTTGACTAAGATAATTCATCTCTTCACCAGAAGACTTGCGTGGTTTTGAATAATTTGTTGAATAGCTTGGCTGTATAACTTCTAGTAAAGGATTTTCTAATGCTTTATTGTCGATAAAATCGATCAAATCTTCTGTATTATATTGTAAAATTTGAATCGACTGTTGTAGTTTTTGTGTCATTGCTAATTTCTGAGTTTGGGTTTGGGCTTGTTGCTGTGAGAACTGTTGTTCAAATTTCATTTTAATTACCCCTTGTTTTTTTTCTTAAAATTCGCTAAACTATGTAAGGTAGTTAACTAGCAGTTAACTCATTGGCACCCTTAGTGTAGTGGATATCACACAAGATTCCGGTTCTTGAGACAGGGGTTCGATTCCCTTAGGGTGCGTAAGCTTTATTACTCTTAGTATACTCTATCTGCGAAAAGATTACAAAAACAAGTTTGTTACCCTTTTCAATGAAAACGATGTTTAAAGCAAAGAAGTCCACACTTCTCTTTTATTCGGGATAAAAAAAGATGTTAAAGCATAAGGAATATTCCTATGCTTTAACATCTTTTTATTTTAAACCTTAAAAAGCGACTAGATTTGTTCTTCATCCTCGTCATCGTCTGCTTCTTCGTCATCATCCACCACGGTCAAGTCTTCTTCAATGTTACCAGGAAGTTCTTCTTCATCGTCATTGTCAGCACCGATTTCTTGTAAATCAGAATTATATTCAGCGATTTCTTCATCGTCGTCGTCATCATCGAAGAGATCGTCATCTTCGTCAGTCGCTATCAAATCAGTATCTTCAGGGTCGTCGTCATTGTAGTCAATGACATCTTCATCCCCATTGTTAAAAGCATTCACTGTTTTGCGCTTCCGTCGACGGGTCACTTCTTCATCGTCATCAAGACCATGAGTAATTTCTTCGTTGATGGAATCAATAGCATACCAAGACCTTAATCCCCAGCGGTTTTCGCCCAATGAAATAAAACTCCCGTCTGTGTTTAAGTCTGTGTAAAATTGTGCCAGAGAAGCACGAATTTGACTATCAGGGATTCCCAAATATTCCTGAATATCATTGACAATATCAGAAAAGTCCATTACTTCTCCCTTTTGCTCTAAAATCGCATGAGCTACTTCAATCATCGATAGATCACTTTTATCTACGTTTTCAAATACATTAATTTTCAAACAGGACACGTCCTTTCAAATCTAAAATCCATCATACAAAACTGTCACAAAAAAAGCAATTTTTTATGTAAAAAATTTACGAAAATTAAGCAGAAAATTCTAGCAATAAATGGTAACTGCCCACTCTTTGTTCTGCTACAAATAAATCATATTCAATTGTGACTTTTCCAGCCATCGGACGATCATTTAAAGTAAAATGCAAGTCTTTAGTATGAGTTGTTAAAAAAATGGTGCCATAAGGAGTTTGGTAACTTGTCTCGAATTTTTCTCCGTAAATAAATTTCAAACGTGTACGTATCTCCCCTGAACGTACAAGTTGGACTGCGCCATCTGGAAAAATTTTCATTGTAACGGGTACAGGGTCGCTTCCGTCTTCTTGTTCTTCTTTATATCGAATGTAAAGTGTATTTCCCATCCTGATCACTCGCCCTGTAATATCAAACAAGAACTCTTCTGTTTCGTTTTCCTGCTTCACTTCTGTTTTTAAATGAATCGATACAGGGATACCTCGTGTTGACTCCATGTTTTACTCTCCTTTACAACAAATCGAAACTAAGGCAAAATGTCAGTAGCAGTCTCTCAAGTAGAAACCAGCTAATGCCTTAGCCCCCTCTTTTTTTATTTCTCACATTTTTCATGTTTTGTCAATTAAATCATTTATCCCATGAAAAAGATCTCTTTCATCAGTAATAAATAGTCATTCAGACTTGATCTATACCCACTTATTAAACAAAAAGCACTCAAAACGTTTGCTGATCTTTGCTTGTGGTATATAATAAAGATATTATTAGAAAAGGATAGATAAATGAAGATAAAAATATTTGACCAAGAAGTTTTTACGAAGAATACAGCTATGATACCCTTTGCTTTAACCGATGTTTTAACTGACATTGCCGGAAAAAACAATACTAACTTATTACACTTTTGGCAGTTTGAACAGACCTTTATCTTAGGAATGAAGGACGCTCGAGTTGATAATTTAAAAAAGGGAATAGATACGATTAAGCGATACAATTACAATCCCGTCATACGTAATGCTGGCGGTTTAGGGGTCTTATCGGATAAAGGTGTATTAAATATCTCATGGATTTTTCCTAAAGAAGAAATTTCAATTGACCAAGGTTATGAAAAAATGGTTGCTCTTATACGTCAAGCTTTTCCCGAATTAACTATAAATGCTTATGAAATCAGTCATTCTTATTGTCCAGGAAAATTTGACTTAAGCGTAAACGGGAAGAAAATCGCAGGAATTGCCCAGCGTCGTGTAAAAGAAGGAATCGCTGTCATGATGTATCTCAGTGTTTTTGGCGACCAAAAAAAACGTGGAGAAATTGTTCGTCAATTCTACCGAGATAGTTTAGCAGAAAATTATGGTAAAAAAGGCTATCCAGATGTTTGGCCATCTTCGATGATAAATCTTTCCGATGCCTTGGACAAACAACTTACCATTCAGGAAGTAAAGAAACGATTCATGCAAGCTTTACAGATTGATAAAGCAAGACAAGATGCTCTAAATTGGATAAAAGAAAATGGACAAATGCCTCAGTTTGAGAAAAAAATAATCAATATGCAACAGCGAAATAAACAATTAGAGGAGCTTGATTATGTCTGTACCTTATAAATATCAAACATTGCCAATTGAAAAAGTTTTTCGCGACCCAGTACACAATTATATTCATATTAATCATCAGGTCATTCTTGATTTAATTAATTCAAAAGAAGTGCAACGTTTGCGTCGTATCAAACAGTTAGGGACTTCTTCTTTTACTTTTCATGGTGCTGAACATAGTCGCTTTTCCCACTCTTTGGGTGTTTATGAAATTACGCGAAGAATTTGTAATATATTTGAACAAAACTATTCAAATAAAAAGCTCAAAGAAGACGGTTGGGATGATTCTGAACGTCTAATCGCTTTGTGTGCTGCCCTTTTGCATGATGTAGGCCACGGTCCTTACTCACATACTTTTGAAAGGATTTTTCACACCAACCATGAAGAAATCTCGGTAGCAATTATCACTTCTCCTGAGACAGAAGTTTATCAAATACTTAATCGTGTAGAAGCAGACTTTCCGGAAAAAGTTGCCAGTGTTATAACAAAAACTTATCCTAACCCACAAGTAGTACAAATGATCTCTAGTCAAATTGACGCCGACCGAATGGATTATTTATTACGCGACGCTTATTACACAGGCACTAAATATGGTACTTTTGATTTAACTCGAATTTTACGGATGATCCGTCCTTGCAAGGATGGCGTTGTTTTTTCCATGGATGGAATGCATGCTGTGGAAGATTATATTGTATCAAGGTATCAAATGTATGTTCAGGTTTACTTTCACCCCAGTTCAAGAGGGATGGAAGTGGTATTAGAACATTTATTAAATCGGGCTCATGAACTTTTTTTCGAAGATTCTAACTTATTTTACAATACTGCCCAGCTATTAGTACCTTTTTTCAAAAAAAATTTTTCATTACAAGATTACTTGCGTTTAGACGATGGTGTGTTAACCACCGCCTTTAACCTTTGGACTGAAGCAAATGATTCTATTTTAAACGACCTTTCCCAACGTTTCTTAAATCGGAAACCCTTAAAATCTTGTCGTTTTGAACCCAAGACACAAGATAAACTGATTGCTACAATGAAAAAAATCACTGAAAAAGCCGGTTTTAATCCCGATTATTATACTGCGATTAACTCAAGTTATGATCTGCCTTATGATTTTTATCATCCAGAACTAGAAAAACATCGTACGCAAATCGAATTACAACAAAATGACGGCAGCTTAACAGAGTTATCAAAAGTGAGCCAACTCGTTGCTGCGTTAGCAGGACAAGAACAAGGTGACCATCGCTTTTACTTTCCTAAAGAAATGGTTGATCAAAACTTACAAAACGATTATGACCTGTTTGCAGAGACCTATCGTTTGTTTGCTTCACATATTCATAATGGTGCATTAATTTAGAAAATGAGCTCTGTCATAAATGATAGAGCTCATTTTTTAGGATTAAGAATTTTGTTTCATCCATTTTTGCAAGGCCCAACGATGACTTCCTCTTTTTAACAAAAGCATGGCGTCATCTGGTGTAACCCAATGAAGCTGATTGGTCTTTTCGGTGGGCTCAGCCACTTTTTCCCATTTATCTGCAACGTAAAAATAACCCGGATGTGCAAAATAGGTATCGCGATGACTAGAGTAAAAATATTCTTTGGCTTCTCCTAAGTAATCTCCAATCTTTACTTTAAAGCCGACTTCTTCTAACATCTCACGTGCAATCGTCTGTGCGTGAGTTTCATTTTTTTCAATCTCACCTCCGGGCAGAAAAAAAGCGCCGTTGGGTGCTTGTACTAAAATCACTTCTTTTTTCTCTTGACGATGAATGATGATATAAGCTCCATAACGAGCTCGATAATTTTTACCTTCTTCTTTTTTACCAAAAACAGCTTCTTTCATCTTAACCTCCGTGAGTGGTTTTCTTTGCATTTTACTTGATTTCACAAAAAGAAACAAGTTTTTATTCTCTATTATTTAAATAAAAAAATACAATATGTTATAATACGTTTATCTAAATGGAAAGGATGATAAAATAATGAAAATGGCACACACTTGTGTACGAGTGAAAGATCTAGAAGCTTCGATTGAATTTTATGAAAATGCTTTTGGCTTTGTGGAAAACAGTCGGAAGGATTTTCCAGAATCAGAATTCACTCTCGTTTACTTATCTTTGCCTGGCGATGATTACGAGTTAGAACTAACTTACAATTATGATCATGGTACTTATGAACTAGGTGATGGTTATGGTCATATTGCGATTTCTACTGACGATCTTGAAGCCTTACATGATAAACACGCTACTGATGGATTTGATGTGACAGACTTAAAGGGACTTCCCGGTACTCCGCCTTCCTATTACTTCATTAAAGACCCTGATGGTTACAAAATTGAAGTTATTAAAGAAAAATAGTTTTTCGTTAAGAAAGTTCGACAGCATATA
>NZ_BCPY01000040.1 GCF_001544195.1 Tetragenococcus solitarius NBRC 100494
CCATGGATCATCTTTCTTTTTTTACATCTTTTTCTGTTTCTTTTATGATATAGATGGGTCGTTTTTTTGTTTCCAAGAAAATTTTACCAATATATTTTCCAATGATACCTAAAAACAACAACTGTAAGCCACCCATCAGCAAAACTATAGAAGCTAGTGATGGCCAACCAGTTGTCGGATCTCCAAACAATAGTGCCCGAACAACAATAAAAATTAGCGCAAGAATGGCTGCTACACAAGAAATTCCACCGATAAAAGCTGCTAATGTCAAAGGAGCATCTGAAAAATTGACTATGCCATCAATCGAATATTTGAACAGACTCCAAAATGACCACGAAGTTTTGCCTGCTACTCGTTCACGATTTTCATAAGAAATATATTCAGTATTAAATCCTACCCAGCTAAATATCCCCTTTGAAAAACGATTGTATTCAGTCATAGACAAAATCGCATCAACCATCTGACGTGTCATCAAGCGAAAGTCTCGAGCACCATCAATCATCTCTGTGTCCCCAAATTTATTCACCAATTTATAAAACAAACGGGCAAAGAAACTGCGAATAACCGGTTCTCCAGCTCGATCTTGGCGTCTAGTTCCAACGCAATCAATATCTGAAGATTCAATTCGTTCGATCATTTGCGGTAATAACTCGGGAGGATCTTGTAAATCAGCATCCATAACTGTGATTAGGTCTCCCCTAGAAGCTTGTAAACCGGCATATAAAGCCGACTCCTTACCAAAGTTTTTAGAAAAAGAAATATACCGAACTTGGTTAGGCATCTTATGATGTAATTCTCGTAAAAGTTTTAGCGTACCATCCTGGGAACCATCATTGACAAAAATATATTCAATCGAATGTGAAATCGACGAGGTTATTTTTTCAACTTCTTTTACAAAATAGGGTAGAGATTCTTGCTCATTAAAACATGGAACCACAATGGATAACATACAAAATCCTCCTGCTTTAGATAAATAGTACTTTTTATCTAATTATAACATTTTTTCTAAAGAGGAAATAGATAAAAAATTTCTACCTCCTTACTCTTGGTCTTTTTTGCGTTCAACATCGTAGTCGGACCCTTGCATTAAGTTTTTATCATAATAATCGGAACGCTTTGTCATTTCTTGTTCGAACTTTTTATATCCCATCTTCTCCATCAAAGTTTGTTTATCCGAAAATAAATTCACTCCCAGACCAAGCCTTTCGCCTGGAATTTTTACTCCTAAAGAAGCCAAGGTAGAAGGATACATATCTACCGCACTAAATAAGCGCTGGTTGTCTTTTGCTGATGTTTTATCTGTATTTAAAAAGACATTATAGACACTTCGCTGATAATTTGGATAATTTGCATCAACATCTTCAAAAAAATCTTTATCCATCGTCAAATGGTCCCCTACTAAAACAACTGTAGTGTTATCATAAAAAGGTTGTTTTTTCATCCACTGCAGAAATTCGCCAATTTTTTTATCAGAATCATGAATCACATTGCTATACTGATCATTAAACAAATTAGGCGTTTGGTCGGTTGCATACCCATCTTCAAAATGTGTATCTGCTGTCAACATGGTAAAATTAAAGGGTTCTTTCTTGTCAGCTAGTTCAGTCAATGAATCTTGGGCAAAGTCAAACAATTTATCATCTTCATAACCCCACCATTCATAGTAATCCTCAGGTATTAAGCCTTGATTTTTTGCCCAATAATAGTCGCGGATTCCATAGTTTCCATGCTGATTGAAATAAGCTCTTCGTCCAGCAAACCCGGCTTTAGATCCCATAAGTAGCACTTGGTTATAATTTTCTTTTTCCAGTACTTCGCCTAAACTATACACCCCAGGGAAAAAAGAGTCAGGCTCTTGCATACCATAATTATTAATATCCAATACACCATTACTAGCTCTTAAAGGCGCACCTGAAGTTTGCGCAACCATGGAACTTGCCGTTTGATTAGCACCTGGAATTTGCATCATCCCACCCAGTTTCCCAGACTCAGCATTTGAAAATTGCTTTCCTTCTTTTAAAGCCAAATCAGTTAAGTGAGGAATAAGATTTTTATCTTCAATTCCCCCTACACTTTTGTCAGCATAGCTACTTTCCATCGACTCTAGAAAAATATAAACCAAATTCCTTTTCTTTTCAGGAAATTGTAATTTGACTTTTGCAGGATCTACGTAGTATTGATCATAAATCTTAGTATCTTCAAAGTAATAAGCCTTCATATCCGCATAACCGATTTCTCGGATACCTAAAGATAACCCTGAAGAAAACAATAATACTCCCAGAAAAAGAAAAACAGGCGACAGTACTTTTTTCTTTTTGATCGGCTGATTTTTTCTTAAAATAAACTGATGAGTCGCTAAAAAATAAATGACTAATATACTACTAGCAGTAAAAACAAAAGCGATAAATAAAGGTCTAGCGACAAACTCTCTGATTTTTTCAGGGTCAGTACCTTGTAAAGGCTGGCTCATGATATAAACAATCTGGTCAAAGCGAACATTGCCCATATCATGCATTGTCCAGTAACTACTTGTATAAGCTAAACTACCCGTAAAAATAAAAATCAGCAAAAAAATAAAAGTAAACCACTGGCGCTTATTAAAGTAATTGCTGCGTACAATGTATCCTTTATTTGTGGCAAATAAATACAACTGCAATAAGCTATATATAATAACAGCTGCAAGTATACAAAGTAGTGTATTTTCAGGATAGCTCATTGGTGCATACACTATCGCTGGCCAATTTAATAAAGCACGGTCAAACAAACGCCATAAAACAAACGATAGCGGGATATGACTTATAATTAAAATAAAAAAACTAGGGAATATTTTTTCGTTATTTTTCTTTAAAGAGATATAAGACAGTAAGATTAATAGACATAAAATAAATAACATGAGCAACATCTTTCTTTTACATTTTTTTTTTATTATACCACAAAAATTATTGCTCATTTATTAAAAAAAGACTAAGCGCTTTTTAACACTTAGTCCTGCTTTGCGGCGAACTAACTTTCTGTAAAAATATACTTAGGTTCGTCTAAGCCTTCATCATAATCCACCGTTAAATTGTAACCTTTAAAAAACCAATCATCCGCTTTTTCAGCAAAAAACAAGATTCCTTCAAGCTCTTTTTCAATCAGCGGGTTTTCTGGACGGTCAACAGACATTCCAATAGAAAAGCCGTCATGGGCTTGCGTGCTGCCATAAACTTTTCCAAAGAATTTAATACCCATCCCCGCTTCTAAGTCAATTTCTCTTTTAAACCATTCTAGGGCTTCTGGCGTAATTGTTAATTCCATTTATTACACTTCCTACTCATTTAATTTTTCATCTAATAAATCAACTTCTTCCGCATTACCAATAACTAGCAAGTGGTCATTTTCTCGCACAACTTCTTCTGCTGCAGGAGAAGCGATAACATCTCCATTACGGCGCCGAAGGGCTACTACAGTTAGCCCAAATCGGCGGCGAAAGTCCATTTCCAATAAAGTCTTATTAAAGAATTTTTTATTTCTTACACGAACTTCTGCCAAAGAATATTCATCGGATAACTCAATAGAATCCAAAATATTACTTGAAACCATCTTATGAGCAATACGTACACCCATGTCGCGTTCTGGGTGCACCACTCGATCTGCACCGATTTTTTCTAAAACACGCGCATGATATTCATTATTAGCTTTAGCTAAAATATTTGGCACGCCCATTTCTTTTACCATTAGCGTGACCAAAATGCTCGCTTGAATATCCTCACCAATGGCAACAATGACTTGATCGAAGTTACGAATTCCTAAAGAACGTAACGTTGTCTCATCCTGAGCATTTCCTACAACAACATGAGTGGCAATATCCATATATGCATTCGCACGATCTTCATTGCTATCAATCGCTAATACTTCTTGGTCTGATTCTACCAAAGTTTGGCAAATACTCCCACCAAAACGCCCTAATCCAATAATCGCATAAGTTTGTTTCATGATGTTCTCCTTTAATTGATTAAATTATGCTTAAAAGCATAGATCGCTGCTTGTGTGCGATCTTCAACTTCTAACTTTGATAAGATATTTGACACATGCGTTTTCACTGTTTTTAAAGTGATAAACAACTCGCTTGCAATCTCTTGATTACTTTTTCCTTCTGCAATCAACATTAAAACCTCTTTTTCGCGAATTGTCAATTCTTCATGTAACTGAGCAGCCTCATAGGACTTTTGATGAATTAATTTATCGGATACTTCTGATTCTAACACACGTTCTCCTCGTTGTGTCGCCCGTATGGCCTCAGCAATTTCAGCAGCACTGGAGGTCTTTAATAAATAACCAGCAGCTCCGGCTTGTATGGCAGGATAAACTTTTTCATCATCGATAAAACTGGTAACGATTAAAATTTTAGCCTCTGGCCAGTCCTTTAAGATAAGCTGAGTTGATTCGATACCATCCATTTCGTCCATAACTAAGTCCATCAAAATAACATCTGGACGTAATTGGATTGCTTTTTCGTACCCTTCTTGTCCATCTTCTGCTTCTCCAATAACCTCAATATCATCTTGTACCAACAAATAAGAAGATACTCCCAAACGCACCATCTCATGATCGTCTACTAATAAAACACTTATCATTGCTTCCCAGCCTCCTTGATTAAAGGAATTTTTATTTCGATACTTGTTCCTTGTCCCTTAAAGCTAATCACTTTAACTGTTCCGCCAATCGATGCTATCCGCTCTCGGACATTACGCAAACCATAACTACCGGCTTTTTCTTTTTGATCCGGATTAAAGCCAACACCATCATCAACGACCCGCAGTAAAACATTTTGTTCAATTAAATGTAGATAAACCTCTAATTCGCTAGCTTTAGAATGACGTAGTGTATTTGATAGCAGTTCCTGTACTACGCGAAACAATTGATCTTCAATATGACGAGGAATCTCGACATCTTCAATGTCCCAAGTCATTGAAAGAGTGATTTTACTTTGTAATTCACGCAATAATTGCTCGATTCCTTTTTTCAAACTTTTCTCTTCTAAAGTCACGGGCCGCAAATGCAACAATAAGGCTCGCATTTCTGATTGCGAAGTATTAATAATCGATGAAATCATTTGTAATTGTTTTTGTTGAGAATTGGACATATCGGCTTTTTCCGCCTGTTCTGTAACTGCTGACATCATCATCATCGCAGCAAACAGCTCTTGCGAGACAGAATCGTGCAGCTCTCTTGCTAATCGATGCCGTTCGCTTTCTAATATCTCTTCTTTTGTCTGACCATCGATATACTGCGGACGTGTGCTTAAACTTTGCAGCTGGCTTGATATATCCGTCATTTTTTCTTTAATTTGAAAAATGTCCTGATGCATAGTAGCAAGCTCTTCATTTTCATCGGAAGAAACCACTGAGTGATTTAAAATTGAATCTTCAAAATTGCCACTAGCCAATAAACGCAGCTTCTCTGCTAAAGGCATCATTTCTTTTTTCTGATAATAAGTCAAAGTAATAAGAATAATAAGCCCGCATGCAAGGGCTATTCCGACAACATAAAAGATAATAGGTACGTAAACAATTCTTACTTGAAAAATTTGTAAGAAAGGTTGCTTTTGCCCGGCACCTACCATATAAAACGTCAAGATAATCAGCATCATAAAAAAAGCAAGAAGACTTCCAAACGCGGCCAATCTTCTTCGTGTCTTTCGATCTGTCATACACGAAACACCTCAATATCACCGATTAACGTATTGGTCACTATCTTTAAATGACGTGCACTTTGACTATATTCTTTGCTATAAAGCGTAAGTGACTCGTTTCTTAATTTTGTTTTGTAATCTTCAAAAGAAACGGCCCCCATCAAAGTGGTATGATCTAATTGTATTCCAATTCCTGTAGGAACCAATATACGTGTCCGCCCAATTCCTTTTCTAATGAGAACAACATTATCATTCTTGGGTAAAATGGTGTTTCCTAAATCGATAATTGTATCTCCTGATAATACATTTAAATTAATATCATCCCACTCATAAACATGGTTTCCAATACGTTCATTTCCTAACCATTGTTGCTTTTTCTTCTTCCCATCATGATTTTGGGCTTCTTGTGTTTGTACCATAATCATTTGCTTTTTATTCCAAAAAGCATAATTAGAAAAGTCTATCCCTGAGATTTCAATTCCTTTTAAACCGATAAAAAGAATCGTAAAGACCAACATAAGCCAAACGGCTGGATTATTAAGAAAGCCAAACAAAATAAGGATAATACCCAAAAACAGCTTAAAATTGCCAGTTTTCATTTTCCTTTTTCGACGTAAAGCAAGATAAATAAAGAAAATCCCTGCGCCTATTAAGAAGAGTAAAAGTGGATTTTGTATTGTCTGCCAAATAACAAGTAACAATAATAAACTTTCGATAACGAAAAAAAACCGCCCTGGTTTTCGCACACCATTCACTCCCTATAATACATTATTTCCTTTACTTTACTACAAAGCGGTATCAACCTCATCCGTCTTTCGACTGAAAAAATAGGAATAAACCTGCAAGGTCCATTCCTATTTTCATTCTAGCTATCTTTTACGCTGACAATTTTTACTTCCATATTGCCGTTAGGTATTTCAATGGTTACTTTATCGCCTTCTTTTTTACCAATCAATGCTTGAGCAATCGGCGAATCATTGGAAATCTTGCCAGAAAAAGGATCTGATTCAGCACTACCTACAATTTTGTATTCTTCTTCTTCTTCATCGGGTAATTCTTTAAATACGACTGTCTTTCCGATAGATACCTCATCTTTATCGACTTCATCACTATCGACCACTTGAGCAAAACGTAACATGTTCTCCAAAGTGGTAATACGACCTTCAACAAATGCTTGCTCATCTTTAGCTGACTCATACTCCGAGTTTTCCGAAAGATCCCCAAAGCCGCGGGCAATTTTGATTCTTTCGATAATCTCGCCCCGTTTTACTGTTTTTAATTCTTCTAATTCTTCTTCTAATTGTTTTTTACCCTCCGGTGTCATTGGGTAAACTTTTTCCTCTGCCATAATTAAATTCTCCTTCATAAATTATTTCTTTTACGAATTTTAAAAAAAGAAATAATGGTAATCTTTTCAAGTCCACAAAAGATTACCACTATTTTTTTAAATTGTAAACCTAAAATCGGTTTTATTTTGTAAACGTTTTTTAGTTATCCATATACTTTTCAATCAACTCATTGTGTTCTTCATAAGTTTTAGCGTAATAAACCTTGCCAGTAGACGTGTCAGCTACGAAATAGTAGTAGTCATTGTCTGTCGGGTTCAAAACAGCATCAATCGAATCTTCACTTGGATTATCAAATGGTCCTGGACCATAGCCAATATTTTGATACAAGTTATATGGTGAGTCAACCTCCAAATCTTCATAAGTAACTGTTTCTTTGTGTTCACCTAAAGCATACAGTATAGAAATATCTGATTGTAACGGCATATTGGCTTCTGTACGATTGAAGAAAACTTGAGCGATTTGCTTACGGTCGTCTTCTGTTACCCCTTCTTTTTCGACTAAAGAAGCAATTGTCAATGTTTCTTGCACATTTAAATCAGAATCTTTAATTTCATCATAATAATTTTCCATAACACCATCAGTAGTGGCAACCATTTGTTTTACTAAATCTTTTAGCTTCATATCTGGTTGATAATCATAAGTTGCCGGGAACAGATATCCTTCAAGACGATAACGAACATCTTGAGCTTTGGCTGCATCACTCAGTAACTCTGGATATTCCTCTTTTAGTTCATTGAAGAAATCTTGGTCTTTCATCAGGTCAAGAAAGTCGTCCTTACTAAACTCAGTTTGTTTAGCAAGTTCTGCGGCAATTTGTTCAACATCATATCCTTCAGGAACAGTGATTTTCGCTTGATTAACGCCACTTTCACCCTCTTTTAAGCTACTTGCGATTTCATTAAGTGACATACTTGGAGAAAATACATACTCTCCTGCTTGAAAACCGTCCTGATTATTAAATTTCATATAATAGTTAAAGACCATGCCGCTTTTAATCACATGTTCTTTTTCTAAAATCTCTCCGATCATTTTGTTCGAAGAACCATTAGGAATCGTTACAGAAACGGACTGTTCACTATTTGGTTTCAATGGTTTAATACTAGACTTCACATAGTTATAAGTAGAAAAACCAAAAATTAACCCTACAACGACTAAAGCTAAAATAATGACCAAAACAATCTTATGAACAATCCGGTCTTCTTTTCTTTTACGAATTTTGCGCTTTTTTACATCTTTTGGTTTATTAGTTGTTTTTCCATTTTTACTTTTATTTGAAGTTTGGTTGTCTTTTGATTGATTTTCGTCACTCAAAACAACGCCCCCTAATTTTTCTTGTTTCTAACTCGTCCTATTATACCTGAAAGTATAGCTAAAGAAAATATTTTTTAGCATTTTCTTTCTTTTTATCTACATTAAACTTTAAAAATAAGTTTCCCATTATTGCTGCTTCTCCAATAAATTATCTAATGCAGAATCATGGTAACCAGTAATTTTAAATTTCGTATCTATAGAGATATTATGGTACTTCTTTTGCCGATCACTTTGCACACTCCCATCAGGCGGCGTTAAATCATGACCAATAAACTCATAGGGTAATCTATTTAATTCTACTTCTTTTTGACCTAAAGCGACATCTTGTTTTAGCTGAGCGATACGTTGATTTTCCTCATATTTATTTAACCCATGCATTCCAATAAAAAAGATACTTATGCAAAAAATAAACAGTAAGCTTATTTTTTTTACCAGCTGGCTTTCTAAGTTAATTTTTATATAGCTTATTAACTCAAACAAAGCTAACCCTAAAAAAACGAAGGAAGTTAAAATATTTCTTGGACCGTAAGGGGTAACAATCAAAAAAGGAGCAACCAGCAGTAAGGAGATGGTTATATAACTGAAAAAATGACGTTTGCCAGAAAGTGGAATAGAGGATTTACCAATAGTAATAGCTAATGTTGCTAAAAAGATCAAAATTAAAAGTAATTCAATCACTAACGCAAACATGGATTGCTGTCGCCATGTTATGTTCATTAAATAACGCAAAGCAAAATAACCAGACGGAAAAAAGAAAAATATAAATATTCCTAAGTTTTTATTTTCTATCAATAAATACATCACAATACTAAATAAAACTAAGAGCAAAGCATTTTGTTTAACATATAGTTCCGTCCAATCCGTTAACAATCGAACACTGAAAGTATGAACATCGGCATTTGAAAAACCTCGCATATTCCCTTCTATGTGGTAAGCACTGTTCGAAAACATGATTATAGCCCCGCTAATGGCTCCTAATAACCAACTAAGGTAAGGCAAAATCGATTCTTTGAAAAAAACCGCAATTGCTAATCCAATAATCGCAATTAAAATACTTGAAATAGAGATGTTTTCAATAAATAATTGGGTTAGCATGGACAAAATAAAAATAGCAGTTAGAGAAAGAAAAGTAACTTTATTTTTTTTAACCAAGAAAATAAGCCATAGAAAAAAGAAAGTGGAAGTATTATAATTCGCAAATCCGGCTAGCCAACCATAAGTTTGACTATAAAAACTAACAGGAATAAGTAAAATAAGCAAAAAACAGAAAATATAAGTGATTTTATGATTTGAAATTTTTCTCATTAAAAAAACAATTCCGGTATTAATTATTGAATAGATAAATAAACGCGCAAATAGACTACGCGTTATAATTATTTCAATAATATTACCGAAATAACGACCATTATAAGCTTCAAAATGATTGGCAAGACGAGCTTGACCAATCTCTTTTCCCCAAGCCCAGTCATCTCCAGAAGGAATTAATAACCAGGCAATTAAAAAATAAAAAGTAAATATGCCAAATAATATTAAAAAGTTTCTTTTCTCTTTTTGTTCTCTTTTTTCGCGCCCTTTTCTTTTTTTTACTGCCCTACTCTTTGTACCCCCATTATTTTCCATTAATAACTTCCCCTTAGGGCAACTTACTAGCTTTGAAATAAACTAGTAAATGCTATTTACTTATTGCTAAAGTTTTATATAAATAGACATATCATACTTTATTTTTGACCAAAAGCAAGAAAACTTCGTATGACTTTTATAATGAACAAAACAATCAATAACCCTATCACAGTAAACTTAATAATCCATAATACTGACATATTTACTAGTGGTTTATAGCCGATGACAAATTTATTTGTGCCGATTTTTGATTGAACAACAGGCGCGCCCAAGGCTGTTTTTTTGACTTGCCCTGTGCTGTAGTTATTCCCATTAAAGGCGATCTTACTTCGTTCATAAGCAATAACAGGCAAAATATCTTCTCGATTTTCCTTACTTTTCCATGCCAAGACCAATTGATTTTTGTTATCAATCGTTTTTGACACATCAAGTTTATTATGAATGATTTGTTCATCATACATTTTATAGCCGCCTTGTTCTTCTAACTCTTCTTGAGTAGTGTTATTTAATAAAGGTAAATAATCAGGAGTAGGTTTTTTAATTACTTTAAAAGCATCTTCGTATTTTCCATCAGTAAATCCCTTACGCAATGCATCTGCATCTTTTGCAGTCACCCATGGCGCATTGTTTCCTGCAGAAGTAGGTGTATCACTTTCCCAAACTTCAGCACTACGCAATATTTCTAAATTCACGTTTGCAATCATCAAAAATGTAACTATACATAAAAAAGAAGCAATAATTTTTTTCTTATCTTGATTTAAACGCTTCGTTATTTTTTCTAAGCTATAAGCAAAACCAATCAATAGAAAAACAAAGGCAACTAGAACAAATCTTCTTGGAAATTGAATTATACGAACCAAATCCGTATAACGAGCAATATCTTCCCAAGGAACAAAATTAGTTGATAGAACTAAGAAAAACGAACCTACGCTAGTAAGTAATTTTTCTAAATTAGAAGCATCTTTCCAATTAAAAAACAAATAAAAAATCTGAAACAACATGATACAAGAGAAAATCATTCCTAAGCTTGAATAATTATTATCTCCTATATCAAAGTAGGTAGTGTATGACAAGACATCCTCAAAAAACTTAGGATAGACAAGTTGGTTGGTTAAAGAAACTTCAATAAAGCCAACTAAAGTATTAATATTGAGCAAAACTGTTAATAAAACAGCAAGAAGAAAGTCTTTCAGCATTTTTCCTTTATGCTCGGCGTGAAAAAAACCAACAATATAAAAGGGAATACTAGAAAGGATAGCAAGAAGCAAAGTTAAATTATGCAAAAAACCAACGCTTGTTACAGCAAGTGCTAGTTCAATTGGTTTTATTGGTTTCTTTTGATTTTTAATGACTCTAACAGCTGGAATATAAACAAAAGGAATAAAAGCTGCTCCCCAACTTGTCATATTTTGTGATAGAGCATAATGAGAAACCATCGAGCTACTCATATAAAGTAGCGCAATGAAAATAGAAAAATTATAGTTCACTACAGCTTTTCTGGCTAAAGAAAACATCGACAGTCCTGCAATAAAAAAACAAAGAAATGAGGTTAATAATTGATAACGAAACCAGTTTTTGGTTATAAACATTAACAATCCTTGTAAATAAGCGAAATCAGGACCATACAAGGCATTAACAATTCTACCAGACTGATCAAAGCCAAAAAGAGATTGAAAGTAATTGAAATGCCCAGTTTTTATTTGCATATAAGCATCATAAAAACGATTAAAATGAAACATCATGTCATTTCCCAGGATGATGCCATGTTTATAAAGTTGTGGCGAGACCATTAAAAAGGCCACCAAAGCCAATACAAGTAAGGCAACAAATATTTGTTTTTTTGATAAATTACTCTCTTTCTTTCCATCCATTTTTATTTGTCCCGAAGCTTCCACTGCTATTCTCCTTTTTACCCATTTTTAGAAAAACTATAAAGTTTTTTTAATATCTTTTAAATTATCTTTTAAAAAACTTTTTATAGACTTTTTCTGCACGATTAGGTCCATCCAAAGGCGCAAACCGTTTTTGAAAGGCTTGATATTTCTGGCCATATTTTTTCCAGTATTGCTCATTTTTAGCAATCACGCGAAATAGATTAGACGTATTCTTCACAATTGGACCAGGTGCTTCTTTTTCCAGGTTGAAATAAAAACCGCGCATTTTATTATACTCGTCCAAATCATAACAATAAAAATAAATCGGCTTATTTGTATTTACATAATCAAACATCACAGAAGAATAATCCGTCACTAACATGTCAGAAGCAATCATTAATTCTTGAACGTTGGGGTAATTTGAAACATTGATGATATTATGCCGAAATTCTTCGGGTATTTTCAACTTACTAGCGACAACCACATGTTCTCGAATTAATAGTACATAATTTTCACCTAAACGACGTTCAAAAATACGAAAATTGATCTTATTTTTTCTTACAAATTTCTTCCCTTTTTTTTCATTATCACGAAAAGTGGGTGTATAAAGAATGACACTTTTCCCATCAGGAATATTTAACTTGTGTCGTATATCTTCTCTTCTTTCATCCAAATCATCTGTATAAAAAACGTCATTTCGCGGATACCCTAATTCTAATACCGGTCCATTATATTGAAAAGCGGAACGAAATACTTTTGTTGCATAAGGAGAAGGAGATACTAACGCACTCCACTGATTTTTTGCATGGGTTACACGAGCTAGATAACCTTCATCTCTTCCTTCAATCTGTTCTTGGTCATGCTGCATTTTCTTTAAAGGAGTGCCATGCCAGGTCTGCAAGTAACGAGTCTTCTTAGGTTTTGTCAAATAGGTTGGAAAGTTTTGATTATTGACCCAGTATTTACTAGTAGCTAAATATTTATAGTAATCTGGAGAGAGCCGTTTTACAATTTTTGTCCCAGGATTTACTTTTAATGGCGCATTATTATTCATAATCCAAATATAGTCAAAATCCTCTTGATTTTCTACCATTTTTTCATAAATCATACGGGGACTATCCTCATATCTTTTGCCAACTCCACTTTCAAATATGATCTGCCTATCATTTATTTTACCGAAGTGACGTAAAAATGTATAAAAAAGTTTCATGGTTGGAAAATAATAACGGGAGCGTCTAAAACGGGAAAAAATTTTTAAAGCTAATGGATCATCTCTAAGAAATTTTTTTATTTTATTTTGTTTTGATATACTTTGAATCGCTGCAAATATCCGATCATTTGAATGGCGGTCTCGATACTTGATAAATCGATCCGCTTTTTTTATATACTCATCTTCCATTTTAAAATTATTTTCAGCGATTTTGTATAAATCATGAATAACGCTATCTTCATCAAAAGCAATATCGCCAGGCAATTCGTTATCGAGATCTAAATGAGATGGATTCTTCCCTAAAAACCGCCTACGATCAAATTGGTAATAAACAATCGGCTTATGCAAAAAACTAAAATCAAAAGCAACACTTGAATAATCTGTTAACATGACCATACTTTCTTTAATCAGATCCTGAACGTCACGTTCCCCTTGTTTAATCACTGTCACAGGCGCATTCTCAAAGTATTTAATATAATCTTGCATATTGGGATGCAAGCAGAAAATTAATTCTAAATCATAGCTTTCAGAAAATTCCTTTAGCCGAGGATCAAAGAGTAACTCCTCAAGACGTTTGAAATAATCACTTTTCTCAAAGATTTGATTATTGGTAATCCAGTCACGCCAAGTAGGGATAATTAACGCTTGTCTTTTTAAAGGAAGGTCGTCTTTAAATAAAGTTTCAAAACGGGATAACCCTGTAGCTACGACTTCATCTTCTCGATAACCCATATCTACAATAGCAATTCTACGTTCTTTTTCAGAACTAGTAATAAATAAGTCTGTATAGAATTCATTCACCCATTTTGCATAGATAGGCGTAATATTTTTAGTACCGAATACCCCATGCTGTAGGAAAACTTTTTTAGCTGAGATATTCTTAATATATTCTTTACTACGAATGGGGTATAACGAATCTGGGTGATGTGTGCCACAGATATAATCCGCTTGAATAACCTTTTCAAAGTGTTCTTTAGAACCAAAATCAATCACATTGCCAAAAGGTTCCACATGTTTACGCTCTGGCGAATCCTTTTGAATCACATAATAAGCATCAATTTCTGGATGCATCGTACGTAAATACTTGAAAAAATGATAGCCATTATCTTGTGCTTTATAAGAACGCTCTCCGACAATCCAAACAGAGAGTCCTTTAGCTGCTTTTTTAACACCTTTCCAATTCTTTTTATGCTGACGAAAATAATCATACGCGTCTTTTTTATATTGATTGTAAGTTAATGATAAGTTAATCCCTTTAAGGGTAAAATAAGGAACCGCTGAAAGCCAGCGATTCGCTTCTTTAGAAAAAACAGCCATTTCGCCTTTCATGAAATAGTTGGTAAGAAACCTTGGATTTCCCACTCGAAATCTTACAATTTGGTCTGTTCCCTTTAATGTTAAAACAAAGAAAAAATCAATGCTTAACTCTTCCTTTTTAGTAAGCTGTTCTAAATATGTTTTTATTTCATCGATAGATAGCTGCCAACTAAAGTGGTGCCTACGAGCAAAAGCATTTTCTTTTTGATCTTTGTTTTGAAAGATTGATACAGGAAAACTAATTGACTGATCTCCTCCTCTTTCGATTAATTGAATCTCCCCCGATTCAATATCAAAAAAACGCGTCGTCAAATTTCCCTGCAAGGATAATTTCTCTTCCGTCACTTTCATTTTAGAGATCGTTTTCCGACGATAATAATGAGCATCCGCAAGTTCTTTGTTGATTAAAAGAGCCAAAGCTCCTTTTTTAGTAATGTAAGGAACGAAAACTAAGCCGCTTTGTTTATCAAACACATGATTTAAATTAGACAATGACCATTTTTTCTTATTTAGTTTAACTATTTGGTCTATGCGTTTACTTGTATCTGTATCTTCATTATACTCTAGATAATTAGCTGTGAGAATAAACTTATAACCTTTCTTCTCTTCGCCTTCTTGCTCATTTTCCTCCTCATCATCCATAACATCCCCATTTTCATCATAAATAAAGACTGCATTTTCTTTTTCCTGCAAAAATTTAGCAAATTCGAATAAAGAACAAGAAAATTGATAAAAATTGTAATTGTCATATTCTTCATATTTCATAAGCTGAAACTCAAATTGACTCTCATCGCGCTTTAAAGCGATGATATATTCATAAGCTGCTTTGTTACTTGTAAATTCGATAATTAATTCATTATCTTCTACAAAATATTTTAAGTTATTCATGGCTATGTTCCTTCCAATAACAAATAATTTTAAGTTAGCGACTCTCTTTAACCTAGTTCGTTATATAATCATTGGCTCTAATTTCGTAATTCTATTTATAAAAGTTTTAATCTCGGTCACACTCACAAAATTAGGCTTTTTGCTGATAATATCTTGCCATTGTTTTAAATTATTTGTTCCGCTAAACATAAATAGTGAAGGGTCATCCTCATAAAAACGATGTTGTTTTGTCTTTTCTTCAGTAAAGAAATGGGAAGATTGCCTATCCCAGAAAACATTTTCTTTGGTTTGTTTAAGCGGGTTACCTACATTAATACTATTGGATTTTACCCTCTTAGCAACGATCGACCCCAGTCCCAAAACTGCTCCTGAACCAATGCATGAGCCTTTTAAAATAGAAACATCTTGTCCCACCCATACATGATCTCCTATAAGTATGCTTTTACTTTCATTAATCCGTTCTTGCTGCTCGTCATATATCATATGAACATCAGAATTGCGAATCCAGCATCCAGAAGAAAACATCACATCTTTGCCGATCATAATATCTTTTGCTTCAGAAGCAATGACAAATAATGATTTATTGAAGGAACAACCCTCATCAAAAAAAAGAAAAGAAGATTATATAATGTAGCTTTTAAATCAATTTTGTTATTCCTTGTTTTTTTGATATATAATACGGAATTATTGCCATGAAAGGTTACCGTAGTATTGGTCAATTGTGCATCTTTATCGAGAAAAACGTAATTATTCTCGCCTTTAAAAATAATCTTCGAGTTTTTAAATTGAATATTATTGACTTTTTCAGACACAATAAAATTGTTTTTTAAGTTTTCCTTTTCATTGAATGATGTTATCGTACCCATTTTGCACCTCACATAATCCTACTCATTTAGAAAGTTATTCTCCATCAAGAACCATCATAAACTTACATAAAAAACGATGTAAAAAGAGACAAAGGATACTTTTTAAATTACTAAACAAATTGTAACAGAGAAAATTTTGTTATTTTAAGCTTCAATTTATTTTAATCAAATATTAATTGAGCTTAAATATTTTATAACAAAAATTCACAAAAGTTTAAAAAAAGAAATACTAAAAACTCCGCTGACCATTCGTTTAAGTTTAATATAGTATAACATTTTATAAAAAATATTGTTATTATAAAGAGCTGTATAGGTATTTTAAATTAAAATAAAAGACTAGCACTTATTAATTCTCAGCGTTATTTTATTAAAAAACAACCTAGCTACGTCATCATCTGTACTGATAATGTAGCTAGGTTGTTTGGCTCTATAATATTAGATCGTTTGAGTCCCAATGATATCTATAAAATAGAAATTTTCTTTGTTTTTAATTCCTAATGAAAATTTAGGGTCCAATTCTTTTAATTCATAGTAAATAGTTTTTTCTATTGTTAAACAGCCCTTTAAGATTTCAAAATTTTCTTTTGAATTTTCTACGACTTGAAGTTCAAAATACCGATTACCAATTTGCTCTAAATTGTAATAATTAGATATATAAAGATAATATTTTTCATTTGGCAAACCTACTGTTAGTGTATTCTGAATAGTAAAACATAATTCAATGTCATTTTCATCTTCATTTTTATAGATATCTTTTATTTCTGAAAGTAGTACTACCTGCCTTAAGCTTTTATAATCTAAATTAAAAGGACGGTTCTCAACATCATTTATCATTTGTAACCATCTTTTTTTTATTATAGCTTCATTAAACATGGTAGCTTTTTCTTTAGCTGCTATTCCTATACTTTTTAAATCATTTTTACCATTATATATTTCTATGATTTGATTAGCTAATTCATTTATATTTCCATTTTCAACAATATAACCATTAATACCGTCATCTATTAATTCTTTCGGTCCATAGTTAAAATCATAAGCTATAACCGGTGTCTGATTAGTCATACTTTCTAAAATGGTCATTCCAAAACCCTCATATTCTGAAGTAATAACTGACAAACCAGCTGAATAAAATACTTCATGAGGATAATTAGTATATCCTTTTATAAAAACTACTTCTTGTAGTTGATTCTCTTCAATAAATTTTTTGTATTTTTCTTCTTCTTCGCCTGATCCCCAAATTTCTAACTTTATATTGGGAACTTTTTCAACAACTATTTTAAAAGCTTTTAAAATATCCATGATGCGCTTTATCTTTACGAATCTAGATATTACAACTATTTTATATATATCTTTTTCTTCATGATAACTTTTCTTCTGTTCAACCTTAACATGAGGTATATGATATAAATTAGGCTGCAATCCAAACTGATTCCTAACATGTTTTAACTGCTGTTCGGTAAGTAAGACTACTGCAGAATAATTAGAAGTGTCTTTCAATAAATCCCCATTAAACCGATTAATTTTAGCACCAAAATTATAAGGTGCTTTCAAATGACTACTATGGATTACAGCGATAGAATTAATTTTTTTGCTAGAATAGCTGTTATTTGTTACAACCTCATCTAACTTTCTATCTTCAACAAAGAATATGCTATTTAAATACAACGCATTTAAATTGGCAATCCAATACTTAGCCATTTCTAGTTCATTTAAAAATACTTTACAAGGCTTTTCATCTTTATCATAAACAATACATTGTTTTGTATTGAAGTTTTCTCTATCATAATCAATACAAAGATACGCTCTTTGCTTATTTGTATAATAAATTTTTCTAAGAGGTTTCTTAGTTAACATATTTAAATATGTTATCAATTTAAGTTTTCCATAGTAATCATAAGTTTCTCTTTTTATTTTTCTTTTTTTATCATCAAAAAAATCTTTATATATACAAGTGCCATATTTATCTAATTGTATATAACAGAACTGTACTCCCTTATTATAAACTTTATAGGCGTTTTTTTTTGCAATAAATTCGTAAATAAATTGGGAGTCCTTATTAAAAAAAGCTGGTTGTTCTTCCCTGTTATTATAAAGTTCTTCTCCCGCAAAGAATTCAAACATATTTAAGAAAGTTATTGATGAAGGTATACCCCTTTTTTCTTTAACTACATGATATATTTCACCATAATCTCTTTTAAAATTAAAAGTCAAAATAAATGAATTTGCAGAGACATCTGATAACATTTTAGCTCTTGTAAATGTCGCTTGCGTTCTACCTCCAGAATCTTCACTAAATGAGTTCGCCAAATAAAATAAATTACGATTATTTTTCATTACTAAGCTCCTTAATATTTTTAATTCAAAACTTTGTTTTTCCAGTCAAGTAATTTTCTTCTTAGTCTATAAGGGATAAAATGACTAAATTTAAATTTTGGTATTTTTAATGAATCACTGACCAGCCAATCTCTATTTTCTTCAATAGCTTTATAAATACGTTCGGAGTTATGGTGATCCATAAAAGTAAAATATTTGTTTCTCATTTCTGCATATTGTTCTTTTTCTTCAAATCCATTATAGATATACTCCTCAATAATATTAACCAGTTGATCCGTCTCATAGGCTACATCGCCAAATAAATCTGTGTCAAAGTTCATATAGGAACCTTCATATTCTAAGTATTTATTTTTATCAAAATGGAAAAAAACGCAAGGCTTTTGTAGGTAAAACATTTCCCATATAACGCTAGAATAATCAGATATCATTAGTGAACTCTTCATTATCATTTCGTCCAGCGGTGTTTCAAGAAAGCCAAATTTTTCAATATTTGGAGAATTACTATCAAATAAATCAATGTAATCACGAAACTTAGGATGCAAGAAAAATTTCACTTTCACATTATACTTCTCTAATAAATAGTGAAGTTTTTTTGAAGAAAGAAGTTTATTATACTTTTCAAAATATTCACTTTCTACAAATTTTTCTCTTTCCATACCATCCATCCACGTTCGCCAGGTAGGCATTATAAAAATTTGTTTATACGGAATCTGATCAGTTTTATCAACTAAGCCATCCCACCTTGCTAAACCAGTAGCAACAACTTCTGATTCATCATAGCCCCAATCTTCAATAATCATTTGTTTTTCAAAGTTAGAAGGAGCAATAACAAGATCAAAAACTCCTCTATTCTTATGGAAATCGGGAACCCTCTTTAAGCCGTTGACACCATGTTGTAAGTAAACTATTTTTTTATTTGTTAATGCTCTTGCAAGCTTACTTTTTTTCAATTTTAAGTTATAGCTGTTTCTTTTGGTATCTGAAGAAATTAGCAACTTTGCAGCAAACATATAGACAAAATATTTAAAGGTCATAAAATAAATAACCTTATCTTTTTTGTCAGTAAGATTTTTTAATTCAGGAGAATCTTTTTGAATAATATAATAAAATTCATCATGTTTATTATTTTTATAGACATAGTCAAAGAAATAATAGCCACTATCATGGGCAGAAACAGCCAATTTTTCAAATGCAAGCCATATTTCTCTTTTAGCAAAACGTTTGTAAAAAAGTTGTACATATAAGTAGGCTAAGTTTTCTTTTAACAAATAATACCGATTTTCATAAAATTCTTTTTCTCTGTAAGTAAATGAGAGGTAATTTGATAGTGTTATATACGGATATACAATATCTTTATCATTAATATTGTATTGATACTTAGAAATTGTTTGATTAACATCCCAAGCAATCTTTTGAGCTACAGAACTTATTTTGACAGAATATCTCTTCTCCTCGTTGATAACTGAAATGTAAATATCCCAATATAAAGGCATTAACCTTGATATTTTTAAATCTATTGTACTTTCTATTGTGATTTTACCATTAAAACTACCAATGACTTCTATAGGGTACTCTCGGACATTTAGTTCATCTTTGTTCCTTTGGATAAGCTCCAAAGCCTTTATTTCTATATCCCTAATATAAGGGGATATTATATCTACTTTTAAGTTAACTACATTTCTTTTCATTTTAAATCCAACAATTTTGGCTTTTAATTTATATTCTTCTTTTATAAGGTTAGATATATTATTTTTTACTAAGGCCAATTCATTGTTCATAGTTATATATAAGCGTGTATATTGTTTATACGTTGAGTTATTTTCAAAACGTTGTCTAAATGGAGGAAAAAAGCGTGCTGGTTTCTTCAAAATAGTCTCCCCAAAAACCCCTAGTTGGTAACTTATCGTACTTTTAAAGTTATCTAGTAAATACAAATCCCATCTTATGCCATTTTTGTTTTCAAGTTCATTTAATAGAAAACAAAAATTGAAATAGAAGGAACTTGATTTTCTTTCCCCATGTATATAGTAAATTTTATTTTTTTTTCTTTGTTTGATTAGTAAAAAAGGAGTTTTACTATGAATAGGATTCTCCATTACATCGTTTAAAGAAAACTGCAAATAAGTATCTTCTATATTAATATCTTTTATTGAAAGCGGTAAACTTTGCCTTAATTGATTCTTATTAAAGTTATACTTTGTTAAATCCACATAAGTCGAAGCAACTTTTTTTCCATCAACAGTAATATCTGATAAATCTTTAATATAAAAGCCATTGTCTACTTGTATTAATAAATAAGCAATTTGCATGTTATCACTAAGTAAATTATCTACTAAAACTGTTTTTGTTTCTTTAGACCATTGTCCTTTTATAAAAAAATGATCAGTTAAAAGAAAAACATTGATTATAGGAAAAACATTTGTAATGCTGAACAATAATTTGCTATATTCCTGTCCTTTGTAATTAATCTCATTATCTAAAGACCCTAAGTAGTTTTGTCTCTTTCTCATCGACAATTTGTAACTATCTGTTACACTAGGACTTTGTGATATTCGGAAAACGTGCTCATTTTTTAAAATAATAGGTTCTAAGTCAAAAATACCCGTTAGATAGTCAGAAGGAATAATGATTTTATCCTTCTCATAAATTAAGGGCATAATATGTTGAACTAACAGATCTTTTTGTGTGGCAATGACTAGCAAATCAAAGCTATCACTTAATGCTTTTCTTTCCCAACCATTCTTATCTAATGCATCCATATTTTCTATTTGTATTGTTGGAGCATTTTGCAATTGTTTAAATAACTCATTAAAATGAAAAAATTTTACTTGTATGGTATTATTTTCTAATTTAATAACGCCTTGTATTTTCCCAAAAAAAGGAACCAATCTTTCCTTATTCGTTTGAATCTTAATAACTTGATTTTCTTTATCTAGAAACTTCAGGTTAAAAAAAACTCCTATTGGAAAATTTTCATTAAACTCAAGTAGCACTTCTGTTTTATCGTTATCTAATGTATTTTTAACAAACAGTACACTTTTATCATCAACCAACACAGACTCTATTTGATTGGCCATCATTGTTGGCATCATAAATATATTATTTCCATTTTGAAATCGTATTTCAATGTGGTTCATTTTTACCTCCTAATTCAGATCCTCAATCGCATCAAAAATTCTTTTTGAGTTATTATGATCTGTATATTTAAAATACTCACTATGCAATTTTTCATAGTAAGGTTTTAATTGAAAATCATGTTGTGCATATTCATCTACTAAATGAACGAGCTCCTGCTTATTCAAGGCCCGCTCTCCAAATAATTGAGTTTCCATATCAATATAACTACCTTCGTATTGTTCATATTTTTCATAATCAAATTGATAGAACAACACTGGTTTTTTCATAAAGAACATATCCCATGTTACAGAAGAGTAATCACTAATCATTAAGGATGCTTCCATGATTTCTTCATTTACCTTGATATTTTGAAATTCTTTTAAGGTAATACGGTCACTTTTTAAACCAAAATTT
>NZ_BCPY01000041.1 GCF_001544195.1 Tetragenococcus solitarius NBRC 100494
AAAAACGTTAAATCTCTTAATGTTATACTATCATTAATAAATCCTGTTGAGTAGTTGACGATTAAAGTAAACTTGGAGCAAACGCACTAATGATGACTGTCATAAGTATGACGAAGACAACTGAAAGTAGAACAAAAAGGATTAGATAACCACTAAATTCCGAGTTTTTTTGATAAGACAAAGCTTTAAAGCTACGTTCGTTAATCAAATAATAAACTGTTGGAACAATTACAAGTACCACGAATAAGCTCCATAAAATATTGATCCAATGAAAATTTTGGAAAAATAAGTAAACAATCATTAAGAAACTACTCCAAAGAAAAATCTGGTTGAAAGTAACCTCTTTTCTTTTTCGTGACATTGGTACACCCCTTTTTCTCACTTACATGTTGAATTAACCATAACCTTTTTTACTCATAAAAATCAATAAGCAGTTGTAAATCTCTTTTTTATTCATTTGAAAATAAAAAAACAGATTAACCGTGTTTTGCCGATTAACCTGTTTTTTTAAAATGAATTTATTTTGCTAAGTTATTTATTTTCCTTAATTGAACCTACCAATTCGTCTGTATTAGCCGGTGGATTGGCCAATAGATTTCTTACATCGTCTAAGTTGACGTTAACATTCCAAACCAAAACGCCAACAAGCTGTTGATCTTTTAAGAAGTAAACGATTGTTCCCTCTTCGCGCTTGTCAAATATTTGCGGTAAGGATGGATGAATGCTCCCAATGGCTTGCCATGAAATAGAAAAAATATTGGAATAGAAATAAGGAGTGTGCGTGTAAGGTTCATGCGCTCCAGCCATATTTCTGCCCACTTGTTGTCCGGAATTTCTGGCATGGTCTACGTGTTCGATTCTTTGACGACCTAATATTTTATCAGGATAATAAGCAATGTCACCAGCAGACCAGATGGAAGGATCACTCGTTTGTAGATATTCATCTACTTCAATACCATCTTCAGCTAATTCTAAACCACTCGCTTTGGCAAGAGTAAGGCGTGGTGTTACCCCCAAACCTATGACAAGAGTATCCCCTTTTATTTGTGATCCATCATCTAACGTAACGACAAGTTGGTCTTTTTCCCGTTGATAAGACTCAGCTTTTTTGCCATTGACTAAATTGACACCGGCTTTTCTAAAAGTATCTTCGTACTCAGAGGTTATAGCTTCAGGAAATTGATTTTCACCCAAAACTTTTTCTGGATAAATCATGGTGACTTTAGTGTCATTTTGTATCAATGCTGCAGCAAGCTCACTTCCAATATAACCACCGCCGACTACAATAACATGTTTGTGATTTCCACTGAATTGACGTAATTTGCGGTAATCAGCCCAGTCTCTAAAAACAATGACGTGCGGGTCATCAGGTCCATCAATTGTTGTAGGCTCACCACCTGTGGCTAATAATAACTTATTATAATGAACAACGGTGTCGTCTCCCAATTGGATTGTTTTACTTTGGCGATCGATTTTGTTGACTGTTGTATTAAACTTAAAGGAGACATTGGGTTGCTTTTCAGCCCCAACTTTTATATTTTCTTCTGTAAATTCATCATCCAGCCATAATTTTTTACTTAAAGCAGGGCGTTCATAAGGAACATCCGCGTCTTTTGAAACAACCAATACGTCCCCACCAGTGTCTTTTTCTCGTATACCATTGATCGCATAACCTGCGACCATTCCGCCACCTACAATCACATATTCGTAGCTATTATTATTTTCTAAACTGCTCATTTTATTCCCTCCATAAAACCTTTATTTATTTCTTATAACTTTATTGTAATACAAAAAAGACAGATATAAAAAAATATGGATTACTTTTCTATATATTATTGCGGTTCCGTTTAGAATTTTATATCCAAGATAACAACCAAAAAATACGCCAAATAACACAAGAATATCGTTATCTAGCGTATCATTGCTCAGTATTTAGTCAAATTATTTAAATAGTGCTTTGACTTCTAAATAATCTTCTAAACCATAAAGTCCGTTTTCGCGGCCGATACCTGATTGTTTATAACCACCAAATGGAGCTTTTGGTGAACGGGCACCGCCATTAACCGTAATATTTCCTGTTCTTAGTTGACGAGCAACATCCATCGCTTCTTTTTCAGGGCCTACTACAGCACCAGACAAACCATAAGAAGTGTCATTGGCAATTTTAACAGCTTCTTCTTGTGTATCATAAGTGATAACAACTAAAACGGGACCGAAAATTTCTTCTTGGGCAATCGTCATATCGTTCGTAACGTCTGTAAAGACAGTTGGCTCGACAAAGTATCCTTTGCGGTTGAGTCGATTACCTCCAAGAAATACATTTGCTCCTTCATCTATACCTGTTTGAATGTAATCCAAAACAGTATTCATTTGATCTTCAGATACCATAGGTCCTACTCGTGTATCATCTTCAGATGGATCGCCTACTTTGATATCCTTATAATAGTCCTGGATGACTTCTTTGGTTCTTTCAAGTTCATCTTTTGGAACTAATAAGCGAGTTAATGCCGAACAAGTTTGACCTTGATTATCTAAAACAGTGCTTGCAGCTGACTTAACAGCTAGTTGCAAATCGCCGCCTTTAAGATAAACCATCGGAGATTTACCGCCTAATTCAAGGACTAATTTTTTCACTGTGGTTGCAGCATTTTCATACAGTCCTTTTCCAACGGCTGTTGACCCTGTAAAGGAAATAACAGCAACATCTGGATGTTTAGTCAAATAATCTCCTGTGTCACTACCGCTACCTGTAACCAAGTTGAAGACGCCTTTTGGCAGTCCTGCTTCTTCAATAATTTCAGCATAGATGATTGCGGTAAGTGGTGTATTCGTTGCTGGGTTGACGACTACAGTATTTCCAGCAAGTAAAGCTGGCGTAATTTTACGTTGAATTTGGTTCATTGGATAATTCCAAGGTGTTACGCAAGCAACTACACCATAACCTTCTTTAATAATCGTTGCATTATCAACTTCTTCTTCAAATTTAAAGTCTTTAAATTCATCTAACGTTCCTTGAATTTCGTTTAATGATTGTGGCACTTGTCCATTTTGAGCAAATGTTTTAGAAGCGCCTAATTCTTGCACCATCGTATCAGCAATTTCGTCTTGGCGGTCTTCTATCCCCTTTTTGATTTTTTCAATATATTTCGCACGTGTTTCAGGAGAAGTATTATTCCATTGTTCAAAAGCCGCTTTTGCAGCTGCGACTGCCTTATCTACATCACTGTGTGAAGCTTTTACTACTTTTGCAATTACTTCTTCGTTTGCAGTGTTAATCACATCTGAGTAGTCATTTGATTGTGCTTCTTGCCATTGTCCATTGTAGAATAATTTGTCGTAAGTTTTCATGAAGTAGTCCTCCTTGAACTTTTTAAAGCTTTGGTAAGCTTCAATTCCATTGTATCAAACCGAAAAAAACGCTTCAAATATTTCATTTCGTTAAAGCGAGAGGTACTTATTCTTCATTTGGACCTAGTTCATCTTCTGTCACCCACTTATGATTAGTAAATTTTTCACTACCATCTGCTGGTTCAAAATCGATCATATAAGCAGGTCCATCATGGGTACCGGTAATCACAGCCTCTTGACCTTGCATTCCAGCCATATGATCTGCTTTAAGTGTTGCTTTGTCACCTACTTCAAAATCATCTGAATCACTGTCAGATTCCAGCTCCTCTTTTACAACCCATTTATGATCTTTCATTGGTTCATCACTACCTTCAGGCGTGAATGTCACTTGATATAATGTAGTATCGTAGGCGCCTGAAACAGTAGCTGTCACATCTTCCATAATGTCCATATGAGCATCAGTAACTTTTACTTTTTCTCCTACCGGGTATTCAGGATTATCTGCGTCTTGCATATTTTCAGGCTTTTCTTCGTTTCGGTTGTGTTCCATTTCCATATCCTGATGATTCATATGTCCACTAGATTCTTCCATGTGGTGACTAGAATCATCCATATGACTCATATGTTCACTTTCAGATGAGTGATTCTGGTTTTCTTGACTAGACTCCCCACTGCTGCAAGCACCTAACAATAGTGCTGAGGTGAGCAAAGTAACCAAAGTAAAGATTTTCTTTTTTTGCATCTCTTTCATCCCCTCATTTTTTGATTTACACAAAATACAATTACAATATAACACTATCGTTTACGAATGTAAATTTAAAAGATACAAGCTCACCCGTCCTTTTCTTCTAGATAACGACTCATTATCTCCATATGATGCATGACCGCAGCCTTACGCATGACTCCCAGGCCGGGAAATTTTTCTTTTTCTGCATAATCAAATAATATAGTCAAACCTGCGGTCATCTTTTCTTTAGCTAAAAATTTTTGCCACGTTTTAACTTCTTGCATTAATACTAGAAATTTTTCTTTTTGAGAGGGCAAATCTTCTGGAGATAAGAAATGATGAATCCGTAATGTCTTTTGATCAAAATAAACAATGTGTAAGCTTAATAGCGGGGACGGATATCCTTTCTCATAATAAATGCGACTATCAATTGAAAAATCGCTAAAGCCCGTAAATCCTCTTTGTTTGTAAATTAGGTGATCGTTTGAAAAAAATTCATCTGTTTTCTCTTGATAAAAACTTGGTTTGGGTAGACGAGTAAAATGGTCTACAGATAAAACTTTTTCTCCTTGCACTGTATTTAATAAACGAAATTCTGGTGGAACAAGGACTTTTTTCTGGTTATTGGACCAATCACTTGTTAAAGCCGCTGAAGGTTGATTAACGATCCATAGGTCAGCATTTTTTTCTATCGTTTCTAAAGGCTGATCTACTATTAGCGCTTTTTTAGCAGAAAAAGATTGAAGCGTCAGATTTCCTGTTTCGGTATTAAAATCACCTACTTGAGGGTTTTCAATTAAATAAATAGGATAATGTTGTTTTTGGGCTATTTCAAAAAGTTTCTGTAAAGCAGTTGTATGTTTTACAGGCTCAATAATCGGTTGTATTTTTTTTGACAATAAATTTTGTTCCAAAAGGGCTCGTAAAGCCAAAAGGTCAAATTGTTTTCCTCTAAAATAAGGATAATACATGATTTAATCTCCTTTAAAAAGGCGTTGTTCTAACTGAAAATAAGCCGCCCGCGTTGCTTCTAGTTCCTGTTTTAATGCTTCGACTGTTTGGCTTTGTGTTTCTTCAATAAAACGATCGTAGTAATTAACACCGCCACCAAATAAGTCATATTCTGGTTGGCGTTTTTTCAATTCTTGGTAGATTTGTTTTGTACCAAATACTCGTAAACCTCGAGCAGTTTTTTTGGCTTTGCTTACTTCTCTTGCTTGGGATGTAATCAGCCGATAGAGTAATTCTTGTTCGTTGACTAGCAGTTCTTGTTTTTGTGGTTTTTTCTCCGTAGTAAAAAAGCCAGGAACACCCAAATCATCTGACAAGTAAGGGTGGTAAACAAGGACGCCGATATGAGGAGGAATTTCTTTTTTTACAGCTGTATAAAGGTTTTCTGGTAAAACAAAATAATTATAATGACCGATAAAGGATAATTTTGCTTTAGAATGAAAGTCAGCCTTGTTCACTTTGAGCTCATAACAGCGCCATTCAAACTTTTGGTTGCTATCCATATGGCAGCTAAGAGTATCTACGATTCCTTGCTCATCGGGCATAGTAACTTCTTCAACTACCACAGCACCACTTTCTCTAATAAAAGAATACAGCGATTCTTCCATTTGTGTTGTTAAAGATGTTTTCATTTTGTTCTCCTTGCAATCTGATTATTCTAAGCGTCGGTTCGAAGTAAAGAAACAATAAAACGGCTATCAGTTGGCTTTTTTTCGTAATAAATAACGACAAGTGATGATTGTTGTAAAGGGTAATACAAATGCAACACTAATACTTGAAAGAATAATAACGGCAAACTCAAAGACAAAGGCTTGTGAGTTGATCATTTCATACCAAGGGATAGCCAAATCTTGAAACCAAAAAATAAGAGCTAGACCTGTACTAATAAAAGCAAATAAAATGGTATTTACGGTTGAATTTAAGATATTTTTTACTACAGACATACTGGATTTGTATAGTAATTTCACATTTAATTCTTGCAAACGCTGCTGGTAAATTTCGGCTGTAGCACTGGCAATCGACATACTTCCATCGATCAAGGCGCCTGAAACTCCTATTAAAATGACAGAGACACTTAATTGGGTAAAAGAAATAGGAACATTAAGATCTAATGTTGCAAGCTCTTCTAATTCCTGTGAAGAAAAACCTGAAATTGATAATTTTTGAATTAGAGGAACAAACACAACAGATATAACGATTAAAAAAAGAACTAAGCTATAAAAAGCCGCTTTTGTCTTTTCGTTCCATCCATTTACGTAACCCAAGGTAACTAGACTATTTAAAAGAATATAAGTAAAAGACGCAATGTAAACGGGAATTTGACGATATAAACAAAAAATTAAAATAAAAAACAGTAAAATATTCATGAATAAGCCGCTTAATGCGTAAAAAGATGACTTTCCTAAAATGAGTACAATTAATAGAATAAATACCACTAATAAGCTAGTAATAACATTCATTGTTTGGCCTCCCGTCTACTTAATTGAAAGAACAGAAGGGAAAATGGAATTGAAAGTAAAATGCCAAAACCACCGCATAAAACACGGACAAATTCTAGTGACAATAACATGCTGACTGTTTGAGCAAAAGGCCATCCGTTATGTAAGTAAATAAGCATCATTGGAATGGCACTGCTAAAATAAGAACAGACCAATACATTAATCATTGTCGAACTAATGTCTGCGCCGACATTTTTTCCTGAATTTATCAGCTGATTGAGTGTAACGGCAGGGTTTTTTAGTTCAATTTCTTCCAAAGTCGAAATGACAGTAACAACAGTGTCTAACGAAGCACCAATGGCTCCTACAAGTAGCCCAGATAAAAATATCGGTCGATAAGGTCTAGTTAAAACGCCCATATCTTCAAAGCGCAACCCTTTGTCGTTGAAAATCTCCATGGCAATAAAGCAGATAAAAAAGGCGCTGAATACGGTTAAAAGGGTCGCAAAGAACTTTTGCAAGCTATTTTTTTTAATACCGTCAATTAAAAATAAGGTTACTGCAATTGAAAGCACGGTATAAATTGCAGTAAAAAAGACTAACGAAATATTCGTAAAGTTACGATAGATTGCTATGATTAAAAATAAGGCTGCGCTATTTAAAACAACACTGATAAAGGTAGTAATTCCGGTTTTTTTCCCCACAAATATTAAAGTAAAGAATAAAAAAGCGACCATAAAGAAAACAAAACCGTCGCGCTTTTTCTCTCCTATTTTTTCTTGAGAATAAAATACTTGTTCACCTTTAGAAAAATGTGTTGTATCCAATTCATTTTTACGATACTTAGCTGTTAAATGAATGTCTTCTCCTTTATCTTCCCCATTCATTTTAGTCGCTTGTATTTTTTGTTGATGCCCTTCTACTGTCACTTGATTAATTTTTGCTAAAGGTTGATGATATAAAGGCCCACTTGCTAGTTGTATGCCAAAACTTACAATGACACAAAAAACAAAAGCGAGGATGCCTCCGATTGCTTTTTTACTCATGGTTATACTCCTATCATTTACTTATTCAACCACCAATATTAAAACAACAAAAAGGATAGAACAAGAAACAAACGCCTTATTTTAAGAAAAAATAAGTAGGAGCAACAAAAAGTTTGTTGTTTTTTTATTTAGCAAGTAATCCTTCCATGGCCAGATCATTTAAAAAATGTAAAGGCAGAGATAATTTTGGATTAAAATAAAAATCCATGGTTGTTAGTTGCTTTAAATCCGCCTTCATAGTAATTAAAGTAGATAATATATTGATTATCTCTACTTGTTCTCGACTGTTAGTCATTAATTGTCCACCCATAATCTGTTTACTCTTTTGATCGAAGATAATTTTTAGCGTTAATTTAAAATTATCTTCTTTTACAAACAAATGTTTTTGGGAGTAAGTTTTAGCAACAGAACTCACTTGAAAGCCATAATAAGGCGCTTCTTCTTCATTAACCCCTGTACTAGCTAGATACATCTGAAAAAGTTCGGTAGCTACTGTTCTTTGTACTTTTGGAAAAGGAATTTTTTCTTTTAATAGGATATTTGAAGCAGCGATGATACCACTGCGATAGGCATTAGTAACCAGAGGAACATAAAGCAAAGAAGAAGACGCATTAAACGCAATCGAAATCAAATCCCCTGCAGCATAAATCGCTGGATCAGAAGTTTGTAAATATTCATTGGTACTTATGGTTCCGTCTTTATTTATAGCTAAACTTTTATCAACTAAAGAGATATTTGGTCGTGGATTGACGGCAGAAACAACTGCATCGCAAGCGATCATTTGATCGTCAGTTAAAACTACTCCATTTACAGTGTCTTTTTTATCTAACTGAATTTCTTTTACGCTGCTATTTAGCAGAAGGTGTACATTCTCTGGCAATTTTTCAAGTAATTTTTGTGTGATCTCATGGTCAAAGTAACGGAATAAAATGTTATCCATGCGCTCAATTAAGTAAATTTCTTTTTTTAATTTTGCTAAAGATTCTACCAATTCAAATCCGATGAGACCCGCTCCGATAATGACTACCTTGCCAGCAGTGCACAGGGTTTTAACCGCTTGTTTTGCTTGAGGCAGAGTCTTATAATTAATGATTTCATGTTCGGACCGTAAGGGTAAATATGTTTGGTATTGACTTGAACCCATAGCCAGTATCAAATAGTCGTAAAAGATTACCTTTTCTGTGGACTTTTTATCTCTAGTCGTGGAGATAACCACTTCTTTTTTCTCGGTTTGAATTTTTATTGCTTCTGTGTTTAACAACACATTAATTTTTTCAGCTAACAGTTGATCAAATGTCGTTGTTTTTGCTTCGGATAAGTCGGTAATTTCTCCTTCTAAATAAAGATTCAAACTACTTCCTATATAGCCCAAAATGGTACTGCGTTCAATAATAACTACTTCGACGTTAGCATCAATTTTTTTTAAATGTCTCGCAGCCGCGATTCCTGCATGCGAACCACCGATAATAACTACACGCATTTTTTGAATCTCCTTTCTAATTTCCTTCAATCATCGCTTTGGCCGCTTGTTTTAATCGTTGTTCTTCAAACGAAGACAACGTTCCTGTTAAAAGATAGAGGCTTTTATAATCAAATTCCTGTACATCGGAATGCGAAAAGGCAATTAATAAATCGTACCTTCTATTTTCAGCTTTCTCTACTATAATATGAGACATTCCTGCCAGTGATTGCTTGATAAAGCGAAATGTTTCTTCGGCTTGTAAGGACTCATCATCTACCACACCCACAAGCAATTCTTTTTGTTGCCGTCTTTGATAGATATCCCAAATTAGTCCATAGGAATGATCAAGCATCTCCCATTGAGCATGGGATACATCACGAGAGAGTTTTTTTTCCACCACCGACATACATTGATTCATCGTTTGTGAGTCAATATCAGATAAAAGTAGAGTTCTTTGTTCATTAAAAATAATTTCCCCATTGTAAAAGGCAATTTTTATATGATTTTGTAAAAGAAAGACGGCAAAAGTTGGATCATATCCCTTTTCTTCAGTAATGATTTGATAAATTTTTTTGTTAATAGATAAGAAATATTGAACAAGAGCGGATAACTTCCACCATTTACTTTTTTGTGGTAAAAGTCCTTCACTGATAAAAAATAGAAAAAGATAAACAGCTTCGTACTCCGTTTCTGATAATGCAAAGCGACTTAGAAAACGTGTCATGATATTTTTTAATTCTTGATAGAAAGGGTCTTGTTCTAATTGTTTCATCATATCTACCGGAATTTTTTGTTTGGGTACTTGTCGATAGTCTAAGCGACGTTGTAAAATATGCAAACGCAAACTTAACAACTGATTTTGTCTTTTGTTGAATTGAAAATGAAAATGGTCTTCTATCACCTGCATTAAATTTTTAATAGAAGGGTCTGTAACTAACATCTTTAGATGACTTTCTGGAATAGCACCTTTAAATAATTGAAAATAAAAAAATTGAATCTGCAGCTCGCTGCCATACAATTTCTTATTTTTAAATTGTAGATCAAATTCTGCTAATAAACGATTAATGGTTTTTAATCGTCTAAATATAGAAGCTTCGCTCAAATTGTTTTTAAAAGCAAGCTTTGTGATAGAAATTTCTTTTTCCTGATAAATATCGGTTAATAAATTATAATTTATAGCTTGCTCTAAATATGTATACAGAAACTTTTTGACTGAAAAGTCATTGGGCAAATCCAACTGCAAGAAGTCACTATTTTTTTTCGCTAAAACAGCTTTTTGGTCAAAATCTTGTAGGCTGTGAGTCAATGTTGAAATTCCTTTTTGCAATGTTGGATAAGACACATCTATTTGCTCAGCAAGTTCTTTTACTTTAATCGTTTTTTCATTACGTAAAAAATAGACTAAGATTTTGACTTGAATTTTTTGATCTTTATCGAGTAAGTCCATTAATTGCATCTTTTCACCTCGATTTTCTTATTGCTTTACGCGGTAACAAAGTAGTTCAAAAGTATAATGGGTTGTGTTTTTGATTTCTTTTTTTCCTTGAAATAGCTGTTTCATTTTTTCGTTTAACTCTGTTATTGACAATTCGTCTGCAAAATATAAACGAAAAAAAGCAGCGCTGATTTTTTCATCAACTGTATAATGAAAAGTTTTTGAGTGAAAGGAGTTTTTTAGCCATTTTTTATAAGTAGACATCCACGATAACTCTTCCGGCTTACCATAAAGTTTTTCCTCAATAGGAGAAAATAGCAAATCTTCTTCTTGTACAAGGCGTAAAATACAGACGTACTTTTTGCTAACACGGATGACTTCTTTTAATTGTTCTATTGTTGTAAGCGCTGGATTCATCGCACTAAAAACTAGATCAAATGAGCGATTCTGTGTTTGTGCTAAAAAAGCCTGTTGACTGCTTTCTACTAAAGATAGATTTGGATACTTGTAGTTGTCTGCTGCAATTTGTAACATACTAGAAGATAAGTCGACTAATACATATTTTTTTACATAAGGGATAAAATAAGAAATATACTTTCCGCTGCCACCCGCTAAATCTAAGAAACTTTCTTGAGGTAAAAGTGCTTGTCGTTGTAAATAAGTGACTACATCTTGTTGAATGGATAATTGAGATTCCCTTTGGATAGCAGTATATTCTTTAGCAAAGTCATTCCAAAATTTTTTTATCTCATTTAAATCTTCATACATACATTTCACCTTTATTAATGAAAAAAGTCCGGAAGGTTTTTCCAGACTTTTCTACTTATTCTCGGACAATCAGAGGTACAAAAAATGGATAGTGCGTGAAAAAATCCAAAATTGAACGGCGTCGATTGTTTGAATCGATAAATAAATGCGTTCTATTTTTCTCCGATTTTATAAATACATTTTGTTCCTGATTTAATTTTACTTGATAATTGTCTTGTCCAATTTTATCAAAGTCATATTCGGTAGCATCCATTGTTGTTATAAAGATGGCATCTAAAATACGAGTTTCTAAAGGAAAGTCGCTTTCTAGATTTACTGAAAGAGCTCGAGTGTTATCTAAAAGACTTGGAGATACGTCAAATCCAAGTTGTTTAAAGTTTGCTAACAGACGATTTAAATCATAATTGATAAGAGTGAGTTGATTGCGAGAAAATATCTTTTCTGAATACCATAAACGAATCAATTCTAATACTTGACGTTCGTCTACTGTTGCTGTCATCTTTTGTAAATCTAGTAAAATCAAGGGCATAAACTTCGCTTCAAAGCGCGGATCAATGACGTTCATTTTAAAACTTAAAGCTAATTCTTTTTTATCAGTTAATTGATATTTCACTAAAAAGTATTTTGCCTGCCAAACGTTATAATTGCTTGTCTGGTTCAAAGTGGTATCATTTAGCGGTTTTAGTAATTCATAAGTAAGATACGACAACAAGCTCGTTTTAGCAATTGTTGAGATAGCAGCATCAGTGATAATTAAACGACGGTATTCACTTAATAATTGAGAAAAATCATTTTCCAATAAAGTTTTACGTAAGCGCAAATCAGCTAGCTCTTTTTCAGCTGAAGCAATCCACGAGACGATTTCATCATGACTTTGAGCTTTTTCTTGATAGTAAGGATCTGTTATCCGATCATTTTGCTTTGTTTTCTGGAGTTGTCTAGACTTATTTTCCTTTTCGCTCATGCCCTATCCCCTCCTTTAGCTGAATCTAAATAAGCAGTTAGAAAATCTTGAATCTCTTGGTTCATTGCTTTTAGTGAACCAAAATACTGTTGGATTAAGCGAAACTCTTTTGTGACAATCGCTTGTTTTAGTCGAATATCGTGATGACTTTTCATCAATTGTTCTTTTTGCTTATTTGTTTTACTCTTATCTTCAATATAAGGCAGCCAGCCTTCTCTTTTTTCTTCTAATGCTTCTAGTTTATTATCTAGCTCCTCAATTTCTTCTTCTGTTTTATTGCGGTTAAATAACCCTTTTGTATTTTCTACCGAAGCCTTTTCGCTTTCTATTTCTTTAATTTGCTCATCGATTGCCTCTACTTCAGATTCAGCAGCAATCAAATTTGCATCTAATTCGTCCATTTGATTTTCGATTTTATTTAAGGCATCGCGCTTACCTGGTGCAAATTCACGCCACTCTTTATCAATTTTGGGTAAAATAAATATTTCTGGCACACTAGCATCAATAGCAATAGTTGGACGCTCACGATAGTAAGTACCTAATTGATAATAATTTATTGTAGGAGAAACTTTTTGTACATGATAAATAAAAGGAAAAGCTTGTGTAAAACTATTATGAATCTTTTGGGCTAAAAGCTCATCGATTTCATGGTTTTTATTTGAGGTTTTTTTCAACTCTTCATGTAATTTTCCCTTATAGATACGGTAAATTTCAGCTATATCTTCATTTTGGATGGCCCTTTCAAAAGCTTGCAAGTCTTTTAGCATTGAGCCCACATTTTGAAATGCCACTTCTTTGATTTCATCAAAACTTGGACTTTGTAATTGATCTGCAGAACCTTTGTTATTCTCAGGTTTCTTTTGTTCTGCCATAATAATAACCTCCTCTGCTTTTCTTCCTCTTATTTTACCATTTTTGCTGTAAAAAAGAAGGTTTGTGTTCAGTAATATTTTAGTTAAGAAATACACAAATTAATAACTTCCTCAATAAAAATCATATCAAAAATAACTAAGAGATGCTATTTTATTTTTAGTTCTTTAAAAATTCCTATTAAATCCCTATCATTGTAAACAAAAAAGCTTTTTAATAAGCAAATCTCCAAAAACTAGCTTTTATATCTAATTTTGGAAGAGAGTACTATATAAGTAAAAGAGATTTTTATTCGTTGGTTAAATATTGATAAGCCCAGCGATCGCCATAAGGAATGGGGAAGTTCACTTTTCCCCGATAAGTAAAACCAGCATTTTTTATCGCTTTTTGCATTCCTGCATTTAAAGGATAGGTATCGATACGTATATCGTTAAAACCGAGTTGTTGGCTCGTGTTAATTAAATAAAGCAACATTTTTCGAGCCATTCCTTTGCCTGTTAACTGAGTGCTAACCACGACACGATGAATGGAAACGTAAGGCTCCTTTCCTTCCCACTCTCCATCTTCAATAGCTGTATAGACTGGATCAACACCTCCTATCAAGCTTGCATAAGCGACTATCTTTTTCTCGTCTAAAACATAACCATTGCCGTTTTTAATATCTTGTTTAACTTGCTGTTCAGTGGGCCCATAGCCATTTTGCCATTGCGGTGAACCTTGCTCTTTAAGCGACTGAATACCTTGGGCGATTAAATTCATAATTTCTGGAATATCTTGTTCTTGAGCTTTTCTGAAATTCATCTTCCACTACACCTCTAATGATCCTCTAGCGTTTTTAATTTCCCTTGAAATTGTTGAATATCCGTATAACCTTTCGTTTTCATGATAGTAGTTAGTTCATCTGAAATTCTAGCAAAAACTTTAGGGCCTTCTTTATATAGTTGTGTGCCAATTTGTAGCATTGAGGCACCACATAGAATATGTTCAAAAGCATCTAGACCAGAAGTAATTCCTCCAGTCCCAATGATTTGAATAGATGGATTTAAACGAACATAAAAAGCTCGTACATTTGCTAAAGCAGTCGGTTTGATATATTGACCGCCAATACCTCCGAAACCTTCCTTGGGTTTAATAACTACTTGCTCTTTTTCTGGATTAATGATCAGACCATTCCCTACTGAATTGATAGAATTAACAAAAGTCAGAGGGAATTTATTTAAAATGGTGGCCATCTGATCAAAATGGGCAATATCAAAATAAGGGGGTAGTTTTACCCCTAGCGGTTTAGTAAAAAAAGAAAATACTTCTGTTAAGATTTTCTCTGTCATATCAAAGTCATAAGCAACTTGAGGTTTACCTAAAACATTCGGACAAGACAAATTTAATTCCGTAAACCCGCGAAAGTTACTATCTTCCAGTTTCTTTAAGGTTTCAATATTATCTTGCATACTCATACTAGCGACAGAAAAAAAGACGGGCGTAGACGTCATTTTTTGACGTTTATCAAGATAATCAAGGTAATAATCAAAACCTAGATTAGGTAGCCCCATCGAATTGATACTCCCGAGATTCGTTTCATAGTATCTTGGTTCCGGATTTCCCTGTCTTTTTTTCTTTGTTACACTTTTGGTTACGAATGTACCTGCCTTTGAATTAGCTAACTCGTCCAATTGTTCTGCCGACATACAATGCACGCCAGAAGCATTCATCAAAGGGGATTGAAATGTATAATCATGAAAAGTTGTCTCTAACATGGCTTTACCTCCTATGGTAACTGATAATATTTGATAGTAGTTTATCTAACCTGAAGCTAAAAAGCAATAAGGGAAACAATTTTTATCGTTTATATGTTAACAAGTCTTACCAATGATTGAGGGATGTTGTTAAGTGTTTGCTTATTTTTTTATTCATATTAAAACCGCTTGTTCAAGTTCTTTTTTTGGCGAACTTGAACAAGCGGTAGAATGTTTTTACTGTTCTTATAAATCATAGTGTTGATTTATATATTTAGTGTTTGTTTTCTAAACTTGATTTCTAAATTAAAGTAAAAGACTTTTATTTATCTAATTCCTAATGCAATCCGTGCATACCGGCTTAATTTATCTGGCGTCCATGGTGGATACCATACCAATTTTACATCGACTTGATTGACTTCAGGGATTTCATTTAATGCTCCCATAATTTCTTCTGTCAGAATATCAGCGAGCGGGCATCCCATTGTTGTAAGCGTCATCTTAATTTCTGTATCGCCAGTTGTATCATCAAATTCAACATCGTAGATTAAACCTAAATTGACAATATCAATTCCCAATTCTGGATCGATTACCGTCTCCAGTGTCATCAAGATATTGTCTTTAATTTCTTTGATTTCATCTTCAGTTCGGCTAACTCCCATTTTGTCGCCCCCTTACCTGCTCTTTTAAACAAATCATAACTTGTTTTCTTTCTTTTGTAAATATTTTAACAATCTTTTGCTTCTTTTAGTATGAGTCTGTATATGGAAAATTACTTGGTTTTTTGCCAGAAAGATTGCAGTTCTTGTGTTAATTGCCGCTGGTTGTAACAAACTTTCATATTGCGCCAGTGTGCTGGAAATAACTGACGATACTGTTTTGTTGTAAAACGTTGGTCTAAAAGCAAAACAATGCCCTTATCGTCTGTATCACGAATAACTCGACCAGCAGCTTGTAATACCTTATTCATACCCGGCAGACGATAGGCATACTCAAAACCTTTCCCCTCTTTTTCTTCAAAGTAGTCTTTGATTAATTCTTGTTCATGATTCATTTGAGGCAAACCAACACCTACAATAATACTGCCAATAAGTCGAGAACCTTTTAAGTCAATGCCTTCTGAAAAAATGCCCCCTAAAACACAAAAGCCTATTAGAGAACGCTCAGGTTTTTTCGTAAATTTTACTAAAAAGTCCTCTCTTTCCTGTTCGTTCATTTGAGTATCTTGTAAAACGACCTGAATGTCAGGAAAAAGTTGACGGAAAACTTCATAGCAATTATCCAGATACTCATAGGAAGGAAAAAATACTAAGTAATTTCCTTTTTTCGCATTCACTGCTTCTGCAATCGCTTGAGCAATCGGATAATAACTAGTACTCCTTTTTTTGTAGGTTGTTTGAATATAGTTAGCAATCAGTACCTGTTGATTTTCTTCTGGGAATGGACTTGGTAATCGATAACGTAGAGCCTCGCGATTTCCTCCTAGTACTTCTTGATAATATGGCAGAGGAGTCAAACTGGCAGAAAAAAGCACACTTGCCTTGCCTTTATTAAGCGTGTCAGATAAAAAAGGTGCTGGTGACATGCAAAATTGGCGAATTTCTACATCATGATATTTGATTTTTATCATCGTTTCGTATGTTTCATTATATAATTCACTGATTTTTAAAAATTGTAAAACTTCAAAATAAAGGTCTAAGACTTTTTCACTTGCCGGATTTTCTGGATTAGCTGCCAACCATTCTTTCGTTAGTTCACTAAAGCGTAATAAAAGTTTAGTCAGTGTTTCAGCTGGTGCTTTTTGATGATGAAAATTCCAACCATCCTCTTGAGCTATTTGTTTGATAGAAGTAAATTCTTCATCAATTTTGCGTAGACTTCTTTGAATTTTTTTATCGTTTTTTGAAAAACTTTTAATAACATTTTTAAAAGACTGATAATGAACTGATGCTGAATACATCTCTTTCGAACGATTTACTAGGTTATGCGCTTCATCAATCAAAAAATAATAATCTTCATCTGTATTTTCAAAAAAACGACGAAGATAGACTTTAGGATCAAATAAATAGTTATAGTCGATAATGATAACGTCGCAAAAAAGGCTAGCGTCAAGTGATAGTTCAAAAGGCGAAAGTTGATGCTTTCTGGCATAAGATTCGATTACAGCGCGAGTCATTTGGTTTTCTTGGTGCAAAAGATCCCATAATCCATCGTTGATACGGTCATAGTAGCCTACCGCATACGGATTCTCTTCTGGACTTTTATCTTGTTCTTCTAAAAAAGAAATTTTGTCTTTAGCAGTGATCGTAATACTTTTTAATTGAACACCGTCAACCGCTAAAGTAGCCAATGCATCTTGTGCTGCTTGGCGTGTAATTGTTTTAGCTGTCAGATAAAAGATACGATCTGCACGATCTTCGCCCAGTGCCTTAAGCGCAGGAAAAAGTGTAGATATGGTTTTACCTACGCCTGTAGGAGCTTCAACAAACAATTCTTGATCATTGCGAAATGTTTTATAAGCTGCACTCGCAAGTTCACGCTGTCCTTTACGAAATTTGGCAAAGGGGAAGGCTAAGTTTGTCAGTGAGAAATTTCTTTTTTTGCGCCAATCAGCCTGAAAAACTAGCCATTTGTGATATTCCTTAATTAAATCGTCAAAAAAATCTTTTAAAAAACTCCAATCGTAAGTACGTCTTTTTTGCGTTATTTTTTCTTCAACCGTTTGGTAGTAAGTTAATTGTACTTGAATTTCAAACAACTCGTTTTGCATGCAATAGATATAAGCATAAACCATGACTTGATAGTAATACATTTCGATTTGAGCTTGGCTTAAGTCTTCAAAACGTACTTCTGAAGTTTTGATTTCATCAATCACCCATAGTTGATCTTCTTTGAAAACACCGTCTGCCCGTCCTTCAACAATAATTTTGTCGTTATTAATCGTTGTTTCTTCCTTTAGAAAAACTTCTTTTTGGTATGTATCCCCTGCCGCTTTTTGTAATTTTCTATGAATGCGCGCGCCTTCTTGTGCTGTATGGTTACTAATTTTTCGTTCATCTAGATTTCCTTTTCGCAAAATAAATTCGACGAGCTTTCTTACAGAAATTTTCTCATCAAGCATGCTTTCACCCTCTCTTAAACCATTATTATAAAATATTTTGTTCTTTTTTAACAGGGAATAAAAAAAACATTTTTCTTCTTTGTTTGTATGCATAATTTACGTTATACTTAAGTTACTATCTTGACAAAGGAGGCTAGCCTTTATGCATGTAGCGCGTATAGTAACAGGCGACCTTATGGAAAACTGTTATCTCATATGGCAAAAGCAATCTCTTTTGATTATCGATCCAGGAGCCAATGCAGCTAACATTTCTCAACAAATTACACAAATAGGCGCAACGCCTGTTGCTATTTTATTAACTCATGCTCATTATGATCATATTGGTGCCGTCGACGATTTGCGGGATGAGTTTCAAGTTCCTGTCTATATAAGCCCTTTAGAAATCGAATGGCTGCAACGTCCTGCGCTGAATTTATCAGAAAGTTTATCCAAGGAAAAACAAGTACTTGTCCGGCCGGCGGAATATAAATTAGAGTTGCGTGAATATACTTTAGCTGACATGTCCTTTAAGGTCGTTCCTACTCCGGGACATTCAATTGGCAGTGTGAGTTTTATTTTTGATGGTTTCGTTGTTTCCGGAGATACTTTATTTCATGGCAGTATAGGTCGAACAGATTTACATACAGGAGATTTCGAGCAGTTACTTCACAGCATTACTTCTCAGCTGCTTGTTTTACCAGATCATTATAAAGTATATCCAGGGCATGGACAGACAACTTCGATTGCTTATGAGAAGACAACAAACCCTTTTTTGAAAATTAATTAACCAAGGAGTGGAAAAAATGACAAAAACAGAATTATATGTAGTAAGACATGGTAAAACAATGTTTAATACTGTTCAACGGGTCCAAGGTTGGTGTGACACCCCTCTTACCAAAACGGGCGTAGAAGGTATACGCTATTTAGGAGCAGGTCTAAAAGATATTGACTTTAAAGAGGCTTATTCTAGTGATTCTGGGCGTGCGATTGAGACAGCACGGCTGATTTTAAGTGAACATCCTAAGGGCTCACAAATCCCTTTTCGTGTAGATAAACGTATTCGTGAATGGTGTTTTGGTTCGCTAGAAGGCGGTTATGATGCCGAAATGTGGGGTGTTGTTCCTCGAGTTTTAAATTTTAGCAACTATGATGAAATGATCGATAAAGAAACAACCTTTAAAGAAATTTGTCAAGCAATTTATGATGCCGATACAGCCAATTGGGCCGAAACCTATGAGGAGCTAAGTTATCGTGTACGTACAGGCTTTGAAGATATCGCTTATCGTATAGAAAAAAGTGGCGGTGGTAAAGCATTAGTTGTTTCTCACGGACTTACAATCGCGTTTTTATTAAACTTAATTAATGAAGAAAGCAATGTACGAATGGACTTAGCTAATGGCTCTGTTACTCGTTTAACCTATGAAAACGGCGACTTTAGTTGTCAGGAAATCGGCTCGACTGATTATATTGCAAAAGGGAAACAATCGTTACAATTATAGTAAAGATTGATACAAATAAAAAGTATAAAGCAAGTTTAAAAACTTGCTTTTTTTATTGAACCAAAATTT
>NZ_BCPY01000042.1 GCF_001544195.1 Tetragenococcus solitarius NBRC 100494
ACTTTCCCTAATAAATGACTCTTTTTCATCTTCACCCTCCTAAAAATAATACAGAATTAAAATCTGTTTCATACGTTAAAATTTATTATACTAGTTATAAAACCATTGTCAACGTTTAAACAGAGTTATTTTATAAAATGGCTTTAAAAACTAGATAAGAACCCTAGTTTTTAGAGCCACTCAAATTTATTTATTTTTCATTAAAGTAAACGATTGTTTTAGCGTTGCTAAGAGTCCTTTATCATTATAGACTAAGACATTCGATTTGTACATCTTAGCTGAAGCTAGTGTCAGCAGAATTGTCGTTGCAATTAAAATCACTAAAGAGATAGATGCTTCTTGAATAGAAGCTGTTTCATTAGCTAATCGAATCGGCATTAAATAAGAAGATAAAAATGGAATATAAGACGTGATTCGAACGATAATATTACCTGGATCAAACGAACCTAAAGCAATCCCTAATAGATAACCGATTAAAGACAAGTAAGTTACAGGTAGAATCACTTTGGACGTATCTTCGGTCTTTGTTACCAAAGAACCACAAAGTGCTGCTAAAACAGCATAGATAAAAACGCCTAAAAGCAAAAAGAACAGGGTAAATATAAGAAAAGTACCAAAAACTCCCTTTAAAGAAATAGAATCTAAAATGTTTTTGACTACTTCAAGGTTCTTTAACCACTGATAGCTAATAACAAATGCTGCAGCATAAACAATCATTTGTGTAAAAGCGACCATTAAGATGCCAAAGAGTTTCCCATAGAAATGAGTTTGGGCACGTGTACTGGATAAAATCACTTCCATAATGCGGGTACCTTTTTCTGAAGCGATCTCTTGAGAGATGATACCAGCGTAAGTAATAATAAAAACAAATAAAATAATTGTTGCAGCAAAACTAATAACATAATTAAAAGCATCATCGTCTTCACCCAGTTGCATATCTCCTGCTTCGTTAAAACTAACAGATTGTTTCTCAAATGAGGCAGGTTCATTTAAGCTAGACACTTCCTCCATGGATAACCCTAACTCTTGTGCTCGCATATTGGTTTGTATAGAATCTAATACTTGTTGTAAAGTCAATTCAACAGATTGCCCCATACTAGACTCACTATACAGTTTCCCATCAAGTTGATTATTTTCTCCCACATCAACCACAAATAACGCATCAATTTTTTCAGCGGATAACTCTTTTTCACCCGTCTCTTGATTTTTTATGACTTGAAATTCATAGTCTTGCGGTGCCAAGCTACTAATCCCTTCGGCTAACTCTGTTGAAGAAGAGGTAATGCCAATCTTGTCTACTTCGCCGCTTTGACTGCCAAAATACCCTGCTGCGTAGACAATTCCTCCCAGTATAAAAGGAACGAGTAGCATGATCAAAAATGAAACCGAACGTACATTTTTCTTATAAACATCTCCAGCAATAATCCAGAATTTATTCATGTTGATCACCTGCTTTTCGTTTAAATATCTCCTCTAGAGTAGGTGGCTGTTGATTAAACATAGGAATGTAGCCTTCTGCTGTTGCTTTTTTAAAAATTGCTTTGCCTACTTCAGGATCATCAAGCGTAATCTCTAAAAATCCCGTATCTTGTTCTATAGTACTTATAACTCCAGGTATTTTATCCACTTCATCTTTTGATAGGCCAGCTTCTAAAAAGATCTTCGTTCGCCCAAAAGATTCTCTGATCGCTTGTACATTCCCCTTTAAAACACAGACCCCGTTATTTAACATCACCAAATGATCACATATTTTTTCGACATTATCCATATTATGACTGGAAAATATCACACAAGAACCTTTTTCTTTTAGTTCAATAATCCCATTTTTTAAAAGTTCGACATTTACTGGATCTAATCCGCTAAAAGGTTCGTCCAATATAACCAGTTCTGGCTCATGAATTAATGTAGCGATCAACTGAATTTTTTGTTGGTTTCCCTTAGATAGTGTTTTAACTTTATCTGTCTTTTTTCCTTTTACCTGAAATTTATCCATCCAGTCATCAATTTTAGGTAAAATTTCTTTTTTTGTTTTTCCTCTTAAACGCGCAAAATAAATCAACTGATCTTGCACGGTAACACGTGGATATAACCCGCGTTCCTCTGGTAAATAGCCAATAATGTTGTATTCTTTTGGACTTAATCGATGGCCATTCCATAAAATTTCACCTTGGTCTGCTTGTAAAAAATTAAGAATCAAACGAAAAGTTGTTGTTTTTCCCGCACCATTTTGTCCAATCAACCCCATAATTTGCCCTTTGTTAATCGTAAACGTTAAATCGTCGAGCGCTTTATAATTATCAAAAGATTTCGACAATTTTTTTACTTCCAACATATGATCAACCCCTTTTTGCAAAACAATTACTAAAATCCACTGTCAACTATTAAAATTACTTCTCCCACATAAAGTATAAAATAACAAATAGCTTTGGGCATTTTAATGGTACCTTACCTTAATAAAAAGTGCAAACTTAGAAAAATATTGCTAATTTTTTATGTTAAATTACTATAAAAAAACAACAAACAGCATTTACAAAACTGTTTGTTGTCTTTGTTTAAAATTTCTATTTTTTTATTGAATTTACCACGGTAATTCTGTCGAAAGTTGGGCAGCAAACTCTTTGTATTCTTGACGTTCGGCAAGTCTTTGCTGCCTTCTTTTTTCATAACCTTCACAAACCTTTTTTTCTTCGGACGTTTCTGGTATGACTTTAGGTACCATAAATTCTTTTTCTTCATTCATGTGAGAAGGTACGGCGACAAAAGTTGTAAAGCAAGTAGCAGCTAGATAACGTTCACCTGTCACAAGGTTTTCTCCAATGACTTTGACAAAGACTTCCATTGATTTATGATGTGTACCGGATACGTAAGATTCAACACACACAGAATGATTACTTTCAAGTGGTTTTAAAAAATTCATTTGATCAATTGAAGCCGTGACAGCACCTCTTCTACAATGTCTAGTAATCGAAATAGACGATGCATCGTCTATAAACGTCATCAACTTCCCGCCAAACAAAGCCCCGAAGGGATTGAGATCAGATGGGAAAATACGATGATTTTGAATGACTTTTGATTGTCGGCAATAACAAGATTCCTCCATATTTTTTCTCCCTACTTTCTTCATGCGAAATTGTTCCTGTAAATTACACTTGAGCTTCAAAATAATGTTTCGTAGCATAAATAAAATGAGCCAAATAATTTATTGTTGCTTCTTGCGCTACTTTTGTTTGAATAAATTGGTCAAAAGCATGAAAACATCCTGGATAAACTTCTATAGCAGCTTCAACACCTGCTTGTTGTAAGTTCTTAATATAGACTCTCGTTTCATCGTAAAATGGTTCAATATCACCGACAAATGTGTAAGTCGGCGGTAAATGATGATAGTTATTGGCTCTAGCAGGTGCAGCGTAACTTGACACCTTTTCTGTCTGATAGTTATCTTGTAAATACATTTGCCAAGCCACTTGATTTGCCCGTGTGTTCCAGAGAGGAGCATCATTATCTTGTGACGATGGCGTAATCATGCGGTCATCAAGCATTGGGTAAAATGGCATTTGAAAAGCAATATTGACTTCGTTGCGATCACGTGCTAAAAGCGAGACCGCCGCGGCTAAACCACCGCCTGCACTATCTCCACCCACAAAAATTTGATCAGAGCGAATACCTAACTCAGCAGCATGGTCTTTCATCCAAAGTAAGGTATCATAGCAATCTTCTAAAGCTGCAGGAAAAGGAGCCTCGATCGATAAACGATAATCTGGTAATACAACAACACAGTTAGCTGCATCAATAAATTTTTTTACAAAACCACCTTCTTGTTCCGGAACGCCTAAACCATAACCTCCTCCATGTATCCAAAGAAGACCTACTGCATTGTTTTGCGGCTGATTACTTTTAACGACTGCAAAGTTTAACTGTTCATTATGAGGAGAAATCGTTCTATAATTTTTCCATTGTAAATTTTTAGGTCGTAAAAAATTGCGTGTGAGATTCAGTACCTTCTGCATTCGACGGAATGTATTTTCATTTTTAAAATGAAAACTAGAACGAATGATTTTTCCGAAAGTACGCAATTCAGGGTGGATCATATCATCGGTTATTTTCATTTTGAATTCACCTCAATTTTCTTTAAATCATTTTTCAATTATATCATTTATTATATTCTATACTCTTTTTTCTCCTACTTTATTTTTTCGTGTATCTATTTTAGTAGTACCGAAAATATCTTTCTAGTTTTTTTACATAGAAAAGAAGGAAAGTCATTTAAACTTCCCTTCTTTTTATTCTAAATGAAGGGATGTCGCCTATACTTTCCCTTATTTCATTCCAAATGAAGGAACGTCACTCATACTTCCCCTCTTTTTACTCATAATGAAGGGACATTCTCCATACTTCCCTTCATAATTAAAAATCACCGATTAACGGTAACTCGGTGATTTTTCTTAATATTTACGGAAACGTTCATATCGTTCTTGGACTAATTGATCTGGAGCTTTTTTCGCAAGATCATTTAATTTCCATGTTAGATCAGCTTTGACTCGGCGTAAGATTGCTTCTTCTGATATAGGTTCGCCGCGAAACGATTCTGGGATAACTTGCTCAACAACATCTAATTCTTTCAATTCTTGAGCCGTAATCTTCATTAAATCTGCCGCTTCATCGGAACGACTACTATCTTTCCACAAAATCGAAGCAAAGCTTTCTGGTGGCAATACTGCATAAATTGAATTTTCCAACATCCAAACTTCATCAGCTACAGCTAGCGCTAATGCTCCCCCACTACCGCCTTCACCGATAATAATTGAAATAATGGGAACATTTAGATCGGCCATTTCAAATAAATTTTTGGCTATCGCCTCACCTTCCCCACGTTCTTCTGCACTAACACCAGAGAACGCACCAGAAGTATTGATGAAAGTAACGATCGGACGCCCAAACTTTTCCGCTTGCTTCATTAGTCGTAATGCTTTACGGTAGCCTTCAGGTTTTGCCGAGCCAAAATTACGTTTTAAATTTTCCGGTAAATTTTTCCCTTTTTGGATGCCAATCACCGTGACTGGTTTTCCATCCAGTAGGGCAATCCCCCCAACCACAGCTTCGTCATCTGCATAATAACGGTCTCCGTGAAATTCTTGAAAGTTTTCAAAGATTCGTTCAATATAATCTAAAGAAGTGAGGCGTTTTTGGTCACGAGCCAATTGAACGATCTCATGTGCAGATCTTTCCATTTTAACGCCACCCTTTCATTGTATGCATATGAACCAGTTCGTAAATCCGCGTTTTTAATTCTTTCCGCGCAACGATTTGGTCTATAAAACCATGTTCCAAAAGAAATTCTGCTCGCTGAAAATCTTCCGGTAATTCTTGTTTGATTGCATTTTCGATGACTCGTCTACCGGCAAAACCAATGAGCGCTTGCGGTTCGGAAATAATAATATCTCCTTGCATCGCAAAGCTTGCCGTAACGCCTCCGGTAGTCGGGTCAGTTAAAATAGTTAAGTAAAGTAATCCAGCATTGCTATGTTTTTTTACAGCTGCCGAGACTTTGGCCATCTGCATCAAGGAAAGAGTTCCTTCTTGCATCCGTGCCCCGCCCGAGGCAACAAACAAAACAACAGGTAATTGTTGTTTTGTGGCTTTTTCAAATAGTCGCGTGATTTTTTCACCAACAACAGTTCCCATACTAGCCATAATAAAATGAGAATCCATAATACCAAGAGCGACCCGCTCACCGGATATATCCGCAACACCAGTTAAAACCGCTTCGTGTAAATGATTTTTTTCTTGCATTTTCTTTATTTTTTCTTGGTAGCCTGGAAAATCAAGTGGATCTTTTGTATGAACATCTGTGTCCCATTCTTCAAAAGTATCCTCATCTGCAATCAATGTAAGCCGTTGACTAGCGCTAATGCGGAAATTATATCCACAGTTAGGGCAGACTTTTTCTTCACCCATTTCCTTGGTATATAAAATGTGTTTACAACTTGGACATTTGGCCCACATGTCATCAGGAACAGTGGGCTCGTTCATAGGTGTCGCATTACGATTAGGATTGATTTTGATATAATCTTTTTTCTTTTTAAACAATGCCATTTACTGCGCCTCCTAATCTTCAGGTGTCCAGTTTGGTAAAAATTCTTCTTGTAAAAAGGCAGTATTATAATCACCAGATAAAACTTTAGGATGACTAATTAAATCTAATTGAAATTCTGCGTTCGTTACAATCCCATCTGTCACTAATTCGCTTAATGCTCGCTGCATTTTCATCAATGCTTCTAAACGTGTATCAGCATAAGCAATTACTTTAGCAATCATTGAATCATAATATGGCGGAATCGTATAGCCAGAATACATTGCACTTTCTACACGAATTCCCATTCCACCAGCTGGTAGTAATAAGTTTTCAATTTTACCAGGAGAAGGTGCAAAATTAAATGCCGGATTTTCAGCATTAATACGACATTCAATTGCATGTCCTTTAAACTGAATATCTTTTTGCTCAAGAGCTAATTCTTGACCACTAGCAATTTCCAATTGTTTTTTAACGATGTCAATTCCAGTAACCATCTCTGTGATTGGATGTTCTACTTGAATTCGAGTATTCATTTCCATGAAATAAAAATTACCCTCTTCATCCATTAAAAATTCGATCGTTCCAGCATTACAATAATCAACAGCTTGTGCTGCTTTTACCGCAGTCATACCGATCTCTTGTCGTTTTTGTTCATCGATTGCTACAGAAGGAGATTCTTCCAAAACTTTTTGGTTGTTACGCTGCAAAGAACAATCTCTTTCTCCTAAGTGTACCACATGTCCAAAATTATCGGCTAGAATTTGAATCTCAATGTGACGAGCTGGATAAATGATCTTTTCAATATACATGGAATCATCGCCAAATGCCGCTTTCGCCTCTTGCTGGGCCGAAGAAAAATGGTGAGGTAAGTCTTCCTTATCATAAACTTTGCGAATTCCTTTGCCCCCGCCGCCAGCAGCAGCTTTTAGCATGATTGGAAAGCCTATTTCATCTGCGATCTGAACGGCTTCTTCAACGTCACTAATCGCTCCAGGACTTCCTGGAATCACTGGAACATCAGCTTCTCGCATTAATTTTCTGGCGTTAATTTTATTTCCCATATCATCGATCGTTTTACTTTTGGGACCAATAAAAACGACATTCATCTCTTCACACATCTCAGCAAAACGCGCATTTTCTGAAAGAAAACCAAAACCTGGATGAATGGCTTCTGCTTTTGTTACAATTGCTGCACTTAAGATTTGCTGAACATTTAAATAAGAATCCGTTGAACGAGCAGGTCCAATACAAACGGCTTCATCAGCCAATTCCGCATGTAATGCGTCTTTATCCGCTTCAGAATAAACTGCAACTGTATGAATTCCTAATTCGCGACAAGCACGTATAATCCGTACCGCGATTTCCCCGCGGTTTGCAACTAAAATCTTTGAAAACATAATTCACCTATCCAATCATGAACGTTAATTCTGCTTCCGCCACTTTTTTTCCATCAACACGAGCAACACCCTTACCAATGCCGGCAGAAGCTTTCACTTTCAAAAGTTCGACTTCTAACATTAGTGTATCACCAGGGGTCACTTTTTGGCGAAATTTCGCTTTATCAATCCCACCAAAATAAGCAGTTTTTCCTCGGAATTGTTCTAAACTAAGTAGAGAAACAGCGCCTGCTTGGGCCATTGCCTCTACAATTAAAACTCCAGGCATTACTGGTTCATGAGGAAAATGCCCTTGAAAAAAAGGTTCATTGACGGTAACGTTTTTTTTGGCCACAATTCGTTTTCCTTCTTCTAATTCTTCGATACGATCAATTAAAAGCATAGGGAAACGATGAGGAATAATTTCTTTGATTTCTTGAATATTCATTACTGACATACTTAGCCTTCTTTCACCCGGAACAATGGTTGGTTAAACTCAACCACTTGTTCATTTTCTACTAATACTTCGACGATTTCACCAGATACGTCACTAGTAATTTCATTCATCATTTTCATAGCTTCCACAATACAAACAACCTCACCAGCTTCGATGTGATCTCCAACTTTTTTGAAGTCTGGTTTTTCAGGTGCTGGTCGTAAGTAAGCAACTCCCACAATTGGAGAAACAATATTTGTTCCTTCCACTACCTCTTCTTTGGGCTCAGTTGTTTTTGGTTGAACCGTTTGTTGTACAACTGGTTGTTGTGTTGGTTCTACAGTAGAGTCAACCGTTTGGCTGCCATTATTTGCCTGACTGGTTTGTCCCGCTTGGCTTCTAGCTGCCGCCGTTTTGTTAAAATATAATTCGAAAGTTCCATCTTTTAAATCAAATTCAGTTAAAGACGATTGGTCAAAAATTGCAATCAGTTCTTTTAATTCTTCTTGTTGCATCCTTATGCCTCCCAGCGTTTCATCAATAATACTGCGTTATGACCGCCAAATCCCATTGAATTACTCAAAACATAGTCTAAATCAGCATCAATACTATGATTTTTTACCACATTCAAGTCAATGTCTGGATCTTGTTCAGTAATGTTAATGCTAGCAGGTACGAATTGATGTTGTAAAGCTAATACTGAAGCCACAGATTCAATTCCACCAGCAGCTCCTAATAGGTGGCCTGTCATTGATTTTGTACTGCTGACATAAACATTCTTGCCATGTTCACCCAAACCATAATGAATCGCTATTGCTTCTGATACATCATTGGCTGGTGTGGCTGTTCCATGGGCATTTACATAACCGATTTGTTCAGGAGTTATTTGAGCTTCTTCCATCGCTAATTTCATCGCTTTACCGGCACCTGAACCATCTGGGTTAGGTGCTGTCATGTGGTAAGCATCGCAATTAGCGCCATAACCAACCACCTCAGCAATAATATTAGCCCCGCGCGCTTTAGCATGTTCTAAGGATTCCATTAAAAGAACTCCTGCACCTTCTCCCATAACAAAACCAGAACGATCTTTATCAAAAGGTGTCGAAGCATGATCGGGATCTTCATTTCGACTTAAAGCAGTCAAAGAAGCAAATCCGGCAATGCCAATCTCACAAATAGTTGATTCAGAACCACCTGCAAGCATAACATCTTGGTAACCATGTTTGATATTGCGAAATGCTTCGCCCACAGAATTATTCCCAGAGGCACATGCGGTAACCGTTGAAGTACAAATTCCTTTTGCACCTACACGCATAGCAATATTTCCAGCAACCATATTAACAATAGACATCGGCACAAACATCGGAGAAACTCGGTCTGCTCCTTTTTCGTTCATGCGCGTTACTTGTGCTTGAATTGTAGGCAATCCACCGATACCTGAACCGACCATCACGCCAAAGCGATCCATATCGGTTTGGCTTGTATCTAGTTTAGACATCTCCAAAGCATCAAGTGCAGCATAAATTCCGTAAAGAGAAAACAAATCCATACGCTTGGTATCTTTTTTCTTAAAATACTTTTCTAAAGGGAAATCCTTCACTTCGCCAGCTACTGAAACACCAGTATCTTCGGCATCAAACTTTGTAATTTTATCAATTCCGTTTGTTCCATTTTGTAAACTTGTTAAAAAGGTTTCTGCATCGTTGCCAATTGGTGAGACAACGCCGTACCCTGTAATAACTACTCGATTCATAATGCTTCTCCCTCCATTTTGCAAAAGATCAATCACATTTGTTTAGCCTTGCATCACTAATCCACCATCCACACTAATAACTTGACCTGTAATATAAGGACTCTTTGCTAAGAAAACAGCTGTTTGAGCAACGTCCTCAGGTTTTCCTAAGTGTTGCAACGGAATAGTTTCATTGATTTGTGCCTTGACTTTATCTGATAAAACGTCTGTCATATCTGTTGCAATAAAACCAGGTGCGATTGCATTACAAGTAATTCCACGTGGGGCTGCTTCTTTAGCAACTGTTTTAGTAAAGCCAACCACTCCAGCTTTACTTGCTGCATAATTAGCTTGGCCAACATTACCTATTAAGCCAGAAACACTGGAAATATTTATGATAACACCAGCTTTTTGTTTCATCATTTTTTTTAATACTTGTTGAGTCATATTAAATGTCCCAGTTAAGTTTACTTGTAAAACACTTGCGAAATCTTCTTCTTTCATGCGCAATAATAATTTGTCGTTATTGATACCGGCATTATTAACTAACACCTGAATTTCGCCTAACTGCTCTTGCGCTTGTTTAAGCATTTCCTTTGCACTTGAAAAATCAGAAATATCACCTGCTACACCAATACATTTTACCTCAAAAGCTTCAATTTCGGCAATTAATTTTTCAGAAATTTCTTTACGACCATTCAGTACAATGTTTGCGCCATTTTGGGCAAAAGCTTTGGCAATAGCTAAGCCAATGCCGCGTGTACTACCTGTAACAAATACATTTTTATTTTGCAGTTCCATAGATTCCTCCATTGATTAAATGAACTCTTCAGTTTCTTGTAATGTTTTCAGATCGGAAACACGATTTGTTTGGATCGATTTATCAATCTTTTTCATAAAACCACTGATTGTTTTTCCTGGTCCGACCTCAATGACGCGTTCAATCCCTAGTTCTTTTAACGTTTCGACACTTTCGTAAAATCGAACAGGCGACTTGACTTGTCGTTCTAATAAATCTTTGATTTCATCCTGCTTCATTACTTTAGCTGTCGTATTGCTAATCACAGGAATTTGCATCTGGTTAAATGTTATTTCTTGTAATGTTTCTTTTAATTTTTGAGCCGCTGGTTCTAAAAGCTTCGTATGGAAAGGACCGCTAACATTTAAAACTACCATACGACGTACCCCAGCTTCGGTCAGCAAATCCATCGCATGGTCCACGGCTTCTTTTTCCCCGCCAATGACAATTTGTTTAGGCGTATTATAGTTTGCCGGAGATACGATTCCGTATTCACTTGCTTGTTCGCAAGCTTTTTCAATAGTTTCTGCTGGTGTATTCATCACAGCTACCATTTTCCCAACGCCGGCAGGTGCTGCTTCAGCCATATATTTTCCACGCTTTGCAACAAGACCGACAGCTGTTTCAAAATCCAAAGCCTCACTTGCGACTAAGGCAGAGTACTCACCTAAACTTAAACCCGCAGCGGCATCTGGCGTTATTCCTTTTTCTTTTAACAAACGTAAAAAAGCGATACTTACTGTTAAAATCGCTGGTTGGGTATATTCGGTCAGATCGAGTTGTTCATTTTCAGTAAAACATAGTTTAGCCATATCATAGTTTAAAACCTGTGAGGCTTGGTCAAATGTCTTTCTCACAATCTCATAGTGATCATAAAGTTCTTTTCCCATACCAGGTGTTTGGTCACCTTGTCCACTAAATAAAAATGCTGTTTTCATCCGTTGCTCCTTTAACACTATCGTTTGTAAATCATTACATAACAATTAAAGTTGAAAGTATGTCATGCGATTTTTTATCTCCATATAAAAGATAATTTTAACTTACGCAGATAATTGCTATTTTTCTCTGCTTTTGACTAGCAAAAATTTGCAGCAAAAGCAAAGGCTAGGCTTTCGGCCCAGCCTTTAAAATTAAGCTTGTTGTTTTTCTACGTATTTTACTAAATCATCCACCGTTTGAATGTTTTCATCTGTCTCGATTTTTACATCGAATTCGTCTTCGATTTCATTGATAATTTGAAATAAGTCTAAACTGTCTGCTTCTAAATCTTCTTGAATGTTTGTTGACAACTTAATTTCGTCTTTTTCCTTATCTAACTCTTCTGCCACAATTTCTTGAATTTTTTCGAATACCATAATTATATTCCTCCAATATTTTTCTTTTTTTATTAACAAATTTATAAAATGACTGCCACAGTTGCCCATGTGAGCCCGCCACCAAAACCTGAAAGTATCACGTTTTGTTGATTTCCAAGAACAATTTTCCCGCTAGCTACTGCTTCATCTAATAAAATTGGAATTGAAGCAGCTGAAGTATTGCCATACTTATCCATATTTTGTAAAAATTTATCCCTAGAAATGCTGACTTTTTTCGCGATTTTATCTAAAATACGCGCGTTTGCTTGATGAAGCAAGAAATAATCGACTGTATGATTTTGTTCGTCCATCACCTTTTTGATTTGTTTTACAACATCTCTTACCGCAAAATCAAAAATTTCTCGACCTTCCATCGATAAGTATGAGCTTTGCTGTGTTTCATCTTTGATATATGGATTACTAACAGCGGTAAAACCAGAAGTCAGAGACATCGCTCGCTTACCGTCCGCTTGTAAACTTTCGGCCGTAATATGTTCTTTTTCTGAGGCTTCTAGCAAAACGCCACCAGCCCCATCACCAAACAATACTGCAGTGGAGCGATCTGTCCAATCTAATACTTTAGAAATAACTTCGCCACCAATTACCAAGCCTTTTTTAGCTCCCGTACGAATCATCTTATCGCCCATCGATAAGGCATAGACAAAACCTGAACAAGCAGCACTTAAATCAAAGCACATGGCCTGATTCGCACCGATTGCACCTTGTACTAAACAAGCAACCGAAGGACTATTGTAATCAGGAGACATCGTAGCTACAATGACAAAGTCAAGTTCTGAAGCACTATAATGACTTTTTTCAAGCAACTTTTCAGCTACTTTAGTACAAAGATCTGACGTATTCTCTTTAATTGCAATACGACGTTGCTTAATCCCTGTGCGAGTCCTAATCCATTCATCACTGGTGTCCATAAATTGGGCTAATTGGTCATTAGTTACCGTTTTTTCAGGAAGGTAACTCGCGGTCTGTGTGATCTGTCCAAAACTATTCATTCAATTACACTCACTTATAATCTTGTAGGAAATCGTGAAGGTTTTCTAAAGCCTTTTGTAAAGCTAAAGATTCTTTGTCATCCATGCCATATAAAATACTTTTTACCATTTCCATATGGAAACGTTGATGAACACGGAAAATCAATCTCCCCTTTTTGGTCAAACCTAATTTGACAACCCGTCGATCATCTTCACTACGGAGACGTTCGACATAGTCTTTTTTTACCAAACGGTTGATCGCAATGGTCAATGTTCCAACTGTGATCGAAAGTTCCTTAGCTACTTCAGAAGTGGTCTTTTTTTTATACATGCCGATTGCTTCAATCGTATGCATCTCAGTGATCGATAAATCATTAAATTGTGACTTTTTTAATTCTGACTCTTCGATCGCTAAAATATCATTAAAAGCCTCCACTAATAATGTATTGATCCGCTCAAAATTGGATTCCATTAACTAACACCATCCGAATAGTTTGATTATCAAACGATTTGATATTCAAACTATAAATGAAACGCAAAAAAAATGCAACCTTATTTTTTCGATTCCTCATTTTGTAAACGCTAAAAAAGAATGTAAATTTAGTTTGACTTGCAAATAATTTTAACATACTATGTTTTTGTGTAAATAGCTTTGTTTCAACCCCTTCTTTTTTTAACTTTTTTTAATTAAATAGAAAAATTAAATTTAACAAAAAAAGCCGAGAAACAGTTGATTTCAACCTGCTTCTCGGGCTTTTTTATTGAATTAAGTCATAAATCTCCATTGCTACAATATCAATATTATCAAACTGATAAGCTTGATTGGTTTGGGCTTCAGTCAATTCAAATGTTTCTGTTGTATTATCATAAGTCACTGTACATTTTTCAACGCCTTCTTTTTCAAAACGGCGTACTTGCACTTCACTATCTTGTGCTTCGACCATCGCTTCAAGTCGTTTGATGATAGCAACTAATTGGGAATTTTGCATCCTAAGTGCCTCCTCTTTTATTCACATTTCTGTTACATTCTAACAAAAAGACTAGGTCTTGTGGATGTTTTTTCCAATTTTTTTTAGAATTTATGAATTTGTTTGGTCTTTCCACCAAAGCTTGATTAGCGCTTGTGTTCCATCATTTTCATTCCCTTGGTCTGCTAATTTTTCATAAAGCTGAGCAGCGAGATGAGTGCTTGGTAAATCAAGCTTCATTTTCTCGGCTTCATCTAAAGCAATTTTTAAATCTTTAATAAAGTGTTTAACGAAAAATCCTGGCGAATAATCTTCTTTTAAAATCCGCGGTCCGTAGTTAGACATTGACCAGTTTGCAGCTGCACCGCCTGCCAAAGTATCCATTACTTTTTGTAAAGACAGCCCTGCTTTTTGGCTGTAAGCTAACATCTCTGTCATACCAGTCATGGTACCTGCAATCATAATCTGATTGGCCATTTTTGTATGCTGGCCTTTTCCCGCTGAACCATGTAAAACATAAGATTTACCCATTTTTTCGAAAAGAGGAACTGCCTTATCATAAACGGCTTGATCACCACCTACCATAATCGTTAGTGTTCCATTTTTTGCTCCTAAATCTCCTCCGGAAACAGGTGCATCTAAACTACTTGCTCCTTTGTCTTTAGCTGTTTGGTAAATTTTTTCAGCTAAAGAAGGTGTACTGGTCGTTAAATCTACCAAAATTTTACCTTTAACATCGCTAGCAAAAATTCCTGTGGTTCCATCATAATATACTTGTTCTACATCTTGCGGATATCCCACCATCGTAAAGACAATTTGGCTTGCTTCTGTAATTTCTTTAGGAGTGTCTTTCCAGTTGGCACCATTTGCAACTAAATCGTCTGTTTTGCTTTTTGTCCGGTTATATACAAATAACTCATGACCAGCATTGATTAAATTCTCTACAATGGCGTGCCCCATAACGCCTGTTCCTATAAAGCCTATTTTCATTATCCTTCCTCCTTCTAAATAAAAAATCTGTACTTTCAGTATACGTGAAAATACAGATTTTTAAAACGATTAGTGGAAAATCCCTCTAAATAAACGTTTACGTTTTTTTGTTTTATCATTCAAAGTAAGGTCCGTTTGTTGTTTTTGTCTTTCTATCGAATCATAGTAAACAATAGATTCATTATAAAAAGCAAGCATCGACTGAACAAAATTTTCTACGGAGATTTCATATTTTTTCCGAGCTAAAATTTCCTGATTTTTTGCCGGGCGTTTGTCCATATAAGACAGTAGTGTTGGAGCAAATGCCTCATCTGTTTGAAAGGTAATGCCTAATGAAGGGTCATCAATCAGATGATCTAAATAATCATTTCCTTCAACAACAAGCTGTGTACCTGATGCCAGTGCCTCTAGATAGGTTAACCCTTGGCTTTCTGAAGTCGAAGTACAAACAAAATAATCAGCCGTTTGATAATACAATGCAACTCGATCATTTGGCACTTCTCCTACAAAGATAACTTTGTCTGCTATTCCTTTATCATAAGCCAATTGTTGCAATTCTTCTTCGTAAGGACCCTTACCAACAATGACTAGGCGAACATTGGGTTTAACTTGTAAAACTTCAGGCAAATGCTTGATCAAGGCCTGGATATTTTTTTCATAGGAAACACGGCTTAAAGAAAGTAAAAGTATTTCATCTTCTTTTATTCCTAGAGACAAGCGCAACTGTTTACTTTTTTCTGGTGTATCTTTGTCTGGTTTAAATTTTCTGGTTTCTATACCTGTCGGAATCACACGCATTGGTGTGACAACACCATAATTTTTTAAAGTTGTGATCACTCGTTCGCTAGGACAGACAACCCCCGTTGTGTGATTAGCAAAAATACGCGAAAAAACTTTCACATGAGCCGGACGAACGACTTTTCCGTGCGCAATATAATGTAAATAATCTTCATACATTGTATGATAAGTGTGAATAACAGGAATATGTAATTTCTTTCCTACTACTTTTCCTAAAAAACCCGCTCCAAATTCTGTATGAGTATGAATCAAATCAAGCTCAAAGTGTTTGGCAATCATGTAAGCATCCCACATGCCACGGACAACAATACGGCGATCCTTAAAGGATACAAAAGGCACACTTGGCATGCGAATAATCCCTTCCTCATCTTCTGGGGCGTTAGGATCAGTGGTAGTAAATATAATTACTTCATGTCCTAATTTAATTAATTCATCTTTTAATGTCTTGATCGACGTAGCAACTCCACTTACTTGAGGAAAGTAAGTATCTGTGAAAAATCCGATTTTCACAAAATTCCCTCCAAACTAGAATCTTTCCATTTTTAAGAAAGCACCATTTCGTATACATTTTTTAATTCTGTACCGATGTTTTCGATACTTTTTTCTTGAGCTGTTTGCCACCCATTTTTGGAAAGGTCAGGCAGCCTTTTTTCTACAATGCCTTCTAATAGTCGGCTAAATTCAGCATTGCTATGTCCCATATAGCAATTTTGTCGATCTTGTAACCAACCTTCATACACAGGAATATCACGAACAAGTACATTTTGCAAGCTTGCCAGTGCCTCTAAAACTACAATCCCCTCTGTTTCTTCATAGGAAGGAAAGAAAAATAAATCAGCATTGGAATATGCTCCTTCTATAATATTTCCTTTAATGTAGCCAGGGAAGATTACATTATCAGGGTGATCATATTGTACAATCTTACGTATATCTTTAGGTACAGAATATAAAGAAATATGACCAAACCAGATAAATTTGTACTGCGGAAAATGTCTAGCTACTTCAACAAAATCTATCAACCCTTTCCGTTGGAAATATAACCCTACAGAAATAATCACTTTTTGATCAGCTGCTAAATGAAAATAGTCGCGAAATTTCTGTTCCTTTCGAGTATCAGGTCGATATTGGGTAAGGTTGATACCATTAGAGACTACATCTATTGGTTTTCGAATCCCATAACTTTGCAAGATGCGTTTGGCGTAAAGTGTAGGTGTAATTAAATGATCCCCTGAGGAATAAAGATTTACAATATATTTTTTATATAAAGATACAATAGCATTAGAACCCAAAAACGAATTTTTAAAATCTTCGGCATTGGAATGAGCATGATAAACGACTTTTTTTCCTTGCCTTTTTGCTTGCCGAATCATCTTCCATGAGTTCAAGCCATAGGTATTAATATGTAAAATATCGTAATCGTTGCTTTTAGCATCGGTTGTATAATCAACTCCGGCACTTTCTAATGCCTTTTTTTGATGCTCAAATGCTCGCCCGATACCGGACTTTTGCAGCATTTTTTCTCCTTCAAAATAAAGCAACACCTTCAAGGATTTATTCCCCTTTCCTTTTTTCCAATTATAGTATATCATATTTTAAATTGAACTTAACTCCATCTGAGGACTTAGATTAACGTTTGTTTTTTTATTTTTTACTAAAATGAGGAAATATTAAATAGACAGCATTCCGTCATTTTTGTTTTTTATCTGGAAACTATTATATAAATTTTCGCTTTTTTCGCCCATTAACCAAAACTTTCCAAGAAAACAATCGGTCTTTTACTAGTTTCTTTTTACAAAAAATGGTATCTTTAAACTAACACACGCACTAAAAAATGGAGGTTAACTTATGAATGTTGTAGATATGCATTGTGATACTATCATGAAAATTTACCAATCGCCAATAAATAGACCCGCTCATCTGAAAAAAAATAATTTTCAATTAGATATTCCAAAAATGCAAGAAGGCGATTATTTATTACAAAATTTTGCGATTTTTATTGATAAAAATTCAGTTGACTCTCCTTATGAAGAAGCTAAAAATATGATTGATGCTTTTTACGTAGAGATGTCTGAAAATAACGACCAGATCCGCCCTGTTACTCATTACGAACAAATTTTACAAAATGGTCTAAACCAACGAATGAGTGCCTTACTAACGATGGAAGAAGGCGCCCCTATTGAAGGCAGCATTGAAAAATTGGAAGAATTTTATGACTTAGGTGTACGTATGATGACACTTACTTGGAATTATCCAAACGAAATCGGTTATCCTAATGCTGCTTTTGCTGATGACAAAGGACGTTTGACGGATCAGACACAAAAAGGACTAACAAACCAAGGGATTGATATCGTTCAACGAATGAACGAACTGGGAATGATCATTGATGTTTCTCATGGTTCAGACGCCCTTGTTAATGATGTGTTGCAATATACAGATCGACCTTTTGTTGCAAGTCATTCTAATGCACGGCAAGTTTGCTCGCACTACCGCAATTTATCTGACGATTTAATCAAGAAAATTGCAGATCGCGGAGGTGTGATTGGCATTAATTTTTCTGACAGTTTTTTAAAGGATGAAAAACAAAAAGGCTCTTTAATAAATGCAATTTGCCATCACGTCCGCCATCTTTATAATGTGGGAGGAATTGAATCAATTGGTTTAGGTTCGGATTTCGATGGTATACCTGTGCATGCTGATTTACCAGACGGAACGGTCATGCCTAAATTATATGACGCCTTATTAAAATCTGACTTTTCTAGTGAGCAAGTTGACCAAATTTTTAATAAGAACGTTTTACGTTTGTATCAAGACTTTTTAGTTTAAACATATCAGAACCGAGAAAAAATTCTCGGTTTTTTTATATTCAATCTTTAGTTTTTGAATAATAGTTCAATCTTTATTCATTAACTAAAGATTGAATAACTTTTTGCGAGTCCATTATTTATCGATTTTTGGTTTTCCATAGAAAAAGACCAGGGCAAAATTGTCCTGGTCTCTTTTTCT
>NZ_BCPY01000043.1 GCF_001544195.1 Tetragenococcus solitarius NBRC 100494
AAAAGTATTAACAAATAAGCGATTGGTCTGAATTAGAAGTCAAATGATTTTGACTAGAAAATATACTAGAATAGAGCTGTATTTAATGACTTAAGTATACCCTTGACTTTAAGAGTAAAGAAATTCAAAAAACTATTCATCAAAATGGCACCAAAAATAAAACGAAAACATTAATAATAATGACGTTTAATCACTCAATGGAAAAGCTATTAGAACACTAGATTCTAGTTGAAGTCCACGAAAACGGGAAGAAGAACGTGCGATATAATGTAGTAGATATTGTGATTGCTTTTATTACGTGTGTTTTTGCCAAATTTTCATATAAAATTTGTTTAATATTTAAAACTGTTGAAGTATCTTTTAACATAGTGATAACCACATCTATACTTTACTTAGCTTCTTGCAGAGCAAATGACAGTGACACATTAAACACAGTTCCTGCAAATTTCTGACAACCACTGCTCTGATGATCCCTGTTCTAAAGACCACAGTCGTTTTGATTGTTTTGTATTCAAGTATATTAGGAGCTCCTCGTATAAAGTAAACCTTCTTACTTTTATAGTTCAACTTTAAATCTAGTGATTATGGAAATACAAATATTTATAGTTGACGAAAGGTCTATACAAGAAACTTATTATCTGTACATATTCGTAATCTAATACTTAAAACATTAAATCTTTTAAAAATGTCGAAAGTATTTCCTCAATTTTATCTTTTTCTGTGTACTTTATTCTTAGTAGCGGTATATTGTTCTTCTTACAATATTCATTTTTAGCTCGATCATTTAGACGTCTGCGAAAAAATTCTTCTTCTCCACCCCACTGATCAATAATCTCAAAATGTTGCCTTCCATCAAATTCTATTAATAAAATAAGCTTATTGTTTTTTAATATAGAAAAGTCAAATCGTAATTTTCTACCATAATCACTTTTAAGATCATCAAATGACTGCTCCACAGTATATTGTATATTATATTCCATTAAGTAACTGTGAATCATCTGAGATCCATGACTATTTCTTTTACTGCATTTAGGACATCGATTTCCGTTTAAGAAAGAATTAGGTTTGACCTTGTAAATGTGTCCACAGTTATTGTGTCGAACTTTAATTTTGATAGAATCGTTTATGTAAGTATCCAAGAAGGTGTAATTATCTCCCTCTAAATCTTTAACTTCCTGCTGAAATTGGTCATTTGTTTTCCTCATTAACCCACTACAAAAAGGACATCTTGAACCTTGAATAAAATGAAGTGGGTTCACATCCCAGACATTTTGACATTTTTCATGTCGTATTTTTATTTTAATTTTATTATTTACATAGTTGTTTAATACGGTATAATCACCGCCAACCAGCTTGTAGACCTCCTTTTTAAATTGTTTATCGCTTTTTTTCATTCTTCCACTGCAGTATGGGCATCGTACTCTTTGAAGAAAATGATTCGGCCTAATACCATAAATTCTATTACATTTACAATGCCTAACCTTTATTTTAGTGTGTCCGCCCTGATACTTTTCCAGAATTTCGTATTCCATCCAATCACTGGGACGTTTTGTTTTTATTTCTCTTAAAAACGCTTCGTTTGACTTTGACCGAATTTTTGCTACTCTTTTTTTACTACATTCAGGACACCCGTTCCCTCTCAAAAAAGAATGAGGGGAAATTGCCCATGTGTATCCACAAATATGTCTAGCGCGTATCTTAGCGTGAGCACTCTTGTATTTTCCCAGAAATTCATATTCTTTCCAATCATTGGAGCGTTTTGCTTTTAATTCTTCTAAAAACTCTTCATTTGTTTTCTTTTTACCCATGTACCAGTCCCCTCCTCTCTCTTTTTATTAGCATAATGTAATAGCAAGCAACTCTCCTATTAAAAATTTCTTGAGTGAAAACAACTTAAATATTGTATAACTTTTTTTCGAACATTCATTTAAAAGAAAAATAGTTTGCTAAATGATTAAGAATTTTTCTTCTACCATGGCACATCTCAAGTTGTTTTTTCAACACAATAATAACGCACACAGACTGTTAAAGTTCGTTCGTTTTTCACTATAATACGTGACAGTTGTTTTTTATTCCCTTTATTCACTTTTATTGTTAGCTAAATAATGAAATACCAACTGACAAAAGGTCATATTGGACCATGAAAACCATTCTCTTGTGTATTGCGTAGGGTCATCTACAAATACACCTTCATGGCACTGATTTGTACCAGCGTCTGTCGCACAGATCAAATCAATCTTCGCTTTTATTTCAGATACATTTTGTGACGTTAATCCTTCCATAGCAAGTGCGATCGGCCACACATAATTTTCTGGTGTATGGGGACTACCAATGCCCGCTAGATATTTTCCTTTATAATAAAATGGATTATTGGTACTTAACGCTTGATTTCGAGTCGACAAATACAAAGGTTCGTCTATGTTGCAAAATTGTAAAAATGGGAGTGACAACAAACTTGGGACATTGGCATCATCCATAAATAATTGGTTACCATATCCATCTACTTCATAGGCATAAACAATCTCGCCTTCAACTGTCATCTCTCCAAATTCTTGTACACCTTTTTGGATTTCGGCAAGTAAAACGGTCATTTTCCGCTGCATTTCAGTATAGCTTTCTGGTAATATTGTTAAAAGTTGTTTTAAAACCGAAACGATAAATAAATTTCCCGGAATAAAATAACCATAGACACAAGCATCGTCACTGGGGCGAAAGCCGCTCCAAACCATGCCAGTATATTGGACAGGCGCACCATATCCACCATTTGGTAAAGTATCTGAAGACGGACAATTTGTCCTTTGAAAATAATAAGGAGATCTTTCGTGATGCTGTTCAGTAATAAAAACATCCAAAATTTGATCCACTACTTGCCAAAAATCCGCTGTTAAATGTGCCTTATATCCTGTTTTTTCATATAAAAGAAAAGCCAAATATAAAGGAGCGCATAAAGAATCAATTTCAAATTTACGTTCCCAGACTAAATCGGAAATTGGAATATTTGACTGATCTTCACTAAAATGCGCTCCGTTGGTATCTTTATTAAACGCGTTTGCATATGGGTCATGATGAATATAAGTTAATTGTTGCTGAATGACTCCATGCAAGAAGGTCTGGATTTCTGGTATTTCTTTTGCTAGATGCAGATACGGCAATACTTGAAAGGTCGAATCACGTAACCACATGGCAGGAATATCACCGGTAGCTACAAAAATTTTCCCATCAGACTGTACAGAAACGGTATTGGTAATGGTATCAACGAGCGCATGGCGAAATAACTTTGTCGCTTTTTTAGAATATAAAGTGATCGTACCTGCATATTGACTGATTTTTTCGATCAATTGTTGCTGATCAATCATTTTTTCCCTCTTTTCGAATCTTTTTGTGGGTAAACCCCGTAAGTGCGTATTTCTCCTGCTTTGAAGGACTCCATTTGATAGCTATCCACGGACATTGCAAGCTGTTTTACTTGTTGACCTCTTAGGTTTAATTCCGAAATGTTGCTTATTTTTTTACATTGAATAGAGCCTGGCATTGAAATTTTTTGTTCACTTGGATTATACAAACGAACTTCATAGCCTGTCTGATCGGCAGACACTTGCATGCTACTAAATACAACTTGCAACTGTTCAAGTTCAAATAAGCAATCACGGTCAACAGCCTGACTGAGTGAATTAATAGGGAAATATTCAATGGGTGTCGTAAATTGATTTAAAGATTGATTTTGGTAATAAAGACCTTCTTGCGTAAGTTCGACATACTGCTTTTCAAGCGCTACTGGATTATAATCATCCTCGATTACTAAACGACCAGTAAACGCAAAATCTCCCTGTAATTGACTATCCGGTGTTTCTACTATTGTTGTTTGCAAGCCCGAAGCATCTCCTGGCCGGCGTAATAAATCTGGTCGGCCTAAGTAACCGACTCCCCTTAAAACTGTTACGGCTAATTGCTGGAAATCTTCTCCTATTAATTGAAAATCTTTGGCACCTTTTGCTATAAACGTCCAACTCGATTTTTCATTATGAGTATTGGCAAAATGAATCATAGGACGCATACTGGTTGGCTCTTCCTTATAGCCAATTTCTTGCCAATCTTTTAAATGAGGGTCTTCTACAGGCCGTTGAATGGTACCAAATGGGGTATCAGCATAGGAATAACTTGCCTTAACATCTGTGTTCAACACTAAGCGCAAACGATGGTCCAGCACTTGATTGTCAATAGATAAGGAAACGTCGATTGCTTTTGTATCTTTGGTTAACGTTAGCGACAAATCATAAGACACTTCTCCATTAAGCGTCTGTTTTTTTCTAGCGGACAAATCATACGGTAGCGCCCATTTGCCAGTTAAACGTAGGGTACTTACGAAAGAACCTTGTTCAGTTTTTACTTTTGCTTGTGTAAAATCTAATGTAAGCAGCCAATCATCAAAGGCTGGAGAATAATCATAATTATCCCCTTCATCTCCTCCGTCTTCAAAACCAAGAAAATTAAGGAATGTTTTTTGGTTTTCCTTATTATACAAATTGATACCTTTCCCGTTGAAGTTTAACTTGTAATATTTATTTTCAATAGAATCATTAGCTACAGTTAATTTTGACGCTGAACTTTCTTTTTCTTTAATATGGTATCTTAGAAAATCGGTGGCTGGCACATTAACGAGTACAGCAATTTTTGTCAGATAATAAAAATCATCTTGCATTTTTTCAGAGTTTCGACGTAAAACAGCTGCATTTTCTTTTTTTTGGGTAATAACGTCAAACGCTACTAGCTGTCCTTTTTCATCAAGCAAAGTAAACTGAGGCTGTCTAGTCGATACATGAAGTTCACGTACCTGTTTACTTTCAACCGGCAAAGGGTTCCAAATAAATAGATCATTTGGTTCGCTTTTTGCTACAGAAATACTCATTTTTCTTAATAGATAGTCACGTAAAGATTCGGCTATCTGCAAAGCATTAAGTCCTCTTTGTCGAATATCACGATTCGTCTTATCGCTATTACAAGCACCTGAACTATCATGCGCTTGACCACGAGCAATGGTTTTCCAGATATCATCAATCAAACCTTGTTTAAGTTCAATTCCTTTTTGGCTTGCCATAGCAGATAAAGGTTCCACTTGATAAATCATGGTGCGTTCTAGTCGATCGTACAATTGTTTTAAATCCGCTCGTGAAGAATAAATTCCTCGATGAATTTTTGAAACAGAGGGATCAATAAACTCACCAGCAACAGTTTTTAAAGAATCTTTTTCAAGTTTTTTAAAAAACTCTAAATAGTTACTTTCGATAAACTCTACGGCATCATGGGTTTTTTTGTTTGCCATAGCTATTCGCTTTTTTAAGTTAAAATCAACTGGACGTTGATCCCCGCCTACTGGTAGCAAAGCAGGTTCATCAGTAGTTTCTGTCGTTATTGTCTTAACTAAAGAATCGAACTGGTCGTTTTCGATTAAATCAACGCCAGCATAGTAACCGTTTTTTATGTTTGCAGTGAGGACTTTTGAACCATCATTACTAGTCCAATAGAAATAGCGAGCGTCAATTTCTTTAGGTGTCCCGCGCCAAAATAATGCATGATTGATGCCGACGCCATTATAAATTTTAGGCATATCTTGTGATTGACCAAAAGAGTCTGGCAAATAACCCACAGCCATCACTGCGCCCAATGCTTCTGCACTATCCATCCCTAAACGTAAATTGCGTAAAATAGCTTCCCCGCTGGTGACCATTTCATCAATTTGAGTATACCAAGGTCCTATAAATAAACGACCCGCATCCACATATTTTTTTACAAATGTTCTTTTAGATGGAAAATCAGCTAGATAGTCATCTAAAATCGACATTTGACCATCTAAAATGTAATAATCTAACAGATTATTAGCTAAAGCCATAAAAACTTCGTCCATATGAAAAGCAAACTGTACTTTTGCCTCTTGTCGCGTAAAATACCATTCAAAATCCCAATGAGTATGCGCAACAACGTGTACTTTTTTCAAAAATGACACTCCTTCAAATTTTATTAAAAACTCTCTTATAAAGGGAAAGTCTTTAGAAAAGCTCCTGCTTTATCATAAACTACCTATAAAACAGGAAAACTTTCCAAAAAAAGTTATTATTTATCTAAATTTTCTTTAACGGCATCTTCTAATTCATCCGTAAAGGGTTGCAGTCTTTTTCCAGCAGGTTTGGCTTTCACTGGGTCCTCCCCTTCTAACATAGGACGATCATAATCCAAACTTTTTTCTCTTAAATTTTGTCCTTTTGTAAAGAATTGTTGCGCCATCTCGTTATCGCCATCCTCAGTAGCCTCTTGTGCCTTCAAAAATTCGACATCAGCTAAAACCATATCATGTAATGCATGAACAAACGGCGTTAATTCTTCTTTCAAATTTTTATTACTAGCTTCGTCTAAAAAGATTTCTCCTGCATCTGCGATATATTCTAATTCATCGATTAAATCAGGCGCTGTTTCTTGAATGGATTCTCCATTTTGAACATTCTCTAATGTATTATCAAGTAAATCTTTGATATTCTCACTTTCTTCTGCTTCCAACCCTTCCTCAGGATCGGCGTGTGTCATATGCTGAGCTAAGGTATAAAAAGCTGCAGTAGCGTTTGGCTCAACATACTGCATACTATCTTGCCAGCTTTGTTGATCATTAAAGTCTTCATTATTCCAAGCATAATCAGCAATTGCAAATATCGCGACTTTAGAAGCTTCAGCTTCTTGCATTGGATTAGTTACCACACCTGCAAGACCACTTACGCCTGTTTCCAGCATATCTCCTTTCCCTAAGAAAACACGCTCCATATCCACATCATTTACGGGCCAATTCAACCAAAATAATGGATTTCTTCTCTCCACGCCTTTGTCATCAAGACTTTTAAAATCATCGATGGTATCTTGCGTAACTGGCGATACGGTATTAGAACCGGTCCACAATATTTGAACATTTTCATCAAAATTTTCTTCTAAAGTATTTAATTCTTCGCCGTCATCCCAGGCCCAATCAGAATTGTAAGCAGCTGGCGTATAAATTGTATCTTTAACATCTCCTTTTTCATCCGCCCACTCAGAAACCGCATTGACTTGTTCAACGACATAATCAAGCGGCAATGCACCGACATCATCTCCCAGAATACCGAATTCCCTAACGCCAGCGTCATATAATTGATCGAATTTTGCCAATAACTTCTCGTTATTTTCATCTAATAGCTCCATCGCAGCTTCCTGTCCATCTTCTTGGGCAATTTCTGCTACTTCTCCTAATGGCGAAATCGACCAAACAAAGTCAGTTTTATTTTGTTTACCCACATCTGCCATTTTACTGATTTCTTCTAGTTCTTCATCAGGATAAAGCTCATCCCATTTTTCTCGATGGTATGGATCATCTTTAGGTGCAAAGATATAAGAAGTTGTCTTGAATTGTCCGCCAAATTTCATTAGCGACTTACGATCTTCATTTGACCACGGAATCCCATAGTAACCTTCGATAAATCCTCTTATTTCAGTATCTGCATAATCTGCCATTTGAACTTGTTGGATAACGTTATCTTGGGTTTGATCTAAAATCATTTGAAAACTAGTAAGTCCGTAAAAAGCAGCGTCGCTATCTTTCCCTAAAATCGTGATGGTGTTTTCATCGATCGCTAATTGATAAGCATCATTATGTTCAAAAACTTGATCATTATCTGCTACGATTTCTTTTGCCTGTTGTTCAGCCGATCCATCTGAACCCTTTGTACCAATATAAATATTTAATTTCCCATCTGAAGGCGTATCAGCAACCTTTGGTTCAGGTAAATGATGGTTTTTGAAAATACTGCTTAATTTATCTTTCGTTACATCATCAATGGTATCGTCGTATACAACTTGTGCGGCTCCGTTAATTGTTAATTTTTCTTTACCATATTTGATACTATGAGGTTTAGGGTAAATGGCATATTCTTTGTTTGCAGCTGCCGAATTTTTGGTCGAACCTTTAACAGCATCATCTGATGACTGATTAACAAAATATATAACGCCTATGATTATAAGAACTCCTACTATAACTGCTGTTAGTATTTTTATCGCTTTTTTAGACATCGTTTGACTCCTTTAACTTATATTTAAGCCTCTACTGCGGTCTTTCTCCGTTCATTTCTTTGATTAATGATCACAAATGGCGCGTAAAGAAGGATATCTAATACAACTAAAACAGCGGTTAGAATCACTGGGCTTAAACGAAAAGCACCTAAGACCCATGTACTAATAAAGAGCGGTTCATTCCCTGAGTTTAAGACAACAAGTGGAACGACCCAGCCAATTTTTGTGACAACATAGGCAATAATAGCATTCGTCATTGGCACTAAAACCCATGGAATAAACATAATCGGATTTAAAACAATAGGTAGACCGAAAATAACGGGTTCATTAATACCAAACAATCCTGGAATAATGGATAATTTAGCTACTTCCCGTTCTTTCTCTCCTCTTTTGGCAAATATCCACATGGCAATAATCAAGCCAAAAGTTGATCCTGATCCTCCGATCATAGCATAAACATTGGTCATCGTATTAGGTGCGATTTCAATTCCGGCAAAACTTTGTGTTTCAGCAAATTGCGCAATAATTTCCAAATAGATAGGCAACCAAAAAGCTGAGATAACACCCCAAACGATATTAAATCCATGTAAGCCCAAAAACCACAAAATTTGTTCTAGTAAAATAACGATTAAAATCGCTGGTAACCCCGTACCTACTGTCAGTAGTGGAGCAATAAGCACTTCTGAGATCATTTGCAACAAAGAAGCGTAACCTAATGATTGAATGATAATTCGAATCACGCCGAAAATTAATAATACTTCACTAATAGGAATTAACGAGAAAAACGAATCAAAAACATTAGGCGGTACATTTCCAGGCATCTTAATCGTAAATTTACTACGAGTAAATCGTGCAAATAAAGCAACTGAAAGCATACCTACAATCAAGCCAGTAAACATCCCTTCATAACTGAAAAAAGAATTAGCAAATCCCTCAATCATTTCAGCACTGGGGTCATCGAAGTTTACATTATTTGGCACCATAACAAAATAGGAAGCAAAGGCTAAAAGTGTGGCAATAATAGGGTTTAGGTTCGTATTTTTTTCCTTTCTCTTTAACTCTGTTGCATAAGAATACGAGGAAGAAAATACGACAATCAAAGCCACGATTCCTAAAGTGGCATTCCCTAGATAACCAAATAAATCACTGATACCGGTAACAAATGAATTTGTAATATTTTGATTTTCAATAAGTGCATCCAACTGCATTTGAATTAAATTTGAAAAAGAACCGACAACAGTAAAAGGAATAATTCGAACAAAAGCATTTTTAATTGCCTGCAAAATCATATTACTCTCAACCCAAGAAGAAACTTTTAACAAAGGTTCTTGTAGTTTTTCCACATTAAACTTCATTTTCTTACTCCTTTAAGTAAAATTTTAGAAAGCGCTTCTATATGAACTATTATATATAACTTTATTTATTTGTAAATAATGAATTTTAAATTTATGTTTACAAATTAACCGTTTTGTGTATAATAAGTATATACAAATTTAAATTATGGGGTGGACAAATTGTATAAATACCATGATATTTATTCTGATATTAAACGTGATATCTTAACTAATCACTATCGCGCCGGCACTTTATTACCCACGCAAGATTTTTTTGCAAAAAAATACGATGTTTCAAGAATTACATTAAAAAAAGCCCTCAATTTATTAGAAAATGAAGGCTTGATTTTTAGCAAGCAAGGGTCAGGAACCTACGTTCGTAAACAAATAGATAATGATTCCAGTGATCTTTTACCGCTCGATTTACCCATTGGAACAACTTATTCCCATCGTGACCAAAAAATCAGCAGTACAATTTTACATTTCGACGCTCGATTAGCCGATAAAAAAGAACAAGAAAAACTGGGAATTGAAGCAAGCAGTCCAGTCTATGAATTCAAGCGGGTGCGTAGTATCAACGACCAATTATACAGCTATGAACACGTGGTTATGCCCGTATATATCGCTCCTCTTGATGAAAAAATATTACAAGGTTCCGTCTATGATTATTTAGGAACAAAAGCAAAATTACAATTAACGGATGCCCATCGTACGATTTACGCTGAAGAAGCTTCAAACCAGGCCAGTAAAGCCTTGCAGATAGAAGAAGGCAGCCCCGTATTGGTTATTGAACAAGTCGCTTATGATCAAAAAGGGCGTTCCTTCGAATTCTCTAAATCGGTTTTCAAAAGCAGTCAGAGTAAGTTTATTTTAGATGTACATATGAGTAGTGATCGAATTTCGTTATAAAAATCTTGTTTCGCCTATTGGGCATGAGTATTCAATAAACTTGTGATAACTCAGCGTGAAAATATAACTTTTATATGTTCCCTTCTTTGTTGCTCTACTAATTTCCAGATTCTATGTATTTCACTTGCTCCTCTCTTTTCTCTCATAACAAAAAGGAGCCGCTAAAAAGATTAAGTTCTTTAGCGGCTCCTTTTTTATAATCCAATTATTTCTTATGTTAGCTAAACAAGCAACGATTTTTCTTAAGCCTTCATTTAAGATACTCATATATGTAATGAATCAGAAAGGATTGAGTATCTTGCCAAACGAAAAACAATTAGTCATACATGTTCGTGACCTCACCCAAAAACATAATATTTCCTTACGAGAACTTTCCAGACAAAGTGGAATTGATATCGCCAGATTAAGTGAACTTGCGAGTGGGAAAAGAAAACGTGTCAATATTGACTACGTTGTACGAATTGCCGAAGCTCTTAACATCAGTGATATCCGAGAAATACTTACTCTTGAGGACAAATAATTCCTAATGAGTTTCATTTTCTTGCTGCCTCTTTTCAACAAATATTTGTGAGGCAGCGTTTTCATTTATGCGATCGCCTTTCTTTTTATTAAATCCAATCCCTCTACCAACTAAGACCATCGATTCATTGTTTTCGCTTTTTGCCACTAAAGCATTGTGACTAAATACTTGCAAAATTTTCATTAAGCCTTCCTCTCCTTTAAAAATTATAGACAAACTACTATCTGTTGCCTCCTAGGACAACGGTTTCATTTTCATTATAACTTATGATGCTTATAAACGCAACAACTTCTAAAGGAGTCTGATCGCTTGTATACAGAAAGAAAAATCGTCATACATATTCATGATTTATTAAAAAAGAAAGGCTGGTCTTTATCAAAACTCGCTCTTGAAGCTGATATTGACAAGTCAAAATTAAGTCGTTTAGCCAATGAAAAGCGTGAATACCTATACATTGATTATTTAATAAAAATTGCTGAAACATTAGATATTGACGACCTTAATGAGATAGTTTCAATCGAACGAGTCAACTATGAAGATAAAAATTAGCATAATTCTAATACTTTTTATATGGAACCTTTCACAATACATGTTATTGTAGAATGTTCCTTTTTTAGATATCACTAGCCATGATTGACAATAAAAAAATGTACTAAATCTGGCGCCGCTTACTGTTTTACTCATTTTCAAATGGGAGTAACGGCTTTAATTGGACAGTCATTTCACTTATTAAGTCCACTGGTTCTTTTTATTTATATCCTACTACGATTGACTGGCGTAGATATGGGACATTGGCAAAAAAAGAGCGTTTTTTGCGTAGCTGGTTTATTTTTAGTTTATGTAGCTGTTAACTTAGGCTTCGGCATTGTTCCATTAACAGAAAACTAATCCATCCATCTTACTCAAACAAAAAAAGGGAACGCTTTGCTGCAGTGTCCCTCGTTTTTTGTTCTTTAAGTATGGTCATTGTTTAATTATTCTACAATACAGCTGATCGCTATACTTTTCCTAATTTTACTTTTTCAAACACGAATCTGTCCTCACTTTTCACCTGCAAAGCCGTAAATGGACTTTGGACATAAAAAGCGTTAGTTATTGTTTCTTCTTCATTGATAAAAATCTCAATGGAAGATCGATCCAGAAAAATTTGAATATCTAATTTTTCATTCGGTTCGATAAAAACTAGATCTGATTGAGACATAGACTTACCTTCATCATCTATTATTTGATTAGCCACATGCTCGCGTGAACAGACTAACGCTCGTTTTTCTGGTAAGTAGCTTAACTGTATAAATTCATTCTCTTCATTTTTAAAAAATAAATCAAAAGAATGGCCTCTTGCTGCTATTTTAAGAGAAAAATAATTTGCTTCAGCTATTGAAAACTCCTTATTTGTTACTCTTACTTGATCCTTTTCCTCTTTAATAGCGACCGATTCTACAATTTCTGTGGGAACTTTTTGCTGTAATTGTCCATTTTTATAGGTAATTATTCTTGGCAATGTCATCTGTCCAAACCAGCGATGTCCTAATTCATAAGTGGGTCTATTGGACTGCCAATTTTGCATCCAGGCTATCGCTAAGTAGCGACCATCTGCCAATTTGACCGTCTGTGGCGCATAAAAATCAAGGCCTTTATCCATCTCTTTAATTGAAGTTTGCTGAAACTTAAACGAATTCCAATCCATCTGTCCTTCGATAATCCAAGAAATATGAGAATGGACTTTCCGATTTTTATCCTCGTAATTCATCGCGCTTAAAATAAAGACCGCTTTATCTTCAAATAGCAATAAATCTGGACATTCTACCATAGTTCCTAGATAAGGATTATAAGAGAAAATAACCGACACATATTTCCACGCTAATAAATCCGCCGAACGATACAACAAAACTTGCCCTTTATCATCTTCCGTCTTAGAACCAATAACGCAATAATACACGCCATCTTTTTCAAAAATTTTAGGGTCGCGAAAATCGACCACAGATGAACCTTGCGGAATATCTTTTTCTGTTAATACGGGATTTTTCTCATACTTTTTAAAAGTAATACCATCTTCTGAAATGGCGATATTCTGATTTTGTCGTGTCTTTGAATTATCAGTATCATTAGGCAAATGCCCGGTATACATGATATATAATTTACCTTCTTTTTCAATCGCACTCCCTGAAAAAACACCTCCTCGATCATAAGATTGATCAGGTGCCAGTGCAACTGGCAAATGCTCCCAATGTAAGACATCTCGACTTTTAGCGTGTCCCCAATGCATAGCTCCATGCTCGGCTCCATAAGGATAATGTTGATAAAACAAATGAAGCTCATTTTTGAACACTACAACTCCATTTGGATCATTGATCCAGCCAATCGGTGGCGCAAAATGATAGACGGGATAAAATATTTTATTGATTGTTTGCTGATTGTCCTGTATAAACTGATTCGCTTCTTCAATTGAATACATAAATTACTTCTCTCCAGTTTTTAAGTAAGTAAATTTGCAACATGGTAAAGATCCAAAAAGTTTGATCTTTTCATAATAAATAAACTTTTTTATTAATTGCTAGTATCATTTTCAACAATATTTTCAAATTCTTCCCGGACTTTTGGTACCTCCATTCCAACGATGACTTGCATAGCTTTTCCATTACGTACCACACCGTAGGCACCATATTTTTTGAAAAATGCATCATCTTTTACTTGATCCCGGATCCTTTACTGAAATACGTAAACGAGTTGTACAATTATTAATATCTGCAATATTTTTAGATCCTCCCAAGCCATCCAAAAAGCCTAACGCTTTACTGGCTACATTGTTTAATCCTTCTTCAGTAGAAGTTGAACCTTTTTCTTCTGCTTTTTTCGCCTCATACTCTTTTTTACTATACATGTGTACCCCTTCATCCTCTTCACGTCCAGGCGTTTTTAAATTGAATTTTAAAATTGCCCAGCGGAAAACAAAATAATAAATGAAAGTGAGTACAATACCACTAGCAAAGTAAATAAAAATAGCATCTAAATGATTTTCAGCCATGGGTAAAAGAACGCCCGTGAGACCTCCAATATTTGCTGCAAAGCCTCCCGCTAAACCAAAAGCATAGATTGTCATTGCAAAGATAGATGTTAATGCTGCATGAACAGCAAATAATTGCGGTGCTAAAAATAAAAAGGTAAATTCAAAAGGTTCAGTAATCCCTGCAATCATAGCTGTAGCAGCTGTGGGAATAACTAAAGCCATTGTTTTTTTCCTTTTTTCAGGCTTTGAAGTAGCAACAAAAGCTGCACCAATTCCTATTGGAAAGAAAAACATAGAGGCATTTTGTAACATAAAGCCTCCTTGGGGGAAGATTTCTCGTATTGGTCCATCAAACGCAGCGATTTCCGAAAGATGCTCGAACCAATAATTAAGCAATCCCCCTTCAACAGCTGCAGGACCAAATTCAAAGGGTTGATTGATAAAATGATGAAGGCCTGTTGGGATTAAAATTCTTTGGAGAAAAACGTAAATTCCTACACCTGCTGTTCCACTAGACGCCATAAAACCTTGAAGTTGAGAAATAACATCTTGAATTGATGGCCAAATCCATGCTGTCAAAAAAGCAAGAGGAATGTCCATAAAAAAACCTAGCATAACCACAAATGAAGAACCGGAGAAAATGCCTAGCCATTCTGGTAAAGCCGTATCAAAAAATCGATTATGTAGATATACTGCTAAGCCAGAAACCAATAGTGCGCCTATTAAGTTTGTATCTAATGTTGCAATTCCTCCGATTTCTTTAATACCAATAGTATCTTCTACATTACTCATATCTACGCCGAAATTCCATGTGTTTAAAATGTAATTAATATTTGTATTCCAAATCATATAAATAACAAAAGATTCCATAACTGCTCGCGCCTGGGCTTTTTTTGCTAGCCCAATAGGCAAACCGATTACAAACAATAATTCCATGTGATCAAATACTGTCCAACCACCAGATTCGATCATACCCCAAATATCGCTCCAAAAAGTACCTTCAGCGGCAAGCCCACCTACTATTGATTCATTTTGAAACGCAATAGACAATGCTAATATTATCCCATTAAAAGCAAATAACATAACTGGCGTAAGCATTGCCCCTCCAAAGCGTTGTATTTTTTGCATCATTTTATTCAGCCCCTTTAGTATCCTTTTAGTTTTACCCAGACGTTTTTGATAGCGGTTTCTATGATTGATAATTTATAAAGCTTTATTAATAGTAAAGCTTTATAAATAAAAATTCTTTATTCTTGTATTACAACTTCAATACCAAAATGATCACTTACAATAGATTCATTATCTTGATTGAAAATGACATTGTTTTTTTGAACAGTTAATTTATCACTAACAAAAACATAATCAATTCGTTTACTATCAGAAGTTGTTTTCCAACCATCGATTTTTCCCTTCATGGTTGCATATCCGTAATTTTCTTGTGCGATTGTATAAAAGTCACTTAAAAACGGCGTTGTTTTTAAAACATAATCATACCCTTTATTGTAAACGCCAGCTTCATTGTTAAAATCACCCATAAAAATAATGTTTTCTTTCATATTTTCATTAAGGGCGATCTGGGTTCTATCCCACTCATGTTTGAAAATTTGATTACCTTCTGGATCTTTCCACCAAGAAAAATGACCATTAAAAATTAACCATTTTTTATCAAAAATTGATAAATTACTTTTTAAAATATTTCTAGTGCCTATATTGTCGTATTCTGCAGTATGAGAAATATTTATTACCTGGGAATTTTGTGGTGTTTTCGACAGAATGGCTAGACCTTCATCATATTTATCATATCCTATATGATTAGCGCTCCAAGTCCAAAAATAATATTTTTCAAGTCTCTCTAGTTCTTTGACCAAAACTCCCGCATAATTACCTTTTTTTAATGGAACAAGATTAACTTCCTGAGTAGGTTTTATAAAACGCTCATGTTCAGCCATTTTTTCTTTCATAGGCTGATTAACTTCTTGTAGAGCGATTACATCATAATCTTTAGTTGCTATCACTTGCGCTAGTTGTTTTATTTTTTTACTAGCAAATTTTTCCATCCATCCATGTACATTTAATGTTAAAACTTTCATCTTCCAATCCCTTAATTTTAAAAAATTCAAATTCAAAATATTTTTTCCTATTTTGAAATTTTATACATACGTGCTTCATAAGGACGTAATAAGATACTATTATTTAAACGATCATTAACTTCATAATTAGCTAGTACAAGTTCTTTTAGATTATATTTAGAAAAGTCCATTTTTTCACGACCATCAAACATATTTACCATAATAAGAAAATCTTCTTGCTCACCGTGTCTGAGATAGGCATAAACTGATGGGTGCTTTTCTTCAATTAATTCATAGGTTCCATAAATAAGGGTTTCTGAACGACGTCTGATATCAATCATTTTTTTATAGAAATTATAAACAGAATTAGGGTCTTCATAAGACTCAGCTACGTTGATATCTGCGTAATTGTCATTTACTTTTAACCATGGCGTGCCCGTTGTAAATCCTGCTTGCTCTGTAGAATTCCACTGCATTGGCGTTCTTGAATTATCACGAGAACTTTCCCAAATATATTCCATTGCTTCTTCTTGCTTACTACCTTCTTTAATCATAGTTTTAGCTTTATTGACTGACTGTATATCATCATATTCATCTAAAGAATCAAAATGAACATTTGTCATACCAATTTCTTGCCCTTGATAAATAAAGGGAGTCCCCTGCATAAAGAAATACATCGTTGCTAGCGCTTTAGCAGATGTTTTACGCATATCTGTATCATTTCCCATTGACGAAACCGCACGCACTAAGTCATGGTTTTCAAGAAACAAAGCATTCCAACCAACACCTTCTAACCCTTTTTGCCACTTGGTTAACACTTTTTTAAATTCTGTGAGATCAAAAGTAGCTTTATCTCCCCAAAGATTTATATGTTCAAATTGAAAAATCATATCAAAATAACCGTTTTCTTCACCAACCCACTGTTCTGCATCCTCTACTTCAACACCATTTGCTTCTCCTACTGTCATAATATCGTAGTTATTGAAGGTTTCTTCAGCTAATTCTGTGAGATGTTTATCAATACCCGGTTGATTCATATGCGCATCAAAAGATGGCACAACATCTTTTTTCAATGGATTAGGCAAATCTGGAAAACCAGGCTTTTTCTTGATATGTGTAATTGCATCAATCCTAAAACCGTCGATTCCTTTATCTAACCACCAATTAACAGTATCATACAGCGATTGCCGCACTTCTGGATTCTCCCAATTTAAGTCAGGTTGTTTTTTAGAAAATATATGCATATAATATTCTTTTGTTTTGTCATCCCACTCCCAAGCTGGACCATTGAAAATAGATTCCCAATTATTAGGGCGGCTTCCATCTTTTTTACCTGGATGCCAAATGTAATAATCACGATATAGATTATCTTTAGAAGACCGTGATTCAATAAACCATTCATGTTCATCCGAAGTATGATTAATGACAAGATCCATAATTAATTTCATACCACGTTTGTGTATTTTTTCCATCAATTCATCAAGATCTTTCATTGTCCCGAATTCACTCATAATAGCTTTATAATCGCTAATATCATAACCATTGTCATCGTTAGGTGATTGATAAACTGGGCTCAGCCAAACTACATCAACCCCTAAATCTTTTAAATAGTCTAATTTTTCTATAATACCTCGTATATCACCAATTCCGTCTCCATTTGTATCATAAAAACTACGAGGATAAATTTGGTAAGCAACTGCTTCTTTCCACCATTTTTTTGTTTGTTTCATTGAACATCCTCACCTTTCCTAAAAGTTGCTCTACGCCATAATAGAATTAATTATTTTTTATTATTTCCGATTTTGAAATCGTTTTACGACCAAAATTT
>NZ_BCPY01000044.1 GCF_001544195.1 Tetragenococcus solitarius NBRC 100494
TTCAGGAATAAATAAGAGGACAAAAAAGGTTTTGGTTAAAGTAGCATACCAAAACCTTTTTTGCGTATGTGAAAAAACTTTGACATTTATTTATGTAGTTAGGTGTTAAGAACAAGAAGGCAAAGGACGGAAAAAGATAAATTGTCTTTTTCCATGTTTGAGACGTTTGACCTGTTTAAATTTTTTATGGCTGATTCTTGCTTGTTTGTTACAAATAAGTGCAACAATGGCGTTGTCTGTATCGAGTGCTTGATAAATATTATCCAGCAAATATTCATTAGGATGATCCTGTGTGGTTTGCCAGTCAACCATATTTCCATAAGGTAAATCTGTAATAACGATATTAACATTTTTAAAATAGGGAGGGGAACTTTCAGTTATATCCCATTGGAAACATTGAACTTCCTTTTCAGGATACTTAGTATTTAATAGCATAGCCTCTAAGCGTTGAGCGCTATTTAGAGCCTCTAATTGCGCTTGTTTTCTCTGTTTTTCGTAATGCTCTTGCATCTCTTTTTTTCTTTTGGAAAAACCTGCTGGTGTTAAAAGGTTTAAATTTTTTTGGGCATATTTTAGTGCTTGCTCATCGATGTCAGTAGCATAGACCCGGCTTATATTTGCACTATAAAGCAGACCAATGACAGAAAGTAAATGCCCGCCGCCACAACAAGGATCATATACAGTTATACCTTCCTTTATATTTATAAAGGACAGACATCTTGCCATAATTTCGCTGGCGATTCTTACAGGAAACGCAGGTGTTCTAGGAGCGTTTACGAGAACTTTATCACTAGAAAAGTCACTATAATCTTTTTTTACCGGTTCGAACTCAAATTTCATTTATAAACTCCTTTTTTATTCAGGTTGTAGTTTGTTTTAATTGCGCTTGGCACTTTTATAACCCATGTGTAACGCGCAGGCGCCAAACATAAATGTAGTGTAGGAAACATTTACTAAACCAACACTTTCAAACATTTGTTTGAGTTCTTTTGCGTTGACAAATTTTTGCGTTGTTTGTTGGAGATAGACATAGTCTTTGCGATTGTTATGTTTGAGTTTGGCAATACTGGGAACGAGTTTAAAATAAAGGGACCAAAAGGGATAAATGATTTTATTTTCTGGCTGAGAAGTTTCTAAACATGCAACCATCCCTTCTGGTTTCACTACGCGTTTCATTTCTTTTAAAACATGAGACGCATCAGGAACGTTACGTAAACCAAAACCAATGGTAACCAAATCAAAGCTATTATCTGCAAAAGGAAGCGACATTGCATCTCCTTGTAACAAAGTGGTTTGCTGCCTCACTCCAGCTTGTTCTACTTTTTTCTTTGCTATTTCCAACATATTTTTACTAAAGTCCAAACCTACAGCTTTTCCTGCGCTTCCTACAACTTTTGCTAAATCAATTGTCCAGTCACCCGTACCGCAACATAAATCAAGCGCTTTTTGTCCAGTAGTTAGAGGGAGTTTTTCCATCGTTTTTTTTCGCCAGCGTTTATGCATCCCTAAAGAGATTGCGCTATTTGTTGTGTCGTAAGTCTCTGAGATACGATCAAAAAGAGCTTGAACTTTGGCCTCAGATGTTTTATTTGTGCGTGCCATTTTTTATTCCTTTCCGTAAACAAGTTAGTCAAATTGTACCAAAATTAACGCAGAATATAAACGTACATGTCTGTGACATTGAGCGCTTCATTTTGGTTAAATAGAATAATGAGCTTAGACTATCAAAAAAGAAATGGTTAAATCTAATGACCACTAGCAAAATTTGGTTTAAAATAAAGTTATGGAAGGAGAGAAATTTATGAGTAAACAAACTGGTTTTAAAGATGGCTTTTTGTGGGGTGGGGCAGTAGCCGCCAATCAAGTCGAAGGTGCTTTTGACACTGATGGAAAGGGATTATCAGTGCAAGATGTCACTCCTGACGGCGCTTTGGGGCCCATTACAGATGGACCAACAGAAGATAATTTAAAATTAAAAGCCATTGATTTTTATCACCATTATAAAGAAGACATCGCACTTTTTGCGGAAATGGGCTACAAAGTTTTTCGGACTTCAATTGCTTGGAGCCGTATTTTCCCTAATGGCGATGATGACAAGCCTAATGAAGCGGGCTTACAATTTTATGATGACGTATTTGATGAATGTTTGAAATATGGTATTGAGCCTTTAGTGACTTTATCTCATTATGAAACACCTTTACATTTATCCGAAAAATATGATGGTTGGAAAGATCGACGAATGATCGGCTTTTTTGAAAAATACGCACGAACCGTATTTAACCGTTATAAAGATAAAGTAAAGTATTGGTTAACCTTTAATGAAATTAACTCTGTATTGCATATGCCATTTATCTCAGGCGGGATTAAAACGCCTAAGGATGAATTAAGCGATCAAGAGTTGTATCAAGCCGTTCATCATGAGCTGGTAGCTTCTGCATCGGTAACCAAAATTGCCCACGAAATTAACCCAGAATTTAAAGTTGGTTGTATGGTATTGGCTATGCCAACATACCCTATCTCATCTGATCCTGAAGATGTATTGGCAGCAAAAGATGCAGAAAATACAAATTACGCATTTACGGATATCCATGTCCGCGGACAATATCCAGGCCACTTGTTACGTTTCTTTGCGGAAAATGATATTCATATTAACTTTGAAGCAGGTGATGCTGATTTATTAAAAAATCATACTGTTGATTTTATTTCCTTTAGTTACTATATGAGCGTCGCAGCTGCTGCACATCCAGAAAATTATAGTACTGGAGCTGGCAATGTGATTGGTGGTATTGAAAATCCGCATTTAGAAAAATCAGAGTGGGGATGGGCGATTGACCCTGTAGGGCTACGGATTGTTTTAAATGATTTTTATGATCGTTACCAAGTACCCTTATTCATCGTAGAAAACGGTCTAGGTGCAAAAGATCAATTAATCCAAGATAAAAATGGTCAATATACAGTAGAAGATGACTATCGGATTGATTATATGCGACAACATCTAGCACAAGCCAAAGAAGCTGTAAAAGACGGTGTCGATTTAATGGGGTATACTTCATGGGGTTGTATTGATTTAGTGAGTGCATCTACAGCACAAATGAGTAAACGTTACGGTTTCATTTATGTGGATCGTAATGATGATGGCTCTGGTTCGTTAAATCGTTATAAGAAAAAATCGTTTGACTGGTATAAAAAAGTAATTGAAACAAATGGTGAAAATCTATAATTTGAAAAAAATGAAAAGGGCGGGAAAGCTTATTTTCCCGTCTTTTTCAAATGATAAAATAACATAAATAATTGTTGCGCTTGGAATATATTTGTTGACTCTTTAGGGTTTTTGTTTAAAATAAAATAAAAGAGGAACTTGCTGCGCATTCAAATGTATGATACAATGCTGTACGTTTTGCAGAGGAGTTGAACGTAAAGATGAAAAATAAATTTAATCTTCAGGCATTACTTATCAGCTGTCTTGCAACATTTATTTTGAGCGTAGCAGTAAAAAATGATGCAAATACTTTTGTCGCTGCTCCTTTTCAATCTATTCAAGAAAAACTTGCAGATGAATCAAATGACAAACAGCCTAGTTCAAGTTCTCAGAAACAAAGAGGCGAAACTTCTGAGACAACTTTAACCACTGAACTGCCTGCAACTGTTACAAGTACAACTCCAAGTTTTACTGAAGAAACAACCAATAACTCAGAAAAGACAACAAGTCAAACGACAAGTAGTAATTATATGACAGAAGATGAAGTAACTGAGACGACTACTAATAGACAAACAGAAGAGCCAACGGAAACGACCGATGAAGCCAGTGAAACGCAAAATTCTAAAATAGAGGAAGATACAAAGCCTAGTGAAGAAGAAATAGACGAGTCTTCAACTACAACGGGACAGACTGAAAAATCAGCAGGGCCTCAGAAAGAAGATACACAAACTTCAGCTTCACAGACGCAAGAGGAGTCCTCTACTAATTCTCCTGCAGTCAACGGACAAGTAGATGAAAAAAATGAGGAGTCAACCACTTCCACTGAAGTAAAATAATAATAAATGAAAACAAGCGTAAAAATTTTTTCAACCTTTACGCTTGTTTTTTATTTGAACCAGCTTCATAATTATTTGGTTTCTTTTCAACACCTAATACACTAATAGGTTTATTATTACTTATGTCACAGCCCCAAAAAAGATAAAATTTCAGCCAATAACGGATTAAATGATTTACTACATAAAATGACTTCTTTTTTTACTTTGGAACTATTGTATTCTTTTTTCGTCTTTAACTAGTCCCAAATAAGTGCTTGACAAATGGCTAAAAATTCTCTAGACTTATGACAGTTTAAAATTCTTTAATTGTGTACTGTGATACATAAAAGAATGTAATCATTTGAAGTTGACTTTCATTGAAAAAAATTGTAATAATCTGGGAAGACTTCTTATACATATATTCTTTTTTCGATCAGCAGGCACAAAGCTTGGTGATCATTTTTGTGCGTAAGAAAAGGAGAGGATAAACTGTATCGGCAAATTAAAGTCGATTATCGAGTTCGCTTTTAAATCAAGAAACGCGGCGTTATATCTGAAATTGTTGTACTCTGTAGTGTATCTTTTTTTGTATGATATTCGTCTGGAAAAAATACATGAACCAATTAATAAAGTGTGACGAGAGCACACATTAAGGAGAAAATAAATGAATAAATTAAGTTCAAATGACAAAAAAGCCCTTTTTGCTTCTATTTTTGCATCTGGTCTGGACGATCTGAATGTGATGTTTCTATCATTTACTCTAGGGTCTATTATTTCATCTTTAGGATTGACCGGAGTAGAAGGTGGATGGATTTCGACAATTACCAACCTTGGGATGCTGACAGGTGGACTCGTATTTGGTGTACTCGCCGACCGCTATAACAAATTTAAAGTCTTTAAGCTGACGATTCTGGTCTTTTCAGTTGCAACCGGGATGATTTTCTTTACTAAAAGCAGCGAGTATCTATATCTAATGCGTTTTATTGCTGGAATCGGAGTTGGCGGGCAGTATGGTGTAGCTATCTCGATTATGGGCGGTATTGTTCCGAGTGATAAGTTAGGTCGTGTAAGTTCTTTAAACGGTATTATGGGACAGCTGGGATCGATCGGATCAGCGCTGCTTGCTAGCTTAATTGCGCCTTATTTCGGCTGGAAAGGTTTATTTCTCTTCGGTTTATTACCGATCCTGCTTGTTGCATGGATGCACTTTGCGATCGATGAAAGTAATATTACCGATCGTGACGCAGATAATATCAATGATGAAAGAAAAGAAAAAGCAAGTATTAAAGAATTATTTGCTAACAAAAAGCTTACGCACCAAACTCTTGCTCTAATGGTAATGACGACCGTTCAGATCGCTGGTTATTTTGGGCTGATGAACTGGCTACCGACAATGATGCAACAATCATTAGGTATTGAAGCAAATTCTAACATATGGATGCTCTCTACAATTTTAGGAATGTGTGTTGGAATGCTGGTATTTGGAAATATATTGGACTATTTTGGCCCTCGCTTAGCTTTTGGAATTTTCTTAGTTTGTTCAATGCTATCTGTTTATTTCTTTACTTATGTGTATTCGATGGCCACATTGTTGGTTGGAGGAGCTATTATGGGTTTCTTTGTAAATGGTATGTTTTCAGGATATGGTGCAATCTGCACGCGTTTATACCCACATCGCATTCGTACCATTGCCAATAATACGATTTTAAATGTAGGACGTGCGGTTGGCGGCTTTTCATCTGTAGTTATAGGCTTTATTTTAGATAATGCTGGCGTAGCTCAAGTCCTGTTGTTTGTCGCTGGACTGTATGTTATAAGTTTTATAGCGATGATGAGCGTTTCTTCTTTACGTAAGAAAAATTATAAAGCTACAGAAGTTGTTCAAGTAAATTAGCAATTAACCTTTTTATAAAACTATGATCTACTGCAAGTGTGAAACGTGGGATAATTTCAACAGTCTCTTTAGTAACAGCACTGTTTAAGGCAGTGAAAGGTATTTATTATTAATTAATTAAAATAATCGTTGTCCTTGTTAAAGTATGGCGGTTATTTTTTTGTCTTTTTTATGGCGTATAGGCTTCCAAAAATTAATATTGCGATGAAAGAAACGAACGCAATCATTAGAACTAGTATTTCTGCAATGGACAAATGGCATTTTCCCTCTTTAGGATTTTAGTACTTACTTTCTTAAGCTATACTATTAACTGCATTACAATATAACTTATTCCTTAGAGTCCTTTTGTTATACTGTAAATGTACTAAAGGTGAGTAATTAATATAAGTTGTCCAAGTAAGTACACTGTTAGGAAAACAAGATGTTAATAAAATAGAGAAATTAGTTCATGGCGATGTTGCAGTGATTGAACGATATATGTTAAACGATTTTTCTGCTAAAGAAGAAGTCATTCAATTTTAGTCCATGCTCTTTGGATCGTAGGAATTCATGGATCAAACATTTAATTAATGAAATTTTTGAATATAAAAAATTTTAGCGACTGACCAATTTGGTTAGCCGTTTTTTTTGATTCGCTCGACTAAACCGTTTTTTTTCAATGGCGAAATGAATATGCAGTATTCTTCTGTGAAAACAAAATGGAAAATTTATTACAAAATAAGGGGGAAGTAAAGAGAACGTGCCTTCATTTCATGTAAAATCAGGGGAAGTAAAATGGATGAGTCTTCATTTCTTCTGGTTAAGTTAATTTTAAGATTAGTTGATTAGACTATGGTCATCAACTAAATGAGGAGGTTCTTTCATGAAACTAAAAAAAGTTTTTCAAAGAAAAGAAAATAAATATCTACTGACTCAATCACAATTTCAGGCATTTTTTGAAGAGTTGCATCCATATATGTCTGTGGATCAATATGATCAGCATACGATTCAATCATTGTATTATGATACTCCGGATTATTACTTCATTCAACGATCTATAAGTAAACCAAAATATAAAGAAAAATTTCGTGTCAGAAGTTATGGGACTACGCGAGTAGACAGCCTAGTGTTCTTAGAAATTAAAAAGAAAGTCGCTGGAACTGTTTACAAACGACGCTTGGTACTTACTTATGAGGAATATCTAAATTGGGAAGCCTCCGGTAAGTTTCCTGAACAACTAGCACATGTTCAAATCGCGCGGGAAATTACATGGTTGTTTTATCGGCAGCCAACGCTTTCGCCCAAAGTATTGATCACTTACAATCGTTTATCGTTATTTATGGCAGATGATAGTGAATTTCGAGTTACTTTTGATCAAAATATTCGCTATTGTACCGAAAATCTAGCCTTAGATAACAAATCTTCAGGGAAATTGGTGGCTCCTGAAGTGGGTGTTTTGCTGGAAGTCAAAGCCATGGGGGCTTACCCTTTGTGGTTTACGGCCTTGCTAGCTAAGTATCATATTCAAAAAAGCAGTTTTTCAAAATATGCCCAAACTTACCAGCGTCATTTATTTAAGAAGGAGGAACTATTAAATGTTGTCTAGTTTATTTACTGAAGGAGCCACAGATATCCAACTAAAAGAACTTTTAATTTGTATTACCGCTTCATTGATTTTGGGCATGCTAGTCGCTTTTATTCATATGTATCGCAATATTTACACGAAGAATTTTGTCATTACTTTAGCTGTCTTGCCAGTCCTTGTTCAATCGGTGATTATGCTGGTAAATGGTAACCTAGGAACCGGGGTAGCTGTATTAGGGGCTTTTAGTCTGATTCGATTTCGCTCAGTGGCTGGCGGTTCTCGTGAGATTACCAGTATTTTTTGGTCGATGGGCATCGGTTTAGCCACCGGTATGGGGTATGTTTCTTATATCACTGTTTTTTCCGTTATTGTAGCTGCTTTCTTATTAGTGATTTATCGGACGAATTTTGCCGATCAAAATTCAGCAGAGCGTGAATTGAAGATAACGATCTCTGAGGACTTAGACTATCCGGAATTATTTAATGATATTTTTGAGGAATTTGCTTACAGTTATCATCTTGATACTGTGAGAACAACGACTATGGGAAGTTTATATGAATTGCGTTACATTTTGCTTTTGAAAGATCAGAAACAGGAAAAAAATTTGATCGATACTATTCGCATCCGTAATGGAAATTTACCCGTTGTTTTAGGAAAAGTTGCCACTAATCGAGATGAATTATAAATGAGGATGTGAATGTTAATGAAAAAAAGAGTTGTTGCTTCTTTAGTGATTGCACTATTTATTAGTGCGTGTTCTTCTAATTCTGCTTCTACAGAAAGCTCAGCAGATACACAGACACAGACCAATCAGTCTACATCAGAAGATACGACGGCTACATCCGATACGTTTGGTACCTACGAGGAGGAAGATCTTAACACTGAGTATGATTCGGATAGTTCAACGGTTGAACTATCCGACAATACTGAGGAAGTAGAGGGTGTATCTGTCGATGGGCAAACCGTAACGATCAATCAAGCCGGTACCTATGTTTTATCCGGGGAGTTGACTGATGGTCAAGTGGTTGTCAATGTCGATAAAGATGCAAAAGTACACCTTGTTTTAAATGATGTGACAATTACTAATCAACAAGGACCGGCTATTTTAGTCGAACAAGCAGAAAAAGTGATTACTACCTTGGCCAGTGATACAACGAATACTCTGATTGACGGGGATGACTATCAACTGGATGCTGATGAAACGGAACCAGACGCGACCTTTTACAGTAAAGAAGATCTAGTGCTCAATGGAGACGGAAAATTGAAAGTTTCAGGAAATTATAATAACGGTATTCGCAGTAAAGATGATTTGATTTTAGTTTCAGGCGAGTATACGGTTAATGCCAAAAATAATGCCTTAAAAGGTAAAGATTCTGTACAGATACTCGATGGAAGCTATACGCTGACCACAGAAGAAGGTGATGGCATCCAATCCAATAATTCTGATGAAGAAAACAAGGGGTATATCGCCATAGATGGAGGAAAATTTAAGATCACTTCTGGTCGAGATGGAATGCAGGCTGAGACGGAAGTAAGTATACAACAAGCAGAAATAACGATTAAAACAGGAGAAGACGAAATTTCTGATGAAGAAAGCTATAAAGGAATCAAAGCAGGAAATAGTCTCTTAATTCAAAACGGTACTTTCAAACTGACAACGGCAGACGATAGTTTGCATAGCGATGGTGATATTGCGATCAAAGAGGGTAAATTTACCCTTGATTCTGGAGATGATGGAATCCATGCTGACAATAATTTAACCATTGATGGCGGCACAATCAATGTGACTGACTCTAATGAAGGTTTGGAAGCTAGCGTGATTACAATTAATGATGGAGACATTACCGTGGTTGCCAGTGATGATGGTTTAAACGCCAGCGACGGTAGCAGTAGCGACACGGAAGAAACAGCAGGACAAGCAGGAAGTCCTGGTGAAGAGCAGGCAGATGATAGTCTATTACTTGCTATCAATGGAGGAACTCTCCATGTAGATGCACAAGGGGATGGCTTAGACAGCAATGGGAATATCGAAATGACAGGAGGAACGGTGACAGTTGACGGGCCGACAGAAAATAATAATAGCACGCTTGATTATGAAGGGGATTTCGAACTCTCTGGTGGAACGCTAATCGCAGCAGGAAGCAGTGGCATGGCAATGAACGTTTCTGACACTTCTTCACAAGCTTCTTTAGGGGTTTACTTTAGCGATACCCAATCTGCTGGAACGATTGTCAGTCTGCAAGATAGTGATGGCAATGTTATAGCCACTTACAAACCAAGTAAAGACTTTGACCATATTGTTATCTCTTCGGCTGATTTAAAAATAGATGAAAGCTATACCTTACTCAGCGGAACAGATGCCAACGGAAAAGAGAAAAATGGTTATTACCAAAACGGAAAAATTGTCGATAGCACAAAATTAGGTACACTAACTCTTTCAGATACGGTGACCAACCTTTCTGAAACAGGAGAAGCTGTTTCAGTAGATAGCATGATGGGGGAACCAGGTGGCGCTCCTAATGGTGAACTTCCTCAATAAATTTAGCAACTAAAAAATGGGTAGGAAATTCGATGATTATCGAGTTTTCTGCTCATTTTTCGCTGTGCATTTTTGCTATCAACTTTAAAATATACAAATTTTAAAAGAAAAGCTATTTAATTAACAAGATATTTTTTTACTTATAAAATAGAGAACATAGCCTAAAACGAATAGGTTGTATAAAACTTTCTAAACTTTAAGCACAAAGCTCGTAAATTCTCCAAGTTTTGCTTACAATACTTCTTAGTAAAAAGAGGAGGAACCTTATGGCACGTGGTATACGTTGTATTCTCGCACTAGCTATTTCGAGTATTTTAGGTCTAGGTATTATTCAATATCTCGCTTATCCGACCTTATTACAGTATGAACGTTTTGAAAATGTTATGAGTCGATTTGGCTATACGAAAGAGACGTTGATTGTATTTGTGATTTTAAGTTGTTGGCTTTTGTATTTACAAATTGAGTTTCGTCGTTTTTCTGTGGTCTATCTCTATTTATTTTATAGTGTCTACCTATTTTTGCTTTTTGTTGTCTTATTTACGAAAGCACCTGTATATCATACTTTTAATGGACAGTTGTTTGATTTTCTTGTCTGGGATAAAGGCACACTGATTGAAGCAATTTTAAATTTGGTTTATTTCATCCCACTAGGCGGACTTTATGGTTTGAGAGCTAATTGGATAGAGTTTATTTTGATCTCGTTATTAACGATTACGGGAATTGAGACCATTCAATATGTGTTTTACATTGGTACTTTTTCCGTCAGTGATATTTTATTGAATTTTTTAGGTTGTTTAGTTGGCTATAGCATTTGTTTGATACTGCGTCGTTTGGTTCATCAAAAAGTACGTATTATTTGAAATTTATCAAATACACTCCGTTTTTTGGTCTAATTTCTTAGATAAAGTAAAAGCTGCTCATATACAAAAAATGAAGTTAACTACATTTAAAAAAATTATTTATTTAATTTGCAATAAACTTCAAAAATAGTAAAGCGTTGATGTGACTTATTTAGTTTAATTGACTCATTTAGTTTCAATTTTTTGATTGAGTGAAAGTTATCTTAGAGACCATGTAAAAAACCGTTTTTGCTAACAGAAAAAAATGATAGTATGAAAAAATGTCAATTTCTGCGTTGACGAGCGTTATGTTATTAAAAAGACAAGCGATAGGCTTGTCTTTTTTTAGTGACTAAAGTTACACAAATAACAAATATCTTGTTAAATATATGTTAGACAAACCTGTTTTTGAATCGTTTATTAATAATTATAGTCTGGAAACAAGCAACAATTGTATTATTGAGTTTTAGAAATAGGTATTTACTTATGATTAATATGATTAGAGGCAATTCATCCCCAAAATGAAAAAATAGCTGACTTTTATTGTTGATTTGTCCATTAATATGGACATAAGAGAATGTTTGCGCTTTCAAAAAAGAGATATAGTACAAGTAAGGAGTTGGTTATATGCAGCTAAGTAAACGAGAAAATCATTTAATTGAAGTATTAATGAAAAATAATATGATGCTTACTGCACATCAATTAGCGAAAATTTCGGGCGTTTCCACAAAAACAATTTACCGTATGGTTAAAAAAATTAATGAGGAATCAACCGAAGGAGATATTATCATTTCAGAAATCGGCAAAGGGTTTCGGCTTGACTATGATAAATACTTACATCTTAATACAGCAAATAAGATGGCAACAAAAGAAAAAGAATCTTTAATTCGACGGAATAATATTCTTTTAAAACTACTTTTTAAAGCGCCTCATTCTGTTAAAGTTCATGATTTATTTAATAGTTACTTTGTCAGTGAAGCGGTAATCTTTAAAGATATTAAAAAAATCGAGACATTTTTAACTAATTATCATTTAAAGCTTTATCGAAAAGATGGAAGCTTAGCTGTTAAGGGATTAGAAAGAGATATACGAAAAGCGGTTAATTATCTAATCGAGGGAAGGGAGCTGACCGATGAAACGTTTCTGACTGATTTTCAAAATATTAGTGCCTATGATATTGATTTTCTGACTTCATTATTAAGAGATATCGAAAATCAGTTAGGGACAACGATTAGCTATCCGTATAATGTCAATATTTTCTCCCACTTATATATTCTTATGAAAAGAAATCGCGAGGGCTCAATTGAAAACCAAGAAGATATCACATTGGACAGCGAAGAAGAGCAATTGATCAAAAACTACCAAACGATTTTTGAGGTTTCTAAAGGTGTTATAAATAGAGTGAGTAATTACCTTTGTATTGAGCTAGAAGAAATTGAAACTTTTTATCTTTTTAATTATCTTATTTCGTCAAGGCTTGAAAATTTTAATGAATACTCTGCTAAGGGAAATGAAAAATCAAAAGAAGTTACAAATTTTTTGATGAAAGAAATGTCTAAAGTATTGAGATCTGTCACTATGGAGGCTGAGTACAAGGAGGATCTCTTAAGTCATATTACTCCTCTTCTTTATAGATTAAGTAATGAAATTTTTATAAAAAATGATCTCATCCAAGATATTCAATTAGAGTACTCGGAAATGTTTAAATTAGTAGAAAAAGCAACTAGAAAAGCGGAGAGGGTGTTTCATTTACCACAAGTAAGTATAGATGAGATCGGCTTTCTAGTCTTGTACTTTGTAAAATATAAAGAAATGCGAAAGATCAAGAAAAGAGTACTTATTATGTGTAGTAGTGGTGTGGGAACCTCAGAACTATTGAAGGTAAAGGTGAAAAAAGCTTTTCCAGAAATAGAGATTGTAGATGTTATTTCATCCAAGCGTTTTATTAAAAATATAGAAGAGTACCAGGACATTGACTTGATCTTAACTACGGTTCATTTGCATAAAGACTTTGGTGTTCCAAGTCTTTTAGTTAATGCGATTTTTACCAAACAGGACGAGGAACGAACAAAAAACATGTTGCAAGGAGGAGGAAATTACTATGAGTGAACACCTAGCAGAAGATTTTAATATCGCAGATGTTATTACAGAGGATCTAATTGATTTAAACTTACAAGCTAAAAATAAGGAGGAGGTAATTCACGAGTTAACAAATATTTTATATAAAAAGGGATTGATTTCAGATGTTAAAGATTTTTCCGAGGATGTGTTTTTACGAGAAAAGGAAGGGGCAACTGGCTTAGGACAAGGTATAGCCATTCCTCATGGGAAATCCGACAGTGTGATCAAGACTTCTTTAGTTGTAGGTAAAACAACTGCACCTATTAAATGGGAGTCTCTTGATGATAAACCTGTAAATACGATTATTTTATTTGCGGTAAGAAATACAGAGGCTAACACATTGCATATTAAGTTGCTTCAAAAAGTTGCGACTCTTTTGGCCGATGATTCCTTCATTTATGCTCTTCGTCATGTAAAGACAAAAAAAGAATTACTACGATTATTATCTAAAGAACCCGAATAAAAAAATTGTATTTCATTGTAAAAGTGTTGAAAACGCTTATATAGACCTTATTATTCTAACAAGGAGAGTGAAATTTAATGAAATTAGTTGCAGTGGTGGCTTGTACCTCAGGTATTGCCCATACGTATATCGCAAAAAAGAAATTAATCAAAGCGGCGGAAAAAAGAGGTCATTTAATTAAAGTAGAGACTCAAGGAACGATAGGGACTGAAGGAAAGCTGTCAAAAAAGGATATTGATGAAGCCGATTTAGTAATAATGGCAACTGATATTCAAACAACAGGTAATGAAAGATTTGAAAATAAGAAAAAAATAAAAATTTCGACGAGTATTGCCGTAAAAGCTTCTGAACAGTTAATTGAAAAAATTGAAAATGAAATACAGTCTTAAGTTAAAGGAGGAAGTGACAAATGAAAAAAGTTCTTAATGAGTTGAAAAGACATGCCTTAACGGCCATTAGTTATATGCTGCCCCTTGTTGTTGCCTCAGGATTGTTAATTGCTATTGGTAATTTGATGGGCGGAGAAGTAATCGAAGATTATACTAAACCTTTTACAATAGCAAGTTCATTAACAAGTTTAGGAGTCATGGGGATGGGGCTGTTGCCCGCCTTTATTTCTGGTTATATTGCCTATTCCATTGCAGAACGTCCAGGGATTGCGCCAGGTTTTTTAATGGGAATGATCGCTAATGCTTTAGGCGCAGGGTTTTTAGGCGGCATGATTGGCGGATATCTAGTGGGCTATTTTGTATTATGGATGAGAAAAACTTGGAAAGTTCCAAAATGGGCTGAAGGATTAATGCCTATGATGATTATTCCGACAGTGTCTTCCTTAGTTGTAGGTTTAGTGATGTTTTTTGTCGTAGGTATCCCAATTACTTGGCTAACAGAACAATTAATTAACTTTTTAGAAAGTTTAGATGAGTCATCTAGAATGGTTTATGGATTTATATTTGGCGTGTTAGGTCATATTGATTATGGCGGTCCTATTAGTAAAGTACCCAATTTATTTGCCGATGGACTATTGTTGGAAGGCGTATTAGGTCCTGAAGCAATAAAAGTGATTGGTGGTATTGTTCCACCTGTGGGGATAACTTTTGGATGGTTATTTTCAAAAATGGTCAATAAGCGAATTTATACAAAAGTGGAAGAAGATGCTATCAAAGTAGCGTTTCCTATGGGACTGACAATGATCACTGAAGGGGTTATTCCGATTGCTATGAATGACTTGTTGCGGACTTTATTAGCTACTGGTATGGGAACAGGGGTTGCTGGCGCGGTTAATTTCTATTTCCGAAATGGATCGCCAGTTCCTTCGGGGGGCGTTTTTGTTATTCCTGCTATGACCAAGCCTTTGGTAGCAGTCAGCGCATTACTAGCGGGCTCGATTGTAACCGGACTAATATTAGTACTTATTAAAAAACGAATTACAGATGAAGAATACGAATCTCTTCAAAATCAGGAAGAGGAAGAGACAGATTTATCAGGAATTGGTATTGAGGGATAAACTATATGAAAGTGAGGAGTTTTCGTTATGCCACTAGTTTCATTAGATGAGTTATTACCAGAAGCAAGTCAGAACCATTATGCTATTCCAGGATTTAATGTGGTCAATTTGGAAATCATCATTGCTGCTGTTAGCGCAGCAGAAAAAGAAGAATCTCCTATTATCATTGAATATACAGAAAATGATGATGCCAGAATCCCATTAGAATATATCGGTCAATTTGCTAGTAGTTTAGCTAAAGAATCTGATATACCTATTTGTGTCCATTTAGATCATGGAAATACACTTAAAGGGATTATGAGAGCGATTAAAAGTGGTTATTCATCTGTCATGTATGATGGAGCAAGCTTAAGTTATCAGGAAAACGTGGAGAATACGCAACGAATTGTTGAAATTGCTCAAAGTATAGGAATTAGCGTTGAGGCTGAGTTAGGGCAAATTGGTCCGGGCGAAGATCATTTTACGGACCCCAATTTAGTCAAAGATTTCACCGAAAGTACAGGAATCAGCGCTCTTGCCGTTGCGATTGGGACAGAACATGGCGTCTATAAAAATAAACCTAAAGTTGACCTAAAAAGACTTAAAGAGATAAGGGATCAGACAGAAACTCCGCTTGTTATGCACGGGGGGTCTGGTTTAGCTACAGAAATTTATAGAAAAGCGATAGATAACGGTGTTTCTAAAATAAATTATTACTCGGCGATGTCTAATAAAGTAACGAAGAAAATCATTCATCATCTCCAATCTTCAAGTGAACATCGTGAAATTTATCTTCAAGATGGTGTTGATTTGGAACTGAAGTACTTTGAAGAAGAGATGAAAGAAACGATACGGTTATTTAGTAAAAAGAATTGAGTATATGAGACATTGTACATGGCTTTGAAATTACGGAGATTGTTTAAAATAAAGCTTCCTTTAAGATGGAAAAGATAAAACATAAGTTGACTTACTTTCAAAGCTGCAATCTACAAAAAATAAAAAGAAATGGGGACTTGTAACTATGTTAATAAATATGAATCAACTATTAGAAATTGCAAAAGAAAATAAATTCGCTGTGGGCGCCTTTAATGTAGCAGATAGCAACTTCTTGCGAGTGGTCGTAGAAGCGGCTGAAGAAAATGATTCTCCAGCAATTATTGCCGTTCATCCGACAGAGTTGGATTTTACCAAAGACGAATTTTTCCAATACGTCATCTCAAGAGTAAAGAATAGTTCGGTGCCATTTGTTGTTCATATGGATCATGGAGATAGTTTGGCTAGTATTATGCGAGCGATTCATTGTGGCTTCAGTTCAGTCATGATTGATGGTTCTTTACTTCCCTTTGAAGAAAACATTGCGGTCACTAAAGAGGTAGTAGATGTTTGTAAAAAAATTAATGTCTCCGTAGAAGGAGAGTTAGGAACAATCGGAAATACGGGAACAACCATTGAAGGGGGCGTTTCAGAGGTTATCTATACTCAACCGGAGGATGCAGTAGAATTTATTGAAAAAACAGGAGTTGATTCATTAGCGATAGCTATCGGAACAGCCCATGGAATCTATCCTAAAAATGTGAAACCTCAATTAAGAATGGATGTATTGGAAGAAATTGAAAGAAAAGTAGATATTCCTTTAGTCCTTCATGGTGGCTCTTCTAATCCTGATAAAGAAGTGGCTCGTGCTGTACAAATGGGGATTCAAAAGGTGAACATTTCTTCTGATTATAAATATGCTTTTTATAAAAAATGTCGTGAAATCTTATCCACCACTGAATTATGGGATGCGAATGCCATTTACCCTGAGTGTATTGTGGAAGCTAAAAAAGTTGTCACACAAAAGATGAATTTATTTGATTCAGTTGGAAAGGCAGCTATATATAGAAAAGAAAATGTTAAACCCTTTAGAAATACTTTTTCATCCT
>NZ_BCPY01000045.1 GCF_001544195.1 Tetragenococcus solitarius NBRC 100494
AAATTTTGGAACCTACCATAATTTCCAATTACCGTAAAATTAAAATAACCTTAAAGTTAAAACAACCTTTTTATTATTAGCGATTAATAGAACGAGCCATACGTTGAATGGTATGACGTTCACCACGAATTGCGTTACTTAGTGCATAAATATTTTCAAACGGTGATTGCACTCCCCAAGCAGAATCCCCAATATGTTGAATATCTACACCACAAATTTTAGTGCGCATCGCAATATTTTCAATATAACTTTTTCCGCTACCTTCTTGACTTGTTCCAATCGCACTCATAACTAACCCATTTTCATTATGAACTAATTTTACAATATCTTTTAATTCCTCTTCATCAAATCCTGGTACAGTCCCTATAGCTGGCACCAAAATGACATCTGCTCCGGCTTTTAAAAAAGACTGGACTACTTCTTTACTAATAACTGGCTCGTCAACACCTGATCCATGCATTTTACCAGCAATAATTAAACCGCTAAAGTGTTTTTTTGCTAATTTTAAACTTTCCACGGTCGCTGCGTTGCTCACTCCAGTACTCGGATTCCCCGTCAATACAACAAACTGAAAGCCTAAACTTTCTGCTTCTTGTAACACTTCTGTATCAGCCACACATCCTCTAGAGATTTCAAGACGATCTTCTACCATCTCCGCCTTCTTATCTATTGGTTCAAGATTTATTCCAATGGGACGCCCTACCAATTTTTGCAGTCGTTGAATACTTTCCCTTCTTTCATGAGACGCGTCATCTTCACTTGGATAAAGCCCAAAGATTTCCGGTTTAAAAACATCTAAGCGATTCATCAAAAGCATATCGGCTCCAAAAGCGGCCGCGATCTCTGCAGTTGTTATTTCATCGATATTACTTTGTGTCACTATATTTTCACTGACAATGACCCGTCCTTCGCTGGCCTTGATACTTTGTTTTAAATCATTAGCATTAAATTGTAATGTCTCACTTGTATCTGCACTAATCAATCGTTTTACCATATTTTTGTTCCTCCTCATATTTTTTACATAATAAGCAGGAGTATTTTTCCTTGCTTAAATTTTTATAACAGGTTATCTATCGTTTTTTAAATAGGATGCATATGCTTCTTGTATCGAATCTGGTCCAAATCTCGGTATGCCATGTCCTGCTAAAGTTAAGGTTATTTTATACCTTGGAGTATATATTTTTTTTAAGGACTCTCCTAGTTTCTTAGAATCATAGGTTAAGTCTCCTTTCCAACCACTTAAAATTAACTCTCCTTGATTACCCTCTACATAAAAAGTATCACCTGGAAATAAGATACTTTCATTGTCTAAATGAATTAGATAAACAAGCGAACCATTTGTGTGCCCAGGAGTTGTTATTACTGTAAAAACTAAATTACCTATCTCTAGAAAACAGTCTTCACTAATTAAAATATCCGCAGTCGTTGGAGGCATTGTATGGTTTATACATGGAGAATCTTCTCCTAAATTTCCTTCTTCTAACATTCTAACGTCTTCTTTACCAATTATTATTTTAGCTCCCAATTCTTCTTTAAAATATTTAGCTCCACCAAGATGGTCGTCATGTCCATGTGTTAATAGTAAGTGAGTAATTTTATTTGGATCTATATCCCAATAATTTAAGTTTTCTAATATTGAATCCAACGCGTTCGGACTTCCTGTGTCGATCATGACATATCCCTCTGAATATTTTACAATGTACGCATTGCCAAGATATCCCCACATTCCACCTGTTATTTGGTAAATATTTTTTCTTATTTGCATACAGCAACCACTTCCAAATTAATATTTTTATTTCATAAAAACTAAACCATCACTTCAGTTGATGCTGAATCCTCTTCAAACATAGACTCATTTACTCCAAAAAACCAAGTCAGGATAAATGACACGATAGTAACTATCATAATTCCTATTAAGGCTAATATAAAATTGTTTCCTCCTGTCGGACTAATGAACTGAGGAAGACTTAAAAATGACACAGTCACTAATTCGTACACTTTTACATCAAAAAAGCTAAAATACAAGCCCCCTATTCCTGAAGCAATAATAGATGGGATAATAGGCTTTTTCATTTTTAGCATTAGCCCATACACTGCCGGTTCAGTAATTCCTGAAGCTCCTATAGAAAAAGCAGCAGTTCCAGCAAAAGTCTTTACACTCTTTTTCTTTGCCTTGAAGAAAATAGCTAATGACATACCGAATTGTGAAAAATTCCAAGCTGTAAAAGCAAGCCATAGAAACGGATCGTAGCCTAAATTCGAAATGTTCGAAAATGCAACGGGAAAAAATACCCAATGGCTTCCTGTAGCAATAAACAGCGGCATTAATAAACTAAGCAAAGTCACTCCTAACACTGAGATTTGGCTATAAACCCAAATCGCGCCTTCCGCAATAAGGGTGGTTACATATCCTCCTATTGGAGCAGTTATAGTTAACGTTAGCGGTGCCATAATTAAAAATACAGGAAACATTTTTAACAAACCTAATTTATTTAAAAATGGTCTATCAAACACTTTTTCTAATAAATATTGGACCCATACAGTGATTAAAATTGGAATTAATGTTGCTTCATAATTTAGAGACGGAACTGGAATACCAAATAAATGTAAACTTTGTCCGGATTCAACTAAGTCAATTAATGTAGGATGCATCAGAATTCCAGCAAGTATTAAACTTAAAATTGTGTTTGTCCTAAAAAATTTAGATGCGCCATATGCTACTAGAAAAGGCATAAAATGAAATAATGAATCCCCCATTAATTCTAAAATTTGATGAGTTTGGCTTTCTGCGTCGATTATATTAGTAACCGTTAACAAATTAAGTAAAGCGAGAAAAAGACCTGTCATAGCAAGTCCCCCAATTACTGGGGTTAAAGAGTTTGAAATAGCATTTAAGATTTGCTCTATAATGCTTTTTAGAATGTTTTTCTTTTGCGGTTCATCTTGAATTTTATCTTCTAACTCAGATGTTGTGTTACTTGTGCCTTCTGTACTATTATGTTTGTTATAAATATAATTATATACCTTATCAAGATTTTGAGGTATCACTATTTGGAGCTGGCCACCAGAAACAAGCACTTGAATCACTCCATCTATACTGTTTAAAAATTCCTTGTCAACTTTAGAATTGTTTTTAATCCTCAGTCTAAGTCTAGTATAGCAATGTGATACGTTTTCTATATTATCAATAGTTCCTACACCTTTAATTATTTTATCACCAATTGCTTCATATTTTTGCATACCTATTACTCCTTCCATTAAAACTATTCAAACTTTCTTTGATTACTTTTTTCATACAAACGATTCAGATGAATCATCAAGTACAGTAATTCATCATTTGATACTTGATTACCTAAATTTTTTTCAATTAATTGGCTCACTTTAACTGCCAAGAAATAAATATTCTTATGCTCCTTTTGCAAAGCAGTCAGTAGCTTAGTATTATCACCCACAAATTTTTCACCACTTCTAACTCTTTTTAAGTAATAAAACATATGCATACGAAAACGTTCGTAATTAAACTCATCCTGATCGATATCAATTGATAACTCTTTTTCTATTAAAGAGGTTATTTCGCTAATAACTTCTTCAATTGCTATTTCTTCTTGTGAAACTTTGTATTCTGCTTGACTGTCAACAAAATGCATCGTTATTGCAGTTATTTCGTTTTTGGGCAAGGTAACTTGCATACAATTTTGAATCATAACCACCGCTTTTTCAGCCACTTGATTTTCTTTAGGATATAATTGCTCTACTTCGTGCGAATAAACTAAACGAGCATCTTTATACTGAGATAAACGTTGCAAAGAAAACTGAATATGATCTGCTAAACTAAATACAATTGTAGGATTTAAATTACCCGCAAGTTCTTTTTGTGCCATTGAAACAATGCCTACACTCAAGTCGATGATTTCTTCGGATAACTCTTTTAACAGAATCTCAAAATGTTCGTTTAATTTATAAAAGGTCATTGTTATTTTACTTAAATCCGTTAATTCATAAGGGGTTTTAGGAAAGCCTATACCTTTGCCAAACGCGATTAACTCATTTCCACTTTCGTCCTCATATTCTGCAACGTTGTTATTAATTTTTTTCACAACTTTCATCTCATCACCTCATAAAAAAACTCCCTGAGCACATACTCCACCCCACTTTCGGAATGGTAATGCCTCAGAGAGTAACAATCCATTTATTTATTTTATTAACGTAAATTTACCAGATTTAGAAAGCGATGTCAATAGCGCCATTTTTTAAACTCAATGTTTTTGACAAGTAAAGCCGCCATGTTAAACATCTATCTCACTCCAAATACTTCCTAGCAAAACACTCATAAAATTCCACGGCAGCTAAATATTCCTCAATATCCACATACTTATCAATTTGATGGACAGTTTCGTTTCCTGGTCCGACCACAAACATCGTTGGAGCTGAATGGCTCTTAATAAAGTTCGAAGCGTCAGAATTTATGGTTCATAATTTGACCAGATATTTTGGGCTGTAGCAGGTTGAGTGACAAACGTGAACAGTTCATTTTTTTGCTCATATTGAGTGTATATGGGGACTCCCTTTTGCAAATTAAACTCTGGGTATTCTCTCACATTTTTCTCGACCAACCTTGATGTATCGTAAGCATCATTTTTTATCCACGATATATTATATTTCTCTCCCAAAATTGGAAAATAGGCTAAACCTCCGTGAGCACGGATATCAGCGTATTCAAAACCGAAGTCTCTTACACACCAAGCCCCAAAAACCATATTTTTATCAGGATTGGCGTTCACCGTACAATGGGCCCAGCTAGGGGGAACAATCACGACTTCTCCCGCTTTAGCGTACACTGCAAAACATTTACCAGGATCAGTTTGGGCTGTTTCTTGCATATAAATGATCGCTTCGCCTTCCCAAATCTCATAAACTTCTGGAGTAGATGTGCCGCATGAAGGAGAAATAGCGTGAATATGTCCTTGACTTCGAACGGGTTCTGCTCCCAGTCTTCCTTTTGCATAAATCACTGCGCCATATAATAAAAAACGTTTATTTAAATCTGCCTTATCTTTCTCTTTGCCAATATCCATCGCAATGGCATAAGGAATTTTAGGACCCTCTGTATAAAAGTCTTTTAAACTTTTGCTAATATCATCTAGATATCTTTTTTCTACTTCAGGTCCAAAAACATCCTCACCGTAAATAAAAGTCATATTGTCTTTATCAACAGCAATCTTAAAGCCTGGATAAAATTCAACCATCTATTCTTCCCCCTTATTCGCTAAATTATAAATTACGTACAAATGCTTGAATTACCGCAGCTTCTTTGTCATGGTCTCCGATATTTATCATCCTATATTTCTTAATACTTTCTGGAATAATAAAGGTTTCGCCATAACTTACAGGGAATGGGTCAAATGAATAATCTAAACTTTCAATTACAACAGTTGTACCCTCTACTAAGTTAAGCATATTGACACTTTCATGAGTTTCAACGATGATAGATTCTTTGAACCAATGCCGATCTGTCGCAATAAATTCAAGTTCGTTTAATCCTGTTCGCTCCGTTTTTACATCTTCTTGGTTTGTTAAGTTTTCAAATTCGTCCTCGACTCTGCTGATTAAGTTCTTGTGTGCAAAATCAGTATCTCTTTTGACTAAAATATTGTGTTGGCCATGATTAACATGCACGGGCCTAGGTAGACCGTCTAAGCCGGTTCTCTGCCAATCCCATAATTTAAATGTAAAAATATAAGGAGTAGCACTGATTTCTAATACGACTGTATCTGGTCCGCCACAATGAATCGTTCCAGCAGGAATAGAAATATGATCATGTTTTTTTACTGGAAAAATATTAATATATTTTTCATCTGGAAAACGATAATTTCCTGCTTCTGCTTTTTTTAAGTCATTCACTAACTCCTCTTTTTTAACACCATTTTTAACTCCCAGATAGACAGTAGAATGATCGGTTGATGCTAAAATATAGTAACTTTCATCTTGAGTATAATGAATACCAAATTTATCTTGTGCATATTCTACTAGTGGATGTACTTGTAAACTTAGGTTGCCACCACCCATGGTATCTAAATAATCAAAACGAATCGGAAACTCAGTGCCAAATCTTGCATGCACTTTGGGGCCTAATAGTTCATTAGGATGGCGAAAAACTACGTTTGTTGCCGGCACTTCAATTTTTGTGCTGTTGTTATAATTTAAAATAATACTATTTTCTTCCGGGATACCATCAAAAGCCCAACCAAAATTATCGGCGTTCGGATCTAAATCAAAATTTTCTTTCATCCACTGTCCACCCCAAACACTTGCATCAAAGTAAGGGACAAGACGGAATGGCTGATGGGCAACTTGTTGCAGGCCTTCTCGATAAGAATCCCCGTCAATCATTTTGGGGGATTTTTCAACATTGGTATCTAATAAATAATCTATTTGTTCGAATACTTTCTTTTTCTGGCGGTCCGCCATCCTCCATTCAAAAAAATAACCCCGCTTAAACTTTCTTAGCTTATCTTCATCTTTATTATCTGTTTTCCAATTTTTCATTCCTTCTTTAAAGCGACGTTGAATTTTCCATCTGGTAAGATCCGCATATACTAAGATATCTGGTTCAACCAATAGAGTCGTTCCTGTCCCGTATACAATAACAAGTCCTGCCGTTTGTTTGATCTCATTTTCTGCCAATTTGATATTTTCCTTATGGAAAAATTGATCTATCGTATAATGGGACAATACGCCAAAAACACGATCTTCCGTGATAACGTCTTTGATTTTTGCTTGAACCTCTTCTATAGAAAGTGCATAATCATCAGCAAAAATAATTTTGCTTGCTGGCAATAAGGGAAATAGCTTATTTCTCAACTCACTGTAGTTTACCCCAGGATAACTTTCAATTGCTAAAACTACTTTTTCTCCTTTTATTGCAGCGATCGATTTATTTAATTTTTCAGCGATGGCTGAAAAACCTGTAAATCCATCTGCAACATTTTTAATGATAATCTCTGGTTTCAAATTATATTTACTCATTGATTTCGCTCCCTTAACTATATTGTCATAACAATTTGTTCACTGAGAAAATTTTTTATTAAAACAGTAATCTCTGTTCTATATTTTAACCACATGTAGTTATTTGAATGATACATTAAAAATTCTTGTTGTAAAATATTATGTTAAAATCAAACGTCATTGTAACATTGATCATGATATGCTACTCTATTGTTATAACAATAGGTAAGTATACTAGAAAGTGTGTATAAAAATGAAACAGACCATTAACTATGATTCCACTATCCCCTTATATATTCAGATTGCCGAAGAACTGCGGATGAATATTATCTCTGAAAAATGGAAACCAGGTACAAAAATCCCACCAGAATTAGAACTATGTGATACATATCATGTAAGTAGAATTACGATTCGTAAAAGTATCGAAGAGCTAGTGAAAGACAAATTAGTTTATCGAAAACGAGCAAAAGGAACTTTCGTTGCTGAATGGGAAGAAAAAAACGACGAGCATTTTACCTTTGTAAAAAGCTTTACAACAGAAATGAAAGAATTAGGTAAGGATGCCTCAACACTCAAAGCCGAAATTTCCATTATTCAAGCCAATAAAAAAATTGCGCGTTACTTAAACCTCAATATAGGAGACCCTGTTTTGAAATTAACACGTATCCGAGGAACTTCTGATAATGCTTTCGCTTATTTTGTCACCTGTTTTACCTATGACCAAAGATATCCTATGGACAACGAAGCTTATTATGGTTCACTATATGCTTTGTTAGCAAAATACGGAGTCATAGTAAACCAGGAAACAGAATACATTGAATCTATTTTACCAACAAAAGAAATTGAAGATGTTTTAAACATTGGGCATTATGAGCCTGTTTTAAAAAGAGTACGTATGACAAAGCATTTAGAAGGTTCTTTCAGAGAATATAGCGAATGCTTTTACATCGGTAATCAATACCGCTACTACGTAAACCTCACATAATCTCTACATTTTCTACCAGTTAGCTATTTTTATAGTTAAAAAGTTCTTTGAAGCGTGTCACCTCAGAGAACTTTTTATTTTATGCTAGAATAATCCAATGACGACGCCAACTGCACTAATCGTTGTTAAAATTAAGATAACTTTGGTGGCAGTTACTTTTTTAAATGAGATTAAATACCAAGCTAGCAAAACCATCATTAACGGTAGAATTTTTGGAAAAAAACCGTCCAGCACTTCTTGTAAGTCTTGTGTCTCTTGTCCCATAGGAATTTTCAGTCCTGTTGTTAATTCAATATTTGAAGCTGCTAAAGCACCTACAACTATGATACCCAGCGTATTAAATGCGTCTGTAATCCTTCTTGCATCTTCCCCAATAATAACGTCGATAGCATTTACACCAAGCTTATATCCATTCATAAATGTTAAATAAGAAATTGAAAGACTGACAATACCGAAAGTTACAATATAAAAAAGTGGACCTAATGCATTTCCTCCAGCTGCAAGCCCCATAGCAATTGACAATAAAACAGGTATGATAATTCCTTGAATAATTGAATCTCCAATACCAGCAACAGGTCCCATTAATGTTGTCTTAATATTAATCGGCATTTCTTCAGGTACATCCCCACCGATTGCAATTTCTTCTTCCAAAGAAGTGATAATACCGGTGATTAGTTGTCCAACTTGTGGTTCTGTATTAAAAAACATTGAATGTCTAACTAACAATTCTTTCTTTTTATCTGGTCTGTCATGATAATATTTTTTGGCAAAAGGTAAATAAGAATACGCCCAAGCGTGTGCTTGCAGCTTTTCATAACTCATCGAAGAAAGATGAGTAAAGCCAAAGCGAGCCCAAATTTGACGTAATTCTTTTTTTGTTAGCCTATTTTCATTATTTTCCATCAGATTTTCTCTCCTTTAACTAAAATAGATCCTCGTCTTCATATATATTACTATCAGAAGCTGATGAAGCAGCCGTATTATCGGGACCTGCTGTCTTCTTTCCAGCTGCTAGATAAACAATATAAGCGACTAACGCTGCTAAAAATACAACCGCAATCATATTTAAATCAGCAAATGCTATTAATACAAATCCGACAAAAAAGAAAATCAATTGAATTTTTTCTTTGATCACAATATTCATCAGCATGGCAATCCCAAGCGCAGGTAAAACACCGCCAAGTACAGAAATAATATCCGTAATCACTTGTGGCACACTAGAAAGTAGCCAATCAACTAAACCCTTACCAAAATATATAGCTAAAGAGACTGGAATCGCTCGTACTAAAAAAGTTGTTATTTGCGGCAATATTACATGGTTCATGACAATTCCCTTGTCATCGCTATTTTCTGCGGCAGTTTGAGCACGTCTATTCCAAAACGAGTAAAACGCCATCCTTGTATTGTAGAAAATAAGTCCGAAAGTTTGACCAATTAGAATAGCTAGGGTTACGGCTACAGCCGGATCCTTAGTTGTAGCTAGCGCTAAGCCGATACCCCCATAAGCAGCATAGGTAATTTCGCTATTTGTCGCTCCTCCAGTAGATAAATTAGCAATAAAAACAGCTTGAACAGCTAAACCGCATAATACTCCCGCTTGAACGTCTCCAAAAGCAAGTCCAACTAAAAGTCCTGCAACTAGTGGACGACCAACAATATAAAAACCTCCGCTGACTCCAAATAACCAAGCTGTTTCAACAGCGCCAAGATAACAAAAAATTCCAGTAAGAAGGGCAGGAAATAATAATTGTATATCCAATGTCATCGCTCCTTTTTGTAATTAGCTAGCATCATATTTTGCTTTCATAGTTTTCCAAGTTCTTGGTTCGTCATCTGGTAATAATTGAAATTCGATGTTAATCCCTTGATTGTTCATATATTCAAAAGCTTTGTAATCTTCATCATTAATGGCCACAGCTCTTCCTAATACCTTTGCTCCTTCACGACTTCCCATCGGTCCTACATTTAACGTTGGGCCAAAGTCAGCACCTAATTCTACTAACTTAGCAAAATATTGAGGTGAATTGCTGATCAAAAAAAAGTTTTTATTTGATACTTGGCCTTTTGAAACGCCTTCTACACCTTGTTTAACATCATAAATTCCGAGCTTTAAATTTCCAGCAGCAGACTTTAAAACTTTTTTCCTGAGCTCATCTTTTACTACATCATCGCTTACAACTAAAATCCCTTGAACCGGCACGACTCTACTCCATCTGGTTGTTGTCTGACCATGAATAATCCGATCGTCTACTCTTGCTAAAGTGATTGACATCTTTGGCGCTCCTTTCTACTTTTAAATCCTAATACAGCTTTGATATTGTTTAGATATAAACTCTTTTACTTTGAAAACAAATAATTACCTTAATGAAATACCTCATCAGCTAATTAATTTTTACATTCTAAGTTATAATTCTGATTTGCCTTAAAAAACAGATGTCAAAGATTTACAAGCCGTTAGTAAAAAGCGCTTTCAAAAATGCGTTAACAAATTTTATTAGTATACAATAACGATTTTTTCTAAAATGTATACTTAGTCTCATTGTCATTACAATATATATTATATGGGTAAAATGCTTTATTGTCACTATATTATATTGCATATTTCGATAATACAATTCATAAAAAGTAGACCAATATGTTTAAAAAATAACTTTCCTTACTTCCTCTTATTTTAAGAATAAATAAAAAAGCCCAATATGCTCATTGGACTTTATTGTATAAATAATAAAGTAGAAAATTTTTAAATGATTTCCAGCTCTCCAAAAGTCGAGGTTATAGTTTCTTTCTGATACTTTGAACCAAACGTTTTAAGATTATGAGGTGAGCGATAGTGGGTTTCTACAATTTGTTCTAACTTTGTGGTTTCTCGAATGGCTGGTATTTGATAAAATTTGTGCACGTAACCTCTCAGGTTTTCGTATCCAGCAAGTTGGCAGCTGTCTAAAGCAAACTGCTTTGCATAAATCGGACAACGTAACAAGCTAGGGAATAAACGTAAATCAGCGTCAGTCAATGTATCACCAAAAAGAAAGGGATATTGTCCCAAATGTCGGTCTAAAATTTGAAAAGTCTGCGCTAGTTTTTTATCTTCTTTCCTTTTATCTTCGACATTTGCAGCATGTCCTGCACGATAAATTTGAACATTAACATGTTGAAAAATAAAACCGCTCATTGCATCTATTTGCGACTGTTTGTCTACCGGATAAAGCTTCCAACTTGGAGTTTTCTCTAATTGATTCGAAAATCGTACCAATATTTTACTAAGATTATATTGGTCATTAGTAATGACTTCATGCCGTTTTTTATCATATAAACAAGGTTGAATGCCTTCAGCTTTTTGCTCAAATAATTCATATAAATAGTAGACACCATCCATGGTAGCTGAAAAATGCCAAGACTGATCTTTATGAGGGGCTAATTCTATTGTTTCTATCCAATCAGTTAGTCCTAATAAATGAATTGTGGCCGCCACGCGCTGTGCACGTGGACAAGCCGGTAGCCAGATCAGTGCATACCGCTTTTTTTCTAATGGATAACTTTCTTCTGGCCAGTAGAACTCTCCATCGTGTAAAAAAGATTGACGATAAAAAGCTTCTCGTGCTTTTGTTAAAGAAATTTGTTGATATTCTTGAAAGCTTTGTTGAATTTCTTCTTGTAATAATGTCATTAAAACTGTCCTTTCACACTTCAAGCTTCAATGAATGAATAAATCGACGGATACGCGGATCCTCGCTAGCAAAAAATGCTGTTGCCGAGCCATCAAAATCGATTTTTCCTTCTTCTAAAAACACAATGCGGTCTGCGACTAAACGGGCAAAATCGATATTATGAGTCACTAGAACCATCGAAAGACGCTCGTGTGCTAATTCTTGTAAGACACGTAAAACTTCTATTTCTAATTCTGGATCTAAAGCAGAAGTCGGTTCGTCAAACAATAGATATTGAGGCTCCATGGCTAAAGCTCGTGCAATCGCAACACGCTGCTGCTGTCCTCCAGAAAGCCGCGAAGGATAACTATCGTATTTATCAGAAAGACCCACTTGCTCAAGCAGTTCTTTTGCGTGTTGTGCAGCTTGGTCCTTGTCTTGTCTTAGTACAGTGACGGGTCCTTCCATGACATTTTCTACCGCTGTCAGATGAGAAAAAAGATTAAACTCTTGGAAAACCATCGCCGTATTACGCCGTAACTTTTGCTTGACTTTATTTGTTATTTTTTGCTCAAAATCAATCTGCAAATCGCCTAGCTGCAACTTCCCTTTTTCTGGCAGTTCCAGTAAGTTAATACAACGCAATAAGGTGGATTTCCCCGAACCAGAGGGCCCCAAAATAACGGTTGTCTGACCATCTTTCATCTGCAATGAAACGTTTTGTAAAGCCTTTGACCCTTCAAATGTTTTTGATAGTTGTTTTAATGCTAATGTCATTTTGTCCTCCTTTTATACATAAGTTGAAAATCGTTTTTCTACTTTACCCTGTAACCACGTTAAAACGGAGGTAAATAATAAATAAATGACTGCAACTTCAAGATAAATTAACATCGTTTCATAATAGCGACTCACATAGCGATCCGCTGTTAACATCAAATCCATAATCGTTACCGTGGAAGCAAGGGAAGTTTGTTTGACTAAAGAAATAAAATTTCCCATTAAAGCAGGAATAGCCACTCGGACCGCCTGAGGAAATACCGCCCGCGAAAAAACCTGAAAACGACTCATTCCTAAAGATTCTGCCGCTTCGATTTGTCCTTTGGGAACTGACGTCAATGCGCCGCGAATCGCTTCAGAAGCATAAGCCCCGAAATTCACTGCAAAAGCAATAATACCTGCCGGCCAAGGATTTAAGGTAATCCCCAAACTAGGTAAACCAAAGAAAATAATATATAGCTGCACTAATAAAGGCGTACCACGAATCACCCAAACGTAAAAAGCAGCGATTTTTTGCAACAAACGATTGGGCGAAAGGCGAGCTGTCGCAACTAAAATTGCCAGTAAAATTCCTAGCAAAAAAGATCCAACAGCTAGGGGGATTGTCACGCGTACACCCGCTTCTAGGATACTAAAAAAAGACGCATCAATAATCTCTAACTGTCTTTGCACGTTTGTTTGCCCTCCTTATTCAGTTAACTGTTGCCACTGGTTTTCAGATACGTTTTTCAGCACCACAAGCCAATTTTTTTGTTCATCTTGTGTATTCAAAATACTTGGATCCTCATCTGCTTTATCGTTTCGTTCAACAATATCTCCACTTAAAGGCGCTGTAATTTCTACGACGGTTTTAGATGCTTCAACTTCAGCTAAGACACCTTCTTGCTCGATAGTACCTAACTCAGCGATATCAGCAAAATTAATTTCTCCCAGCTCTTCTTGTAATTCTGGCGTTAGGCCAATCGTCACTGTTTCGTCATTTTTTTCAAGCCACAATTGTTGACTTTCTTTTCTCATAAATATCCCTCTTTTTTATTTATTTCATAACTTCTGGATGACGTTTTTTAAATAAGGCGACCACTTTTTTGCTTTGTTCAACGGCTATACCGATATAAGTGTGCGGGTCCAGCAGTGCGGTCAGTTCATCGGAAGAATAGTAATGGCCTATCGTTTCATTCTTTTGGAGTGCTTCCTTAAACGAAACCTTTTCTTGCCGTGCATCGTTGGCGATTTGATATAATAATTGATGGGCACTTTGTTTGCCTATCTGTTGTGCAAGGTCCATCATCAGACGCTCGGACATCTTTGAACCTCCATCTAAATATAAATTACGTTCAATATTGTCTGTTTTAAAACTTCCCTTATGTAAAAGGGTATAACTATAATTTAACTGTGCAGAAAGATACATACAAATTTCAGGTAAAGCAACCCAAATATTGCGCCAGCCAATCGTATCCTTTTCATGCATTACACGCATAGCTTCATACAGTAAGCTCATTTGATTTTGAACCAAGTTGCCAAGGTTAATGACCGCTTCACACATATAAGGGTTATGTTTTGTAGGTAATGCTGTAGAAGCTTGTCTACCAGCAGCGTAAGGTTCTTCAAATTCTTGAATTTCCGTGCGGCTTAAATCAAATAAGTCCTGTCCAAGTTTTTGCAATGCTCCGCTAATCATCGTTAAGATATGTCCATACTCTACGAAACGGTCCCGTTGTGTATGCCAGTATATTTCCGGTACTGAAAGATTTAAACGCTCCAGTACTTTCTTTTCTACAGTCATTCCCCATTCACCTAAAGCAGCATGTGTGCCTACAACACCACCGATGACGCCCGTAAAAACAAAAGGCTCCAGCTCATGAAGTCGCGTTAAATAACGTTCCAGCTCATTTAGCATTACCGCTGCACGAAAGCCGATCGTCGTTGAAGGCGAGTGACCGCCATGTCCTCGGCCCACAGCCACTGTTTCTTGGTACTTTTCAGCAATCTTAATCAGCTCTTTAGCAATCTTTTGTAAAGATGAATCAACAATTTGATGTGCTTGGCGCAATTGTAAAATCATCGCCGTATCCAAAATATCTTGGGAAGCCATACCGTAATGGATAAATTCTCCAGCAGATTCGCTCAATTGGTCTTGCATATATTTTACAAAACCTGCCAAAAAATGACCTGATTTTGCGGCTGCCAGGTAGAGCTTACGCATTTGGATCGTTTCGTAGCGACATAGTTGTTGGATTTCTTCTGCTGCTTTTTGAGGAATGATCCCCAGTTCTGCCTGAACTTGGGCTACCGTTCGTTCAACCAAACAAATATTTCTTAAACGGTGTTCATCATTCCATACTGCCCGCATATTTGCCGTAGAAAACTCATTTTGCATTGTTTGCAACCCTAATGCACCTGAACCCATATCAATCACCTCTTCTTACATTTCGCTTAAGATCACTTCAACTAGCTCCTCTGCTGTAACCTCTCCAAAATAACGAGTCAAATCAAAAGAACGAAAGACTGTCAGTAAATCGTCTTTTTTCAACGAAACGCCCAATAAAGCCGTTTCAATCTCTTCAAGATTACCAGAAGCAAAAAAATCGCCAAAAATTTGACACTCACAAATTTTACCTCGGTCAATCGCCAGTTGAAACTCGACTGTTCCAAATGAAAAACGATGGTCACGCTGGTAATTTAGCTGGCGTGAGCGGCCAAAATTCCAGTCCCAATTTCCAAATTTTTCTTCTACAATCTCATCTATGCGCTGCCACTGCTTATCACTAAAGGTATAGATTTTAATCTCTTCCAAACGATCCACAGCAAATAGCTCTTTAATTAACAACTCTCGAAATGCTTCAATAGTAATCTCTTGATGCTCCTTAGCTAAATAAGGTCTTAAAGCAGTCACTCGGCTTTCAACGGACTTTATTCCCTTAGCTGCCAATTTCTTTTTACTTGGTGTCAAAACATTAGCTAAAGTTTCATAATCTGCATCAAGTAACAACGTCCCGCCGACAACAACTTTCCCGCCGCTAACTAACATGGAAGTTCCAGAAAACTTTTTATCATTAATTAATAAGTCGTTTCTTCCGCTAAATTTAGCATTTTTGACCCCTAAGCGTTGCAAAGCTTGAATAATTGGTTGAGTAAAGCGGGAAAAGTCTTGATAGGAACTATGATCATCTTTACCAACAAAACCATAAATTAAGGTTCCTTGATCATGATAAACCGAACCGCCTCCAGAAGAACGGCGTACCAATTGGATATGCTGCTTTTCTAAGTAATTTAAATCCACTTCTGCAAAAGCGTTTTGGTGTTTGCCGATAATGACTGCAGGCTGATTAATATAAAAACGCATAATCGGTTCATCTAATTCTAATTCATTAGCTATGTAACTGGCAATGGCGTAATTATATCTAGCATCGCGAACTTCCTGGTCCTTACGTTTTTGATCAAGTAAATACATTTTCTTACTCCCCTTAAATAAACAAGCGAGATTAGACTCAATCCCGCTTGTATTATGCTTATTCGTCTTCATCTAGGTATTCATCAAAATCTTTGATTGATTTATCCATACCTAAATACTTATCATAAATTTTAGCTAGCGTGCCATCTTCTGTATTTTCAATAATTGATTCATTCAATTCTTCTCTTAATTTATCAGATCCTTTGGGCACGACTAAGGAAGCAGGCACATCTTGCACGGTCTCATCTAACACGCGAACAGGTAGTGGTTCTGGTTGTTTGTCCAGATAATCTTGTTGACCCACGTCACTTCCTAAATAAAAATCAGCACGATCATCCATAATCAGTTTAACTGCCTCATCCACCGTATCGATGGGAACAAGTTCAGCTCCTAATTTTTCAGCTTCTTGTCCTGTAGAAGTCGAAACACTTTGAGCTGCGCGTTTTCCATCTAAGTCATCAAGCGTTTCAATATCACTGTCTTCTGCTACAATGACACCCCAGACTTTATCAAAATAAGGGACTGTAAAATCATACTTTTCGGCACGTTCTGGTGTCTTACTTAAACTATGCATCGCCACATCAATACGATCGGTGTCCAGACTTTCTAAAATCGAATCAAAAGACATTTCTACAAACTCTGCTTTCACATTCCCATCTAAATCTTTGACAAGTTCTTTGGCCATATCTACTTCATAGCCAACGAGTTCTTCAGTGTCTTCATCATGGTAATTACTTGGCGGATAGCCCCCAGTGATCCCAAATTTAAGCACTTCAGCATTTTGTTCTGAAGAACTAGTCGCCGACGATTCATCTTCTGCAGCATCTTGTGATTGACAAGCCGTTAAAAATAGCAAGAAAACCGCAGAAAGCGCAGCCAC
>NZ_BCPY01000046.1 GCF_001544195.1 Tetragenococcus solitarius NBRC 100494
AAACGTGTAGAAATTACTTTTAAGAGGTGTAGCAATGGAGACAAATGAAATAAAAAGAAAAATGAATTCTGGAGAAATTTATTATGAGAATTCAGAAATTGAAGAAGAAAGTTTAAATTACAGTGCCTTGCTTTATACTTTCAATAATACAAATCCAAAAGAGTTACAAAAGAAAAGAATCTATTTAGAAAATCTTTTAGGTGAAATAGGGAAAAATGTTTATATTGAACAGCCTTTACATGCAAATTGGGGTAAAAATACTTATATAGGAAATAATGTTTATATAAACTTTAATCTTACCTTAGTAGACGATACAAGAATAGAAATTCATGATCATACGATGGTAGGACCTAATGTGACGATTGCTACAGGAACACATCCACTTGAACCTCAATTAAGGAAGCAAAAAGCTCAATATAATTTACCCGTTATTATAGAAGAGAATGTTTGGATTGGAGCGGGAGTTATCATACTTCCAGGTGTTCATATAGGGCAGAATTCTGTTATTGGAGCAGGTAGTGTAGTTACGAAAAATATACCAGAAAATGTGCTAGCCTTTGGAACACCTTGTAAAATAGTAAAAAAAATCGATTAAAGAAGTAATGATTTAGTTTCTAGTCTCTGAACAGAATTCGTGATAAAATAAATAGGAATTTTAAAAGAAGGGAGTAAATAAATGAAAGTACTAGCAATGGATACGTCTAATCAGACAATGGCGATCGCTGTTATGGAAGATCAGACGATTCTGGGTCAAATACAAACAATGGTAAATAAAACACATAGTAAAACCTTGATGCCAGCTATAGACTATTTAATGAAAAGTGTTAGTCTAACTCCTGCAGATTTAGAGCGGATTGCAGTTGCTCAAGGGCCAGGTTCTTATACCGGTTTACGCATAGGTGTAACGACTGCAAAAACATTAGCAAGTACTTTGTCAATCGAGTTAGTAGGAGTTTCAAGTTTAAAAACAATTGCAGCCAATTGTATGAAAGAACCAGGCTGGATTGTTCCTCTTTTTGATGCTCGAAGAAAAAATGTTTATGCGGGTGCTTATCAGTGGCAAGACAATGAATTAGTGAATGTTTTGGCAGATCAGCACCTTTCATTGGATAAATTGTTAGCTCTTTTAAAAGATCAACCATGCTATTTTGTAGGCGCAGATGTAAAAAAATTTCAGGACATTATCGCTAAATCGCTTCCCTTTGCAAAAATTAACTCAATTGAACAATGGAATTATCCAAATGCGATTGTCATCAGTCAGTTAGCTCAAAAAGAAGAACCGGTTGTAGATATTGATCGATTTTTGCCCAATTATTTAAAACGTGTAGAAGCGGAAGAAAAATGGCTTGAAAATCACCAAAATGAGGAAGAAGATTATGTTGAAAAGATTTAGAGCTGCTTTTTCAAATTTTCATCATAAAGAACGCTATATCCAACATGTTCAAGAAATGGCAGGTAAACAATTTTTCATACGTGAAATGACATCAGACGATATTAAGGAGCTACTCCAATTGGAACGAGCGGTTTACGCTGGAGAAATTCCATGGACTCGTAGTGCTTTTTTGTCGGAACTGTATTCTCGTTACGCTCATTTATATCTTTGTGTTTTATATCAGGAAAAAATTGTTGGTTTTATTGGCAGCCGAGCTTCTTTAAATGATTTACATGTTACTCATGTAGCGGTCCATCCAGATTTTCAAAAGGTTGGCATTGGATCGTTTTTGTTAGATGAGGTAGAGGCTTTTGCTTATAGGCAGCATTGTCAGACAATTTCTTTAGAAGTACGAATAAGTAATATTGATGCCAAGAGACTGTATCGCAAGTTAGGTTATGAAACTACCAAACGTTTAGAAAAGTATTATACCACGGGTAATGAAGACGCACTTTATATGATAAAGAGGGTTGAATAATGCGTTTAGTCAATGAATGTTTTTTTAATGCTGAAAAATTAGCTGAGCAGTTATTTGTTTTATCTAATAAAAGTTATACTTTTGGTTCTCCTTGGACCAAGAAACAATTTAAAGCAGATATATGCAACGAACAAAGCGGTTATTTAATTCTCGAAGAGACAGAAATTATTGCTTATCTTTGCTATCATCAGTTTTTAGATGAAATGGAAATTTTTAATCTTGCGATTGCAAAAAAGGCGCAAAAAAAGGGATATGGGCTTTTGCTGTTAAATTACTTAAACCAAGTTGCTTTGGCAGAGCAGGCAGAGCGGATCATCTTAGAAGTACGTATTTCTAATCAAGCGGCACAACAACTTTACTTGAAAAATGGATTTGAAGTAATTTTTCGCAGACCCAATTATTATTCAAAACCTTTAGAAGATGCGTTAGTAATGACAAAAAAAGTGAGGCCAGAAGAAAAGAATGAGCGAATTGATATTAGGAATTGAAAGTAGCTGTGATGAAACAAGCGTTGCAGTTGTTAAAGATGGTAACCAAATTTTAAGTAACATTGTAGCTTCACAAGTTAAAAGCCATAAGCGTTTTGGTGGGGTGGTTCCAGAAGTTGCTAGTCGTCACCATGTCGAACAAATTACGTCTTGTATTCATGAAGCTTTACAAGAAGCGCAAGTCGATAAAAAAGATTTAACTGCGGTGGCTGTGACTTACGGACCAGGTTTAGTGGGTGCGTTATTAATCGGTGTGCAGGCAGCCAAAGCCTTTGCGTGGGCAAACGATTTGCCGCTAGTTCCTGTTAATCATATGGCCGGACATATCTATGCTGCTTGTTTTGCAGAAAAATTACGTTTTCCTTTATTGGCCTTAGTTGTTAGTGGAGGCCATACAGAACTGGTTTATATGAAAGAAGATGCTTCGTATGAGGTAATTGGTCAAACCCGCGACGACGCAGCAGGCGAGGCTTATGACAAGGTTGGAAGAGTTATGGGATTAAGTTATCCTAGTGGAAAAGAAATTGATCGATTAGCTCCTTTAGGAAAAGACCGTTACCACTTTCCACGAGCAATGCTTAATGAAGATAATTTTGATTTTAGCTTTAGCGGCTTAAAAAGCGCTTTTATTAATCTGACGCATAATGCACAGCAACGACAAGAAGTTTTATCACAAGAAGATTTAGCGGCTAGTTTCCAAGCGAGTGTCGTAGAAGTTTTAGTAACAAAAACAATCCGTGCTGCCAAATCTTATCCTGTTAAACAGCTGATTGTTGCAGGCGGCGTAGCAGCAAATCACGGTCTTCGTGAAACAATGAAACAAAAAGTTAGCGAGCAATTGCCAGAGACTCAGTTGATTATTCCTCCTTTGCGTTTATGTGGGGATAATGCGGCAATGATCGCTGCAGCTGGTCATGTAGAATTTGCGAAAAATCGCTGCGCAGATTTGAGTCTTAATGCTTGTCCGAGCTTAAGTTTTTGATTTTTCCACAGGTTATAAAAAAGAGTTTCGTTAAAAATAAAATAGTTGAAAATATAGCAAAAATATTGTATACTACTCAAGGTGTCTAAAAAGACACAAATCCACATCTTATCGTAATCAGCGAAGTGGTGCTGACATTGTCAGTTCTTCAACGAGAGGATCGATAGGAGAGGAAAATAAAACCACATGGAGGCAATAAAATGGCAGTAATTAGTATGAAACAATTGCTAGAAGCGGGCGTGCATTTTGGTCACCAAACACGTCGTTGGAATCCAAAGATGAAGAAGTATATCTTCACAGAAAGAAATGGCATTTACATTATTGACTTGCAAAAAACAGTTAAATTGGTAGATGCGGCCTATGAATACATGAGAGAAGTTGCTGAAGAAGGCGGCGTTGCTTTATTTGTAGGTACTAAAAAACAGGCACAAGATTCAATTAAAGAAGAAGCAATCCGTGCAGGTCAATACTACGTAAACCATCGCTGGTTAGGTGGTACATTGACGAACTGGGAAACCATTCAAAAACGAATTGGACGTCTAAAAGATATTAATCGTATGGAAGAAGATGGCACTTTTGAAGTCCTTCCTAAAAAAGAAGTCGTAGGTTTAAATAAAGAACGCGATCGTTTAGAAAAATTCTTGGGCGGTATCGCAGATATGCCTAGAATTCCTGATGTTATCTACATCGTAGATCCAAGAAAAGAACGCATTGCTATCCAAGAAGCACACAAACTAAATATTCCAGTTGTGGCGATGGTTGATACAAATTGTGATCCAGATGAAATTGATGTTGTCATTCCTTCAAATGACGATGCCATCCGTGCTGTTAAATTGATCACTCAAAAAATGGCTGATGCATTAATCGAAGGGAATCAAGGCGAAGACGAAGTGGTCGAAGAAGACTTTGAAGAAGACGAAAATACGGCTGTAGCAGATACACCTTCCCTTGAAGAAATGGTAGATGTAGTTGAAGGCAATAATCAATCAGCTGAATAATGATTGAATAGCGGAGCTGTTTCAAAGACTGGGCAAAAAGCTGCACTCTCCTTTGAAATAGCTTTTTTTAAAAAAGTATAATTTAATCAGGAGGAAAAATTAAATGGCTAATATTTCAGCAAAATTAGTAAAAGAATTACGTGACAAAACAGGTGTCGGTATGATGGACGCTAAAAAAGCTTTGGTAGAAGTTGAAGGTGATATGGACAAAGCTGTTGATTTTTTGCGTGAAAAAGGAATGGCTAAAGCAGCCAAAAAAAGTGATCGTATTGCAGCAGAAGGTTTGGCATCGGTTGCTATTGATGGTAACACAGCAGCTATCGTTGAAATAAATTCAGAAACTGACTTTGTTTCTAAAAATGACAAATTTCAAAATTTGGTTAAAGAAATTGCTGAAACTGTCGCTAAAAACAAACCCAAAGACATGGAAGAAGCAATGGCTTTAGAAACTTCAGATGGCGATACTATTGAAGCAACTTTAATTGAAGCAACCCAAGTTATTGGTGAAAAAATCAGCTTCCGTCGTTTTGAAGTACTTGAAAAAAATGATGAAGCAGCTTTTGGTGCTTACCTTCATATGGGGGGGAGCATTGCAGTGTTAACTGTTCTTGATGGTACAACAGATGATTCAGTAGCTAAAGATATCGCAATGCACGTAGCTGCTATCAATCCTCGTTATATCAACGAAGATCAAATCCCACAAGAAGAATTAGCTCATGAAAAAGCTGTTTTAACTGAACAAGCTGAAAATGAAGGCAAACCAGCAAACATTGTAGAAAAAATGGTTGCAGGACGCTTAAATAAATATAAAGCAGAAATTTGTTTAGTTGATCAACCTTACGTAAAAGACCCTGACATGACTGTTGCAAAATATGTTTCAAGCAAAAACGCTACAGTAAACACATTTGTTCGTTATGAAGTTGGTGAAGGAATCGAAAAACGTGAAGAAAATTTTGCAGACGAAGTAATGAACCAAGCAAAACAATAATTATTGCTTTGCTTAAAAATAGGAACGCATTTAAATGCGCTCCTATTTTTTGTGAATCTTTGTTGTTAAGTTTTGCTAGAAACAAAACGCATAACAACACAAGTAATTTGTAAAGATAATGGTCAGGTTAGCTGTTGTTAACATTAACCTGAAAATAAAAGGCGATTGATTTCAGCAAAAAAGTGTAGTCAAAGAACATTTTACAACTGCGCAATCATGCTGAATATGCTACAATAACATATAGAGGATTTATGGAGGAATCATAAGGATGAAACCAAAATATCAACGAGTGGTATTAAAATTAAGCGGTGAAGCATTAGCTGGAGAAGATGGTTTTGGTATTAACCCACCAACGATCCAAAAGATTGCTGAAGAACTAAAAAAAGTATATGAGTTAAATGTTGAATTAGCGATTGTTGTTGGTGGAGGAAACATTTGGCGTGGACAAATTGGCGCAGAAGTAGGCATGGAACGTGCACAAGCAGACTATATGGGGATGCTAGCAACTGTCATGAATGCTTTAGCATTACAAGATACGCTTGAAAATGTTGGGGTTCCAACACGCGTACAGACTTCTATTGAAATGCGTCAGGTCGCTGAGCCTTATATCCGGCGCCGGGCAGAACGTCACCTGGAAAAAGGACGTGTTGTTATTTTTGCTGGTGGGACTGGAAACCCTTATTTCTCAACAGATACTACAGCTGCTTTGCGTGCTGCTGAAATTGATGCAGACGTAATCCTAATGGCTAAAAACAATGTTGACGGAGTATATTCAGCTGATCCTAAAGAAGATGAAAAAGCGGTAAAATTTGAAAGATTGACTCATTTAGAAGTTATCTCAAAAGGGCTACAAGTCATGGATTCAACCGCAAGTTCTTTGAGCATGGATAATGATATTCCACTGGTGGTATTTAACTTAAATAAATCCGGAAATATCGAACGTGCCGTTATGGGCGAAAATATCGGAACAACTGTAAAGGGGAAATAACACATGGCAGACAAAGTTTTGCAACAAGCAAAAGAAAATATGGAAAAAGCCATAGATAATCTGCAACGTCATCTTGGACAAATACGTGCGGGTCGTGCGAATGCGAGCTTATTAGACCGCGTGAGTGTTGTCTACTATGGGGTACCGACACCATTGAACCAATTAGCTTCTATCACTATCCCTGAAGCAAGGGTACTAATGATCAAACCATTTGATAAAACGATGTTACCAGAAATCGAAAAATCAATCTTGGCTTCAGATATCGGGATTACACCAACAAATGATGGCTCAGTCGTTCGTTTAGTCATTCCACAATTGACAGAAGAACGTCGTAAGGAGTTAGCAAAAGAAGTAGGTAAAGATTCAGAAACAGCAAAAATTGCCGTACGTAACGCTCGTCGTGAGGCAATGGATGAGTATAAGAAACAAGAAAAAAATAGCGAAATTACCGAAGATGATTTACGAACTGCTGAAAAAGATATTCAAGAATTAACCGATAAATACACAGAAAAAATCGAACAGATTTCTTCGGATAAAGAAAATGAATTATTAGAAATGTAAAATGATTCTTAAAAACAGGACTGTAAAAAGTTCTGTTTTTTATTGTCAAAAATCTCTGAGACTAAACAATATCTTTTTCTTCTGGCTATAAGGGGAAACTTAAGAATCAATTTTTAAAAAATTCTTTTGTTCTATTAATATTTTCATTCATATTTTCAATTATCATAGGCAATAGGTTTGTTTATTGATATAATAAAAACGATAAAATTTTATATCTTAGCCGAATATAAAGGATGAATGAAGTTAGGAGACAAAAACAAATGTTACGTTTTTTCCCAGAAAAAAATAAAGCTTTTCAAGAAGAACAAGAATATAAATTTGATGCAGAACTGCCCGTACCTAAACATATAGCTATCATCATGGATGGAAATGGACGCTGGGCACAGAATCGTCGATTACCGCGAGTGGCTGGTCATAAAGAAGGTATGGAAACAGTAAAAAAAATTACCCGCCATGCTTCTCATTTAGGCGTTAAAGTACTTACTCTTTATGCTTTTTCTACCGAAAATTGGAAAAGACCCGAAGAAGAGGTCAATTTTTTGATGCAATTACCGGTTGACTTTTTTGATACTTTTGTGCCAGAGTTAATGAAAGAAAACGTCCGCGTGAACGTAATGGGGGAACAAAATGCTTTACCTATGCATACACAAGATGCAGTAAATCGCGCGATAGAAGAAACGAGTGAGAATACAGGGATGATTTTGAATTTTGCGTTAAATTATGGCAGCCGTTCAGAGTTGGTTTCGGCAGTGAAAAATATTGTCACAGATATCACAGAAAAAAATATTGCAATAGAACAAATCAATGACGATATCATCGCTGATCATTTAATGACTGGATTTTTGCCAAAAGAGGTTCGTGATCCTGAAGTTCTAATCCGCACCAGCGGAGAAGAGCGGATTAGTAACTTTTTATTATGGCAGATCGCTTATAGTGAATTGCTATTTACTAAAGAATTATGGCCAGATTATAATGAAACATCTCTTGAAAACTCAATTGCGATTTTTCAGCATCGAAATCGCCGTTTTGGCGGATTGAAAAACAAGGAGGAGAATAAATGAGGCAACGAGTCATTACAGCGGTTATTGCGTTAGCACTTTTTTTACCCATTATCTTTTTTGATTTTGGAGGTATTTCAGTACAATTATTAGGCGTTTTATTGGCAATAGTGGGTGTCTATGAGCTTTTCAAAATGAAAGGTCTCGCTATTATGAGTTTTGAAGGAGTATTATCTGTTCTTGGAGCCGTTGTGTTGGTATTACCCAATACTCCTTGGTTTTCGTTTTTACCTGAAACTGCAGAGAAATTAATCCTATTTTATTTTATAGTCATGCTTTTATTAGGGGTAACGGTAATATCAAAAAATATGTATACCATCGATGAAGCAGGCTTTCCTATATTAGCTAGCTTATATGTAGGTGTCGGTTTTCAAAACTTTGTAGAAGCAAGACAAACAGGTTTACTTGTTCTTTTATTTGGCTTACTTATTGTATGGGCTACAGACATTGGAGCTTATATGGCAGGAAGAAAATATGGCAGACGTAGACTTTGGCCAGAAATTTCGCCGAATAAAACCATTGAAGGAGCACTAGGCGGTATTGGGAGTGCAGTTGTTATTGCTATTATCTTTTTGATTATTTATCCAGGCAGCCTTTATTTTGAGTACGGCTCTTTTATGATGATTTTTTGGACAATTATCTTATCCATAGTTGGTCAATTTGGTGATTTAGTCGAATCGGCGATCAAACGTCATTATCAAGTGAAGGATTCTGGTCGTATTTTACCCGGACACGGCGGTATCTTAGACCGTTTCGATAGTATGTTATTTGTGTTTCCTATCATGCATTTGATTGGTTTGTTCTAAGGTTAAAAGAAGACCACTGAGCATTTTCGAAGGGTTCGGAAATGCTTTTTTAAATTCTTATTACAAATAATCCCATTGATTGTTAATTGCCTAAGATATGATAAAATAATGAGTAATCTTTGATATACTCTGACGAAAGAGAGGAAACATAAGATGAGGACATTAATAACATTTTTAATCGTCTTCTCAGTAGTTGTGGTGATACATGAGTTTGGCCATTTTTATTTTGCTAAAAAATCGGGCATTTTGGTCCGAGAATTTTCAATAGGAATGGGCCCAAAATTATTTAGCCACCAAGCAAAAGATGGTACGACTTATACCATTCGAGCCATTCCGATGGGCGGTTATGTCCGCATGGCAGGCTACGAAGAAGAAGAGGAACTAAAGGCCGGCATGCCGGTATCATTACAAATAAATGAAAATGATGAAGTTGTTAAAATCAATACCAGTAAAAAAGTACAATTAGACAATGCAATTCCTCTGGAAGTAACCAAATATGATTTGACTGACGCTCTTGAAATTACCGGTTTTATTAACGGAGATGAACAAAAGGTTCGTACTTACCCAGTGAAACATGATGCCGAAGTCATTGAAGAAGATGGAACTCAATTACGTATCGCTCCTCGTGATGTACAATTTCAGTCTGCGAAATTATGGCAGAGAATGCTGACTAATTTTGCTGGACCCATGAACAATTTCTTACTGACGATTGTTTTGTTCATCGCGATTGTATTTTTACAAGGTGGCGTTCCTAACGAAGATTCTACAGTTTTAGGTGAAGTAGATCCCAATGGTGCGGCAGCGGCAGCTGGTTTAAAATCTGGAGATGAAATTGTAAGCATTGATCAAGAAAATGTATCAAGCTGGCCTGAGTTACAACAAGAAATTCAACAAAAACCGGAGAAAGAAACCACACTAGAAGTTAAACGTAAAGACCAAGTATTATCTGTGGATGTAACTCCTGAAGGTGTCAAATCGCAAAATCAAGAGGTAGGTCAACTCGGTGTTCAAGCATCGCTAGAAACTGGTTTTTGGGATAAAGTTGTAGGCGGTGTTAAAGAAAGTTGGGACACCTTTGTTCAAATTTTAGTTGCCCTCAAGTCTTTAATTACTAACTTTAGTTTAGACCAATTAGGGGGACCTGTTGCTATTTTTGAAATGTCTAATCAGGCAGCCCAACAAGGTGCTATGACGGTTTTACTTTTAACGGCAATGATTTCTGTCAATTTAGGAATTGTAAACTTACTTCCAATCCCTGGCTTAGATGGAGGAAAATTGTTACTAAATATTGTAGAAGCTGTACGTGGAAAACCTATTAGTGAAGAAAAAGAAGGAATCATTACTTTAGTAGGATTTGGTTTATTGATGTTGTTAATGGTACTGGTCACTTGGAACGATATTCAGCGCTTTTTCTTTTAAAATAGACCTTTAAGAAAACAAATAGGCTATGAATAAAAATGAGCGGCTTTTTAAAAGAGGAGAGTATTATGAAACAATCAAAACTTTTGATTCCGACATTACGAGAAATGCCAAACGATGCAGAAGCTAAAAATTTACAATTATTGTTAAGAGCAGGTTTTATCCGCCAGGTTTCTGGCGGTGTTTATGCTTATTTGCCTTTAGCAACGCGTGTGCTAAAAAAAATGTATGCGATCATTGAAGAGGAATTTGAAAAAATTGGATCGGTAGAAATTAAAATGCCATCATTGTTACCTTTATCTTTATTAGAAAAAGTTAGTGAGGCTGATTATGATGATAAAGCTTATAATTTAAAGAACCGCACAGGAAAAGAATTTGTCTTAGGCTCTGCATATGAAGGGTTAATCAGTGAGTTAATCGGCGATGAAGTGTCAACTTATAAACGTTTGCCTTTAACGATTTTCCAAATTGCGACCAAGTATCGTAATGATAAGCGTTCACGTTTTGGTTTATTACGTAGTCACGAATTTATCTTAAGCGATGCTTATTCATTTCATGCTACCGAAGATAGCTTAGATGAAATGTATCGTGCCTATCAAAAAGCGTTTAGCCGTATTTTCGAGCGATTTGGAGTTAAAGTAAAAAGTCTTCTTGGAGACAGTCAAATTGATGACCAAACAGCTGCTTTTGAATATATGGCACTTTCAGAATCTGGCGATAAGATTGGTGCTTTTTCAACTGATAGTGACTACGCCGCTGATTTGCAAGCTGCAACAAGTGCCTTTATTTCAAAAAAATCTCATGAACCTTATAAAGAAACACAAGAAGTTTATTTTGATAGGGGAGAGAGCATTGAAAAAGCAGCGCAAGTATTAGAGATTCCTTTACAAAAAGCGATAAAAGCTCAATTTTATCTGGCAGATGGACAGCCCGCTCTGATTTTGATGCGGGCTGACCAGAAAGTCAACGAATTAAAGGTTAAAAAACAGTTACAGGTTGAACAATTAGAGGGTGCAACCGAAGAACAAACAAGAGATTATTTTCATTCGTCATCAATATTTTTAGGTCCGGTTGACGTACCTGATGGGTGCAAAATATGTGCTGATTTACAAGTGCAAGATCTTGCAAATGCTTTGACAGGTGCAAGTCAGGAAAATACTTATTTAAAAAATGTAAACCCAGATAAAGATTTTTCAGTTGATTATTACGCTGATATTCGGTTAGTTCAAGAAGGCGATCCAGCTCCTGACAATTTAGGAACTTTGGTGCTTAAAAAAGGCGTTGAGATAGGACGGATGGTAAAAATAGGTACCTATTTTAGTGATCGGTTAAAAACAGCCGTATTGGATGAAAATGGGCAACATGTTCCAGTTCAAATGGGATATTATGAATTAGGTATCAGTCGTTTATTAGCTACAATTGTGGAACAAAACAGCGATCAAGAAGGGATCAACTGGCCAGCAGAAATTGCTCCTTTTGATTTACATATTGTTCAAACAAATATGGATGACCAAGAGCAAACGGAATTAACCAATAATATCGAACAAATGATGATTGAAGCTGGTTATCAGGTTTTAGTTGATGATCGTCCAGAAAGAGGAGGCGTAAAATTTGCTGATGCAGACTTAATAGGTTGTCCGGTTCGTATAACCGTAGGCAATAAAGCCAGTGAAGGAACAGTCAGTATCAAATTTAAGCAAACACAAGCTAAGATTGAAGTAAAACAAGAAGAACTGGTTTCGACATTGGCAATTTTGTTAAATTCAGAAAGTGAATAAATAATAGAAAAAAATTATTTAGCAGTGCTAATTTCTAATATAAAAGATCCCTTTATGCAAGCGACCTCCAAAAGCTAGATTTTAAATCTAATTTTTGGGGGTTGTTACCACGCTCTAATCGCTTTTTATTATGAAATTGAGACTAAGAGCATAAATTTTTATATAAATTAGCAAAAAGAAGCTATCGTTTTACCCTCTATCATTCGCTTACTAAAACGCGTATACTGATAAAGAAAGATTGCAATATTAAGGAGTGTATAAGCTTGTCAAAGGAAGAAGAAACATTTGAAATTCTCTTAGATCAAATTCAACTTGATGAAACGATGCGAGAAAATCCTTTGATCAAACAAGGAAAAATTAAACAAGTGGTTGTTCACAAACAGTCACAGAACTGGACGTTTGTTCTAGAATTTGCCCAAATTTTACCTGCAATGATCTATCAAAGTTTTCGTCAGAATTTAGAAATGGCTTTTCAGAATATTGCCTCAGTGAAAATGATAGTCAAGACACAAGACGGGCAGTTTGATGAACAGCTATTACAGGAATACTGGCCCTTAGCATTATCTAATCAAAATTGTGATACACCATTTGTTAAGCAAGTGTTAAAAAGTCAACAGCCTTTTATGGCAGAACGCAAGGTGATTTTGCCAATTTCAAATGAAGCTGTGATTCCCAATTTGCAGCAACAATATTTACCTATGATTGAAAAAATATATCAGTCTTTTGGTTTTACAAAATTTCATATCAAACCCCAATTGGATCAAAAACAAGCAGAAGAAAATAAAGAGCAACTTGAAGCTTTTCAAAAGGAACAACAAGAGGCTTTTATGCAGCAAGCTGCAGAATCCATTGCCTCGCATAAGCAACAAAAGAAAGAGAAAAAAGTCGAAAGTCAACCGTTACAAGGTCCGATTGCTTTAGGGAGAAATATCTCACAAGATGAACTTGTCACACCTATGGATAATATCTTAGAAGAGGAGCGACGGGTGACCATTCAAGGCTATGTTTTTGACAAAGAGGTGCGCGAACTTCGTTCAGGTAGACAACTTTTAATTTTGAAAATTACGGATTACACTTCCTCATTTGTTGCTAAGAAATTTTCAAATGGAGAAAAAGATGAACAAATTTTTGAAGCTATCCAAAAAGGCAGCTGGATGAAAGTAAGAGGTAGCATTCAAGAAGATACTTTTATGCGTGATTTAGTTATGAATGCACAAGACTTGGTTGAAGTTAAACATGAAAGCCGTAAAGACTATGCTAAAGAAGACGAAAAACGGGTCGAACTTCATTTACATTCAACTATGAGTACGATGGATGCAACAAATAGCATCACTGAGTTAGTAGAACAAGCTGGAAAATGGGGACATAAGGCAGTTGCTATTACTGACCATGGAGGTACACAAGCTTTTCCTGAAGCTCATCAGGCTGGTCAAAAAAACGGAGTAAAAATTATTTATGGCGTGGAAGCCAACCTGGTAGATGATGGCGTGGAAGTCGCTTATAACCCGCAAGATGTCTCTTTGTCGGATGCCACTTATGTTATCTTTGACGTGGAAACTACCGGCTTATCTGCAGTTTATGATTCCATTATTGAACTAGCAGCGGTGAAAATGCACAAAGGAAATGTCGAAGCTTCTTTTGAAGAATTTATTGATCCTGGGCACCCATTATCTAATACGACAGTTAACTTAACAGGAATTACAGATGAAATGGTTAAAGGATCTAAATCCGAAGAAGAAGTACTACAAGCCTTTCAAGAGTTTTCTGAGGGGTGTATTTTAGTAGCACATAATGCTTCTTTTGATATGGGCTTTTTAAATATGAGTTATAAACGCAACAATATTGCTGAAGCAACCAATCCTGTCATTGATACTTTAGAGCTTGCACGTTTTTTATACCCAGAATTTAAACGTTTTGGTTTGGGAGTATTAACGAAAAAATTTGGTGTGTCGTTAGAACAACATCACCGGGCTGTATATGACGCAGAAGCAACGGGCCATTTGGCTTGGATTTTTGTTAAAGAAGCAATGGAAAAACATGAAATGTACCTACATAAAGACTTAAATCGACATGTAGGTGGTGCAAATTCAATCAAAGCAGCCCGTCCATTTCACGCGACTATTTTGGTTAAAACACAAAAAGGTTTGAAGAATCTATTTAAACTAGTCTCTATGTCAAATGTCAAGTACTTTCATGATAAACAACCGCGTATCCCTCGTTCGGAGCTGGTTAAATTACGTGAAGGTCTCTTGATTGGTACAGCTTGCGACAAGAATGAAGTTTTCGTTGCAATGATGCAAAAAGGTTATGAAGAAGCCAAAGAGTTGGCTAAATTTTACGATTATATTGAAGTCATGCCCAAAGCTGTTTATGCGCCTTTAATTGAACAAGAGTTAATTAAAAGCGAAAAGGATCTGGAAGATATTATTGCCAAGTTAGTCAAAATTGGCGATGAATTAAAAAAACCAGTTATTGCTTCTGGAGATGTCCATTATTTAAATGAAGAGGATGCAATTTATCGTAAAATCTTGATTAATTCTATGGGAGGGGCTAATCCATTAAACCGTCATACTTTACCCGATGTTCATTTCCGTACCACAGATGAAATGCTTACTGAGTTTCAATTTTTAGGCAACGAAAAAGCTAAAGAACTCGTCGTTACTAATCCAAATGAAATCAACGAGAGTTGCGATGTTGTGATTCCAGTCAAAGATAAATTATATACGCCTAAGATTCCTGGCTCTGAAGAAGAAATTACGAATTTGAGTTATTCTAAAGCAAAGGAATTATATGGCGACCCGCTACCAGAAATTGTCGAGAAGCGTTTAGAAAGAGAATTAAAATCAATTATCGGCAATGGATTTTCTGTAATCTATTTAATTGCACAAAAATTAGTCCTTAAAAGTAACAAGGATGGTTATCTGGTAGGTTCAAGGGGATCTGTTGGCTCTAGTTTAGTTGCTACAATGACTGGAATTACTGAGGTAAATCCCTTAGCCCCCCATTATTATTGTCCAGAATGTCAGTATTCAGAGTTCTATGAAGACGGTTCTTATGGTTCTGGGTTTGATATGCCAGAAAAAGACTGTCCAAAATGTGGGACTCGTTTGAAAAAAGATGGGCATGATATCCCATTTGAAACCTTCCTAGGCTTTAATGGAGATAAAGTTCCTGATATTGATTTGAATTTTTCTGGCGACTATCAACCTGAAGCCCATAATTACACGAAAGAACTATTCGGCGAAGATTATGTTTATCGGGCAGGAACCATAGGTACTGTTGCGGATAAAACAGCTTTTGGTTTTGTAAAAGGTTATGAACGAGATTATAATTTAAACTTCAGAAATGCCGAAGTAGATCGTTTAGCCAAAGGAGCCACTGGAGTTAAGCGTACTACCGGACAGCATCCTGGCGGAATCATTGTTATTCCTGACTATATGGATGTATATGATTTTACACCAATTCAATACCCGGCAGATGACCTGAATGCGGAATGGCGTACGACGCACTTTGATTTTCACTCCATTCATGATAATGTATTAAAACTTGATATTTTAGGACATGATGATCCCACGGTGATTCGTATGTTACAAGATTTATCTGGTATTGACCCACAAACGATTCCAACAGATGACCCTGAAGTTATGCGTATTTTTGAAGGAACGGAAGTATTAGGTGTTACACCTGAGCAAATTTATTCAAAAACGGGAACCCTTGGCATTCCAGAATTTGGTACACGTTTTGTACGTGGGATGTTAGAAGATACGAATCCAACAACTTTTGCTGAATTACTACAAATCTCTGGTCTATCTCATGGGACGGATGTTTGGTTAGGAAACGCTGACGAATTGGTACGACAAGGAACAGCTGATTTGGCTCATGTTATCGGTTGTCGGGATGATATTATGGTTTACTTGATGCACGCAGGTCTAGATGCTGGAATGGCCTTTCAAATTATGGAACATGTTCGTAAAGGGAAAGGAATCCCTGATGAATGGCAAGCAGAAATGAAAAAATATGATGTTCCAGATTGGTATATTGATTCATGCTTAAAAATTAAATATATGTTTCCTAAAGCCCATGCGGCAGCTTATGTTTTGATGGCATTACGCGTTGCTTATTTCAAAGTCTATTTCCCAATTCTTTATTACTGTGCTTATTTCTCAGTTCGGGCCGATGATTTTGATTTAGTTTCGATGTGTAAAGGCAAAGATGCTGTAAAAGAGCGAATGAAAGAAATTACAAATAAGGGCATGGATGCTTCAGCGAAAGAAAAGAATCAACTGACTGTACTTGAACTATGCAATGAAATGCTAGAACGCGGTTATGAATTTGGTATGATCGATTTATATAAATCGGACGCGGTAAATTTTGTCATTGAAGACAATAAGTTGATTGCTCCATTTAGAGCTGTCCCAAGTTTAGGGACAAACGTGGCAAAACAAATTGTAAGAGCACGCGAAGATGGACCTTTTTTATCAAAAGAAGATCTTGCCAATCGCGCAAAAGTTTCAAAAACACTCATTGACTATATGTCAGACAATGGCGTTTTAAATGATTTACCGGACGAAAACCAATTATCATTGTTTGATATGCTATAAAGAGTCTGTGACATAAGTAAAGACAAGATAAAAATACCCGAACTATATTTGATAAGATTCCCTAATTGTCGTGAATTTGCGACAAGGGCCTACTGGATC
>NZ_BCPY01000047.1 GCF_001544195.1 Tetragenococcus solitarius NBRC 100494
CATTAAAAAGCAGACAAACTACGCTGTCTGCTTTTTTACAAAAAATAACCTTCCCTAGGTACTTGCAAGGTTATAATAAATTATACATTTCTCTTTTATTAAACAACAAACTTTTAACATATTATTAAAACCTTATTATTTTCTATACTAGCTTATCTTTTTTGTTAAGAAAAAAGTCTAGGCTTACTTAGGAAATTACCTAGGTTTTACTAGGAAGATAATTGTTAACTAAATATCTCCACCATACAACGCTGCATCTATAAATTATGAAAAATTGTTAATCAACATTTACCCGAAAATCACCGTAGTGTTCCCGGATGTTTAATATTAAACCGTAAATTCCTCTTTTACAAAATTTTCCATTATTTTAGCCAACTTACCAAAGGGATAAACTTTGTTTTGTCACTCCCGTTTAGTTTACATAAATTTCTATAGGTGTAGCGTTTTCTTCTAACACAGTATTTAACTCTTCAACATTTTTTCTACCTTGCGTTCTCATCCACTCTCTTGTCGCAGCTTCACCTTGTTTGATAAATATTTCAACACCATTTGCCCAAGTTGCGCGTCCGCACAAAACACCATTAAATGTCGAACCAGACTTTTTAGCAAAACGTAAGGTTTCTTGGAACAACTCTGCAGTAACTCCAGCACTTAAGAAGATGTAGGGTAAGTCAGTAGAGCTCGCCTGTTCTTTAAAATAATTAGCAGCCTCTTCTTTCTTATATGCGATTTCATTAATAGTATATCCTTCAACATAATCCATGTTAACTGGCACTTCTACTTTTAAAACATCTACTCTATAACGCTTTTTCGAAAACTCTTGTATGGCACCATTTACTTTACGAGGTTTTTTCAATGCAAATTCTTTCGTGCGATTATTAGCGCCTGAAGCATCATAAGTGACTAGTTCCAAAAAGAAAGGAAGCTCTTCTGCTTTACATTCTGACCCAATTCTTTCGACAAAAGCTTGTTTTTGTTGATTGATTTCATCAGATTCATCCACATCATAATAAAGTAAAAACTTGCAAGCATCTGCTCCTTGTTCTTTCATCCGTTTGACGGACCAATTGGGTAAAATATCAGGTAAGCGTCCCGGAACAGTCGTGTCATAGCCAGTTTGCTCATAAGCTAATAATTCTCCTGCCTGATTATCTTTTTTCTTCGTTGCTGGTATTCCATATTCTGGATCTAACAGAATAGCTGAAGTATAAGGAGTCAATTCTGCAGAAACAATTTCTTTGAATGTTTCAATTTGTTTTGCACTTGCTGGTTTATCTTGATATTTATTAATCATTTTTTGCAATGCACCTCGCTGATCGATCGCTAGTGCATTAATAATATTATTATCATTACTTATTTGCTGAATGTATCCTTGCTTTTCTGTCATCACTTTACCCCTCAATTAAACTTTTTCCACTTGAATTTGATTCATTAGATTTTGATAATTTTGCATATTTACATGACCAGTGATCTTTTCCTGAGCATTTAGCATCCCTAAGGTATTTCCATGTTTTAATATCATCTCGTCACTTTGTCGACGATCCAAAGCTTGAGCTAAACCAGCAATAGTGGCATCGCCTGAGCCTACCGGATTAATCACTTCAATTTTAGGAATTGTTACTTGATAAAAGGTGTTTTTATGCTTAGCAAATGCTCCGTCTACTCCCATAGAAACAACAATCCATTCAATTCCATCAAATAAAGGAAGTGATAAGACTTCTTTTAAACTTTCCACATTATTTTCAACGGACCTTCCGACTAAAGCACCCAACTCCTCCTTATTGGGTTTAATCAATAACGGTTTAGTTTTATTAGATAACACTTCCTTTAAAGCATTGCCTGAACAGTCGAGTGCAACAGCTTTATTTTTCTCGTCGCATAAAGCAATCATTTTTGCATAATAATTATCGGGTAATCCTGCAGGCAAACTACCTGAAAAAGTCAGAATGCTTGCTTGTTCTATTAGCTGTTCAAAATGCTTTAAAAAACGCTCTGCTTCATCTTCAGAAATCACAGGACCTTGTTCCAAAATTTCCGTTTGCTTTTTTTCATGCAAAATCGCAATACAATTCCTTGACTGGCCGTTAATTGCAAAAAAACGGTGCTGGATGCTCTCTTTATCTAATTCTGCTTCAATAAATTTACCCAAATATCCACCAATCATACCTCCAGCTAAAACTTCTACATTTGTTTGATGTAATACTCGAGCAACATTTAGCCCTTTCCCTCCTGCAGTTTTTACCACACTTTTAACTCGATTTACCGTATTTAACGTAAATTTTTCAATCGGATACGAAATATCAACAGACGGGTTCATTGTAATCGAGATAATCACCTCTTTAACCTCCATTTTTTAACAAAGTTCCTCGTGGAATATAATGAAATGTTCTTTTTAATCATGATATTCTCCACGATTCCATTTTTCGATAAATTCGTCAAAAAAGTGCTCATCCGCTTGTTCTGGATGATTCTTTTCTATATGATCGATTTTAGCAATCCATTGTTTATTTTCTTCTGTCTCTTTGTACTCTGCTTTAATAAAGGCTTCAATGATATCACAGATCAAAAATTCTCCTGAAATTTTTCCGCCAAAACCAATCACGTTGGCATTTAACTCTTCTTTTGCGTAAATAGCACTACTCATGTCACGAACTAGAGCAGAACGAACGCCAGGAACTTTATTTGCAGCAACATTAATTCCTACCCCCGTACCACAGATACATACTCCTAAGTCTGCTTCACCGTTTGCTACGGCTTCACCGACTTTTTTGCCATAAATCGGATAATGAGTCCGAGTAAAATCATAAGCACCCATATCTAATACTTCATAACCTTTTGATTTTAAAAAATCGGAAACCGCAATTTTCGTGTCTGTTACAATATGGTCATTTCCTAATGCAATTTTCATAATCTTTATTTCTCCTTCTTTCTTTACGTCGTTACTAAGCCATTTTATTCAACATATCCACACGAACTTGGTGCCTACCACCGTCATAACTTGCATTTAGAAACTCTTTGACGATGTTTTTAGCTAAAATTCTTCCAGTAATTTCAGAACCTAATGTAATCAAACGACAGTTATTATGTTCACGCGTCATAAATGCCGTACGTTCATCAGAAACCTCGGCTGCTATAATGCCTTTAACCTTGGTTGCCGTCATAAAACTACCTGCACCATAAGCATCAAATACAATTCCTAAACTGTCTTCATTTTTTAATAGATCTTGTGCAACCGCTAAGGTAGATTCAACAAAGTCATCAGAAGGTTGTTCACTTTTATCAATGACTTCATACCTATTTTCAGCCAACTCATTCTTAATATACTCTTTTAATTCCATTCCTGTTTTATCCGAACCAATAACTACTCTCATTAAAATTCCTCCTTAATGTTTTTTCTTAATTCAATTTTATATTAAAACAAAAACAAACATTTGTAAACAAAATAATTTTATTTATGTTTATTTGTTGTTGACAAGCGAACAAAATGTTTTATAATAAAAATGAAAGCGGTTATATATAAACAATTATAAACTAAATATTGAAAGGAGGGCATTAATGATCGCATTCGAAACATTATTTACAAAAAAACGCATCTATATTTCAAACGAAAAAAGTCAAGAAGGTGTATTTGCAGAAATTTATGAAGATTTGTTAAGACAAGACTGTGTAACAGAAGCATTTCTGACCAATTTATATGAACGAGAAAAATTTTATCCCACTGGAATAGATTTGGCTCCTGTCAATCCTAAACTGCCTAATATTGCTATTCCTCATACGGAAAGTCAATTTGTCAAAACAAGCGCAATTGTACCAATAAAGTTAAACTATCCAGTAATTTTCTATAATATGATCAATCCAACAGAAAAATTAAAGGTTTCATTTTTATTTATGATATTAAACCAGAATGGAGCAGAACAAACTGGACTACTTGCTGCAATAATGGATTTTATTAATTCATGCGATAAAGATGAATTAAATACATTTTTCCATACAGAAGATCGTGCAGAACTATTTGACTTTTTAAAAAATAATTTTAAAGGAGTAATTACAAATGATTAAAATTTTAGCTGCATGTGGTGCCGGAGTAAATTCGAGTCATCAAATCAAAAGCGCAATAGAAAATGAAATGAAAAACCGCGGTTACCAAGTAACTGTTGATACTACTATGATCAAAGACATCAACCAAGATAAATTAGAGCGTTATGATATATTCACACAAATTGCTAATTCAGACCTGGGATTTGACATTGATATTCCTGTAGTTGATGCAGGTCCCATTCTCTACCGTATTCCTGCAATGGCTGAACCTGTATACCAAGAATTAGAAAGCACAATTAAAAAGATTGGTAAAAAGTAATTAGTTAGGAGGATACAGTATGAGTGCTATTATAGAAATAGCTAATAAAATCTTTCAGCCGTTGATCGACTTAGGTGCGGCGCCAATGATGACCATTGTTTTAACACTCATTGCTTTACTTTTTAAAGTAAAACCTTCACGTGCCTTAGAAGGTGGTTTAAAACTTGGGATTGCTATTACTGGGATTGGTGCAATCATTGATATGCTGACCAATTCATTTTCACAAGCTATGGCGGACTTTGTCGAACGCACTGGACTTTCTTTGAACATTACAGACGTAGGCTGGGCACCCTTAGCAACGATTACTTGGGGCTCTCCTTATACACTTTATTTTCTATTAGTTTTAGTTATCGTAAATGTTATTATGCTTATATGGAAAAAGACAAATACGTTAGATGTAGATATATTTGATGTATGGCATCTAGCGTTTGTAGGTTTATTTGCTATTTGGTGCGGCGCTAATTTATTGATAGCCACTGTGCTTGTCGTTTTCATCGGTATTTTAAAAATTATTAATTCTGATTTGATGAAACCTACCTTCAACGACTTGCTAGATGCGCCAGACAACAATCCAATGACGACAACACATATGAATTACATGATGAACCCCATTATTATGGTATTCGATAAGATTTTTGATAAAGTTTTCCCTTGGTTAGACAAATATGATTTTGATGCAGCCAAGTTAAACAATAAAGTTGGTTTTTGGGGCTCTAAATTTGCCATAGGTATTTACCTAGGTATTTTTGTGGGTTTACTTGCCGGACAAAACCCAACTGAAATTTTTGAACTGTCCTTTACTGCTGCTGTAAGTTTGGAATTATTCTCACTTATCGGTCAATGGTTCATTGGTTCTATCGAACCACTTTCCCAAGGGATAACTGATTTTGCCTCTAAACGCCTTAAAGGTCGTACTTTAAACATCGGTCTTGACTGGCCCTTTTTAGCAGGACGTGCTGAAATTTGGGCAGCTGCCAACATTTTAGCTCCGATCATGTTATTAGAAGCAGTCATATTACCAGGAAATGCTCTTTTACCCTTAGGGGGGATTATCGCTATGGGAGTTACCCCGGCGTTACTAGTGGTTACCCGAGGTAGAATTATACGGATGATTGTTATAGGGACCATTGAATTGCCTTTATTCCTATGGGCTGGTACCTTGGCTGCTCCTTTTGTTACTAACATGGCAAAAAACATTGGCGCCTTTCCCGAAGGCGTTGCAGCCAATCAGTTGATTTCCCAAACTACTATGGAAGGTCCTATTGAAAAATTCTTAGGCTATCTTGTAGGTAATGCTTCGCAAGGTCAAATTGAATTTGTTATTTATGCTGTTCTCGCGCTAATCGCTTATCTATTGATTTTCATATGGTACAGACAAGAAATGAACAAGCGGAATACAGCCTATGCAAATGAAAAAGCTAATAACTAAATCATTCACATAAAAACACCTAGGTTTTTGATTTACTTTCTCAAAAACCTAGGTGTTTTGTACTATCTTATTAAACAAAAACCTTAAACAATAACCGGTACTTCTTTTTCAACCTTCTGATAAGTATCATAGTCATCTTGATTCATTACTACGGCGGTAATATCATGTAAACTATAATAAGTGTAAAAATCTTCTTTTTCAACTTTTGATGAATCAAGTAATAGATAGCGCTTCACAGAATTATCTAGAGCAATTGCTTGTGTCTGCCCTTCTTCAATTGTTGCAGTCATAACCTGGTTTCCTTTAACTGCATTGGAACTAAAAAAAGCCCGGTGAAAATGCATATCTTGTAACGCCTTATTCGTTATTTCACCAAAAAAAGCCTTCGTTAATGAGCGCATTTCACCTCCAAGTAAATAGACTTTAATGTTTCCCTTTTTTTCACTTAATGTTTGAAAAACAGGTAGACAATTTGTTACCACACGTAAGCTATTAAACTCCATAATTTCAGCCAGTAATTCAATGGTTGTACCAGGTCCTAAATAAATCGTTTCCTCTTCTTGGATCAATTGCACTGCCTTTTGTGCAATTTCATGTTTTTCACTTTTATTAATAATTTGTTTATCAACATGTGATAGTTCTTCTGGTCGATAAATATTAAGTGTTTGTGCCCCACCATGAACCCTTTTCAATCGTCCCGCTTTTTCTAATTCAGTGAGATCTCTTCGTACGGTCATATCCGAAACACCTAATTTATCTACAATATCGTTCACTTTGATAATTCTTTTTTGATCTACCAAAGTAACGATTGCATCTAAACGTTCTTCTTTTAACATTACCTCTCCCCTAACTTTTTACTATTTATATTTTATTTTATAAAAACAAACAAAAAATGCAAACAATAATAAACATTTTATCATAAAATTATGTATTTATTGACAAAAAGTCGTTCATTATCTATTATACTAGAAAAACACTCAATAAGAGAGGAGAGCACAATGGGGATCAGAACTTTGCAAGAAACTGATAATAAACAGCTAGCTCAATTAATCAAATCTTCTTTAATTTCAGCTGGTTTAGATAAACCTGGAACGGCTTATTATGATCCTCAGTTACAACAACTATCTTTCTATTATGAACATCTAACTAATGCGAATTACTGGGTTATTGAACAACAAAATAAAATCATTGGTGGTGTCGGTATTGCTCCACTTGAAGATCTACCAGAAATATGTGAACTACAAAAACTTTATGTCGACAATCGTTTTCAGGGTCGAGGTCTTTCTAAAAATTTAATGGATACTGCCTTAAATTTCGCAAGCAAATACTACAAAGCTTGTTACCTTGAAACCCATACAAGTTTAACAAAAGCATGGCATCTATATGAAAAATATGGATTTGAGCGTTTAAAACAACCATTAATTAACAGTGAGCATAACGCTATGGACCTCTGGTATTATAAGAAATTGATATAGCACTCTTTTTTTTAATTTTATAAAACTAGTGAACTATTTTTCTTCCAATTTTTCCAGCCATTCAATAATAGAATGACTAATTTGTGTTTGCTGAGTATTGTTTGAAGTCCTTGCCTTAGAATCTCCCTTTTGTACACCATAGGCTCCGAAACCTGCATGATTTCCACCTTTGATTTCAATATATTCTGTTTGCTGTGGCATGTAACGTTTTGCTTTTTGATATTTTTCTATATTTAAAACCCCATCTTTCGAAGCAGTAATTGACAAAACAGACAAATCGGTATGTTTCAAATTACCTTTTTTGTCTGGGTAACTTGCTAAAAAGATCATCCCCGCTACTTCTTCTGGATGTTTTGCTGTAAAACGGCTTGCAACTACTCCTCCAAGAGAATGTCCAGCCAAAATAAACGTTTCTTCAGTTTGCTCTTCCATAATGGGCTGCGCGGCATCTTGTCCAAGAAAAGCTAAATTTAAGGGGATATGTAAGACATATACATTATAGCCAGCTAAAGCGACTTGTGAAGCCCATTTACTGTAACTTTCAGGCGCAACAAAAGCTCCTGGATAAAAGATAATTCCTATATTACTCGATTCTGTACTTGTATAAAGATCATACTTTTTTGCGTGTATTGCTTGTTCACTTTGTTTCTGTGCAGAATTAGTAGCTGTATAGGTATTTTGTTGCACATAAAAAGTGCCCGCAATGAATAGAATAATTATAATGATTAACATGCTTCCTACAATCTTTTTCCATAACGAAGTTGTTTTCATCTCTTGCTCCTTTTATTTTTTTACATTATTCATTATAACACCAAGCAAATGGGGGAAAACATGCTAATTTTTACAAAAAAGCACCGAGCAATTTGTTTGCTCGGTGCTTTAAATCGATTTATTAATAGAGTGTGAATTATTCTTCTGTCCACTCTTCTACTTTATCTGGGTTTTCATTAATCCAGTCTCTAGCTGCATCTTCAGGATCTGCTCCTTCTTCAATGTCTAACATAACAGTTTCCATATCTTCTTGATCCCAGTTAAAGTTATCGATAATTTGATAAGCTTTTGGCATATCATCTTTTAGTCCCTCACGAGCTAGAGCATCGATATGTTCTTCCTCGCCCATCGTTCCTTGTGGATCATCTAAATATTTCAAATCATATCTTTGGAACATCCAGTGTGGAGACCAACCTGTAATAACAATAGGATCTTCGTTTTTGATTGCACTTCCTAATTGTGAAGTCATAGCGCCACTAGAAGATGGAGTTACTTTCCAGTCAGATAAGTTATCATAAGCATCCACAGTATCTTCTGCAGCAGAAACAACCCCAGCGCCTGGATCGATACCGATGATTTCTTTATCTGGAACTTGATCATCTAAATCTTCAATCGAGTCTACATCCATGTATTCTGGAACAGCAAGTCCAAGATTCGCTCCTTCTGTATGAGGACCTAATTCGTCGACTTGATCTTTAAATTGGTCATACTGCGCTTTTTGAGTCACTGGTAACCAAGCAGAAAGTGTCGCATCTGCTTCTCCATTAGCTATCGCTTCCCAATTTACAGCGTTGTCTAAAGGGGTTTGAGTTACATTATAACCTTGGTCTTCTAAAACAAGAGCTAACACATTGGTTGAAGCAACTTCTGTATCCCATTCAACATAAGAAAGGTTAATATTACCACCATTTTCAGATGCTGCGTCGCCTGAATCGTTACCTGACATGCTACTATAAGCAAAGATAGCTACAATAATTGCTACTACCGCAACAACGCCTGCGATAATCTTGTTACGTTTTGAACCTTCAGTGGCTGTTTTTTCATTTGATTTTTTATTTCCACTAGAATTTAAATTTTGTGTAAAGCGGTCTAAGATAATCGCTAAAATAACAATGGCTAACCCAAATACAAAACCACTTCCTACTTGGGAACGTTGTACCGCAGATAGAACGCCTTGTCCTAATCCGGGGGCACCGATCATTGAAGCAATCACAACCATCGATAATGCTAACATCAACGTTTGGTTGATACCGGCAAAGATATTTCCTTTAGCTAGAGGCATTTCTAATTTAAATAATTTTTGCCAAGCAGTTCCACCGAAAGAATCGGACGCTTCCACTAATTCTGTTGGTACTTGACGAATCCCTAAGTTCGTCATCCGTACGGTTGGTGGCAGAGAAAAGATGACAGAAGCAAACACCCCAGGCACCATTCCGATACCAAAGAATGCAACAGCCGGAATTAAATATACAAAACCTGGCATGGTCTGCATAAAGTCAAGAACAGGCGTAATAATGCTTTTGGCTACTTCGCTTTTAGACATTAAGATACCTAGAGGTACACCAATAATTACTGAAATCAAACTTGAAATAATTACTAAAGTAAGTGTACTCATTAAATCAGATCATAAACCTTGGTTATAAACAAGTAATAAGCCAATCAAAGTAAATGTCGGCAATTGCCACTTTTTCCCACCTAAGAAAAATGCCGCTATAGTGATTAATACAATAAAAAGTAATGGGGGTATATATGACAAACCTTGTGTCATTCCATCCATTATAGATTGGCCTAATGATTGCAAGAATGAGAAAAACGCGGACCAGTTTTCTGTTAGCCAATCAACGCCTGTGTCAACCCAATCCGACATAGGAATTTCATTTTGTAGAAAATCAAGCATCTGCGCTCACTCCTTTCTGGTCTACTGTTTCGGCATTTTCTTTACCGTCTCCACTCTTATCTTCTTCTTTTTCAGTATCTGTCATGGCACCGATCACGCTACCACGGACAACGACTCCGACTACACGGTCCTCATCATCGACCACTGCCAATGGAGCGGGCGAGTCGTAAATCATATCAAAAATGTCTGTCACTAAGGTTTCTTTTTGGACTTTTTGCACGTTTTTATCCAACACTTCTTTCAGTGTTTTTTCATTCTTACGCGCATCCAAAGCTTCTTCGGCTGTTAAGCTGCCCTTTAAGTAACGTTTGCGGTCAACAGCGATTAACATACTCACTTCTTCTTTGCGCATCCGTTGTAAAGCAACATTAGGGCCGTCCGCTTCAACATTAATTGTTAACGCAGGTTCCATAATATTTTCTGCCGTCAACACTTTCGAACGATCGACATCTTCCACAAACTCTCGCACAAAATCATTGGCTGGATGGGTCAAGATTTCTTCTCCAGTGCCAATTTGCATAATTTCCCCATCACGCATTAACGCAATCCGATCCCCGATTCTTAAGGCTTCGTTTAAATCATGGGTAATAAAGATAATCGTTTTTTGTACGCGTTCTTGCAAATCTAACAAATCATCTTGCATGTCGCGGCGAATTAATGGGTCCAAAGCAGAAAATGCTTCGTCCATTAACAAGACTTCTGGATCATTGGCAAGTGCTCGGGCTAAGCCGACCCGTTGTTGCATCCCGCCAGATAATTGATTGGGATATTGGTCTTTAAAAGAAAGCAAGCCGGAATTATCCAAAGCTTCCTCAGCCTTTTTCTGACGTTCTTCTTTGGGCACGCCGCGTACTTCCAAACCGTACTCCGTATTTTCTAAAACGGTCCGTTGGGGAAAAAGCCCGAAATTTTGGAAAACCATGTTCACTTTGTTTCGACGAACTTCACGCAAGTCTTCTTTGGACATTTTAGCAACATCCGCATCGTCAATATAGACTTCTCCGGAAGTCGGCTCAATCAATCGATTAATCATCCGTACCAAAGTGGATTTCCCACTTCCCGAAAGTCCCATAATCACAAAGACTTCCCCTTCTTCTACGTCGAAACTAACATCATGTACCCCGACCGTTGCGCCGGTTGCTTCCACGATCTCTTGTTTGGATTTCCCTTGTCTAACCAGTTCAAGTGCTTGTTGGGTTCTTCTGCCAAACACTTTGGTTAAATGTTCAACCCGAACTTTTTTACTCAAAAATATACACTCATATTCTTTTATGTTATTTTCAGAAATTTACATAAAAATGCCTATACAATCCTAACACCATGTTGTCTCTTTGTCAAAAAAGACAAAGTAGTTATACATATTTTCTACTCTTTTTCTTCTGGATAAAAAAGATGTTTCATACGCTGCATACTTAGTTCATGTCCTACAAAGTAGATGGTATTACCAGCACTTAGCTTAGCGTAAGGACCCGGTGAGAGTAATAATTCTGTATCTGTCTGAATACCTACAATCGTTGCACCCGTTTTTTGCCAAATATTCAAATCTGCAACGCTTTTTTCTAAACACTCTGCTTTTTGGGTCAACTTAAGCTCAAAAGGAACAAATGTAGAAATATCATGGACTTTTTTTGTTTGATTGACCAGTACATTTAAAGATTCAGAAAAATTATCTAATTCTTCTCTTTGCCGATGAACACTTTCCAAAAGTTCTTGCCGAATTTCTTGAATCGTTTGTACATTTTTATACTTTTCTACAAATAACCGAGCATTTTCTTTAGAAGCAACATAGGTACCGCTTCCTTGTTGTACTTCCATAATCTCCAGGTCAACCAAAACATTGATCGCTTTGCGAGCTGTTTCAGGAGAAGCGTTAAAGTTACTTGCTAAAGTGGAACGTGCATGAATCTTTTGTCCCACTTTATAACGATCTTCAACAATTCTTTCAGCAATATCCACAGCAATTTGCTGATAACGTGGTAAGGCAACGCGTTTTGCTGGTTTTAAATTTTTTTCCATAGGCTTTTTCTCCCATTCTTAATTATGAATTTGCAAAAAGATAATAACATAATAATCCAAAAAATAAGAGCAGAACTTTTCTGTATAAACAACACTTGAAAAAATGATGAACTTTTTAATTACCGTAACATAAGGTTATTTTTTTGACAATTTGTTATAAAAAAAGTATGTACCTTATTCCATGTAAAAAAGGGCACTTTCAAAAGAAAGTGCCCTTGAATACCAAATAAAAATAAATTTAGCGTTTTGAAAATTGTGATGACTTACGTGCTTTTTTACGACCATATTTTTTACGTTCAACCATACGTGCATCACGAGTAAGTAACCCAGCACGTTTTAAAGCTAATCGAAAATCAGGATCAACTTCTAACAAAGCACGAGCAATTCCATGACGAATTGCTCCGGCTTGGCCTGCATAGCCTCCACCGTTAACATTCACAAATACATCATAAGTGCCATTTGTTTCAGTAACACCAAAAGGTTGGTTAATTACTTCACGCAAATCAGCATGTGGAATATATTCTTCAACATCTTTTTTATTTACAGTAATTTGTCCAGTACCTGGTACTAAACGTACGCGGGCAACTGCATTTTTACGACGGCCAGTGCCGATATATTTAGCTTGTGCCAATAAAATTCCCTCCTATTAGATTAAGTTTGTAATGTCCAATACTTCTGGTTTTTGAGCAGCATGTGGATGAGTCTCTTCACCATAAACATGTAACTTCATTCCTTGAGCGCGTCCTAAAGAATTTTTAGGTAGCATCCCCTTAACAGAAGTTTCGATCAAACGACGAGAATTTTTAGCACGCATTTCGCCAGCTGTGGTTGTTGTCAAGCCACCTGGATATTGTGAATGACGATAATACTTTTTATCAGTTGCTTTATGTCCCGTTAATTTTACTTTATCTGCATTAATTACAATAACATTATCACCAGTATCCACATGAGGTGTATAAGTTGGTTTATCTTTTCCGCGAAGGATCGATGCTGCTACAGTGGAAAGACGTCCCAAAGGAACATCTGTTGCATCGATTATATACCATTTGCGATCTACTTCGCCTGGTTTAGCCATATATGTTGTACGCAAGTTCTTTTCCTCCAATTCAATTTCGAATGTTTGACATACACTTGAGTTTCCGGGGCTCTCGTGGGGCAAACAATACCATTTAATATATTACCTATAAAAAGGCATAAAGTCAATGTTTTTCTCCTAACAATCATAAAAAAATATAAAAACAAAAAACCTATGGTTGAAATCCATAGGTTTTAAATACGTTATAGTCCTATTTTAGTTTTCCGAATCATTATTTGGCGCATGGCCAAGTTCAGCTTGAATCATCCATATATTTTTTTCGATATCTCTTTTGTAAGCAATAAAGATATCTTGTGTGGAGTCATCGCCTTCTTCGCCAGAAATTTCAATTCCCTTTTGATAAAGGTCTGCTAAATAGCGATAGCCAGATACCAAAGTTTCTAATCGTTCGCTCATTGAACGATCCCAAGTGCCAACTTCATCTTTGATGCCAGTATGATCCGCAAATTCTTGTAGGGTGGAATAAGGCGAACCATCTAAAGCAACCAAACGTTCTGCAATTTCATCTAATTGATCGTTAATTTCATCCATATAATCATCCATCATTGGATGTAATGTTAAGAATTCTGGTCCACGCATGTACCAGTGGGTTTGATGGATAACAGCCGCGAACTGACTTAAATCTGCTACTAATTGATTTAATGTTTCTTTTGTCTTTTCAAATTTCATTGAAAATTCCTCCTTTTTCTCACTACATCCAACATAGAATGAATAACTAAAAAAGTACAATAAAATCTATTATTTGAGAAAGTTTCTCAAATAGCATAATAAAAATAATGAAAACCATCCTTTTTTACGTATTTATAATTAGATAGGAAAAAGGAGGAAATTATATGATTTATTTTATCTTAGGAAGTTGTTTTGGCTCTTTTTTATGCGTTGTTGCTGAACGTGTCCCAATTAGCCAACCTTTTATTATAGCAAGGTCACGATGTGTAAACTGCAAAAGGGTACTAAGTTTTTGGGAGATGATTCCAATACTGTCATCTTTGCTGTTAAAATTTCAATGTAGAACATGTCATAAGAGGATTTCAGTTACTTATTTTATTACTGAGATTCTATATGGTCTCATTTTTTTGCTCAGCTTTAAACAACAGACTACAATAGACTGCTTTATAACTCTATATTGGTTAACAGTTGTTTTGCTACTTACACTAACTGATATCTATTATTTAGTCATAGAACCAAAGATTTTTTATCCCTCTCATTTAACTTTAATTGCTTTTCTGTTTTATTTTAACTTTCCTTTCTATTGGGAAAGTCTTGTTCTTTATTTAATCATTTGTAGCATTATTTTGCTATTTTTAAATGAAGCACTAGGTATGGGAGACTTACTTTTACTTCTATTTTGGGCACCTTGGCTTTCACCACACGAACTTATTCAACTTCTGTTTATTGCCAGTTTAACTGCCTTGTTAACTTATGCTATCATTTTTCTTACTACTTCCAAAAAAGTAAGAACGTTACAATTGCCTTTTGTACCGTTCTTAAATTTAGGATTAATAGTTGCTCACTTTTTATAATAAAAATAAAAAAGCTGACGATTTTTCTTCGTCAGCTTTTAATTTTTTATTACATTCTTACTGCAAAGTCTGGTGTAAAGTACTGAGTATTTCCATTTTTAACCGAGTCACCTGGTTTAGGTGCATGGATAAATGAGCTACCTCCCGTAGAAATTGCTACGTGATACGTACTTCCTTTAGAACCCCAGAACAATAAGTCGCCTGCTTGTGCTTGGCTAACAGGAATTTGGGTTCCTGCGTTTTCTTGCGGTACAGTATATCCTCCGATATCTCTACCAGTTACTTGTTTATAAACATATTGAGTAAAACCTGAACAGTCAAAACCGCTTGGTGTTCTTCCACCCCATACATAAGGAGTTCCCATATATTTTTGAGCTTCAGCTACAATAGCAGACCCGTTAGCACTTGCAGATGGTGCTTTAGTTTCAGGTTCTGTTGAAACATCTGTTGGTTGAGGACTATTTTGGTCACTAGAGTTATTTGAATTGCCAGTGTTTCCTTGATCAGAACTTGCTGGTGCTTCAGGCTGAACACTTTCTTCTACTGTTGAAGAAGTTGCTGGTGCTTCAGAAGAAGGCGTCGTAGATTCTTCAGTTGTTTCAGCTGGTACTAGCGCTTCTTGCGTTTCTTCTGTTGCAGATGCTTGTGGTTCTTCTGACTCTTCAGTTACTTCTGGCTCTTCTACTTCTTGAGTTGCTTCAGTTTCAGAAGTTGCTGGTTGTTCCTGTGTTTCTTCTGTTGCTTCAGCTTCTTGTGTTTCTTCAGTTTCTTCTACCTGAGGTTCTTCTGTTTCTTCAGAAGTTGTTGGTTCTTCTGACTCTTCAGTTACCTCTGGCTCTTCAGAAGAGGTGGTAGTTTCTACTTCTTCACTTGATTCAGTAGTTTCTTCTGATTCTTCAGTTTCAGAAGTTGCTGGTTGTTCTTGTGTTTCTTCTGTTGCTGGTACTTCAGCTTCCTGTGTTTCTTCTGATTTTTCTACTTCTGGTTCTTCAGAAGTTGCTGGTTGCTCTTGTTTAGGAGCTTGAGTTTGTTCTTCTTGAGCAGCAGCTGCTTCAGCTTCTTGTTTTTGTTGAGCTTCTGCTTGTTGACGTGCTTCTTCAGCGCGTTTTTGTTCTTCAGCAATACGTGCTCGTTCTGCCTCAGCTTCATCTTTACGTTTTTGAAGATCTTCTTTTTCATCACTCTTAGAAGATTCTTGTAAAGCTAAATCAGCTTTTTTATAGTCTAGATCAGCTTGGCTTTGTTGCAATTGTCCTTTTTGTTCTTCCAAAGCTGCTTGATTGGCTTGAATTTCTTTTTGCTTTTCATCATTTTCAGCTTTTTTATCTTCAACAGCTTCTTTATCTTCTTTTTGTTTTTCTACTAAATCATTATTTGCGTTCACAATCGTATTCATTGCTTGAACACGTCCGAAAGCATCTGTTAATGAATCAGAATTCAAAACTGCATCAACGATGTTAGTATCTGAACCATTTACTTGCACATCACGAGCTTGTTCGCGAATTGCTTCTTCACGTTTATCAATACGTTTTTGTAAATCAGCAATTTCTTTCTCTAATTTCTTAGATTGTTCATCTAGTTCTTGTTGTTCTGCAAGCAAATTTTGTGCTTTTTCATTGATACCTGAAACTTTGCTTTCTAATGCATCAATTTCTGATTGGACACTTGCTTGTTTGTCTTTCAAGTCATCAATCTCTTTATTCTTTTCTTCAATTTGCTGGTCAAAGTCATCTGCTAAGACTACACTTGGAGCTGCAACGGCAGTAAGTGTTAATGAGCATGTTAATAACGCCGTAAGTACACGTCTTTTCACTTTTCATTCCTCCAACTTAAGTTTTTTTTATAATTGCTAATAAATGTTTAAGAAATTAAGAAATCTTAAACTCTTTTTCACCGATAAAGTGATTGTAACATAGCAGTATGACATTACAATAAAAGAATTGTTACAAATATATTTCATTTCTGATATATTTTTAAACCAAAATTT
>NZ_BCPY01000048.1 GCF_001544195.1 Tetragenococcus solitarius NBRC 100494
AATTATTTAGGCTAGTTTTTGATTTTATAAAAGAAGTAAATGAAGTTGTGTTAAATGTGATCCAAATGATTATGAAAGTCGCCCCTATCGGAGTATTTTGTCTGTTAGCAGATGTCGTAGGTGCAACAGGTCCTCAAGTCATGATTTCTATGTTGCAATATTTAGGGTTATTATTAGCCGGTACAATTATTCTTTTACTCTTCATGGCTTTATTTGTCGCTGCGCGCTGTAAATTAAACCCTATGCTGATGCCTAAAAAATTTTTAGAAATGTCCATTGTTGCTTTGACAACGACAAGTTCGGCTGTTACTTTTCCGACTGCTCTTAAAGACTGCATCCAAAAATTTGGCGTTAATCGTGATGTAGCGAATTTTACTATGAGTATTGGTATGACAATGGGGAGTGCAGGTGCAGCGATGAACTATGTTGTGATGATTTTTTTCATGCAACAAAGTGCAGAGGTAGAGTTATCAGTTTTAAATATTATTGTAGGGATAAGTTTATCTATTCTTTTAACTTTAGGAACCATCACTGTGCCAGGAAGTGCAGCAATTGTTGCGACCTTTTTAGCTACTTCCTTAGGTCTTCCATTAGAATCGATTTCTTTACTTGTAGGCGTTGATTGGTTCGCTGGGATGTTTAGAACCGTTGTCAATGTAAATAATGATGTTTTCGTTTCGCTGATGGTTGCTAATCGCTTAGATTCCATCAATCGCGATGTTTATAATAAGGTTTAGTTATTAATAAATTAGAGCATCTGCCTCTTTTTTACGGTTAGTTACGTTAAAAAAGAGGTGAGATGCTTTTTTTATTTAATGATAATAAAAAATAATGTGTATTATAATTTGAACAACTATTTTTATATTGATACATAAAAATAGATCTAATTTATCTCGAAAGATATTTTATTAAATAACGATAAAAAATGAACAAATAAAAATCAAAAACAATATTTTAAGCCATTTTTTTAGTGTAAATTTTAGCTATTGAAATTACGAATATAACAGTGAAATTTGTGAAAAATAACTGTATAATAGTTAAAAATAACATTTTTATTACAGATGAACGTAATGAAAATGTTATCTGCTAAAAACGAGGAGGTGCGTTCTTATTGATTAATGAATAAAATTTTTTCTAATTCGAAACGGAGGAAATAAATATGAATAAAAAACAAATAGGAAAATTAATTATTAGTTTAATTTCCATTATTTTTCTTTTCCCGACGGCAACATTTGCGGAAGAAATTGAAAATATACAAGCTCCTACTGGGTTTATGGCAATCTTATCGATTGTGCCATTAGTTATCGTATTAACGTTGTTGTTTTTAAAAGTAGATATGGTAATTTCCGGTCTGGTTGGTGGGGTCATCGCTATGGTTATCGGCGGTATTGGTTTAGCTGAGGCTAATAAACAACTTTTAGAAGCTATCCCAACGATGCTGAGTATTACGGTACCTATTATCAATTCGGCCATTGCAATGGCGGTTTTTAAATCGGGGGGTTATTCAGCGGCCTTAACTCTAGCTAAAAGAGGAACCAAAGGAAGAGTGGAATGGGTCTCTGTGTTTATCGTTGTCCTATTAGCTGCCGCAACTTATATGTCAGGAATTGGTGGTGGTAGCGCTATGGTTATTGCTCCTTTGGCTTTTGCTGCGGTTGGTGTAGTACCAGAGTTAATCGCTGCGATGTCACTTGCTGCTGCGGTGTCTTTTACAACTTCACCAGCTTCTTTAGAATCAAGTATCGTTTCTCAATTAGGAAAATTTGAAGTTGCTGACTATGTTTCTACAATGCGACCTTACTGGCTCGTATTTGTTGCTATTGCAATGGTGCTAGCTTTTTGGGGAACCAAGCATCGGGGAGTTGGTTTTAAAGAAGAAGAAAATGATGAATATGCAGAAATGAGTAATGGTAAATTATGGAAAATCACTTTTCCAGCTATCTTCTTATTATTTGCAGTTATTTTAGGACCTGTAGTCAATAGTGCAATCGGTTTCGAGTTATTTACTCCACTTGTTTATATGATTGTAACCTTATTTTTAATTTACTTATGTACTGATTTTTCATTAAACAAATCTGTCGATGCAATGATTGATGGGTCTACTTATATTTTGACACGATTATTCCAAGTGGGTATTTTCTTAGCGTTCATTAATGTGATCGCACAAACAGGGACTTTTTCAGTCATTGCTGGTCTTGCTAGTTCAGCACCTACTGCTATTATGATACCTGTAGCTGTTTTAACAGGAATTCTTATTGGTGTTCCAGCTGGAGCCTATGTTGGTTCAGTATTGACGCTGGTTCTTCCTGTAGCCGTTTCTTTAGGTTTCTCACCGCTTGCTTTAGGTTTTGTAGCCATGGGCGTTGGTATGGGAAGTCAGATGAGTTTTGTCAATATTACGATGCAAGCACTTTCTTCTGGGTTCCAACTGCCTATTCTTGATATTGTGAAAGGAAACGTCAAATGGATTAGTTTAGCGAGTGTTTTATTATTAGTTATTTCGTTTATTTTTGCGTAATGCAACACTAGATTGAGGAGGAGATAATATGGATTTATTGATTAAAAATGCCCGGATTGAAGATGGTCGTCCATTGCAAGATGTAGCGATTGATGATGGGAAAATTACTCAAGTAGCAGTAAATATTCAAGACAAGGCAGATAAAGAAATTGATGCAGACGGTCGTGTCCTAGTGCCAGGATTTGTGGAAAGTCATGTCCATCTAGATAAAGCTTTAATCTCAGATCGTCGACCTAACAAATCAGGTACTTTACAAGAAGCTATCAAGGTGACTGCCGAATTAAAGCCCACTTTTACTAAAGAGGATGTTTATGATCGAGCTAGAAGAGTGTTAGATATGATCGTCGCTCATGGTGTAACAGCGATTCGTTCTCATGCGGAATTTGATCCAGCTCAAGGATTTACGGGCTTTGATACGATTTTAGATTTGAAAGAAGAATACAAGAATCTAGTGGATATTCAAGTGGTCGCTTTTCCGCAAGAAGGAATTTTTAAAGCACCTGGTACGGATAAGATGATGTATGAAGCCATGGAAAAAGGAGCCGACGTGGTTGGTGGTATCCCATATAATGATGATCCTGCTAATGATCATATTGATTTAATCTTTGAGATTGCTAAAAAATATGATAAAGATATCGATTTGCACCAAGACTTCAGTGATGAAGCGGATAATATTTCTATCGAATATTTATGTAAAAAAACTATTGAAGAAGGCTATCAAGGACGTGTCACGGTTGGACATTTTACTGCGATGCACGCTTTACCAGATAAAAAACTATATCCAATTATTGACTTAATGAAAGAAGCTAATATTAATATTATTTCACTGCCACCAACTGATTTACATTTAGGAGCGCGCCATGATGAATATAATGTTCGACGGGCGCTAACTCCGATTCGTAAATTCCGTGACAGTGGTTTGAATGTTAGTATCAGCACCAATAATATTCGTAACGCTTTTACACCTTTTGGTAATGGGGATATTTTACAAAGTACAATGCTTGCTATTCCTACGGCTCATTTAGGAGGAGCAGATGACATTGTGACTGTACTGCCGATGATTACAACCAATCCAGCTAAGGCAATTGGGCTAAAAAAATATGGGATTGAAAAAGGTAACCAAGCTGATGTTGTGCTTCTTGATACTAAAGTGGTGAAGGATGCGATTATTGACATACCTACCAGACTATATGTGATTAAAAATGGACGGATTACAGTGGAAACCAAAAAAGAGATCAAAATTTTTCGCTAAATAAAGAGGAGCAGTGAGACAATATCTCACTGCTTCTTTTTTTGAATAATATAAATGAACGAATTTTCATTGTTTCAATTTACATTAGTAAAAAATATTGATATTATTTTAATTGTAAATGAAAGGGGATACAGAAAATGAGAATGACAAAAGAAGAATTAGCTAGTTATTTGGATCATACAAATTTAAAACCAAATGCAACAAAAGAACAGATTCAGCAGACGTGTGAAGAGGCAAAAAAATTTAATACGGCAGCGGTTTGTGTAAATTCTTATTGGACATCATTTGTGACGGCAAGATTAGCAGATACAGATATCGAAACTTGTGTAGTGGTAGGTTTTCCATTAGGAGCAACAACAACAGAAACGAAAGTTGCTGAAGCAGAATCTGCGATTAAAAATGGTGCAGATGAGATTGATATGGTAATTAATATCGGTGAACTTCTAAGTGATGATGATACTGCAGTTGAAGGAGATATTGTTGCTGTTGCGAACGCTGTTCATGCACAGGGAAAAATTTTAAAAGTTATTATTGAAACTTCCTTTCTTGATGCAGACCATATTGTTAAAGCTTGTCAACTAGCGGAAAAAGCCAAGGCAGATTTTGTCAAAACTTCGACAGGTTTTAGTTCAGCAGGGGCAAAAACTAAAGATGTTCGTTTAATGCGTGAAACAGTCGGAGACCGACTAGGTGTAAAAGCTTCTGGCGGTATTCACAGTTATGAAGAAGCAATTGCAATGATTGATGCCGGTGCGAGTCGTTTAGGTGTCAGTGCGACAGCGAAAATTTTAGCATAAAGAGGAGGACCATAGATGAGTTACAAACGTATTTTTGCTATTGTATTAGATTCTGTAGGAACAGGAGCAGCTCCAGATGCAGACAAATTTGGCGATGAAGGTTCGGATACTTTAGGTCATGTGGGAGAAGCATATAAAGGAAAACTAGCGTTACCGAACTTACAAAAATTAGGCCTTTCAAATCTGCGCGAAAAAGCCATTGAAGGTGTACCTGCTGTAGAAAAACCTTTGGGCTATTATGGCAAAATGACCGGAATTTCAGCTGGAAAAGACAGTATGGACGGTCATTGGGAAATGATGGGGCTGCCTGTTACACAACCATTAGATTTCTTTCCAGATGGTTTTCCCGATGAGTTATTAGCCAAAATCGCTGACTTTTCAGGACGTAATATTGTAGGAAATCGTCCTGCTTCAGGAACGAAAATTATTGAAGAATTAGGCGAACATCAATTGGAAACCGGTGATTTAATTATCTATACTTCTGGTGATTCTGTTTTACAAATTGCAGCACACGAGGAAGTCATTCCGCTAGAAGAATTATATCGCATTTGCGAATATACGCGCAGTTTAGTGAATGGACCTAAGTATACTTTAGGACGTGTAATTGCTCGTCCTTATGTGGGAACCAATAAAGAAAACTTTACACGAACTTCTCATCGCCATGATTATTCATTAGAGCCGAATGGAAAAACAGTGTTAGATGATTTACAAGAAAATAATATCAAAACCATTGGTATCGGTAAAATTAATGATATTTTTTCGGGAAATGGTTTAGACGAAGTTTATCATAACGAAGATAATATGGATGGGATGGACCATGTCGATCATGTAATGGCACAAGATTTCAGTGGCTTTTGCTTTGTTAACTTGGTTGACTTTGATGCAATGTATGGCCATCGCCGCAATCCTATTGGTTTTGGCCAAGCTTTGATGGATTTTGACCAACGTTTAGCAACCGTATTAGAACAATTAAAAGAAGACGATTTACTGCTTATTACTGCTGACCACGGGAATGATCCTGGTTTTAAAGGAACGGACCATACAAGAGAGCAAGTACCGTTGCTTGCTTATTCTCCAAGCATGACAAAAAATGGAAGCTTAGGTGTACGAGATACTTTCTCGGATCTTGGAGCGACGGTGCTGGATAATTTTAATGTTGAGAAAACATTTAAAGGCAGCAGTTTTTTAGCGGACTTCATTTAAAAGTTGGTGAAAAAATGGTACAAAAAGATGAAAATGCCAAGCTGAAACAAGCAATGACCGTTGCCAAGCTTTATTATGAAGAAAATCTTGGGCAAGCAGCGATTGCGGAAAAATTGCAGATTTCACGTCCGACAATTTCACGTCTGTTGCAGGTTGCTAAAGAGTCTGGGTTGGTTAAAATCCATGTTGAAAACCCTTTTGTGGATTTTCAAACTTTAGCTCATGTCTTGTCTGAAAAGTACCAAATGGAGATTCGAGTCGTACCTGATCAATACGAGTCGCAAATGACTATGCTTGAACGTTTAGGAGCTTATGCTGCTGCTTACTTAATAAATATTGTTCAACCAACCGATATTATTGGTATCGGTTGGGGAAAAACAATTCATGCTGTGACAACACACTTGGAAAAGCAGGATATTTTAGGCGTACAGGCTGTTCAATTAAAGGGGAGCTTTAGTTTTGGTCATGAGAAAACCTACGCTTATGAAAGTATCAATGCACTAGCGGATGCTTTTAATACACAGCCGCAACATCTGCCTTTACCCACTTTTTTTGATAACCTAACGACCAAAAAGCTTGTTGAACAAGATCGGTATATTCGGTCTATCTTGGATTTAGGTAAACAAGCGAATATCGCTTTATTTACTGTTGGCTCGGTACGTAAAGATGCCTTGCTTTTTAACTTAGGATACCTAGATGAAAAACAAAAAGCAAATTTGCAACAAAAAGCAGTGGGAGATGTTGTCTCGCGTTTTATTGATGAAAAAGGTCGTCTAGTCGATCTAGAATTAGACCGTCGTACAGTAGGTATTGAATTAGATGAATTGAAAAAAAAGGAACATTCTATTTTAGTTGCTGGCGGAGCTAAAAAAGCAGCAGCTGTTCATGCAGTTTTAAGAGCAGGTTATGCCAATCAAGGGATTTTTGATTCTGTTTTAGCGCAAAAATTGATGAATGACCTTAATTAAAGGGAAGTTAATAAAGTGAATACAAATTTTAAACTAAGATAAATAGTTCTTATTTATCTTAGTTTTTTATTATTCATTTAAAAATAGAGGAAATTTAGGTATTCTTGTATAAAAAGGACGGAACATTTTATGAGAAAAGTATTTAAGAAAAAATATTTGAAGACATACTTCGTTTTGCTATTTTTAGGGCTGCTCATTTTTGGTGCAATGTTTTATTTGAAATTTGTGACAAACGTCAATAATAAGGAGAATAAAAAAGAAACAGCTGATGATATACGAGTTGCTGCGGTCGGCGATAGTATTACTTATGATAGTTATAGTGTGGCTAGACAAGGTGAGTTTTACCCTGAACAATTGGAAGAATTATTGGGAGATGGATATGTGGTGCATAATTTTGGAGTGTCAAATTATGCTGCACAATCTTCTAGTGATTTTCCTTATGAGACAACAAAAGAATTTCAAGAAAGTTTGGACTTTCAGCCGAATATTGTCATTATTATGCTGGGAACAAATGATACAAAAGTAACAAACTGGGACGGATCAGAACAATTTAAAGAAGAATATAGCGATTTGCTTGCAAATTATCAAACGTTATCCAGTGTTTCTAGAATTATTTTAGCATCACCGCCGAAAGCTTTTCTTGAAGGAGAGGTATTTAGCGGTGCAATTGATCCTAATGTAGTAGTAAATATAAGAGATGCGGTAGAAGAAGTAGCGGATGAATTTGATTTAGAGTTTGTAGATGTATATGAAAAAACTTCAAGGCACCCGGAATATTTTCCCGATGGTATTCATCCAGATGAAAACGGAGCTGCAGTGTTAGCCAAACTTTTTTATCGGCAGATAAAATAAGATTTAGCAACAAAGTCATAGTATGCAGTGAAGAATAAAAAGATGGATAATCACAAGCCCCATAATTCAACTATTCTATTTTAAGCAACAGTTTAATTGTTTGAAATTAATTTCAGTTTATGAAAATTATTTCGAAAAGCTAATATGGAATCGGTTTCAAAGAAATGAACAATTAAAGTAATAAAATAACTTATAATAAAAATAATTTAACCGATTATATTGCCAAGCAAACAGTTTTATCCATGATCAAAAAAACACTAAAACTGCGAGCTGTAGTTATTTTATCGTAAATACTAAAAGTAGGTTCAATATTTTTGGGTTTATTGAATGAGTTAAATAAGGGGTGGTTATAAATGAAAGAAAAAATGCAGACTTTTGGCAAAGCAATGTTGGTTCCGATTTCTTTAGTCGCTATAGGAGGTCTCTTACTAGGTGTGGGAGGAGCTTTTACTAACGAAGCAACCGTCAGTGCTTTAGGAATTAATTGGGAAAGTTATTCTTCTACGTTTATTTTTAACATCTTTGAGGTTATAAAGTCTTTAGGAGATGCTATTTTTGGTAACTTATCTATTCTATATGCAGTAGGAGTTGCTTTTTCACTTGCTAAGCAGGAAAAAGGCTGGGCGGCTTTTTCTGCTGTAGTGGCTTTTCTAGCACTTCTTGCAACAATGTCAACTTTACTTGCCGCACAAGGAGTTTCAGTGGAAAATACGACAGTTGAAGCTTTAATTGAGTCTGGTACAGATCCACTGCAAGCTGCAAAACATGCGGCGTTATATACGACTGAATTAGGCTTTTTTACTTATCGGACTGGGGTTTTTGGTGGAATTTTAATGGGTGTACTAGTGAGTCTGATTCATAACAAATTTTACAAAACAAAGCTACCTACTGCCTTAGCGTTTTTCTCTGGTACACGCACTGTCCCTATCTTATCCTTAATTTCAGGAGGAGTATTGGGAATTATCTTTTATTTCATTTGGCCTTTTATCGGTTCATTGTTTAGTGATTTTGCTGAATTTGTTACAAAAACAGGTTTATTTGGCACATTTATCTTTCGTACTAGCTATGAAATGTTGGTACCATTTGGAATGCATCCATTATTAAGTCTGCCTATGCATTGGTCGGACTTAGGAGGTTCTATGGTGGTTGATGGTGAACTCGTGGTAGGTAATGCGGCAATACAGTTAGCTCAACTAGCTTCGCCGGGTTCTGAAAAATTGTTAGTACGGGCATTTATGGCTGGGATGGGCGTTATTAACTTCGCCATTTTCCCGGCAATTGCTTTAGCAATGTATAAAACTGCCTTACCTCAAAATAAGAAAAAAATCGCTGGATTGTTAATACCTACTATTGTGTCCACGATGTTATTTGGTATCACAGAACCTATTTTATTTACATTTTTATTTATTGCACCTTGGATGTATTTCTTTATCTATGCACCGATTGCTGGACTGGCTGAAGTTGTGACAGAATTTTTTAAAGTCTCAATCTTTCAGGGAAATTTAAAAGATTGGCTTCCATTTTTCTTACGCCCAGAAAAATTAAATATGTGGCCTTATCTTTTTATCATGCCTGTATTCTTTATCGTTGTTTATTTCTTATTTAAATTTTTAATTATTAAATTTGACGTAAAAACTCCAGGTCGCGAATTAGAGCAATCAACGGTTAAATTATATTCTAAACAAGAATACAATGAAAAAATACAAAAAGATAAAAACACGGAAAATACTTTAGCAGTTAATATCATCGAAGCATTAGGTGGTCGAGAAAACATTGAAGATGTCGATAACTGTGTTTCTCGGTTACGAGTATTAGTAAAAGATCCATCACTAGTTGCAAGCGACGATGTTTGGAACAACCAACTTGGAGCCTTGGGAGTAATTCGATTGAAAAAAGGAGTTCAGATTGTATATGGGGCTAAAGTTTCTAGTGTAGCCGTTGAGGTAAGAGAAGAACTAGGAGGATATTAAAATGATTTTTTTCATGAGTTTGATAATCAAAAAGAGATTGAATTTTTAAAATTTCCTTTTCAAGTAAAAAAACAGCACACCCTCCAATTAAACATACTCGATGGTTGTTTTGAGCATGCTCCTATTATTATACGTGATTCTAATGATCGCATAAGAGGTCTTTATACGTTGAAAACAAGGATAAAAACACATTTCATCGGTACAAATATTAGAAATACTACAAACGGTGGAATTTTTGGGGATTTTCCAGAAGGGACCTGGTCTTTGGAGGTGATAAAACCTTCCTTTCGCGTAAGCGGAAAAGTTCAATTAGAAATTAGATTTGATCAAGAAATAATCAACCACAAAAAGGAGTTTCCAGTACTGGAACAAGAATTTTCACGAAATTCTTCTGAAAGAAAAGAAGAATGGTTCTCGGCTGATTTACATTGTCATAGTTATTATTCTGATGGCAGGGTCGATTTTGAAGAAATTATAACTCAAGCTGAAAAACAACAACTAGAGATTATAGCATTGATGGACCATTCGGTTATTACTACGCAGTTTCCCGCAAACGAACAGTTGATTATTCCCGGAACAGAAATTACGATGGATAACGAAGTACATTATAATGCCTATGGAGTTAAGGGTTTAATTGATTACTCAAAGTATTTCGAAGATGAAAAAAAGAAGAATGATTGTTTGAATGATATGTTTTCTGCTTTACACAAACAAGAAGTTTTGCTTTCAATTAATCATCCTTTTGCTGAAGGGATGACCTTACGGCACGATTTTGACATCTGTAATTTTGACTTTTTAGAAGTTATTAATGCCCCTTATTCAACAGAAGATTTTATTGAAAATAATAAAGCAATTGCATTTTTTGATTTTCTTTGGGAAAAGGGACATTATCTTTTTGGACTAGGAGGTAGTGATGCCCATAAGAAAAATTATCAGAACCGATATCCTATTGGACTTCCGAAAAATAAGATTCATATATCAAATCACTCAATTTCCACAGTTTTGCAAAGTATGAAAAAAGGAAAGGTATTTATAGAAAATAACTTTAATAGTCAATTATTAATAACAGATGAGGCAGGACGTGAAGTATTACCGGGTTCTGAAATAGCTGGCAATATATATTTCGCAGCATATGGCAATAAGGAAGTAACATGGCATATTGTAAAAAATAGCAAAGTCATTTTTGAAACAGTGGGCTTTTCTTGTAAATATAATGTGTTTTTAGATAAAGGAGATTATGTTCGTTTAGATGCTTTTATAGGAGATACCCCAGTTTTATTTGTTAACCCAATCTTTTTTCAGCGAAAAGAAAAAAGAGGAGAAACATCTTTTGAAAAGTTGCTTTTAGAATTTGAAAATTAACATTAAAAGGGGAAAATATGAGTACCAAATTACTTAATAATATTTATATGGCTGTTCAAAGTTTAGTTGGTTTAATTGCTCTTTTCTTTATCTGGGGGTTATTTCATACATTTACTTTTGAACCTCCTTTATTAGTGGGAACCATTTTAATTGTTTGTAATTTTACTTTTGGGATGTTTTCTGCTATAAAAAACACAAAATCGCCTAAAAATATATACATGCGTATTATTACTTACACACCTTTTCTTTTATTTTTTATTGGAGGAATTGTATTGATTCTTGGTGTTATGTTAATGATCATTGCTAGTTATATGCGCTATATGTACAAGGAAGTATCGTCCTGAAAACATTTATTTATGACAATTGTTACTTTTTCGATTTGCAATTTTATCTATTTAAAGATAGGTTTGTCGTCACAAAAACTATTAGACTGGATATTATATATAAATATATATACGTCACTTTATACCAAAATTGCACGTCAGTTTATATGTGAGCTTTCAAATAACTAAATTTCCTATATTGCTAGTATTTAGAATCGTTCAACTTAAAAAAACATACTGTCTTTTTATTATTGAAAGTGATATTATTATTAAATAAAGAGCGTTGAGCTGCATTTTACACATTGTGTATGATTCTCCAAGATTCGTCTCTCAACGCTCTTTTTTATATAGAGAAATTAAACTTAATCTTTTTAGAAAAGAAAGATCACAATTTATTCACTTTTTATGTTTATATTATAAACATACCAACGAAACAACCCTAATAAACACTTTTTCATTTTAACTCCTTTCCCGTCAGTTACCCGCTGGCGGGTCTTTTTTTTGTGGTTATTTGAAAAAATCTTTCTTATTTAAATAAATTGTCTGTATATTCGTTATTTTCAGATAATTATATTGCATTTTAAATGGCCTTTCGTTATAATAATCGATAAATAAAAATTCTGAAAATTTTCAAAGGAGTGAGGAAAATGGAAGAGGATTTATTACGTATCTACGCAAAATTAATCGAAAATTGGTAGGATTGAAAGGAAGCGAAGTTTATGGAAGAAGTACTAACCCCCAAAAGGTTTTTGAATAAAATATTAGCAGGAACAGCAACAGGAATTATTGTTGGGTTAATTCCCAATGCAGTATTATCTGTAATATTAGGTGCATTTGGTGATAATTCATTTGCGGTAACTTGGACACAAACAACAGAACTTTTTCAAATTGCAACTCCCGCAGTGATTGGTTTTTTAATAGGATTACAATTTAATTTAAACCCTATGCGGATGTCCGTTGTCGGTGTGGCGGCTTTAATTGGTTCTGGCTCGATTCAATTTAATGAAGAAGCAGGGGCATTTATTGGCGCAGGAACCGGAGATATTATCAATACGATGGTGACATCGGCGGTTGCTGTGGGCTTAATTTTATTGATTGGAGATAAATTCGGCTCCGTTGAAATTATTGGTATACCCATTGTAGTCGGTACAGGAGCAAGCTTGATTGGCATTTATTTATACCCTTATATTACAGCTATTTCTGCAGCGATTGGCAGTGCGATTAATACCTTTACAACTTTGCAACCAATGTTAATGAGCATTTTGATTTCTTGTTCGTTTGCACTATTAATCATTTCACCGATATCAACAATTGCTATTGGGTTGGCTATTCAGCTGGACGGTATTTCTGCAGGAGCTGCCGCTATGGGCGTTGGGGCAACCACAGTTGTTTTAGTTGTTAATTCATGGAGAATTAACAAATCAGGAATTACTATTGCCATCGCTTTAGGAGCAATGAAAATGATGATGCCCAATTTATTCCGCAAGCCGATTATTTTGGTTCCATGCTTTTTCACAGCCATTGTTTCGGCAATCCCAGTTGCACTTTTGGGTATTACAGGCACCCCTGCTTCTGCCGGTTTTGGTTTAGTGGGTCTGGTAGGTCCTTTTGCTGCAATTGAAGGCGGACAAGCTCCGCTTATGGCAGCGATTTGTTGGATTGTTATTCCAGCTGTTGCAGCACTTGTCTCACAATATGCCTGCGAGAAAATATTTAACTTGTATAATCGACAAGAAGTATTTGAATTTTTAGGTTAGTCACTATTTATCTTAAAATAAATCCCTCAGAGAATAGCTATTCCCTGAGGGATTTTTCTTTTATATACGAAGGAAATTTGTCAAGGCTAATCTTTGAACTCTAACCAATCATTTTCTAAAAGTTGGTAAGACTCTTTATCAATAGGAAGCCATAAACCGGCTTGCGAAATTCGCATCATAACATCCCAAAATACAGTGTCTTTGCGCTGAGCTGCATTAATGTTTAAATAATGATAATGTCCGTTATCGTCTTTGGCGATAATAAAGGGATAAAACACTTTTCTTATTTGCACAGGAATAATGGTTGATTCTGCTAACATTTTAACGAACACATCCTTTTTATTTATTATTGTTACAGGGTTACTTTAACCTATAAGCGTTAAAAATAGCTAGCTAGTTAGCGATAACTTTATTTTGTTTACAGTATCTTAAATTTCTAGGATAATTCATGAAATTAGACGTAAGAGAAGTTAAACTTAGTGAGGTACTTAAAGGTTGCCTAGCTTCTTTTTTTTTTATCAAAATCCAAAAAATGCTACAATTTAAGATAGAAGAAATAAGTCAGCTATTATTACACGAAAAAAAGGAGGGGTTTTTCATGAAACGTCAAGACGAGATAGTAATAAATGAATTTTATTTGACAGATGATGGTTCTATTCCTAATCATCCTGAGTTTCCTTTGCTTGTTTATAAAAATGTTATTGAAAAAAAGGATGACCCAATTCATCTACTTGCACTAAATAACTGGTCAAATTCATGGCGCAATGGGGTATTTTCCTATCATCATTACCATAGTAATTCACATGAAGTTCTTATCGTTGTTGGCGGGAGTGCTTTATTACAAATGGGCGGTGAAAACGGAAAACAATTAGAAGTCATGACTGGGGATGTATTGATTTTGCCAGCTGGGACCGGACATAAACTATTACAAAAAAATTCTAGCTTCTCAGTGATTGGCGCTTATCCGAATGGACAAAACTATGATATTTGTTATGGCAGAAAAGAAGAACGACCAGAAAAGATAGTTAATATTAGCAATGTTCCTTTACCTGAGTATGATCCTATTTATGGAAGTAAAGGAAAGCTGTTTACTTATTGGAAGAAAGATAGTGAAGATATTTAGCAGTAATTATTGTAGGTTTAAGTGAATTAAAACAGTTTTGTCATATTTTCTTCAAAAAATTTGGTTACATTATCCTTGTACCAACCAAACAACCCGAAAACATTTTTTCATTTTTAACTCCTTTTCCCGCCAGTTACCCGCTGGCGGGTCTTTTTTTGTTTAAAATGAAATAGAAGAATGGCGTGTCTTACAAAAAAACTTATATTTAAAATAAATCTATAATGACAGTGGATATGATATAATGGAGCAAATTTGTTAGAAATAGAAAGGTTGGAGAAAATGAAAGTAAAAAAGGCAGTCATTCCTGCGGCGGGGCTAGGAACTCGATTTTTACCAGCGACTAAAGCAGTTGCTAAAGAGATGTTACCCATCGTTGACAAGCCAACGATTCAATTTATTGTAGAAGAAGCAATGGCTTCAGGAATTGAAGATATTTTAGTGGTAACTGGAAAAGCTAAGCGTCCGATTGAAGATCATTTTGATGCAAACATAGAACTAGAACAAAATCTAAAATCGACAGGAAAAACTGAACTGTTGAAATTGGTAGAAGAAACGACTGACATCAATTTACATTTTGTTCGCCAAAAGCGTCCTTTAGGTTTAGGTCATGCTGTTTTACAAGCAAAAGCTTTTGTAGGAGATGAACCTTTTGTGGTGATGTTAGGAGACGATATCACTAGCAATAAAGTTCCATTAACGAAACAGTTAATTAATGACTATGAAAAAACTAAGGCTTCAACATTAGCTGTTATGCCAGTTCCTCATGAAGATACTTCCAAGTATGGCATTATAGAGCCTAATGGTGAAGTAGCTAAAGGTCTATATGATGTTAAATCTTTTGTTGAAAAACCTGAACCCGACAAAGCACCGAGCAATTTAGCAATTATAGGCCGTTATCTTTTAACGCCAGAAATTTTTGGTTTGTTAGAAACACAAGAGCCCGGTTTAGGTGGAGAAATCCAACTAACCGATTCTATAAACGAGTTAAATAAAACACAGCGAGTTTTTGCACAAGAATTTTCTGGGAAAAGGTATGACGTGGGGACGAAAATAGGAATGTTAGAAGCCAATATTGAATATGGTTTGAAACACCCGGAAACAAAAGATGAGTTAAAAGCTTATTTGAAAAAAATAAGCGGAAAATTTTGAGGATAAAAATGACAAAGTAGACACTGTGAACAATCGGTAGCACGGTGTCTACTTTTTAATGTGTGCCAGGCATGGCATTTATCTAGCTAGTGAAAGTCTAGTCACGGGTAGTTACCGCCAAGTGTAGCGAGCCACAAGCCGAAATCAGTGATGATGGGGTGAAGGAAGTGGTGGCGCAAATCTCTTGAGCCTACGTACAGGAACTTGATGAGGCTAAATGGTGGATAAGGCTGCATTACAAGCTGAAGTCCAAAAGGTAAACGTAAAACCAAGACAGTAAATCAAGAGGTTGTGGAGAGAAAGATAAATGTCTTACCCTGGGAGATCTTACGGACGTTTGCGAACGGTCGAAAAAGGTTTGTCGTAAGAAGTCAGCTGAGGCCATAGTAGCTACTGTTTCATGTAGTGAAGGGCTGAATGTTTGTATAGTGTGAATCGCTAGAAGAAAATGTCCAAGTAGTCCGGAAATGAGGATACCCTAGAACGGTAGAACGTAACTATTGATGGGAAAAG
>NZ_BCPY01000049.1 GCF_001544195.1 Tetragenococcus solitarius NBRC 100494
AAAAAAATTAAACATTACTTGTGAACCAATTTTTTATATTGAAGAAGAAATGAACGAATTTAAGTACATGGATTCTTTGAAACACATCTTTTTTCAAGCTTATGATTATGACAAAAAACTTCCCAGTATTCAAGTAGCAAATATAAATTTAAAAGATAAAGGAACTTTTAGCGATCTAGCTTCAGAAACTTTTATTCAAAATGATACAGTACAAGTTCATTTTGATTTGAGTGCAAGCGAGGAAACATTTACAATTTTTCACACAGATGAGGAAGAGGTTGAAGAAAGAAATTATTATATTAGTGTAAAAACACAGATCGCTGGAGATAAGCAAAAGTTAAAGATGTTAGTCAATATCATTGACCAAATCATGACGAATCCGTTGAAGTTAGGTTTAATCAATGAAAAGGAAAATATAAGCTATAGTCATTTTTTGGTTGATTAAAAATTTAACTATCGTTTCGTCTGCTTGAAAATACGAAACGAACGTTTTTATGTTGTTCTTTGGATAGCAGTTTTGATTTTAGAAAAGCTAAGAAAAGGAAAAAATATCTTTTAAATCTAAAATCATTACTTTAAAATGTATTATTTGCAAACAAGGAAACAGATGTCACTTTTTGGTTGTCGTAATTTTTATAGTAGTTACGATTTTTGAATCACCAAAATCTTTATTCAATATTAGAAAATTGGATAATGAAGAAATGTTATCCAATAAAAATGATTTATGAAATTTTTTCTTCGGTAATGATTAAATATAATGAGTGGTCGGACCTAGTTACGGTAAAAGAAAATGGATCTAACTTTCTGGAAAATAGAGCGATTCGTGGTGAAAGACATGCAATTCAACGAATGGCACGTTCCATTAACCGCTAGTTTTATATCCTTATAAGCTAAAAATGATGAGATGAAAGAATTACTTTTCTTTTATCTCATTTTTGTCATGGTGTTATCTTTCGAAGCATGATATACTTCTATCTAAAAATAACTGAAAGTGGGAATGTTTATGAACTTAGAAGAAGCAAGAAGATTGATTGACCAGGCGGATAAGGAATTGGTTCCTTTAATTGAACAACGAATGAATGCAGTAGTAGAAGTGGGAAAATATAAAAAAGAGCATAATTTGCCTGTTTTAGACGAAAGTCGTGAAAAAGTGGTATTGGACAAAATTAGTTCTTACACAGAAAATAAAGATTTTGAAGCTTCGATTCGTAAAATCTTTCAAGCAATTATGGATACAACAAAAGAATATCAGCAAGAAAAAATTATTGGTCGAGATTAATTTTGAGTCATCTCATCACTGATGGTCTTTTGATGTTGTAATTTATTTGAAAGAAGTTGAGGTTTTTATGAAAAATAGGAAAACACCGATTATGCTTTTGGCTCTGCTCGCGATTTTCTTTTTTCGCTTTATTCCAGCACCGACAGGTTTGAGCGCAGATGGGATGCAAGTTGTCGGTATCTTTTTAGGAACGTTAATGTTATGGATTTTTGTAGGTATTGATTGGCCGAGCTTGTTATGTCTGGCTGCTTTGACGTTGGTTCCCACCTTAAATCCAGCTCAAGTTTTCGCTTCCTCGTTTGGGAACGAAACATTCACTTTTTTACTTTTTACCTTTATGTTGACTTATGCTTTGTCACAAACAAGTATAATTAAGCGGGTTGCTTTAGCATTTATTACAAGTAAATGGGCGCAAAAAGGAGCTTGGCAGCTGACGCTATTATTTTTATTGTCAGTATTATTTATTGGTTTGTTTATTTCGCCAACAGTTTTATTTTTTATCATGTTGCCGATTTTAGAGGAAATCTATGAGATTTTGGGCCTTAAAAAGGGGAGCAATTTTGCTTCTATGCTAATGATTGGATTAGTCATTTCTTGCTCGTTATCGTCAGGAATGACGCCGATTGCTCATGTTTTTCCGGTCATTGCACTCGGTGTGTTTGAATCCATTGCCAATGTAACGATCAGTTATGCTGGTTATATGGCTTTTGCGATTCCTGCTGGTTTACTTATATTTTTATTTATGTTGTTGGTTTTCCGTTTTATTTTAAAGCCAGATACACAACAATTCAAACAATTAGACAAAACAGACTTTAAACAAATGACGTTTGCCCAAGTGACAAAACGTGAAAAAATTATTTTAACTGTTTTTGTTCTTGTCATTTTATTATGGATACTACCAGGAATAATTTCACCTATTTTACCTAATGTTGCAGCTTTAATTGATAGTTTTGGAACAGCGGTACCACCGCTTGCGGGTGTTGTTATTTTAGCAATGATACAAGTAGAAGGAAAACCATTGCTTGTGATTAATGAGGCAATTACCAAAGGGGTTTCTTGGCCAAGCTTGATTATGGCTGCTTCGACATTAGCTATTGGCAGTGCATTAACGAATGAAAACATTGGGTTGATCACTTATGTGTCAGAGGCGATGAAACCAATTGCACAAGGACTTGCGCCTCTACTTATTATTGGGCTTTTCATTACTTGGGCAACGATTGAATCAAATATTGGTTCACATATGGTCACTTCACAAGTGGTTACTTCAGTGGCAGTACCGATTGCACTTTCTTCTAATGCTATTGAAGCAGCTTCACTAGCAGCAGTGATTGGTTTGGTAGCTTCTATTGGATCAGCGACACCGCCTTCGATGCCTTATGTTGCTATCGCTGGTTCGTCTGGTTGGACGAATACCATACAAATGTTAAAGTATGGAATGCTAGTAGCCTTAGGGACACTTGTTATTGCGTTATTTGTAGCCTATCCGCTGGCTAACCTTTTTATTAATGTATAACAAATAAAACCATACGAAAAGCTTTATTGCTTTTTGTATGGTTTTGTTGAATTTACAAATGTTTAGCATAAAAAAGAGTAATGAACATTTTGACTCATCGTCTTAACTCGATAATCTCATCGCACCATTCAGAAGCGAGTTCGATATCGTGCGTGATGATTGCTGTTATTGCATCAGTTTCTTTTAACATACTTAATAGCTCGCCAAAACGCTGCATATTGAAATAATCTAGGCCACTGGTGGGCTCATCAAAAATAATTAATTCTTTTCCCGACAAGATAGCAGAAGCGATGGCGACTCGTTGTTTTTGACCGTCAGATAAGCTCATGGGATGGCGTTTTTCTACATCTAATAAATTTAATTTTTCTAACACAAGGTTTTTCTGCTCCGGATGTTTGGCATTTAATAAAACTTCTTCAGAAACGGACTCGCTAAACAACTGATAGTTTGTATCTTGCATAACCAGAAAACTTTTTTTCATTAAATCTTTCGCAGATAATGCTTTTTTCTGCCATAAAATTTTTCCTGACAAAGGGCTTAATAGTCCTGTTAATGTGTTTGCCAGAGTGCTTTTTCCCACGCCATTAGGTCCCATAATTCCGGTCACTTTATTTTGACTTATTCCTATTGAGATATTGGATAAGACAGGTTGTTTCTTTTTATAACCAATGCTTAAATCTTTTGTCTGCAACAAATAAGAATCTTTGGACATTGTAGTAGTTTGCTGTTTCTTTACTAGCATTTTATGTTTTTCGGATAAATCCATCGCCCGAAGTCCTATTTGTTCTAATTCATCATTGGTGAGTTGATTAAATTCATCACTTTTCCACTCTTGGATTAGTTTTCCTTCATTAAATAACACATAACGGTCGACTAGACCTTTTGACCAAGCTAAACGGTGTTCTGTAAGGATGATTGTAACGCCTTTATCTTTTATTTTTTGTATAATTTTCTTCATTTGTTCTACTGCATGTTGGTCTAAGTTACTTGTTACCTCATCTAACACTAGCACTTTGGGGTTAAGCATATTTGCAGTAGCCATTGCAATGAGTTGTTTTTCACCACCGGATAACTTGAATATATCACGGTTAAGCAAGTGTGTAATGTCAAGTTCTTCCATCGTTTCATCGATACGTTTAAAAATTTGATTGGAAGGCTTACCGATATTTTCAAGTGGAAAGGCCAGCTCGTAAGTTGTGTTCGCGGTAAAGTGTTGTGTTTTCGGGTTTTGAAACACACTGCCAACGACCGGAACATAATCTTTGATATCGGCTTCTCCTGTAACTAAACCGTATGTTTCTACATGACCGGTCAAATCCCCTTCAATATAATTCGGACTAATGCCATTTAATAGACGACTAAACGTTGTTTTGCCACTGCCACTTTTTCCACAGATAAGGATACACTCACCAGGGGTTACTTTTAAATGGATCGATTTTAAAAAAGGTTCAACGGCATAAAGAAAACGAAAGGAGGCATTTTCGCTATTTATAGCAAATTGTTTCATATGAATTCTCCTAAATAAATGATAATGGGAAGAAAGGCAATAAGCATATAAACAAAATCAGTCTTCGTCAGTTGGAGTTGAATAATGGACGTTTGTCTGACAGGCATACTTAACCCTTTAGTTAAAGCAGAAATGGTTAAGTCTTGAGCAACTTGACTGGCTTTTATAAGCAGAGGAATTAATATAAATTCAAAGGTTTGTATCGGATGCTTGATAAAAGCGATAGGACCTCTTTCAATTCCTCGAAAGGCCATTGCATTTCTGATTTGATGATAATCTTCGCGCAAAGTGGGAAAAAAACGAAAGATAACAGAAAATGGGACGATAAAATATTTAGGGAAATGCCATTTTTTAAATAAGCTGATCCATTCTTCTGAGTGCGTTAGTTTTAGTGCATAAATCCCCACAATAATTCCAGGGATTAACTCACGAAAACCATTGGCGATCATCGAAAGAGGATAGAGTAATACAGCATTATGAATATTCGGTAAAAAAATAAAAGCCATACATAACTGTAAACTATATATCACGGCTATAATGAGGCCCCATTTAAACTGCTTACTGATAAAAAAAGGAATAATTAAAATCATGACGGTGACTATTTCAATAAAAACATTAACATCTAAAAGTAAAATGATTTGGGAGATGAGTAATAGATAAAGAATAGTCCTGGGATCGAAGTGAAAAGCCATTAGATAACTCCTGCTTTTTGGAAATGTTTTTTAATCATTCGTTGCCCAAATATTCCTCCGACAATCGCAGCGACAATCAGCAATACAAAAACAATCATCGCTGTATAGTCAGTAATACTTGCAAAAACATTCCGGATATAATCTGCGTCTTTCCCGCGTTCTTTAAGATTGGCTGCATAGCTGTCGGGGCTAAATAATAACTGAATAACAGGTCCAGTAGTGTTAAAGGAAAATATAACATAACTAAGGAGCAGCCCCATTTTGTTTTTATATCTAAAGATATAGGCGATGGCATCTGCAAGTAAGGCCGAAATAAGGCTAGGAATTAAAGCAAAAGGGAAGAGTCCGCTGAAAAAGAAAAACAGACCTAACACACTTCCCATAATGGTAATCGCACCAAATTTAGGAACTTTTGCAGCCATTAACATAAAGATTGTTCCAGTAATTAAGGCTGCTAAAACAGGAGAGTAGGAATAAGAATAGCCAGGTATCAGTAGGACAACAAGCATCTCAGCAATACCTACAAATACAAAGTATAATGCAGTGTAAATTCCTATAAAGATTAAGTCTGATGCACGGATTGTTTTGTTTTTATTTTTTCTCATAGTTACCTCCAATAATCTTTTCTATGTTTTCTCAGCTTATTATACGCCAATTGAAGTTTAAATTATAGAAAGAGAATCATCAAATTTTTACTCTTAGCTGTTTGAGCTTTACTAAATCACTTGTTCTATAAAATGGAGGATAGGAAATGTTTTTATATTGAATAAGCTATGGTTAGCTGAAATATTATTTTGTTTTTTTGAGATGATGTATCTTTATTTAAAATTTTATTTCAAAAAAACAGAAAAACAATTGAAAGTGGTTTTTGTAACCGCTATAATGAAAGAAAGAGGAGGCAAGAAAATGAAGTTCGAGGAACAATCCTTGCGAATCCCCAGGCTTTCTGTTAAAGGGAGTTTTTTAGTTTTTGTTTCTTTAGTATTTGGCGGTATCATTTTTCCTTATTTATTGATGTTAGTGGGGATGAGCTTTAAGACCGGAGTTATGCTTACATTGCCTATTAGTCTAGCATTTTCATTGTTATATAATCATTATTTTATAGAAACTAAACAAGGATTTTGTAAGCGTTTCATTATTTTTCTAGTTGTTGTGACGGCACTTTTGGAATTATTGGCATATTTTTGGATAGTGAAGGGTTTTATTTTCTAAAATAGAAGAAAAGAGGGAAAAAATGTTAGACAAGTTTACACAGTGGATTGAAAAATATCTGGGAGGACCGATGGCTAGTATAGCCAATCAGCGTCACTTACGAGCAGTTCGTGATGGGATTATTGCCGCATTGCCCTTAATTATTGTGGGGTCTTTTTTCATGATTATTGCTTTTCCACCCCTTCCTGAATCATGGGGAGTTACTCAGTTCTTGACCGCAAATGCCGAAACGATTTTACTTCCATACCGTATGTCTATGTATATTATGGCACTATATGCTACATTTGGAATTGGCGCAAGCTTGTCGAAAAGTTACGATCTTGACCAAGTCGCGGGTGGAATTCTAGCAGTAACAGCCTTTCTTCTAACTTTGGTTCCAGTTTCCATCCCGGAAGAAGCAACGGAAATAGCTGGTGTTGAAGGATTTGTGCTGCCCATGGCAAACCTTGGTGGTGAAGGAATGTTTGTCGGAATTGTTACTTCGATTATTGCTGTAGAAATCTATCGTTTAACTGATAAATCAAATTTTAAGATTACAATGCCTGAACAAGTGCCACCTGCAGTTGCGCGTTCTTTTGAAGCATTGACACCTACGTTAATCGTGATTTTGCTGATTGGTTCGATTACTTATTATATAGGTTTTGACTGGCATGCATTTATCGGTAATTTAATTAGTCCGCTAATTAGTGCAGCAGATTCATTACCATCTGTTCTGTTATTAGTCTTACTGACAACTTTCTTCTGGTTCTTTGGTATTCATGGCTTAGCGGTGATTGGTTCTATTGCACGTCCGCTTTGGTTGCAATTATTAGAAAATAATTCTAGTGCATTAGCTGCAGGTGAACCCCTACCAACAATTGGAGCAGAGCCGTTTTATCAATGGTTTATTTGGATTGGTGGGGCAGGTGCAACGATTGGTTTAGCTATTTTGTTAGCTTTTCGTGCAAAATCTCAATATGGTTCAAAACTTGGAAAGACGATTCTGGCGCCAGCGATTTTTAACATCAATGAACCTATTATTTTTGGTGTACCTATTGTGTTAAATCCTATTCTAATGGTGCCATTTATTGGAGCACCTATTGTGTTAGCAACAATTGCTTGGTTTGCGACAAAACTAGGTTTGGTTAATGCCGTGACGGTGACTGCTCCTTGGACATTACCCGGACCTATCGGCGCTTTCTTGGCAACAAATGGAGATTGGCGAGCTGCTGTTTTAAATGTTGTTTTAATCATTATTGCTATTTTAATTTATTATCCTTTCTTTAAAGTTTATGACAAAAACGAACTCGCGAAAGAACAAGGAACGATAGAAAAGTAATTCAAAAGATGAAAGTTGTTTTGTTTCATACATTTTATCATTATTTGTAATTATTGGAGGCAGATTGAGCAAGTTGCCTCCAATAATTTAACGATTGGTGGCACATCGTCAAATGTCCCGCCGATATTTCTATGGATTGGGTTCACATCGTCAACTATTTCGCCAATTGCGCTATTTTTTGAAGTTAACCAACTAATTTTTATTTTCATTTATAAGAAACAATTGACGCAATTCTTTTTCAAAAAAATTAACTATGTTATAGTTAAGTAGTAATAACGCTTACATATTTTTTAGTTAAGGGAGATTTTTATTTATGGAAATTAAAGAAATAGTGCCTGAGGAATTATTAACCTCAAATGCTCATGAACTCGAACCGGGACAAGCGGAATTAATCGGTTATGCTAAGAGTACAGAAGATGTCAGCGATTTTATGAAAAAAGCAAATGAGGCTGACAAAAAAGTGATTACGATTGGGGCACATACCGGATTAACTGGTGCAACTTATCCTCATGAAGGTGAGTGGTTTTTAAGTTTAGCTGAGATGACTGATATTATCTCTTTAGATAAAGAAACATTAACTTTAAATGTACAAGCAGGGGTGACTCTGGCGCAAATCCGCCAGTATTTAGCCGATACGCCTTATTTTTATGCGCCAGATCCAGGTGAAAAATCCGCTACGATTGGTGGTACTGTTGGAACGAACGCAGGAGGAATGTGCGCCATCAAATATGGTGTAACACGCGATAATGTACGTGGCTATGATGTGGTGTTGGCTAATGGTGATATTATTCATGCAGGTAGTTTAAATCAAAAAAATAGTTCTGGTTACGACTTAAAAGATCTTTTTATTGGCTCAGAGGGGACATTAGGTGTTATTACTGAATTACAATTAAAATTGAGGACTAGACCACGTTATGAACGTTCCATGCTGGTTGGTTTTGAAAAATTAGATGATCTGGCACCTACAGTCTATGAAATTTTAAATTCGCCTGTAGAGCCCGTAGCATTGGAATTATTAGAGAAAAATTCGGTGGGTTATGCGGAAGATTATTTACAAGTCAAAATGCCCAAACAAGAAGGAGCGGCTTTTTTACTTTTGACATTAAACTCCAATGACGAAAAAGCTCTAAACCGTGAATTAGACGAAGTCCGTTCCATTGTTAACTCGGCAGGCGCGTTAAATATCCGGGATATTGATGAAAAAGAAGCAAAATTAGTTTGGAATATTCGCGATCATATCCTAACCGGAATTTATGCTGCGGCAACTACCAAAATGTACGATCCTGTCGTTCCCACTCGTTACGTTCCTGATTTAATTATTCAATCGAAAAAATATGCAGATGAGATGGGAATTTCAAGTGCGTTTTTTGGACATGCAGGTGATGGCAACATCCATATCTGCGTTTTACAAGAAGATTATGAAGATGTTCAGTGGAAAAAGATGTTAGTCGAATATGAACAAAAACTTTATCCATTTATTGCTGAACTGGGCGGTTTGCCTTCTGCTGAGCATGGTATTGGCTTGGAAAAGAAAGAGTATTTATCCCATTTTTACTCAAAAGAATACATGAATACATTAAAGGCGATTAAAAAAGCACTAGATCCAAAAAATGTATTAAACCCAAATCGAATCTTTGATTTGTAAAAAGGTTGACCTAAGTTCTTTGTTCAGGTATGATAAGCTCAATTACTAAACAAGAAAGGAAGAAACCATTATGCAATTAACTTACGCAAACAATTTAGCACAAGCATGGCAAAACTGGCGTAGTAGGTTGTATTGATGGATTCTTTCCATAGATACAACGATTTAGACGAGCAATCTAAAGCTTTGTATCTATGCCGGTTAAAATCAATCTTATGAACCGCATAGATCAATCATCTATGCGGTTTTTGTTTTTCAGCAATGATCGCAGGATTGTTGCTTTTTTTATTTGTTAAAACAAAGCAAACAAAGCGATCATATCAGTTTAATTCAATAAAGAAAGTAGGAAGGTAAAATGAAAAACAAAGGATTGATATTCAGTGTTGCTGTTATTGTGGTAGTTTTAGCAGGTAGCTTGTTCGCTTTTGAGTTAGGGAAAAGGAATTCGGGAAACGCTCAGTCTGAAGAAACGAAAAAAGTAAGTATTTTACAATATGTCAGTCACCCTTCATTAGATGATATACGACAAGGTGTGGAAGACGGCCTAGCGCAATCGGGTTACAAAGAAGGCGAGAATCTTGAACTCGAGTTTCAAAATGGTCAAGGCGATCAAAGCAAATTAGCGACAATGAGCCAACAATTAGTCGAAGATAATCCTGACGCTCTGGTAGGAATCGCTACACCCGCTGTTCAGAGTTTAGCAAATGAAACGAGTGATATACCTATTATGTTAGGCGCTATTGCAGATCCAGTGGGCAGTGATTTAGTCGATTCTATGGAAAGACCAGGCGGAAATATGACCGGCGTTTCTAATCAAGTACCGATTGATCAACAACTGGATTTGGCCAAAGAACTTTTACCTGAAGCAAAAACAATGGGGATCCTTTATTCGTCCTCAGAAGATAATGCTAAACCACAAGTTGTAGAAGCCGAAAAAGAGGCGAAAAAGCAAGATTTTAAGACTGAAAGATATGCGGTTCCTTCATCAAATGAAATTCAACAAACGATCCAAGCCATGGACGATGTCGATTTTATCTATATTCCAAATGACAATACTATGGCTAATGCGATGTCAACCATTGTTAACGAAGCCGACAAAAAGAATATTCCCATTATTCCATCAGTAGATATTATGGTGGAAGAAGGCGGCGTCGCGACCGTAGGGATTGACCAACATGAATTAGGGGTAAAAACAGGTGAAATGACAGCTGATATCCTCAATGGAGATGATCCAGCTAAAACTCCTGTCTATGTTTACGACGAAGGGGAAACATATGTTAATCAAAAGCAAGTGGAAAAGTACAATATTGATTTGCCAAAAAATTTGGAAGATGAAGCAGAGTTTATAGATAGATAAAATTTAGTTTAATTCATGATGAAAAAAAGCGTGCTATGTATAAAGCAGCACGCTTTTTATAATTGTATTTTTTATCCAAGAAGTAAGTAGAATCTTCATTTAAAATCATGTAGCAATCCTTAGAGCTAAAATCTAACTTCTGAGTGTCGGTTACCAAAAAAGTACACTTTCAGCGAATAATCATGACTGAAATTGGGGCATTTTTAGCCATATAAGAAGCACTGGTGCCAAAATAGTCTTTCAGCCCATGCTTAGCGTGTGATCCAATAATGAGTAAGTCACATTGGGTTTGTGGCAAGATATGATGAATAATTCGTTCAGCAGGGGCACCTTCATCGCTAAAAAGTTTAACGGTTTGTACACCTTGGTCATAAGCATATTGCTGATACTTTCGTAGATTTTCTTCTGTTTTTTTACGTGCTAATCGCAAGTAATCATCATCCAAAGCCTGATACACGTTTATTTCATCCGATTCTAATATAGAAGCAATAACCAATTCAATATTTTCGTGAGCAGCTTTTTTTACGGCATATTGAAAAGCTTTTTGCGCATTGGCAGATTCATCGACTCCAACTAAGATGCTGTGAAATCCATTACCCATCATTATTCATTCCTTCTTTTTGTAGTTGTTCAAACTTTTTATTTCCCTTATATAACTCAATAATTGTCCATGCTAATAAGGCTAGAACAACAAGAATTAAAACATAAGCAATTCCATCTGCCCATAAAAGTTCTTGTCTAGTAGCTTGCGCTCCAAAAAAGCCTTCAATTTGGTCGGGTAAGCCGATTAAGTTCAAATAAGTTAACGCAATAACAGAAATCCAACCTAAAAACTTTACGATGGTACTATTGCGGAAACGTTTGCCCATTTCAGCTTGACTGTTTGTCATCATAAGCAGTGGGATGATTGAAAACGGTAGAGCAAAAGCTAGAAAAACTTGTGAGTTATTCATTAAATTGTTTAAGGCGGTATGCTCTTCTACGGTGCTTTTACCACTCGTGATAAGAACACAAATTAAGACGGGAACAACTGATAACAAGCGAGTCACTAAACGACGTAACCAAATGGGCATTCGCATATGAATAAAACCTTCCATGATTACTTGTCCTGTGAGCGTACCAGTAATGGTTGAATTTTGTCCAGATGCTAATAAGGCAACGGCAAATAATGTGGATAACAGTCCCGAACTGGCTACTTGAGATAATACGCCATTACTTAAGGTATTAGGGTCAGATAAAGCTTCGTAGAGCCCAAAAAAGGACGGATCTTGTACTGCGCCATCTTTAAATACAGCTACGCCCATAACCAATAACAAGGCATTGACAAGAAAAGCTAAAGAAAGTTGAATATTGGAATCCCAAGTAGAAAAACGAACAGCTTGTGCGACTTCTTCTTTGTTATCGTGATCGAGTTTGCGTGTCTGTGAAACCGCTGAATGCAAATACAGATTATGCGGCATGACCGTGGCACCAATAATTCCTAATGAACCTGTTAGTGGTGTTTGACCTCCAATATGCGGCGTTTGCGAAAAGGTATCCATTGTTGGGATAAAACCTGCAAACATGGCTCCTAAATCAGGCTTTGATAGAGCGACTTGGTAGACAAAGACAAATAAAATGACAAAAATTAAACAAACGATAATAGCTTCAATTTTACGAAAACCGATTTTGGTTAGCAGTAACAAGAGCAATACATCTAAGACAGTGATGAAAACAGCATATACAAGTGGAATATTGAATAACAAGTAAAGCGCAATCGCAGCTCCGATCACTTCAGCAATATCCGTTGCCATAATGGCTAATTCTGTCAGTACCCATAAAACGATACCTAAAGATTTACTTGTACGCGCACGAATGGCTTGAGCCAAATCCATTTGGCTAACGATTCCTAGTTTTGAAGACATATACTGTAAAAGCATCGCAATTAAACTGGAAATTAGAATAATGGACATTAATAAATATTGAAAATTTTGACCACCTGTAATAGAGGTAGACCAATTCCCAGGATCCATGTAGCCGACAGCGACTAAGGCACCCGGTCCAGAGTAGGCCAGTAAAGTTCGCCAAAATCCTTTTCCTTTGGGTACTTGGACGGTACTATTGATTTCTTGCAAGGATGCTCCATTGGTTTGCTCAATAATGGAGTGTTTTTTTGGTTCATCGCTCATAAAAATACCTGCTTTCCTTTAATTTCGTTTTTATCATACATCAAAATCCGAAATCTTAAAAGAATTTTTATGGCAAACCTAAAAAATTATTTAACAAATTAAATATTCAAATAGTAATCTTCTTCTTTTAGAATGGGCGTCACCTTGGTAAAGAGATATTTAAAAAGAAAACTAAAAGCAATTGGAGCAACGGCAAAAGCGATAATAGATTTTAACAAAGTAACAAATGTCCAGCCATCTTCGGCCAAATTCATGTAATTAATCGGACCAATTAAGCCACTAAAACCAAAGCCTGCTGACATAGGTGAACCTTGAATATCCCATAAAGCAGCTAAAACACCGCAACATGCAGCAGTACAAATGATAGGTAACAAAATCAGTGGTTTTTTCAAGGCGTTAGCCATCGACATTTTCGGTGATCCGATAAAGTGAGCAAAACTTGTTCCTTTGGTATTCACATGCCAGCCCATGATTGCAAAACCAAATCCGGTTGCACAAATACCAATATTGGCCGCGCCTGAACCTATGCCGCTTAACGAGATCGCTAAAGCAATACCAACGGTTGTAATCGGAGAAACAATCAAAACAGAAAAAATAACAGCTAATAAAATACTCATAACAAGAGGTTGTAAATCAAGTAGTTGGGCGATCCCTTGTCCGATCCATTCCGTAATTTTTAAAATATAAGGCAAAATCAAGCGTCCAATAATGCCTGGAATAATCAAAGAAAGCGCGGGAATAACTAAAATGGTATAAGACTTTAACTTATTTCCTAAGAACAAAAGCATGCCACAAGCCATAGCGGCAGTTAGTCCTATGTTAATAATGTCGCCTGTACCTTCTAAAAGCATTCCATCTGGTGTAAAGTTAACGGCTCCAGAAGCAAAGATAGAAGCAAGTCCTACCGCAGCCGACTGTATCGGTGGAAATTTAAAGTTGATACCGATCAAAGTCCCAATAACAATTCCCATCATAGAATTAGAAAGATTTACTGCATTTAAGACGTTGATCAAAAACGGGAAAGTAGGTAAGAGTGCTTTACAAAGTTCAGATAATAAGGCGCTTGGAATTAAAACGATGACTGTACCAATGGCTAAGCCGTTTAAAATATTCATAATAAATTCTCTTGGAGTTACTTGTTGAGTCATAAGATTGTCCCTTTCTGAAATACAAATTTTTATAAGTAAAAGAATAGCACTTTTTCTGAATTTTTCCAATATTTAAACATTCCATATAAAAGTAGGATTTGCAATTTATAGAAACCACTTAAGTGGGCAAGTTAACAGAACTGCATCTGAAATACAAAGATGACTGAAAAAGACTTTTTCAGCTATCAACAAATACACAAATCAAAAAAGGAAAATCACTGAAATATGAAGAAGCGAATTAAAAATTAGATCGACTTCCTGCTCGTTGCTTTCTTAGTAAAAAAAATTTATACTTATTGCAACGATTCTTTCTTTATGATAAGGAGGTTCAATATGTCATTGACCATCAAAGATGTTGCTGAAAAGGCTGGCGTTTCCGTTACAACCGTATCGCGCGTGTTAAACAATCGTGGGTATATTAGTGATAAGACGCGGAAAAAAGTCATGACCACAATGGACGAATTAAATTATACGCCTAATGAAATGGCACGTTCTTTTTTAACCAATAAGACGCGCTTTATTGCACTAATTGTTCCAACAACTGAAAACCCTTTTTTCGGTGAATTAACGTTTCATCTTGAAAAAGAGCTGGCTAAAAAAGGGTATAATCTATTTATTTGTAACAGCTTAAATGATGTTGATAATGAAAAAAAATACTTACGCTTACTTCAAGAAAAACGGGTCGATGGGGTTATTGTAGGATCGCATAATATTAATATCAGTGAATATCAATACTTTGAGAATAAGATCGTAAGTATCGAAAGAGAATTAACAGCCCATATTCCTATCATTCAAAGTGATAACTATCTGGGGGGAAAGCTTGCTACACAAGAATTAATTGATAAGGGTTGCCAAAAAATTGTATGCATTCGAGGAGATCAACAGGTTACGACTCCAGCAAATGATCGTGCGGCTGCGTATAAAGATGTGATGAAAGAAAATAACCTTGTTTATAGTTTCAAGGAAGTTCCTTTTCAATTCACCGACCAAAAAAACGTGAACTGATTGATCAGCTTTTTACCGGAGAAACGGGATATGACGGTATTTTTGCTGGGGATGACATCATTGCTACGATGTGTATGAACAGCGCTAAAGAACATGGGGTTTCAGTTCCTGCAGAATTAAAAATCATCGGTTTTGATGGAACAAAGATTGTTCGGCAACTGAATCCAGAATTGACTACCATTGTTCAGCCAATCGAAAAACTGGCACAAAAATCAGTCGAAGTGCTATTGGCGTTATTAAATGAAGAAAAAGTTGAACAAGTAACCAAGTTACCAGTAAATCTCTTATCTTCAACTTCTAGCCAGTGATTATGTCCATTCACTCCTAACTAAAAAAGGTTGGGAGTGTTTTTTGATAAAATATGTTAAAGGGTTGATATATGGTAACGATTGACATATTATATTATTATATTTCGTAAAACGATTT
>NZ_BCPY01000050.1 GCF_001544195.1 Tetragenococcus solitarius NBRC 100494
TTCAGGTTAATACAAGGTATTCAAGAGTATACAAAACGTCTACAAGCATACACGAAACTTCAAATTGTTGAGATAGCAGATGAAAAAGCACCAGAAAACCTAAGCGATACTGAACGGACACTTGTTAAAGAAAAAGAAGGAAAACGCATCTTGGCAAAAGTAAGTGATTCGGAATTTTTGTTTGCTTTAGCAATTGAAGGAAAGAACCCCTCAAGTGAAGCTTTTGCAAAACAAATCGATCAGCTGACTACGCAGGGAAAAAGCAAGTTGACGTTTGTGATAGGGGGTTCTTTAGGTTTAAGTACGGAAGTTTTACAAAGGAGCAACGCTCAAATTTCCTTTGGTAAAATGACTTATCCACATCAATTGATGCGCTTGATTTTAATCGAACAAATTTATCGCGCCTTTCGAATTAACCGCGGAGAACCTTATCATAAATGACAAGATGGTGAGGGAACAAAACGATTGGTTTTTATATAAAGGAGTAGGTTATAGATGATAAAAAGTAAAGTAGTTGTAATAAGCGGAATGGGAGGTAGCGGAAAAACGACTCTAGTTAAGGAGTTGTCTAAAAAATATCCAAATAGTAAACGTATCTCCTTTGACGATTATGATATTGATGCCTTGCCTGATGCTCCTCCTATTTCTATGCCTATTGAGATTGCGGTAAACCAATATGATATTAGTGCATTATTAGCAGATCTTAAAGCAGCTTACGGGACTTGTTCTTATTTGTTTGTTGATTTTCCATTTGGTTATAAACATGAAGCAATAAAAGAATATATTGACAAAGTTATATACATAAAAACTCCGTTAGATGTTTGCTTTGCTCGAAGACTTATACGCGACTTTAAAGATGAAACAGTTAGCAGTATACAAAGTATGGCTAAAAACTATCTAGAGTTCGGCCGCCCAATCTTTATAAACTACGAAAGGTTTATTAACCAAGATACAGATTTGGTAGTGGATGGGACTTTGGATGTCGACAAAAATATTGAAAAAATTGAAGATATATTTTTATAAATTATGTATCCCATTCTATTTCTGATTCTTGGTTTGGCTTAGCATAAGAAAACGAATGAAGCATTTCATATGAAAATTGTTAGGGCAGCTTGCAGAGTAGTTGCTAGGTTAAGGTTATTAAATGAAATAAAGATGAAAGCTTGAACGTTAGTCGTATAAAGGTTTAACGTTTATAATGGTAGTGTAGAGCGTAGGATTTGGTGATCGGTTTTTGTATGTTAAGTAAGCTATAGTAGGTTACGAGATATTTCTGTTCTAGTTAGACTCCTAGGAGGAAGAAAAATGGAACTAACAAAAGAAGAGGCACTAAGAGACCTGTATAATCTTATTTTAAACGAAGATACACGTGATTGGGAGCGTTCAGTATTAATTTCAACCAAAAATGCTTTGGAAACCAATGAAAATCTTAAAATACAGTTAGCTGGTCTGGAAGAAAAATTACGACCACTTGCTATAAGAAATAATTTAACTGGAGATGTTGCTGATTTTTATTCAAAGATAGTGGGTGAAGCTGTAGAAGAAGAACGTTTTGATTTTTCTAAACATCGAATAAAAGATTACAAGCATCAGGACTATGCGGTATTTGGCGGCGGCTGTTTTTGGTGTATGGTGGAACCTTTTGAAACAAAAAAAGGCATAGATTCTGTTTTATCGGGTTTTACTGGAGGGCATACAGATCATCCCAGTTACGACCAAGTTCTGAGTGGAGCAACAGGACATGTTGAAGCAGTGGAAATTATATTTGATACACGGCTGATCAGTTATAAAGAGCTTGTGGATTTATACTGGCAACTCATAGATCCGACAGACGATAAAGGTCAATTTCAAGATAGAGGCAATCAGTATCGCCCCATTATTTTTGTAAGAAATAAACAACAAAGAAAAATTGCAGAAGAGTCAAAGAAAAAAGTCATTGAATCTGGCAGATACAAACAGCCCGTTGTAACTGAAATTCAGCCGACGAGTACTTTTTGGCCAGTGGAAAATCATTATCAACAGTTTTATAAGAAAAACCCTAAAAGATACAAGCGGATTAAACGTTATCGCCAACGCTTTTTACTCTATCAACGTTTAAAGGGGGAAGTACGTATGAGATATAAGAAAGTAAAAAAAGAATAGGTGTTTTAATCAATGAACAATAGATAGAAATTTCTTGCTCTAATTCTTAATAAAAAAATAGTTGAGCATAAAAGGAAGCTAGATCCTATAGATTAGATGATCGGCTTCTTTTTTGTTTCGATCAATTTTAATAAATAGAAAATTTAAAAAGGAGTTAATTTTTGCACTATCAAGTGTGCAAAAAGTTGTATAGAAACTTTTGGTAGGGTTTGCAATAATAATGATCGTAGGAGGAAAGAAGAAGCCATGGCGATGAAACTAACAGATTTAGAATTTAAACTTCTACAAATTTTAATGAACAGTGATCAATACCAGCCGATATATTCGATTGCAAAACAACTGAACTTTTCGAGACGTTCTGCTTATTACTATATAAAAGATGTATCTAAAAAATTGATCAAAAATAAAATAGACCCCCCTAGAAATATTAAAGGACAAGGATACTATTTAACAGAACAAAGTAAGCAGATGTTGAGTACCATTTTCAGTGACAACAATACAATTTATTGGCAAAGACATGAGAAAAAATTTAATGCCAAAAACAGACAGATGATTACTTTAGTTTTAATGTTTGGACTAAGTCCCTACACCACCATTTCGAAGTTAGCAAGAGTATTTAGTGTTACACGCAACACGATAGTAAACGATTTCAATGAAATAAAAGAAAAACTAAGGACTTATGACTTTTCGGTTATTGGAACTTCTAGGGGACATCTACTTTCTGGTAAAGAAATTTCAATAAGAGATTATTTTCAAGACCATTTGACAGAATTTCTTGCAGTGTTGGACAACCTTTATCAATCGGAAAGTTTTGCTTATTTATTGGATTTTAAGAAGCTTGCTGAGCTTACTGTGATGATAAAAGATTGGATGCATAAAGTTGAATTTAAAAGCTCAAGCTCGTTTTCAGATGACGCTATACGTAATATGGAAAACTTTTATACTTTTATTTTGTTGCGTATCTTGTCTAAGCATGTTTTATCGCAGACATCGAATAAGCAAAAAGGAGAGCATAAAGAATTACAAACACGTATAGAATTTGAAATGGCAGGGGATTTTTTAGCGCGTTTGGGGGTAGAAACTAACCAAAATCCAGAAGAAGTATTATCTGTTAAAGAAAATTACCCAGAAATTTATACCTATACAAGTATATCTATCGCGCCTTTTGAAGAATTAACTTCACAATCATTAAATAACAATGAAATTGGCCTAGTTGCCATTTATTTTGGTGCTCATTTATTAAATCAGGAAAGTAAATATTTGGAGGTCCTACTTGTTTGTTCTTCAGGCTTGGGTACTTCGCAGTTACTAAAAAATCAATTAACTACGATATTTCCTGATTGTATACTACGAGGGCCAATAACTAAACGCGACTATGATAGCTTTTCTACAATTCATGCTGATGTTGTAATTTCGACGATTCCACTTAAAGAAAAAGGGAAAAATATCATTGTGGTTAATCCAGTAATGAACGAAAGTGAAGTTAGTCAATTAAGGAAGAAATTTATTTCAGATAATTTAATCAATGTCAGTGGAATCGATAATCAGTTTACAGCCTTAATGGATGTTATTGCTGACAATACAAACATTATTAATATAGATGCATTAGAAAACGGGATCAAAGAAGTATTATCTCGCCCACTAAATCCTCGTATTTCGATGAAAGGAGGGTACCAACCCTTGCTAAGTGAATTATTAAACCAGGAAACAATACAATTTGCTGAAGCCGAAAATTTACATTGGGAAAACGCGATTCAATTAGCTGCAGCTCCATTGAAAAATAACGGGAATATTGCCGATAGCTATGTTAACGCCATGATTGAAAATGTAAAAAAGAATGGTCCATATATTAACATCGGTGATCGGGTAGCATTGGCACATGCTCGTCCAGAACAAGGAGTGAAAAAGTTAGGAATGGCTGTTTTAAAGTTAAACAAGCCAATTGATCTAGTGGATCATGACCACCCTATACAGCTTATTTTCGTTTTGGCTGCCGTGGATGAGCAGTCACATTTAAAAGCATTATCCGAATTAGCTAATATTTTGAATGATAAAAGCAAACTACACTTCCTTATAGAAGCAAAAGATCCATCCGATATACAAAAATTAATTTTAAAAGGAGAAGATCAATGATGAAAATAGCAGCAGTATGTAGTTCTGGATTAGGTTCAAGTTTTATGGTGGAAATGAATATGCAAGAAGTATTAAAAGATTTAGGAGTTGCTGACAAGGTCGAAGCAACTCATATGGATATGGGAGGAGCCGAAGTAAATGATGCAGATCAATTTTTTGTAGGAAAAGATCTCGCAGATGCAGCAGAAAACCAATTTGGTGATAAAGTGACAGTTTTAAATAGTTTAATCGATAAAGATGAACTTAAGGAAAAAATTCGTATATTTTTACAAGAGCAAGGCATTCTAGATTAAGGAGGCAAGAGCTATGCAAGCAACACTTAACGTTATTATAAGTATTGTTAGAACGCCAGCTATCCTTGTTGCTTTAATTGCAGTTTTAGGACTATCTTTACAAAAGAAGTCTTTGTCCGATATTGTTGGCGGAGGAATTAAAACATTTCTTGGTTTCCTAGTTTTAACAGGAGGCGCAGGGCTTGTATCGGATTCCTTAGAACCATTAGGAAAGATGTTTATTCATACTTTCAATGTACAAGGCGTAGTTCCAAATAATGAAGCAGTTGTGGGTACATTGCTCGTTGAATTTGGGACAGTTGCAGCGCTGATTATGTTGGTAAGTATGATTGTAAATGCGCTTTTAGCAAGGTTTACTTATTTTAAATATATTTATTTATCTGGACACGTAATGTTGTACATGGCCGCTATGTTAGCGGTGATTTTGGAAGTCATCGGTTTTAATGAAATTATGGCAGTAATTATAGGCGGACTTATATTAGGAATGGCTAATACTGTTATGCCTGCTTTAGTGCAGCCTTTTATGCGTGAAGTTACTAAAAGCGATACTGTAGCTTTAGCGCATACAGGTGATTTTGGTTATGCTGTTTCCGGGGTAATTGCCAAAGTTTTTGGTAATAAATCGAAAACAACAGAGGACTTAAATATACCTAAGAGTGTTTCTTTTTTACGTGATTCAAATATCGCGATTACTCTTACTATGTCCGTTATTTATGTGATTATGGTTTTATTTGCTGGACCTGATTATGTCAATAAAATGAGCGGCGGTCTTAATTATATCGTCTTTGGATTTGTTCAGGCCGGTACTTTTGCAGCTGGCGTTTACGTCATTCTTTCAGGCGTAAGATTGATTCTAAACCAAATCATTCCAGCCTTTAAGGGTATTTCTCAAAGCCTAGTTCCAAATTCAGTGCCAGCTTTGGACGCACCAGTTGTTTTTCCGTATGCTCCCAATGCCGTTATTGTAGGGTTTTTTTCCAGCTTTGTAGGTGGAATTATTAGTATGTTAGCGATGGTCGTTATGAAGACCACTATTGTTATTCCCGGCGTAGTCGCTCATTTTATGTGCGGAGCAGCTTCTGGTGTTATTGGCAACCAAGTTGGCGGTAGACGCGGAGCTGTGTTAGGAGCCTTTATCCAAGGAATTGCGATAAGCTTTATACCATTGGCATTGGTGCCGATGATGGGCAAAGCTGGCTTAGGTAATGCTACTTTTTCAGATTCAGACTTTGGTGTTGTAGGTTCATTAGTAGGTTATCTAGGTAGTGCTGGCGGTCAAACTGCAGTCATCATTGCTGTTTTAGTCGCTTTAGTAATCCTATTTTGTGCTTCGTACTTAGCTAAGAAGCATGCTCAAAAAGCTAGTAATTAAAATAAATGTTTTCATCTAAAAAAGTTAAGGCATCTTGTCTTAGCTTTTTTGTTTGGTTCATAAAAAACTGTCCACCAAAAATGGTAGACAGTTATAAGTGGAGCCTAGATTTTTAAATAAAGCAGTTCAGTCATTTTTTACAGTGGAACCTTCTTCTTTTTTCTTGGGCGCTAGTTCGTCCATAACGGTTTCAGCTACTTTTTTAGGAAGACCTGCTTCTTGTAATTCTTCAACAGTTGCTTGTTGTATTCCTTTTAGAGACTTGAATTTTTTTAGTAAATTTTTCTTTCGTTTAGGACCTAGACCGGCAATTCCATCTAGTTTCGAAGAAAAACTGTTTTTGCTGCGTAATTGACGATGAAAAGTAATTACGAAACGATGGACTTCATCTTGAATACGTTGTAATAAGAAGAACTCAGTAGAGCTGCGCTCAAGCGGCACAGGCAAGAGCTCTTCGCCAAATAATAGTTCGCTGGTCTTATGTTTATCATTTTTGGCCAAACCTGCAATAGGAATATCAACACCAAGCTGGTTTTCTAACACTTCTTTTGCTACATCAACTTGTCCTTTACCCCCATCGATTAAAATTAAATCAGGTAATGTGCTTCCTTCTTTTAAGACTCGAGAATAACGACGATAAATCACTTCGCGCATAGAAGCATAATCATCAGGCCCTTCGACCGTTTTAATTTTGTATTTACGGTACTCTTTTTTAGCAGGCTTACCGTCGACAAAGACGACCATGGCAGAAACTGGATCCGTTCCCATTGTATTCGAGTTATCGAAAGCTTCAATCCGAACAGGAGTAGGAATATTCAGTGCTTGACCCAATTTTTCTACCGCACCTACTGTTCGTTCTTGTGCTCGTTCAATCAGTTCAAATTTTTCTTGCAACCCTACACGAGCATTTTTATTCGCAAGTTCAACTAACTTCTTCTTTTGTCCACGTTGTGGTTGTAAGACTTTTGTGTCTAGTAATGCTTCAGCAGCCGCCTTATCAATATCATTCGGGATTAGAATTTCTTTTGGAATGAAATGTTCATTTTTTTGATAAAACTGTCCCATATAAGTCAAAAAATCATCGGCTGCATCTTTATAAAAAGGAAAAATAGACGCATCGCGTTTAATCATTCTACCTTGTCGAATAAAGAATGCTTGGACACACATCCAACCCTTGTCGACAGTATAACCAAAAACATCTTTATCTTTTAAATCAGTAGAAGTCATTTTTTGTCGTGTCATAATCGTTTCTATTGAATGAATCTGGTCACGTAATTCTGCTGCTTTTTCAAATTCCATACTTGCAGCCGCCTCGTTCATCTGGCCTTTTAACGCTGCTTGCACGTCTTTGTATCCACCGTTAAAAAAGTGCTTAATCTCTTTGACAATACCTTTATAAACAGCAGGATCAACGTCAAAAGCATAAGGACACAAACATTGTCCTAAATGATAGTACAAACAAGGCGTTTTTTGATGAGGTCCACATTTACGTAAAGGAAAAATTCGGTCTAATATTTTTTTTGTTTCATTAGCAGCACCAATGTCTGGATAAGGGCCAAAATACTCTGCGCCATCTTTTAATACTTTACGAGTAATCAATAGTCGTGGATATTTCTCGTTGGTAATTTTGATGAAAGGATATGTTTTATCGTCTTTCAACATGATATTGTATCTTGGCAGATTTTCTTTAATAAGGTTATTTTCTAGTAGTAATGCTTCAATATTAGATTCTGTAACAATATATTCAAAGTCTGCGATTTCACTTACTAAATGCTCAGTTTTAGTATCATGACCTCCGGTAAAATAAGAACGTACACGATTTTTTAAAATCTTAGCTTTACCGATATAAATAATCGTTCCTGTCTTATCTTTCATTATGTAACAACCGGGTTGGTCAGGTAGTAAGGCTAATTTATTTTTTATTTGTTGATTCGTTTTAATCACCTTATTTATGTTCATAAAAAATAGTTCTCAAACTTTGTGCAGGAATTTTCCAAACATCCATTGAGAACTTATGTTCATTATAAGCAAAACTTGTGAAAAATTCAACCATTCTGCTTGTTTCCTGTATCTAGTGAGGTGAATTAACCTAAAAATGAAGGATAAAGTTCTAGAATATAATTAAGAAATAAATTAGACGTTCACTACATTTAAGTATAAAATAAATATTAAGAATAAATAAATTGGAGGGAAATAAATGGATGAATTACGTGTATTAGTTCCCAATGGAATGTTGGGATATGGGTTTCCTTTAGAAGATTTTGAACGAGGAATGCAAAGAAAGCCACATGGGATCGTTGTTGATGCTGGTTCAACAGATTCAGGCCCGCAAAAATTAGCCTTAGGCGAAATGACCTGTCCGGAGTCTGCTTATTATAAAGAACTTTCTATTTTAGTACCAGCAGCTAAAAAAGCAGGAATTCCTTTGATTGTAAGTTCAGCAGGGGGCGATGGCACCAATCAGCATGTGGACCTATTTGTAAAGATTGTTGAACAAATCGCAAAGGAGCAGGAGTTATCGCTTCGTTTAGCTAAAATTTATAGTGATATTCCAAAAGAACAAATTGATAACGCTTTAGAAAAAAAGAAAATTGAGAGTATGCAAAATGTTCCTGAGCTAACACATGAAGAAATAGAACAGACGACAGTTGTCACTGCACAAATGGGATCTGAACCTTATCTAGCTTTATTGCAAGCCCAAAATCAGCCAGACGTGATTATCGGCGGACGAACTTATGATCCTTCACCGACAGCTGCTTTAGGAATGTATTATGGATTTGATCCAGCGCTAGCGTGGCATATGGGGAAGATTATCGAATGTGGTGCAATCTGTTGTGTACCAGCAGGAAAAACGGTGTTAGGCACACTGCGAGATGATCATTTCTTTATTGAACCAATGGATCCTAAGGCCAAAGCGATGCCGCATACAGTCGCTGCACATACAATGTATGAAAAAAGCAGTGCTTTGAACCTGCCAGGTCCCGGCGGCGTTTTAAATTTAGAAGAGTGCGAATTTCAAGCGGAAACAGATCGTATTACGAAGGTTTCAGAGAGCCGTTTTATAAAAGATAATCAGTATACCGTTAAGTTAGAAGGTGCAAAAGTCGTTGGTTATCGCTCGATTACAGTAATGGGTGTACGTGATCCGATTTTAATTTCACAAATTGATGATGCATTAACTTATGTTAAAGAACAAACGAAAAAAGAATTACCGGAAGAATGTGCTCAATCCCAGATTATTTTCCATCCCTATGGGAAAAATGCGACAATGAAAAATCTGGAATCTTTGACAGATGAAGCGGGGCATGAAATGTGTGTCATCGCAGAAGTGGCCTCACCTACACAAGAAATGGCCCAATTAGTGGTCAATCGTATTCGTACCACTTTGCTGCATTATGGTTATCCAGGTCGTGTTGCAACTTCTGGTAATATTGGCATGCCATTTACACCTTTAGAGATTCCGCTAGGAAAAGTTTGCCAGTTCAACATCTATCATTTGCTAAAAATTGATGATCCAGTAGTGCAATTTCCAGCGACAATAAAGGAGGTAGGAAAATGACTCAATTACAAGACTACGCCCGCGTCATTCGCAGTAAAAATTCAGGCCCTTTCGAATTAACTTTTGATATCTTGTTTGATAATTTAGCAGATTATGAGCATTTTGTGGCAAGTAATGCTTTAACTAAAGAAAGTTTTGCTCAATTATATCAGCTAGATGTAGACGATATTATTACTTTTGAACATGTAAAACCAGCGCGTGGAATAAAAATCACCATTCCACGACCTTGGTCTCAAGGCTCGGTAGGAGAAAGCGATATGCACGGTTCACAACAATATGCCAATCTTTTATCAATAGAAGTACCGGAAAAATAAAAATGACTTATGAGTAGCCTGAGAATTTTTAAAAATTCTCGGGCTGTTTTTTTATAACCATAAAGGGGGAATTTTTTTCTACGTTTGTGTTAAAATGAATAAAATAAAGTAAGAAAGAGAAAAGCAATGTCACGTTTAACGCTATACCAATTGTACACAAAGATGTTATCTGCTATGGGACCTCAGGGTTGGTGGCCAGCAGATAGTAAGTTTGAGATTATATTAGGTGCAATTTTAGTTCAAAATACAAACTGGAAAAATGTCGAAAAATCCTTAATAAATATTAAAGAACAAACAGCTTTTATACCGGAAAAAATCAGTAAGTTAGAAAGAGAAAACCTAATGGAATTCATTCGTCCTAGCGGTTTTTATAAAAATAAAAGTAAAGCTATTTTAGCTATGTTTCAATGGCTTGCCTATTATCACTTTGATTTAGAAAAAATAAAAACAACTTATGGAGAAAAATTACGGCAACAATTACTTTCTTTGCCTGGAATTGGCGAAGAAACCGCAGATGTATTGTTGCTTTATGTCTTTGATAAAAAAGTATTTGTCGCAGACAAATATACGCAAAAGCTTTTTCGTTTATTAGGTGTAGAAGGAGTCAAAAATTACTCTTCCTTAAAAAAGTTTGTTTTTCATATGGAGGATTTTACGCTGGAACAAGCACAAGAATTCCATGGTTTGTTGGATGAATTTGGCAAACGATATGTTAAAAATAAAACATCCTTTATGACCAGCTTTTTAGCAGGTTATCAGTTAGATTTAACAAAATAGAAAGTAGGAAAATCTATGAATGAAGAAAGACGTACCTGTTATTTGATGGGAACCGTGATAAAATTATGGATTCAACACGATCAAGATCAAGAGTTCTTGCCAGAAGCCGAAGAGCGTTTGGTTGATTATGAGAAACGTTTTAGTGCGAATGACGATGCTTCAGAACTAATGATAATCAACCACCAGGCAGGCATAGCGCCGGTAAAAGTGGATGATGATTTGTTTGAGTTAATCAAATTAGGAAAAAAACATAGTTTACCTAAAGACAGCTTTTTAAATATTGCAATTGGACCTTTAATCCAAGCATGGCGGATTGGCTTTGATGATGCAAGACAGCCGACAGAGCAGACAATTCAATTTTTGTTACAACGAATTAATCCGAAAAATATTTATATAAACGAAGAAAATAAAACGGTTTTTTTAGCAGAAAAAGGCATGTCTTTGGACCTAGGCTCAATTGCCAAAGGCTATTTTGCTGATAAGTTATTGGCTTACTTTAAAGAAAATAATGTTTATGCAGCTTTAATTGATTTAGGAGGAAATGTTTTAACTTATGGCAATGCGCCAACACATCAAGATGATTTTTGGCGTATCGGTATCCAAAGCCCGTTTTCTAAAAGAGGGGACTTAGCTGCGGCTATTAAAGTAAAAGATAAGTCTATCGTTACTTCGGGAATTTATGAACGTACCAATCAAATGAATGGCAAAACGTTCCACCATATTTTTGACCAGGAAACTGGTTATCCGCTGGAAACAAATTTAGCCAGTGTAACGATTGTTTCTGATCAGTCGGTGGATGGCGAAATTTGGACGACTCGGCTATTTGGTAATCAACCGGATGAAATTATTGACTTTTTAAACCAGACAGATGAATTAAATGGATTGGTTATAACAAAAGAGGGTCAGATACAATACTCTAATGATTTAGATATACAAATACTAAATTAATTTAGTATTTGTATTAAGGCGACCGAATGATGCTTAATAAACAAAATAATTGCGTAAATGGTAAAACAAGTTTAGTATAATGTCAGAATCAATCGTGCGCGATTGAATGATGGATAAAGGAAGGGTTTAGATGGCAAAAAAATATGATGTAGTCATTATTGGAGCAGGCCCAGCAGGAATGACTGCGGCACTTTATGCTTCAAGAGCAAACTTATCTGTGATGTTATTAGACCGTGGAATTTATGGCGGACAGATGAATAACACAGCTGAAATCGAAAATTATCCGGGTTTTAAATCGATCTTAGGTCCTGATTTATCACAAGAAATGTATGACTCAGCCACTCAGTTTGGGGCTGACTTTGGTTACGGTATGGTAAAATCAGTTTCTGATCATGGCGATTATAAGACAATCGAAACTGACGCAGATGATTATGAAACAAAAGCAGTGATTATTGCCACAGGTTCAAATTATCGAGATCTAGGCGTACCAGGTGAAGAAGAATACCGCGGTCGTGGTGTTTCAAATTGTGCCGTTTGTGATGGAGCCTTTTTCCGTGACCAACATGTTGTTGTGGTCGGTGGCGGAGATTCTGCAGTAGAAGAAGGGGAATACTTAACACGTCTGGTTGATAAAGTAACGATTATTCACCGTCGTGATGAATTAAGAGCGCAACAAATTATCCAAGATCGAGCATTTAAAAACGACAAAATAAATTTTGTCTGGGATAGTAATGTTCAAGAGATTACAGGCGATGGCAATAAAGTGACTGGCGTTAAGGGGATTAACAACAAAACAGGAGAACCTTTTTCTATTGAAGCAGCAGGGACATTTATTTATGTTGGTATTGAACCAATGAGTGAACCTTTTCGGTCTTTAAACATTACGGATGAAAATGGCTGGTTTGAAACAAACGAAAATATGGAAACAACCATTCCTGGAATTTTTGCTGTTGGAGATATCCGGAAAAAAGATTTGCGACAAGTAGTTACAGCGACAAATGACGGTGGAATTGCTGGGCAAAAAGCTTATCAATATATCACAGAATTAGAAGCAAAAACGCAAGCGGCAAATGTATAAATACTCAAAACAAGGGTGGCTTGATATGGAAAATACAACAGAAACAAAATTAGCTGACCAACTTTGTTTTTCAATTTATAATGCCAATCGGTTGTTTGCCAAATTCTATCAAAAAGCATTGGAACCCTATCATTTAACCTATACACAATATATCGTACTGTTAGCTCTTTGGGAGCAGGATTGTAAGACGTTGAGTGATTTAGCAAAAGAGTTGGATTTAGCGAGTAACACGTTGACACCGCTGCTAAAACGTTTAGAAACTGCTGGTTGGTTGACTCGTTGTCGGGGAGAAAACGACCAACGTCAATTGATGATACAGCTTACAAAAAAAGGCCAAGAACAAAAAGTAATGATTGAAAAAAGCCTTGAAAAATGCATGAATGAACAAGTAGAAATAAGTGATAATCAGTACTATCGTATGTTAGAAGATAATAAAAATTTGATGGCTGGTTTAAAAAATTACTTAGAACAGACGACATCAGAGACGTTTTAATCAGGAGCTTTTTGAAAGGAACAAAATCTGTTATGACAACAATCTACGATTTTAAAGAAACAGAAATGAGCGGTAAAACAATTGATTTAAGTGTTTATAAAGACAAAGTGATCGTAGTTGTAAATACCGCCAGTAAATGTGGGCTTGCCCCTCAACTTACAGCACTCGAAACTTTGTACCAGAAATATAAAGAACAAGGCTTTGAAGTTTTAGGCTTGCCTTCAAATCAGTTTCGTCAAGAATTAGACAGTGACGATGAAACCAATGAGTACTGTAAAGTCCATTATGGCGTGACATTTCCCATGACTAAGCGGATAAAGGTAAATGGTGATAAAGAAGATCCATTATTTACTTACCTTAAAGATGCTGCAGGACACGGAAAAATCAAATGGAATTTTACCAAATTTCTAATTGGTCGTGATGGACAGGTTATCAAACGCTATGCGCCGCAGACCAAACCAGAAAAAATGGAAGAAGATATTGTGGCAGCTTTAAAATAGAGTAAGAATTTAAAACAGAGAATCATTTTAAGGAGGATTTTTATTATGAGTGTCAATGTAACTACAGATAAAACTTTTGAACAAGATACAGCGAACGGTGTAACGCTAACGGATTTTTGGGCAACTTGGTGTGGTCCATGTAAGATGCAATCGCCAGCTGTTGAACAACTCTCTGAAGAGTTAGGCGACAAAGTAACTTTTAACAAAATGGATGTGGATGAAAACCCAGAAACAGCTAGTCAATTTGGGATTATGAGTATTCCTACGCTAATGATTAAAAAAGATGGCGAAGTTGTCGATACATTAGTAGGATTTCATCCAAAAGAACAATTAAAACAAGCGTTAGAACCATATATCAATTAAAAACGGTAAGCATCTAAGTAAGTTTTTCTTATTTGGATGCTTTTTTAGTGATTAAAAGTTTTTTATAAGAAACGTCTACGACCGATGAAAAAGTTTTTTTACCAGTAAAATCCTTTGATTTAGACTTACAACGGCCAATAATTCTAGTGGTTGAGAAAATTTCTTTAATGGGTCCTCCAATTCGTTGTAAATTGGGGGCATGTCGTTTGATGTAGCTTCATATGACAGAAGTAACATACCGCTTATGTTCTTTTATTTTAAAACATTTAGCAACGTTTTCTACAAAAACCTAAGATTTGTTGTGAACGATTGATTGTGTTAGTTTGATAATGGAAGGGCTTTTTTTAATAAATAACTATAAAATGGAGGAGATATTATGCGAAGTACACAAATGTCGATAGACACTTTAGAACGAGCGCAAGAACGTTTTATTGATACGCTTCATCAAATGGATGTAGAACAAGCCAATACGATGCCAAAACCTATTATTAAATCAGTGACTTGGCTTATATGGCACACAGCCCGCATGCTTGATCTTCAAATATCAGAGCTTAATGGCAGTCAGCCACTATGGACAAGTGAAGGCTGGAATGAGAAATTCTCGTTAGACTTACCAGACGATACTCAAGACTATAAGCATACGCCAGAAGAAGCAGCCAAAGTGAAGGTGAGCGACAAACAACTGTTGGTTGATTATTTAGATGCTGCTGTTAAACTAACAAAAAATTACCTTGAAAAAATAAAAGATGATGAACTAGATGAGGTAATCGATAAAAGTTGGACACCTGCGGTTATCCGTCAAGTACGTATTGTCTCTTCAATTGACGATGCTGCTATGCATTCGGGGCAAGCAGTTTATACAAGAAGATGGGTTATTGGTAAGTAACTGACAAATAAAAATAAACCATTGAAGATTTTTTTCAATGGCTTATTTACATTAAGCAAAGTATTTTTACGATACAAAAAGCACCTTATATCCATAACTTTGTAGTGACCCCCAAAAGTTAGACTTTTATGGAGTGGAGAAATCCACTCCTTTTTTCATGTAGTAAAATTGCTTGTTAAGCAACTACTGAAGCCGCTTGTCGAAATTCAACTGGACTTTGGTAGTTCAACTTTCTTTTCATTCGTTTATTGTTGTAATAATAGATATAATCTTCAATGGCCGATTTTAGTTCGTCAAAGCTGCTATAAACTTCTCCATGAAAAATCTCTTGTTTCAAAAGACTAAAGAAATTTTCCATAGGGGAGTTATCTAAGCAGTTGCCTTTTCGGGACAA
>NZ_BCPY01000051.1 GCF_001544195.1 Tetragenococcus solitarius NBRC 100494
AAATTTTGGTCTTGTAAAATTTTTAGATCATACTCAGAAAAAGATAAATCATCCATAAAGATTGCCTCCTTAGTATTCCTTACACGATTAGCTTATTTATATTTATGATTTGACGATTAAAGGACAAGCACTCTTCTCTAAATGACATATTCTCTAGAGACAGAGCTCTTTCTTAATTCTATATACAGTATCTCGAGTAACCCCGGTGTCATCTGCAATCTTTTTAATGGGTTCTTCAAGCTGTAATTTATTTACAATTACCTGATAAGTCATTCGGTCTTTAGGATTCTTTGCGTCTGCGCAATATTTTAAAGGACGTCCTTTATAATATCCTTTTTTCTTTGCGATTTCGATTCCTTGTTGCTGCTTTCGTTTGATTTCTTCTCGTTCATTCTCAGCTGTCCAAGAAAGCAACTGGACAATCATGTTACGAATCAGTTTTTGTAAACTTGGGTCTCCTAGTTCTTGATTTAAGATAGGTAAATTTAAAACCATTAACCCAATTTCTTTTTGATCGAGTTGTTGAACAATTTGAATAATGTTGTCATAGTTTCGCCCTAAACGATCCAATGACTCTACAATCAATATATCTTTTTCTCGTAAAAATTGGAGAGCATTTGTTAGTTCTATTCGATCAGTCGTATTTTTACCAGACATCTTTTCTTGAAATATTTTTTCTACCCCAGCTTTTTCTAATGCATCTAGCTGTCGTTCCAGGTTTTGATCAGTAGTGGACACACGTGCATAACCTACCTTCATTTTACCCCTCATTTCGATTTATTTAATCGACACTTATAATCTACAATATAAACGTAGAAAAATCAATCTATTTTGAATGTCGATTATGGGTACACTCATAATCGACAAAAAAGCTGAATCAAAAAGTAGTAAACTTTTTCTGATTCAGCTTTTGCATTTAACCTAAAAAGAGCTTTATTCATTGACTCTTCTTTTTTCATGATCTCCTGTGGAGTGATTTTGAGGTTTCGTTAGTGTGTATTGATCTGAAATCTCTTCAGGAGAGGGCACATCCAATTCTTCCAGAATCTCTTGCAATGCTCCTTCCATTTCCACTTTGTCGGTCTCTCTGTTAATTAACTGCCATCTGTCTAGCATATCTTCACCTCCTTACTTTGCTGCTTTGGACAGTTTGGGATCATCCTTATAATAGGGTACTGGCGGGTAGGTATAGTACCTGCGATACATCCAAACACCCATTGCTGCTACGAACAAAACGAGGGACAAGCCTTGTGAAACTCGTAAGAAATCGCCTATCCATAAGCTGTCTGTCCGCATGCCTTCAATAAAAAACCTTCCTGCTGAATACCAAATGACATAGCTGAGCGCCACTTCTCCTTGGCGAAGGAATTGATTCTTGTTCCGCAAAAGGAGCAACAAGGCGAAACCAACTAAACTCCATAAAGACTCATAAAGAAAAGTGGGATGGTAATAGGTTCCGTTGATGTTCATTTGGTTAATGATGAATTCCGGTAAGTACAAGTTTTCTAAAAATTGTCGGGTGACTGGACCGCCATGTGCCTCTTGATTGATGAAATTTCCCCAGCGACCAATCGATTGAGCTAGGAGGACACTAGGTGCAAGTATGTCTAGTAAAAGAGTTAGCGTCATTTTCTTTCTTCTTGCAAACCAGTATACTGCGAGACCACCCGCAATTAGCCCCCCATAAATGGCAATTCCACCATTCCAGATTGCGATGATTTCACTCGGATTCTGTATATAGTAGTCCCATTTGAATAAAACGTAATAAAGTCGGGCACCGATAAAGCCAATTGGTATGGCCCATAATGCCATATCTACCATGGTATCTTCTTCAAGTCCCAGTTTTTGAGCTTCCTTTGTAGCTAATGAAATGCCGATCAGCATCGCTAGAGCAATAATAATTCCGTACCAATTAATAACAACTGGACCCCATTCTATAGCGTGTGGGTTGATTGCTCCAATCAGTAAGTTCATTCCATCTCCTCCATCCGAACAGAATCTTAATGAACATAGTTAAGGCTGGAATTTTCACTCCAGCCTTAACACACATTATCTACTTTTAGTCTTCGTCGTCTTCATCATAGGCGTCGTCATCTTCCAATGCTTCTTTGCCTAAGAAGGCTTGCAACATCCAGATACTTTCATCTAAATGATCTTTGAAAGCAATCAATGTATCTTCTAACGCATCATTGCCTTCTTCTTGAGCCAAACGTATGGCGCGGACTGTAAATTCACGGGTGCTTCTGAAATCCTCTACAACATTTTCAGTCATTTCTTCTGCTTTTAAATATTTATCAGCCGGGTCTTCTGAAAGCATGGAGTATTTTTCGAATTCGGCGGTTGTGGAAGCTGGTTTGTGTCCTGAAGCTAACAGACGTTCCGCGATTGTGTCAAACCACTCTTCGTTTGCATTATACAATTCTTCCAGTTTTTCGTGTAACGAGAAGAAATGAGGACCTTTCACATACCAATGATACTGGTGCAATTTTACGTGCAGGGTATGAATATTTCCTAAAATGTGATCCGCAATGGCTGCTGCATTGATTTTTGTATGGTGTACGTGCTCTTTATGATCTTGCTCTTCTTGCAGTTTTTCTTGTGGTGTTTTATCTTGTACCATGTTTCTATTCCTCCTAATATTTTTCCTAATATTTTTAATTATTTGTTACCAATTTTAATAAACAGACTGTTGGAAGTAGTTTTCATTTTCAAACGTGACTCATGCTGCACTTACTTTTGATTTGATAATTGGATAGCCTAAGTCTTCAATCGCTTTTTCGATCTCTTCAATTGCTATTTTATCTTCCTCAAAGTTGGTTTTTACCTTACTCGAGTTGAACAAGACTTTCACACTGTTTTTGTCGATTCCATCCAGTCCTTTTACGGCACTTTCAATTTTTTGTAAGCAGGAAGGACAAGATAGGGTTTCTAGTTTAATGGTTGCTTTAGACATAGTTTATTTCTCCTTTTTAAAATTAGTTTTATGTTGTTATTCCCTTTGTTTATCTTACATTTAAAGTATACGGTACATTTGAATCGTTGAACTTGATGACCATCAAGTTTAGAGAATCTATTTGCTTTTTTTATAAAAAACTAAATTAAATTTGGTATGCTTCCTCTGCTTCAGCTAAAAGCTTGTATACCGTAGCGTGTGGCATGCACGCATTTTTAGGAACGGTATAATTATGGGTTACTTCGCGTAGCTGGTTGAACTCCGTATCCAAGACTGATTTATTTGAGCCAGCTTCTTATGTTTGGTTAAGCTGCTTTCACTTTTGATTTGATGACTGGATAACCCAAATCTTCAATCACTTTTTCAACGTCTTCAATTGCCAACGTCTTTTCGTCAAAATCAATTCTGATTTTGTTTACGTTGAATACCCCTCTCACGCTGTTCTGATCAATACCAATGAGTCCTTTAACAGCACTCTCGATTTTTTTCAAGCAGGATGGGCAGGACAAGGTTTCTAGTGTAATTACTGCTTTAGACATACTCCATCTCCTTTAACGAATTGTTCTATAAGATTTTGTTCTCGGTATTTAAAGTACCAAGGGTATTCCCTTACTAATAATTGTTAGAAATCAACTAATTCAACTTCTTTTGCAGTTCAATAAAAAGGCAACAAGGTTTTGTTAGTTTTAGCTATGCTCGCCATGAGCACCTACTAAAACAGTCAATTTCTCAACTACGGTATTTAAACTCTCTGGATCTAAGTCGGACGCATCAAACGTTTTTCCATGCCCTGAAATCAACCTATTCAATTTTGGCTGCAAAGCTCCCACAGACTCATCTCCTTCAGGAATGGTACACTTGTGGGCTTTCAATAGCTTGTCTGCTTTTACATGGAGGGAATGAAGGGTCTGTTTATCCAAATGGCTGTCATCAAACTTAATTCCATGGTCTTCGAGTAAAAAGTCTAATTTTTCGTGTATTTCAGTATACTCGTCCATCTTACATTCTCCTTTCTCATTCATTCTTATTTCGCTGTTTCGATTTCTTCTACACCCGTTTTCACATTATATCTGTCGCCTCTTAAGCGATACTTCAACAATCTCATGGCGTTGAAGATAACCACCAGGATACTGGCTTCATGAACCAACATTCCAATTGACATGCTCATCCATTCGCTAAATAAGAGACTGGCCAACAAGACCAACACGACACCGATTGCAATAAGGATATTTTGTTTCATATTGCTCGCAGTTGACTTAGTCAGCCCTAGTGCATGCGGCAAACGGCTGAAATCCGAGTTCATCAAGACAACGTCAGACGTTTCTATCGCTACATCTGTTCCGCTGCCCATCGCGATTCCGATATCCGCCAAAGCCAATGACGGGCTGTCATTCACGCCATCCCCTACAAAAGCGACGATCTGGCCTTCTTTTTGTAATTTTTCAATGTGTGCCGACTTATCTTCCGGCAGCATGTGTCCATGTGCTTCTGTAAGTCCAAGTTCACTGGCAACCAAGTCAACCGTTCCTTGGTTATCACCTGAAAGAACAACGAGGTTTTTCACACCAAGATCTTTCAAATTTTGCAAATCTTGTTTTACACCTGGACGGACTTGGTCGCGGATACCCATCAGAACTTTTAATTCACCATCGACCGCCGTCAGAACCAGGGAGTTGCCGTTTTTCTCGAACCTTTGGACGTCTTTTTGTGCTTTTTTGTTTAAAGTAACTTGTTCTTTTTCCATTAAAGCGACGTTTCCGACGGCGACTCTATGACCATTTACTTGTGCGACAATTCCGCCACCTTTGACAACGTCTGTCTCTTCTACTGGTGTCATATTTACAGTACCAATATTTGCCAATACGGCTTTTGCCAAGGGGTGATCAGATTCCTGTTCCACACTGGCTAAATAGCTGAGTGCTTCTTCACTATTGTCTCCATACACTTCTTTTTCCGCCACTTCAGGATTCCCGACTGTCAGTGTACCTGTTTTGTCAAATATAATGGTGTCCACGTTACTGAAGTCATTGATGACTTCACTCCCTTTCAAGAGAATACCGTTACGTGCACCATTTCCGATACCGGCAACGTTTGAAACAGGCACACCGATAACCAATGCGCCCGGGCATCCTAATACCAGAATCGTAATCGCCAATTCAATGTTTTGGGTAATTGCCCAAACAATAAATGCCAGGACCAAAATAGTTGGGGTATACCACTTAGAGAAACGGTCAATAAAGCGCTCCGCTTCTGATTTGGAATCTTGTGCTTCTTCCACAAGCTCAATGATTTTACCGAACGTGGTGTCTTCTCCGACTTTGTCTGCCCGAATCTGAATGGTGCCATTTTCCAATATCGTACCGGCAAAGACTTCTCCGCCTTCTGTTTTTGTGACAGGAACGGATTCTCCTGTGATACTGGCTTCGTTGATATACCCTTCACCTGTTAAAACGGTTCCGTCTACTGGTACTTTCCCACCAGTTTTGACAAGCAGAACATCTCCTTCATCTACATCATCTACATCCACTTCTTCAAATTCTCCGTCTTCTGTTTGGACCAAGGCACTTTCTGGTGCCATGTCGGTTAATTCTTTGATTGCCGAACGTGTTTGGTTCAATGTACGCTGTTCCAAATAATGTCCAAATAAGAATAAGAAGGTGACAACGGCGGATTCTTCAAAGTTTTGAATCAATAATGCTCCGATAACGGCAATCGTGACTAAGACATCAATACTCACAACTTTCACTTTTAACGCTTGATACGCTTGAATGGCGATTGGAGCGACCCCAAAGATCGAGGCGATAATCAACGACCACTCAGCAAGAAATGCATTTTCTAAAGCGAAGTGACTGAAAAATCCGACTGCAATTAGAATCCCACTGATTAATGTAATTTGATTTTTCTTACTTAATATATATTGTTCCTGAATAATTCATACTTTGACTTCAAACCGTCTGAAACTGCCTAACGGCAGTCTTCATTTACTTTTTCATTTTCACCTGTTAAGTGATGCAAAAAGAACCCCATTCTGATATGGTAAAGGTGTCGAAACCAACCATAAGAAAGGAGTTCTTCTCATGACTAGCTTACACAAAAACCAGGTAAAATTCAATTCAAATTTGACTATTTCACATACAGGTGGTCGCTTATCGAGTGATTCGGGTTTGGTCTTAGTTAAAGAGGTGATGAATACCTTCGACTTTTCACACGTAGCTAAACAGTGGCTCCATATTAAAGACAAACGTGTTTACTTCACACATGATAACTTAGCGATATTAGAACAACTCATTATGCAGTTAATTGCTGGGTACTCGGCAGACTCATCAGCTAATCTATTAAGACAGGATCCAGTCTTTCAAGCTGTACTCGGTAAAAAAGAGTTGGCCTCACAATCGTCAATCTCACGGTTTTTAGATCGTTTCACTGAGGAGAACATGGATCAACTCCAAGCATTAAATCAGTCGCTGATTGATAAAGCGCGTTTGATTCGCAATGACACCGAGTTAATCATTGATGTCGATTCCACTCATTCAGATACCTTTGGCCATCAAGAACAAACAGATTATAATGCACATTATCAAACCTACGGCTACCACCCATTAGTTGCCTTTGACGGACTGACTGGAGATTTCTTAAAAGCTGAACTGCGTTCAGGTAATCAGTACACATCTAAAGGGGTGAAAGCCTTTATCAACCCATTGTTACACCACTACAATGAATCCATACCGAATACTGACATATTGGTTCGTGGAGACAGCGGCTTCGCAACACCAGTGGTGTATGAGTCTTGTGAAGAAAATGAAAGTCAGTATGTGATCCGATTAAAGAACAATCGGAGGTTAAGTCAATTAGCTGAGCAATCCGTACTTTACGGGGATAACCAAAAATGGGAAGATCGGGAAGTTCAGTATTTTTCAATGCCTTATCAAGCACAATCATGGTCGAAACCCCGTCGAGTCTGTATACGTTCCGTTCGTGAAGCAGGAGAATTGCTCTTTCACCACGCATTCATTGTGACTAATCTATCCGATAATGTCTCACCTGAAGTCATATTCTCTCTTTACGGCAAACGGGGTGCAATGGAGAATTTCATCAAAGAAGCGAAATCAGGCTTTTATTTTGACAAAACAGATAGCCCACTCTTCCTGGAAAATCACGTTAGAATGATGATCAGTGTCCTGGCTTACAACCTCGTCAATTTTTTAAAGACCATTGGATTTGAACAAGTGAATCGGGGGATGACGATTCATTCTATACGATTGACATTGCTCAAAGTTGCCGGCAAACTCGTTAAAACAGGCAGACAAGTCTATCTCAAACTGTCGAGTTATCATGTGTATCAAACCGAATTTTATAAGGTTTTCGAACGCCTACGGCGATCCAGACAATGTATTTAGAGGAGTTATCGCATAAAGTTTTAACTGATTATTTCAAGGGATCAGTCTGCCCTTAAATAGACAAAGGATTTTTAATAGGTCCTTCTTCCCTAAGAATCCTGTTCGAAAACACAATATTTTAGAAGAAAGTATCTTCCTAATATAAAAATAGGCAATTTATTCAAGAAAACAGCTTTAAATTAGAGCTATGAATTATTCAGGATTGTTGCATATTTTTTCCCTCCAAGTATTTTTGTTATTTTTAGTATAAGGTACAGTCAATGATTTAAACTTGATTATCATCAAGTTTGCTTTTTTATTTTTTACTTTGCTCAACTGGGTTCAATTGGGTCACATACTGAACAGGGTGGCCGACAACTGTATATAGTCGGGATTGTACTTTACACGTACTTCCCCAACCTTTGCTAATACTTGTGTAAAATAGATACCTATTTGTTCTTCAAGGGCATATTAGATTTTCCGAGTGCAAGATATGAAGTCAAATGGTTTGATGTTTAGCATCACATTTATAGCAAGATTCATTTCTTGTCGTTGTGTTCTATATGTATCATATAGTTAATTCACGAAAGAGAAATTGATGGGAATCAAGTTTAATCATCTATCAATAATTTCCTAATCTTGGATTAATACCTGAGAGATAAAACTTTTGCGATCGCTTCATTGTTTATTCCTTGCCTGAGGAGACGAAATGATTTAAGAATTCCTTATTTTTTAGTTACTTATTGGAAGCAGTAACTTTCGTTCATTAAAAAAAGCTGAGCAATTCGCTCAACTTTTCTACGTAATCCTTTTTTGTTTTTTCCAGTGGAGTGTATCATAAACGGATGGTAAAGATCCTTAGATAAAGAGAGTGCTTTTGAGACAAAAAAGGGCCACTTTTTTATGAAAAAAGCGGTCAGAAATTATACTGGCATAAACGATTGTTTTTGATACTAACTGATTTATAAAAATATGCCTCTAAAGTTTCCAAAACTTCAGAGGCATATGAAAACGAGAATTAGTTAATATTTGAAACAGGTTATTAATTTTTGATAGGCTTAGAATTAGACCTTAACAATCGAAGCCCATTCAGAATAACAACCAATGTACTTCCTTCATGAATAATGACACTGATTGCAATATCCGTTAAACCTAAGAAACTAACGACAATTAAAAAGGCAACAACGGCCATTGAAAAAATAATATTCTGCCAAATGACACGGTTCATTTTCGAAGAAATATTATGGGATTGTACCAATTTAGATAAATTGTTTTGCATTAAAACTAAATCAGATACCTCTACTGCCACATCAGTCCCATCTCCCATAGCGATTCCCACATCTGCATTAACAAGAGCGGGAGCATCATTGACACCGTCTCCAACCATGGCGGTCACACCGTATTTTTCTTTTTGTTCGTCTATAATTCTGGATTTGTCTTCCGGCATGACATTCGCAATCACTTCATCTATTCCTAATTGTTTAGCAACCGCTTTTCCCGTCATTTCTGAGTCACCAGTAATTAAAGTAGTGTGTACGCCTTGTTCTCTGAAATAATCAATGGTTGCTTTTGCATGTTCACTTGGAACGTCCATGAGGGCAATAAGGCCTATAACTTCTTCATCGACTGCTACGTATACGACCGTCTTACCTTCTGACGCCCATTCGTTATTTAAACGGATATATTCATCTGAAACATCCTCAAACGATGTCGGTTTTCCTATACGATAATTTTTTCCTTTATAATTTCCTGTCAATCCTTTACCAATCTGGTTTTCTACATCAATAGTTAGTTTGTTTTTTTGCTCAAACTTTCTTAGAATAGCATCTGCTAAGGGGTGATTGGATTCTTTTTCAAGAGCTACTACGATATCAATCATGTTTTCTTCGTTCACGGAATCAGCAAAATAATAATTGGTTACTTCAGGTTTTCCTTTGGTCAAGGTGCCCGTCTTATCAAATGCAATTGCTTTAATATCGGCTAATTGAGACAGGTAAGAACTACCTTTTGAAAGGACTCCTTTTTTGGCTAAATTAGAAGTCGTCGATAGCGTTGCCGAGACAGTAGCTGCTGCTAAAGCACACGGTGAAGCTGCAACTAAAAGGACCAATCCTCTATAGACACTTTGTGACCATGTCCAATCAAGTAGAAAAGGAGCCAATAACATGAATAGAGGAATGGCAATTAAAACAACTGTGACATATTTCGGTTCAAATTTTTGGATAATACTCGCAGCTTTTGTTTGGTTATCTTGGTTCTGATTCACTAATTGTAAAATTTTTGAAAATACTGTATCTTTGTTTTCTTTGGTGACTTTCATCGTGAAGGTACCTGTTCCATTGATTGTACTCCCGAAGACGCCATCTCCTTTGGCTTTCTCTTTCGGGATACTTTCTCCATTAATAGACGACTCATCAATGGATGTAGATCCAGACAAAATGACGCCATCAATAGGTACTTGATCACCATTCAACACTTGAAGTTGATCTCCCACTTTTAATTCACTGACATCTACATTTTTTGTACTACCATCAGGCAGGATTAACCGGGCAGTCGTTGGATTCATTTCGAGTAATTTCGTTATTTCTCGTTTGCTTCTTCCTTCTGCATAATCTTCCAAAAAATGTGCGCCAGAAAAAATAAGAATCAATAATGTTCCTTCCCAAAAATTCCCCATCAAAGAAGCTCCAATTGCCGCTAATCCCATTAAAATATGAGAATTAGGTATAAACTTTTTTTGTGCTTTTGAATTCTCAATTGTTTCTCCAAGGCCTTCAAGAAGAATAACGTGATACCCGGCACTGATTGTAGCGATTGAGAACAAAACATTTTGTACCAACTGATAATCTTCATTCAAAAATAGAGCAATCACTGCTAATGCTAAACCAACAAAGTACAAAACGACTGGCATTTTCCCATGATCATGGTCGTGATCGTGGTTGTGATTATGATTATGCTTTTCTTGAGACTGTTGTTCTTGGATAGTTTCCATTTCTATTACCTCCCTATATAATTTATAATTCCTTTGTTTTCCATCATTTACTTCCTGAATCACATAAATTTCCGCTATTTCTGACTCCTTTCGTTTATTCCAAAAGTAAATCGTAATGAATCCATTTTACATATGACTAACTATTCATATGTTTGTGTTCTCATTTTATATCGCTATATACGTTTTGTCAAGATAACGAGAACGCAACTTCTCTTTTATAAACAAAAGATTAGCATTGTTTCGCTCATATGGTAATATAGATATGAACGAAAGGTCATATGAAAGGAATAAAAACACTATGGATATAAAAACAACTTCTCCAATCGATAAAGGATCTATTCTGTCAATAAGCAAACTATTTAAAGTGATTAGTGATCCTACACGATTGTCGGTTCTCTTTCTTTTACAGAAAAAAGAGTGTAGTGTTGGAAATATCGCTATTTCTCTGGACATGGAACAGTCCGCTATTTCTCATCAATTAAAAACGTTGAAAGACGCACGCTTAGTGAAATCAAGAAGAGAAGGAAAAAGTATGCTTTACAGTTTAGATGACCTTCATGTTTTTAGTATTCTCGAACAAGTCTTAACTCATGTTAATGAATTAGAAAAATAAAACCAATTAGTATGTAGCATACAAACTTAGGAGGTTTTTAAATGTCAAAATCAGATAAAGACCATGATCACTCGAATCAGAATCAACCGAAAAAGAATATTAAAATTGCTTTCTTCATAAATCTTATTTTCTCTATAAGCGAATTTTTCTTTGGTTTTCTTTTCAATAGTGTGTCCATTATGTCCGACGCAGTTCATGATTTAGGGGACTCTATTTCAATTGGATTCGCTTGGTTTTTTCAAGGTTATTCAGAGAAAAAACAAGATGAACGGTTCACTTTTGGCTATAACCGCTTTTCTTTACTGGGCGCGCTGATAACTGGCGTTGTGCTAATTAGTGGCTCGTTTTTTATGATCTATCGTAGTGTGCCACGTTTGATTGACCCACAACCCGTAAATTATAGTGGCATGTTCTGGCTTTCTCTCGTAGCTATTGCATTGAATGGATATGCTGCTTGGATTTTAAGCAAAGGTACATCCAAAAATGAGGGTATGTTGAACCTCCATATGCTGGAAGACGTATTAGGGTGGATTGGAGTCTTGATTGTGAGTATTCTAATGAACTTTACCGAGGCATATCGTCTGGATCCTATCTTATCGATTTTGATTGCACTCTATATCCTCTACAAAACCGTTCCTGAATTTTTCACCACAATGAAAATTTTATTGAATGGTTCGCCTGAAAATGTAAACGTAAAGAGCTTGGCGAATTCCATTAAAAATGTTCCTGCTGTAAAAGACCTCTCACATTTTCACATTTGGTCACTGGACGGGGAAAAAAACGCCCTTATCGTCACGGTTCTTATAGACCCTTCAGATATAGATAAGGCTAGGGAAATAAAAGAAGAAATTGCAGAAGTCGCACACAAATCAAGCGTAGAGAATCATATCACAATAGAAATGGCTACAAGCAAAGAAGAGCTTGAGAAGGGATACTCCCACAACATGTAAGATAGTCCTATGCTAAAAAATACTTCATTATTTGAAAAGCAAAAAAGGCAGCGACTAATCAAATCGCTGCCTTTTCTTGTTTGACTTGTTTAAGCGTTACTAAGTTTTAGGCTCTTACAACTGGGTGACTGAGGCGGTTTTGGGGGTTTGCCTCTTTTTTCCAAAAGGGGCAAGGTCTGGATCTTGTGTTTTTATTTATCCGGAAACTCAAAAGCTAATTTCATCTCGTCAGTTAGTTTTAATTTTGCCGAGAAATTGCTTCCTTTTTTGCTTTTGAATCCTTTAATCAAACTGGTTTCTTTTTTACTTAATAAATCTTGTACGTTTTTCTTTGTAAGTGCTTTTTGACTCCATCTTTTAGGTAACGTAAATTTGCAACCTTCTGTGTACCCCGAACAACCATAAAATTTCCCTTTGTCTATCACACTTTTTTTGCATTTCGGACAAGTGCCAATCACTTTTTCTTGTTCAATATGACTGGCTACATCTGCAATATTCTCTTTTTTATCTTGGAAGTTTTGCGGTACTTTTTCAATGAGGTGTTGCAGAAATCGCTCGATACTTCCTAAAAAGGCTTCTTGTGTACCTTGTTTGCTTCGTATCTTTTTCAAGTAGCGTTCCCATTGGGCGGTCATGCCTGCATTGGTAATTTCATCATCTGTAATCATGCGACACAACAATTCGCCTTTTTCAGTCACATAAATCTTACTTTTACTGATAGTAATATAGTCCTGCTTCTTCAAGGTTTCAATAATACTGGCTCTGGTGGCTTCGGTTCCGATTCCTTCAGTTTCTTTGAGAATGTCTTTGCTATCCTTATCGTCCATTGTCCGTCCAACATGTTTCATAGCGGTTAGCAATGTACCTTCTGTATAGTAATTGGGTGGTTGGGTTTTCCCTTCCTTTATTTTAAGGGCAAAATCCACCAAATCATGAATGGTTACTTCTGGTAAAAGCTGGTCGTCCTTGTCTTTCTCTTCTTGCTTGTACAGTCGTTTCCATCCACGCTCTTTTTCTGTTTTTCCTTTTGATTGAAAAAGCACTTGGTTGATAGCTGTATCAATCGTGGTTTCGTCATATATATAGGGCTTTCCAAAGATTGCTAGGGTACGATATAACACAAGAAGGTAAATGTTTCTTTCGTCTTTCGTTAGATCGTTGAGCTTCGGTAATGTCTTGGTTGGAATAATCGCATAGTGTTCTTGTACTTTGCTTCCATCTACATACCGTTTATTTTCACTTAGCTGCGGTTCGTCAATCGTTGCTTCTGCTAGTTCGAGGTACCGATTGAGATCACTTTTTAGATAGTCAAACTCTGGTGTACCGATATAATTGGTGTCACTCCTTGGGTAAGAAAGCACCTTTTTTTCATATAGTTTTTGAGCGACAGAAAGAGTTTTGTCTGCACTATACTTAAAGCGTTTGTTCGCTAAAGATTGTAAATCAGATAAGCTAAAGAGTTTTGGGGCATACTGCCTTTTTTCTTCTACTTTGACATTCGTTATCTTGGCATTTTCTGTCTGTTCTAATTGGTTGGTTTGTTTGAAGCCTTCAAGATTTTCTAGTGTATCAAACCGTTCTTTGTATTTCCCCTTGTACGTGCCGTTTGGGTGTTTGAAATTGGCATACAATTCATAAAACGGCTTGCTGACGAAATGTTTAATTTCTTCGTTGCGTTGGTAAATCAAGAATAAAGTCGGAGTTTGGACTCGTCCAACGCTAAACACACCTCTCATGCCGTTTTTCTGCATATAAAGAGTGTAAAGACGGGTTAGATTGATTCCTACCAGCCAATCAGCAATTTGTCTGGTTTCTGCTTCTTTATAGGTAGAATAAAACTCTTGTCCATCTTTTAAGTTTTGAAATCCTTTTTTAATTTCACTTGTTTCAAGGGAATTGATCCAGAGTCGTTTAATTGTTTTTCGATTGTTCTCTGAAAGGTTGATAATCAAACGTGCAATTGCTTCACCTTCTCGGTCGCTATCTGTGGCAATGACTATGGTATCTGCTTCATCTAAGTGCTTTTTTACAATCTTATATTGTTTTACTTTATCTTTTGATACTTTGAATTGGTAATTTTTTGGAAAAATAGGCAAGGTATCTATTTGCCACTTTTTCCACACGGCTTTATATTCGTTCGGTTCGTATAGTTCTACTAAATGACCGAAACCGTACGTGATTATAGCACTTTGATAGCCATTGCCACGTACGATAAAGTACCCATCTTTTCGTTCCGTTTTGTCAAAAGCTTCTGCATAAGCGGAAGCCTGACTTGGTTTTTCAGCTAAAATGACTGTTTTACTCATATCTAACACATTCTTTCTATTCTTGTTCAATAGGGGTCAGCGTTAAATCTCCGTTTTCTTCTCTTGATTCTTCCGTAGTTGCTGTTAAAACAAATTCATCGTTTTGTTTTTCTATGTTGTACTCAATACTTTCGTCACCTTCGGAAGGTTGAAACACAATTTTTGTTTCGTCTTCATCCAGTGAGTATGAATAACCAAAAGGAAAACCCGCAAGGTCAAACGTAACTGTATCTTTCCCAAAATTAGCACTATAAGCATCACCTTTTGTTGACACCACATTCCAATTATTGGCTTGCAAATCTTCATGAACGGAATTACCACTACAAGCAGATAGCGAAAAAATAGTGAAGATAGTAAAGAGAAGAACGACGATTTTTTTCATGTTAAATTACTCCTTTTTGTTTTTTATCTACGGGATACTAAGTGCATAGCGGAACGTGCTACGCCTTGACCAGTTCGGCCGATACCGCTTGAAAACCAAATACTTTTAACTAAACTTGGTCCGCTGATAACCAATGCACCTGTACCGATCAATGCCGGAATTTTTGGCCAAAGGGTCTCTGATTCCATAGTGAGTGCTTCGACAAACAATGCCATTGATAAGGTTAATACAACGATTGTGACGGTGTGGCTTATAATATCTCTCCACCAGTTCTCAATGAAGCTAAAAGTTTCTGACACAACTGAAATAGCAACTAATGGGGA
>NZ_BCPY01000052.1 GCF_001544195.1 Tetragenococcus solitarius NBRC 100494
GGTTGGTACAATCGCGAACGGATTCATGGGAATATCAACTATCTGACGCCCCAGCAAGCGGAAGATCAAGCAAAAATGTTAGCGTAGGTCTAGAGCTTCCTACACATTTTTTTTGAGGAACTTATCCACGAGGCCTTCTCGTCATCGTCTCCGCCTAATGTCAAATACGGTTCTCCATTTGATATTAGGCGGAAACGATGACACATTCTCGAGAGTGGATTCGTTTCGAAAAAAGGCTCTCAAAAAATGTGTCCAGAATATTGACGTAAATCCATATATAACAATAAACAACCTTGGTTTTTTACTATATTCTAATAGAATCGCGTAATTTTTCAACTGTCTTTTCTCCGAAACCTGAAATTTCGCTTAATTCATCTACTGTTTTAAAAGGACCATTTTCTTCTCGATAATCTATAATCGCCTGTGCTTTAGCAGGTCCAATGCCATTTATTTTTTGTAACTCGGTTAAGTCTGCTGCATTAATATCAATCATCTCATCATTTTGTTCTTCTGTATTTTCTCCTGCTGCCTCCATTTCTTTTGCTTCTTTTTTATTTGGCACATAAACCATCTGTTGGTCGTTTAATTTTTCTGCAAGGTTTAGCTGTTTTTCTTCGGCCTTTTTGGTTAACCCTCCAGCTTTTAATATTCCTTCTTTTACGCGAGCATCTCCTTCCAGTTCATAGACCCCAGGTTGATTCACTTCTCCTTTTATATCTACGATAATTTTATTTGAACTTTCTTCTGTTTCTTTTTCCGTCGTTTCCGTTATCTGTTGGAACGGATCGTCAGATTGTTGCCAAGTGGGCTCTTCATTATTTTTTTGAGTAAAATAAAATATAAGCAGAAAAATTGTAATTATAGTCGCGATAAGTAAAGGCAAAAATTTTTTTAGCCGCTCCTTTATTGGCATCTAGCAACCTCCTTTCACTCATAAGTACGCAAAAAGCATCAAAACTTTTTAATAAACGAAATTTTTTTCGAAAATTAAAAAGTTTTGATGCCTTAAACGAATTTTTCTATTTCTTTTATAGATGTAACGCGATAATCAGCTTGTATATTTGTTAATAGATTTTCATTATCAAAAAATATCGTATACACACCTGCATTTTTACCTGCATCCACATCTAAAGCACGGTCACCAATCATCACTGTTTTTTTAGGGTTTAAAGAATACTTTTTTAACAAGTAATCTAAAGAAGCAGGGTTAGGCTTTCTAGGAAAACGATTCTCAGGTCCCACAATTTCTTTCACAAAGCTAGCAAGTTCTTCTTTTTCTAACAACATTTTGGTTGAATCTTGCCTACGATGAGTTAAAATCATATTTGTTTTTTGGTTAGCGACAATTTTTTCAAGAACCTCCTGAGTTCCGCTAAAGCTTTTAGGAGAAAAATTGGTGATATTTTCTTCATGTATTTTTGCTTTTTTTGACAAATCAGAAAAATTTAGCTGGTATTTCTCAGCAATCGCTTTGGAAGAATGCTCTTTTAAAAGCTGGTAGACTTCCTCTTTTGTACTTTTAATTCCATAATCATTTAAAGATTGCAGATACCCTTGGACAATCATTGGGTAGGTATCAAATAAAGTCCCGTCAAAATCCCAAATAAACGTGTCAAACAACAAACTTACCCCTTTATTTTTTATTTATCCACTTTATTTTACCATGTCTTTTTTATAAGAGCGAATAAATATTAGAAAATAAAAAAAGCTTACCTTTGTCCCCGTTTTTTATGAAATTTTTAAAAAGACATCTGCTCGATCCGATCAAATGCTTCTTTTAACACGGATATTTTTTGAGTAGCAGCTAAGCGAATATGTTGATTACCTGTGTTAATCCCAAAGGCCTTGCCTGGCACGACCAAGACCTGGGTCTCATCCAATAATTTTTTAGTAAAGGAAGCAGAGTCTAGATGGGTATTAGAAATATTAATAAATGCATACATCGTTCCCTGGACGTTTCCTAAATGTAAAAAGTCGATCGCATCCACCCGTTTTTTCACGTAATCAAGTCGTTGTTTAAATACATTCGTCACTTCTGGAATCAGCTTGCTTGCATTTTTTAACGCATAAATACCGGCTTGTTGTGAAATAGATGGCGCTGAATAAGTGATATTTTCATTAATTAGCTTAGCAGTTTGACTAACATAAGTTGGTGCAATCATATAACCGATGCGCCAGCCTGTCATAGCAAATGATTTGGAAAAACCACTAAATGTAATGGTGTTCTCAGGGGCAAAAGTAGCCATAGGAACAAATGACCCATCAAACACTAATTCTTCATAAATTTCATCGGACAGAATAAATAGTTCATGTTCAATGGCAATTTCAGCAATCCTTTGAAAAGTTTCTTGCGAGAAAACGGCTCCTGTTGGATTATTCGGTGAATTAATGATAATCGCTTTGGTTTTTTTTGTTATAGCTTTTTCTAATATTGAGGTATCAAGTTGAAAACCGTCTTTCTCGTAAGTCGGCACAACAATCGGTACGCCCCCAGCTAATTCAATTTGGTCTTTATAAGGAGAAAAATAGGGTTCATGAATAATCACTTCATCCCCTGGGTCGATAATCGCTAAAAGAGTTAAATACATGCCATGCATAGCTCCCACCGTTGCTCGCACTTGGCTAGGCGCAAAGTCTAAGTTGTAATAAGCTTTATAATGTTTTATAACTGTCTGAATAAACTCTTGACTGCCATCTGAAGCAGTATAACGAGTGTGTCCAGCCTTTGCATCTTCGGCTGCTTGATTGATAATACGCTCATCGGTAATTAAATCAGGATCTCCAATAGATAAATCAATGAGTCCTTCTTTGCTTTTGGCTAAAGTACCGATATTCATCATGATATTTTCTTCTGGCTGTTGGTATTTTTTGGCTAATTTTAAACGATTCACGAGTAATTACTCTCTCCTTTAACTATAATACTTTTTTTAGAAAATCTTGTGTTCGCTCATTTTGCGGGTGGTCAAAAATTTCTTCTGGCAGTCCTTCTTCTTGGATAATTCCATCATCCATAAAAATAACTCGGTCAGCAACTTCTTTTGCAAAGCCCATTTCATGACTAACGACCACCATAGTCATCCCTTCTTTTGCTAAGGTCTTCATTACAGATAAGACCTCGCCAACCATCTCTGGGTCTAAGGCAGAGGTAGGTTCATCAAACAACATCACAGCAGGATCCATAGCTAAAGCTCTGGCAATAGCTACCCGTTGTTCTTGTCCACCAGAAAGACTAGAAGGATAACTTGTTGCTTTATCTGATAAACCAACTAAGCGCAATAATTCATAGGCCTTTTCATTGGCTTCATCCATACTTTGGCCCTTTACTTTAATTGGGCTAATCGTAATATTTTCCAAAACGGTCATATGCGGAAACAAATTAAAATTTTGGAAAACCATTCCCATTTTTTGCCGCAGACGGTCAATGTCATTTCCTTTGGCTAAAAGATTGTCCCCTTCAAATAAAAGAGTCCCCTTTGTCGGCTGTTCTAACAAATTTAGACAGCGTAAAAAAGTACTTTTCCCGCTGCCAGAAGGCCCGATAATGACCACCACTTCGCCTGATTGAACGGTTAAATCGATTCCTTTTAATACTTCATTATTTCCAAAGGATTTGTGTAAGTTTTCAATATTAATCACTGGCCTTCATTCTCCTTTCAGCAACGCCTAATACACGAGAAAGCGTAAATGTCAGTACAAAATAAATTAATGAAACAATTAAATAAGGCAAGAATGGTTTAAAACTAGCCCCTTGTACATTTCCCGCTTGAAAAATCAGTTCAGAAACCCCGATAACTGAAATCACGGAAGATTCTTTGATCACAGTTACAAACTCATTACCTAAAGCAGGTAGGATATTTTTGATTGCTTGAGGAAAAATAATGTAGCGCATAGCTTCTGTATGTTTCATCCCAAGAGAACGTGCAGCTTCCATTTGGCCTTTATTTACCCCATTAATTCCTGCTCGGATAATTTCTGCGACATAAGCCGCACTGTTAAGTGATAAGGCAATACAGCCAGCTACAAAACGCGATAAATCAAGACCTAAAATTCCTGTCCCAAAATAAACAATAAAAATTTGTACTAATAAAGGAGTTCCGCGTACATATTCAATATAAATCGAAGCCAGTACCTTAAATATTTTTATGGAAGATAGTTTCATTAAAGCAAAGAGTGTACCTAGAATAATTCCGAAAACAACTCCGATAATTGCCAATAAAATCGTGTAACCTGTTCCGGATAGGTAGTAAGGATAGTATTTAGCAAAGAAACCTTGGTCATCTTCAAACATCAGCTTGTTCGCTTCTTTTTGATAGCCTTCCAGTAACCCCTCATCATTAATTGTTTGGATTGAATTATTAATACTTTCGGATAATCTAGGGGCATCTTTAGGTAGCGCAACGGCTGTTTCCTTATCTCCATTTTCAAAATCTAAATTAGATAAAGCTAGATCGTCGTTTTCATCTACATAAGCTTCTGCGACAGGACCTTCTAATATAGCAGCATCTACTTTGTGATTTTTTAAATTCATTACAACATCTGAAGTTTTTTGTAACGAAGTCACTTTAGCACCCGTTAATTCATTATTGGCCAACTCTTCTTGTGTCGTTTGTTTTTGAACACTAACAGGAACACCTTCAAATTGGTCGATATTCGTATATTTGTCCTGGTCCTCTTTTCTTACGACTAAACGTTGTTGGGCATTCATATATGGGTCAGAAAAATCCACTTCTTGCAAACGCTCAGGCGTAGGTGACATTCCTGAAATGATCAAATCAATTTTTCCAGTTTTTAAGGCACCTAGCAGGGCGTCAAACCCCAGCTCTTCAATATGGAGATCAACGCCCATATCATCGGCAATTTTTTGTGCAATTGAGATATCAAAACCGACAATCTGGTCTTGCCCATCTACCGTCGCATGAAATTCATAAGGTGCATAATCAGCCGACAACCCGACAACTAACTCTCCACGTTTTTTTATATCTTCATAGCGTTTGTCTTGTTCCTTTTCTTCAGCTGCCGCCGGTACTGTAGAAAATAATTGAGTAAACAATATGATGAGTGGCAATAAAACTAAAACGAACTTTTTAACCTTTTCCATTTGCTATCGACCCTTCTGTTTAAAATGATTGCATAAAAATTCATAATTTAATTGCAATTTATCTTATCACAGAATAAGAAAAAGGAAAAGAGTTTTTCTATTTATTTTTATACAATATCTATGAATATTTCTGTTTGGAATCTTTTATTTAAGCCTTATAAAATCACAAAGGATATTAAGAGTTTTATATCTAAATATTATATTTTATTATTTATTCATTTAATATGCATTAAATGGTTTTATCGTAGATTTGAATAAAAATACAAATAATTCGATTGCCAACTTTATGATGGATATTTAAAAGAGCAACTTTCTATGTGATCGTTAACCATCCCAATTGCTTGCATAAAAGAATAAATAATTGTTGGACCTACAAATTTAAATCCTATTTTTTTAAGTTCTTTACTTATTTGTTTTGACAAGTCAGTTGATGCGGGGATTTCGCTATTATTTTCCCAATGATTTATTATCGGTCGATTTTTGTTAAAAGACCAAATATAGCTTGCAAAACTACCGTAATCTTTTTGAATAGTCAAGATCATCTGCGCATTATGGACAGCTGCTCTTATTTTTAATCGATTACGGATAATTTGTGGATTAGATAGTAGTTGCAAAATTTTGTCCTCGTCATAGTTTGCCACTTTGTTGTAATCGAATTGATCAAAAGCCGAACGAAAGTTTTCTCGTTTATTTAAAATAGTAGACCAACTTAGTCCAGCCTGCATACTTTCTAGTACGAGTAATTCATAGAGTTTTTGATCATCATATGTTGGTTTTCCCCACTCCAAGTCATGATAATTTTGCATTAAAGAGTTCGTCAACGCCCAATCACAGCGAATTGTCATTTGTTTGCCTCCTTTTTAATCAATGCCCACTTTTTTACTCCGACGTTCCATCAATACGGAATCGCGCCATACACCATATTGATCTTTACCTAACTTTTCGCGATATCCCACTTTGCGAAAGCCGCATTTTTCATGCAGCCGCTGACTACCATAATTATTTGCGAAGATATCCGCTTCTAATGTCCAAAAACCAATTTTTTCTGAATAATCAACCAAATAATTTAATAAAGTTGAGCCAGCTCCTTTTCCTTGATAATAGCTATCAATATAAATACTCACTTCTGCTACACCATAATATTCCGGTATCTCATAAGCTTGTTTTAAAGTGGCCCAACCAATAACACGATTATCATCTAACAGGACAAAGCGGCCCTCTTGCAGACGTTGCTGGTCAAACTCTTCGTAAGTTAGTTGTTCAACTGTAAATGTTGCTAAATTTGTTGCCATTCCTTGGTGATAGATATCATACACAAATGGCCAATCATTTTTATTCATTTCACGGATTTTATATTGCATGAGCTGCCTCCTTTTAATTGTTATAGTTTACTATTATTCTATAGAAGGAGAAAAAAAGCAAACCAGTTCTTGACACGAACCGATTTGCTTTTTCTCATGATAAACTTTGCATTTATCTAATTATAAATCTTTTAATGCTTCTTGAATTTGTGTCTCTCCGTTGATAACATCAAACTCTTTTTTTATCGTATTGTCGTCTGCTAAGCTGTCAACGACAATTTGTGCAACATCACTACGAGTAATTTTTCCCCGCTCCACTAAAGTCTTAGCCAATTTGATTTTTCCTTCAGGACTGTCGTCTGAAAGAAGTCCTGGTCGAACAATCGTGTAATCTAAGTCGCTATTTTTCAACCATTGGTCAGCGTAGAATTTCGCTGGATAATAAGGCCCCAATTCTTCCAGCCATTCTGGATGCGGATCAAGCCATTGCTGACTACCCATAGCGCTGACAATAATAAAACGTTTGATACCAGCTCTTTTAGCCGCTTCAATTGATTTTACTGCTCCATCTAAGTCAACAAACATCGTTTTATCTGCGCCGGTATTACCACCAGACCCAGCGGTAAATACGATAGCATCCGCTCCATTAGCTGCTTGAGCAATCTCTTCCACAGTATCTTCTAAATCTGCTAAAACGGTCTGTATACCTTGTTTTTTAAAGTTTTCAACCTGTTCTTTTTTTCGCAGCATTGCAATTGGGGTGTTATTTTCAGAGGCTTGCAGTTTTTCAATCACAAGCCTACCAACATTACCATTTGCTCCAATAACCAATACGTTCATGTAATCGTCTCCTCTTTGATTAATAATTTAATCATAACATTGAAATGTTTATTTTTGTCAATTGACGTGTTTATGGTAGATCGAATCGCGTAACAAGAGCTATAAAAATGAAATAAGAATATTTTTCTTTTTTGCCGCAAAACGATATAATATGAGCTAAGACAAAAGGAGGAAAACATGTTATTTATTATTGATATGCAAAATCAACTTCTTGATTTAACTTATGATTCATATAATACAAGCATTTATCAATTAATACCTAAAATTAAACAACGCTTGGAAAAAGCTAGAAGCAGCAATGAGCCTGTTATTTTCACAAAAGATATCCCTATTCAATATAAAGATAGCAAACAAGCAGAACATTCTGCATTTCAGTTGCTTACTCAATTAAAACCATTAGCTGATGAGTTAGTCGTGACCAAGCACTCTTATAGTATGTCGCCGGAAAATTTGCTACTCATAAAAGACAAGTTTAATCATAAAGCAGAAAGAATAGAACTCGTGGGTGTAGAAACCAATCAATGCATTTTAGCAAACACAATTACTTTACAAAGCACATTTCCTACTTCTAAAATTATCGTTGATACATCGTTAATTTCCGGTAGAAAAAATGCACTTTCGGCGTTAGAACTATTAGCGGGATTTAAGGTCGACGTTAAGCATTGAAAGACGGGTAGGTACTATATGCAAAAAGTAAGATGCCCTTTCATTATAGTGGCATCTTACTTTTTTTATGTGCGCTTTTGATCTCTTTTGTATCCCAGTAATAGTCTCTACGTATGTTGGTATTAAGAAAAACATATGCATTAAAATATGGCCACCATAAATTTTTCACCGCAACTAGCTATGCAATATTTCTTATAATTCTAGTTCCTCTTCTTAATTCACAAACTATACTACCTTCTTATTCACCTAAAAGGTAGTTTTTTATAATCTGATTTAATCGTTTTATTTTTCCGCTTTTTTTAGTTTAGAAATTGCCAATGTAAAAGAAGCCAGTCCCAAAATACAAAGCATAAGAGTAACAACTAAAATATTTGTCCAGTCAATAATACTTTGCATTACCAACGTTCTTAAACAATCAATTACATATGAGAACGGATTGAATTGGATGACTATTTGAAAGAATCTTGGGAGTTGTTCGACAGGCATAATGGCAGTGCTTAAAAAGAACAAGGGAAGTGTCACAGTATTGATAAATCCGATAAAAGCATTTTCATCCGGCAATACAAAACTTAAGGCATAGGATAAACTCCCAACAAAGAACACGCATAAAAATAGTAAGAATAAAATCAAGATGAACCCCAATATACCAGAAGCAATGTTTATAGAAAATGGAATAGATACAAGTAATAAAATCCCAATTCCAATAAATGATAATACTTCTACATCTAATACTTGTCCTAGTACAATCGAACTTCGTTTCACAGGAGAAATAAAAATTCGATAGAAACTTCCCCCACCTTTTAAATGGTAGTTTGCAATGCCACAGCTAACCCCAGCACTGGTTAGAACAGTCATGACCAACAATCCTGGTAAAATAAAGGTTGTATAACTTACATTTCCGATTCCCTCTGCTGGTGTAAACATGGAACTAAACAGCAATAGCCATACGATAGGCTGAATGATGTTCATCACAATCGTGGCTGGATTTTGAAAGCGCCATTTCACATTCTTCCAAAAGATATTGTAGACCTCCATTTTAATTCCCCCTTTCGCCAATAATGTCTAGGAATATTTCATCAAGTGTAGGTTCAGTAATTTCTATTCCCTCAAAACCTATTCTTGTAGATAGTACATAGGTATTCAAATCAAAAAAATGTTGTTGGCTATGTTCCACTTGAATGTTCAATGAACGGTCATCAACACTTACCTCTGTAACGTAGTCTTTTTGTAGCAACAATTCCTTCATTCTTTCAGTATCTTGACTATCGGTCATTGTAATTTGAATCATATTCTTTCTCGTAAATTTTTTAAGGTTGGCTGGTGTATTTTGTATAATGTTTTTACCGTCTTTGATGAAGCAGATTGTATCACTAAGCATATCTGCTTCTTCAAGATAATGGGTTGTTAGAAAAATCGTTACGCCCAATTCACTTTTGATTTTGCTTAACATCCTCCACATGCTTTGTCTGGATTGAACGTCCATTCCCACAGTTGGTTCATCTAAGAATAAGATTTTTGGATAAGACATCATACTCATTGCAATATCCAATCGTCGCTTGATACCACCGGAAAGTGTTTCTACTTTTTTATCGATATAGTCAGATAGATTAAAGATTTCTACTAGCTGATTGGTCCGTTCTTTCATTTTTGCTTTGCCTAAGCCATATAGACCGCCTTGAAATCTCATATTTTCTGCCAAAGTGAGATTATCGTCAGTTGAAACATGCTGGGCGACACAAGCAATATTGGAACGTATGAATTGCATGTTGCTTTCTAAATCCTTTCCTAATATCTGAACTGTCCCTAAAGTAGGCTTCAAAAATGTAGTTAAGATATTGATTAAGGTTGTTTTCCCAGCTCCATTTGAACCCAATAAAGAGAAAATCTCCCCTTGCTTTACCGATAAGTCAAATTCATTTAAAGCACTTTTCTTATCTGCATAGATCTTTGTTAGTTTTCTAATTGATAATGCGTCCATTCTAATCCTCCATTTTCTTTGAATTGATTCTATCGTATAGTCTCGTATAATGAGAGAGTCAATAGAGTTTCAAAATGAACTTAGGAAAAGAAAAAAAGTTCTTGACCCTATCATGATGTAATAGTTTATGATAGTAAATGCAAAGAAGGGACGGATAGCCATGTTAAAAATAGGAGATTTCGCTTTATTGTCTAAAATCAGTATCAATATGCTTCGTCATTATGATGAAATCAATTTACTAAAGCCCGCTCGAATTGATAATATGACGGGCTATCGTTACTATGATGAAATCCAGATTCCTACTGCTAATCGAATCCAAGCATTAAAACGTATGGGATTCAATCTTGCAATCATTAAACAAATATTGCGTGAATACGAGGATACCAAGAGTCTTGAAGCCTACTTGGAATTACAACTTTCTCAAAAGAACGAGGAATTACAAGCTTTAAAAAATCAAGTCAATCTATTGAAAAATACCATTTGGGATCTGAAAAATACTACATATCCAAAAAGTCTTGATGTAGTGATTAAAGAGATTCCACAACGGAATGTCATAAGCTATAGAAGTAAGTTAGATGAGTATTGCCAAGAAGGTGCCCTATGGAATTTACTAGATGAGAACACAAAGAACTTGAGTGTCCAATTTGCTAGTCCAAGCTACGATGTTGCCGTTATATATGAAACAGATATAGAGAATAAAGTGGACGTAGAAGTTCAACATTCCGTTGTCGGTAAATATCCAAATACGAAACATGCGCAATTCAAAACAATCCCAGCAACGTTAGTGGCTGCATTGACTTGTGAAGGTGGCTATTCACAGTTAGAAGCTATCAATAATGAGCTCTCCCATTGGATTTTAGAGAATAATTATGAGCTTTGTGGAAATGTCATGAACATTTATCATATTTCGCCTAAAACTCAAAATGAACCGGAAAAAATGTTGACCGAAGTTTGCTTCCCGATTAAGCGAATTACAGTAGCTACTTGATTACACATTGTTGGTTACGTATTTCCTCTTTATTAAATATCTAATATTTGATTGAGTTTCTTAAACTATTGGCTGTCAATGAGTTTCCATTATCAGTCATTTCTTTTGGCGTACCTGTAAAAACAATTTCTCCTCCGTTTTTTCCGGCTTTTGGTCCAATGTCAATAATGTAATCTGCTTGTTTCATCACATCTAAATTATGTTCAATGATGATAACGGTATTTTTCTTATCCACTAATGAATTGAACAATCGCATTAGCTTCGTTACGTCTGACGAATGTAGTCCTGTGGTGGGTTCATCCAGAATGAATATCTTTCCTTTTTTATTGAGAGCTTGGGCTAGTTTGATTCTTTGTATTTCTCCCCCAGATAGTGTTGATAGTGGCTGTCCTAATGTCATATAAGAAAGACCAACTTTTTCTATCTGTTTTAGTTTATTGCTTATTTTAGTATCAATGAAGAAATTAATAGCTTCATCAATATTCATAGATAGTACATCAATAATAGACTGGTTCTTGTATTTTAAAGAAAGAGCATAATCGTTATATCTATTACCATTGCAATATTCACAAGTAGTGACCACTGGAGACATATGAACAAGTTCAGTAACTACAACGCCTTTACCTTTACAATGTTCACAAGCTCCTTTGCTATTAAAACTGAAATAACCTTTATCAACATTATTTTCTTCTGCAAATACATCTCTTATATAATCGAAAACTCCTAGAAAAGTAGCTGGTGTAGAGCGATTCGTCGCAACTATAGGTTTTTGGTTAACAATCACAATTTCTTTTTTATACTTTTCTGCAAAGACTTTTGAAATTAATGTACTTTTTCCAGAACCTGCTACACCTGTTATAACACTCAAAACTTCAACGGGTATCCCAACACTTACATCTTTTAAGTTATTCATTGTCGCATGCTTAATTGAGTAAAATGTTTTAGGTATTCTCGTTTTTTCTTTAATAGGAATTTTATCTTTAAGTGATTTCGAAGTAACTGTTTCCGCATTTAAAAGTTCGTGATAACTTCCTTGAAAAACAATTTCTCCTCCACTTTTCCCTGCATACATACCTATATCAATAACTTCATCAGCAATCTGAATGATTTCTTTATCGTGTTCTACGACGATAACAGTATTACCCTCTCTTTTTAAACGGGTAATAAGCTTGTTTATTTTTTCAATATCATAGGAGTGCATGCCTGTACTCGGTTCATCAAAAATATAAAGCATATCTGAAAGACTACTACCCATGTACCGTACTAATTTCAAGCGTTGAGCTTCACCGCCAGACAATGTACTTGTTGCTCGATTTAATTGTAAATAAGAAAGTCCAACTTCTATCATACGAGCAATACTTGATTTCAAAGCGTTAAGAAGTGAGGATACAGAATCATCTTTGATACTTTGGATAACTTTCAATAATTCTGTTAGTTCCAACTCGCACATATCAGCAATGGAGTATCCTTGGATTTTACATTTTAATGTGTCTTGATTTAGTCTTTTTCCACAACAAGAAGCACAAGGAGTCTGAGTGGTAAATCGTTTGACTTTCTTCTTTGTTGTTTTGCTCATATTGCTTACATCTCTATTCAAAAAGGATTGTTTGGATTTATTTACAATACCTGTTACCTTTGAATCCTCTAACATTCCATCTTTTTCTTTCGAGCCATACAGAAGTAAATTAAGTTCTTGTTTGTTATACTTGGAGATTGGTTTATCCAGATCAAATAGATTGGACTCCGCATACTGCTTCCAATACCAACTGTTCGGTGCAAAACTAGAATCTCTTATACACCCTTCATTTAATGATTTATTGAAATCAATTAGTTCGTCAATATTAATAGTCGTGACGATACCTAAACCAGAACATTCTGGACACATTCCTTTCGGATCATTAAATGAAAAATAAGAAGCGGTTCCAACTTTTGGTTTTCCAATTCTAGAGAATAGTACACGCAAGTCTGTATACAAATCAGTAATTGTACCTACCGTAGATCGTATATTTTGTCCAAAAGAAGACTGATCTACTATAATGGAGGGAGATAAATTTTTGATACTTTGTACATCCGGCTTTGAATATTGTGGCAATTTGCCTTTAATATATGCAGGATATGTTTCATTCATTTGCCTTTGTGATTCTGTAGCAATAGTATCAAAAACAATACTTGATTTCCCTGAGCCTGAGACACCAGTAAAAAGAATGATTTTCTGCTTTGGGATGTCTAAATTTATGTTTTTTAAATTATTCTGTATAAGACCTCTGATTTCAATATTACGCATAAAATTCCACCTTTCAGAAAAATTTTAGCAAAAAAGAATATACCCATTCTTGATTATTTTTGCTAAAATAAAATAGGAAGTGAAAATTTTATGGAATATATAGATATTATTGAAAAGAGTCTGCAATATATAGAAAAACATATTGAAAGCGATATTAAAATTAGTGATATCGCAAAAAACGTCGGATACTCTCCCTATCATTTCTCTAGACTATTTTCTGAAAAAACAGGTATTACAATTGGAGCTTATATTAAAAACAAAAAATTAAGTATTGCATCTTCTCAATTATTAGATACAGATAAAAGAATAGTAGATATTTCAATAACTGCTGGTTATACATCATATGAAGCATTTAGCCGTGTCTTCAAAGCACACTATGGTATGGCCCCCTACTTTTATCGAAAAACTAAGACGAAATATTATACATTGAGCGACTTGCCGATAGATCAACAGCTCCTCACCCATTTAGAGCAACATTTATCGTTTATTCCCGAAATTATTAATATAAAGAGTATTGAGGTCTTAGGTGTGTCAGTTGCTGTAAACTTGCTTAATAATCATTTAGAAACTTACTGGCAACAATTTAATAACGTTATGAGTGCTCTTCTTCCTAAAGAAAAAACGAAAACATATGCTATATGTACGAGCCAAAGTTCTACTGTAGATAGTCATGGTAGGAGCTCATTTTCTCAATTTCTTTCTTTTGAGAATAAAGATTGTTCTATTAACATTTCTCAATTATTTCAGCAAGATATGATTGATGGTGGAAAATATGCTGTATTTAAACACAATGCTTTCCCCAGTTCATTAAATTTAAGCTATGATTTTATTTGGAAAGTTTGGAGTCACGCTAGCAAATATACATTTGATAAGAAACGAAGGAGTTTTGAATTTTATCCAGAGAATTATTCAAATAAGAAAGTTTGTCCAATTTACATTTACGTACCTATTATTTAGTAAACGTGAGTTACTATATTTAACTTCCCTTAATTTGTATTCGGTTTTATTCCGTTAAAACATTACGCTACTGTCAATCTTATATATACTCAAATTTTTTATAAAATTTAACTTAGAAGTTACTTTCTATTAAGTTAAAAAGTAACTTCTATTCATCAAATCACAAAATCTTACTTGTCTATTTTATTAACTATTTATAGCAGTTAATTTTTTCTATAAAAAAAGAAGAACCATGAAGTTCCACTTTTCTTGGAAATATTAAGGTGAGTTTTAAATGTTATCTATTGTGTTATCGCCCTCTCACCTTTTTGTATCTAATGATTGAAACGATAGCCACTGCCCCAAATGGTTTCGATTGGTGAGCTAGATAAGTTGGCTTGTTTTAACTTCTCGCGGATACGCTTAATATGGACGACTACTGTTGAAACCTCTGTATCCAACACATCAAATCCCCAAATTTTTTCAAAAAGTTCTTCTTTATTCCAAACCCGATTTGGATGTTCGGCCAAAAATAACAACAAAGCAAACTCTTTATTCGTAAAAATCACTTCCTGTTCTAACACGAAAACCTTATGTGCCGATTGATCAATACGAATGTCTTGAATTTCAAGAATGGAGGTGGTTGGATTTGGTTGAATCGATTGATAACGCGCGATATGTGCTTTGACCCGAGCGACTAGTTCGTTTGGACTAAAAGGTTTGACTAAATAGTCATTTGCCCCTAG
>NZ_BCPY01000053.1 GCF_001544195.1 Tetragenococcus solitarius NBRC 100494
TATACGCAAAAAGAAGGCTGGACCTATTTAGCTTCTGTCATGGACTTATATTCTCGTAAAATTATTGGCTATTCTTATGGTAAACAGATGACGACTGCAATTGTGGTGAACGCTTTTCATCAAGCCATGCAAAATCAACAATTGAAAGATGGTAAACATTTGATTCTCCAAACGGATTTAGGCACGCAATATACGAGCTATGAATTTGAAAATCTTCTCCTACAATGTCACATCAATCATTCTTACAGTCGCAAAGGAACGCCCTATGATAATTCAGGGATTGAATCTTTTCATGCGACCTTGAAAAAGGAAGAAGTTTATTTGAAGCACTATAAAAATTTTGACGAAGCCCGTCTCGCTTTATTCCAATATATTAATGGTTGGTACAATCGCGAACGGATTCATGGGAATATCAACTATCTGACGCCCCAGCAAGCGGAAGATCAAGCAAAAGTGTTAGCGTAGGTCTAGAGCTTCCTACACATTTTTTTTGAGGAACTTATCCACGAGGCCTTCTCGTCATCGTCTCCGCCTAATGTCAAATACGGTTCTCCATTTGATATTAGGCGGAAACGATGACACATTCTCGAGAGTGGATTCGTTTCGAAAAAAGGCTCTCAAAAAATGTGTCCAGAATATTGACGTAAATCCAAAAAAGCGTCAACTTTCTTATTTATAGAATCATTGACGCTTTTTAGAACGCTTCAACTTTAATGTTTTTAATTAATATACTATTCATGAAACTCGTAGTACATCTAATATTGAACGCAATTGTTCACTTTCGATTTGTCCCGGTGCTGAAGCTTTACCTACAGTTCCAAAGGTTAAGCATGAACCAAAAATATCTCCTGAAATCCGTGATAATTTTCCTAAATCCCCCATTGCCATCGTAATGATTGGAATCTGTAATTTTTGTTTTGCTTGATGTGTCACATCTAAAAGAGACAAAATATCTTCAACACTATTGGGCATAACAGCAATTTTTGCAATATCTGCACCAAAATTTTGCATCATTTGTAATCGATTAAAAATCTTCTCCTTTTCAGGTGTTTTTTCAAAATTATGGTTACTCATAATAATTTTAATGTCATTTTTTTGAGCAAGTTTAATCATTTCTTGTCTTTTTCTTGCATCTCTAAATAATTCTAAATCTAAGAGATCACTACACTGATTCTCGACTACATTTTTACAAATCAAAAAATACTCTTCTTCATTTTTTAGTTGTAAAGCTCCGCCTTCATCTGCAGTTCTAAAAGTTATTAAAAGAGGTAAGTCAGCTAGTTTGTTATACAATTTTTTACTTGTCTCGTTTACTAACTGACTATCTCTAACGTTTGCAAAATGATCGATGCGCCACTCCACCAAATCAGCATTTTCAGTCGTAATGTCGTCGGCTTGTTTTAACAATTCATCCTGTGTTTTTCCCGTCAGTGGGACAGCTATTTTAGGACGTCCACTCCCTAGTTTTAAGTCATTTATTTCTACAACCGACATCTCTTACTCCCCTTTATATGAACTTTATAATGCACTCTTATAAAACAACAAAGCAGTTACAAGAAAAAGTTAATCTTCATCTTGCAACTGAGAATGATTTATTCTAAGATTAATCTTCTGAAAACAACAGATTTCGAATATAATCAACGGGCATTTCTTCGTCTGTCCAAAGTTTAAATGCTGCAGCTCCTTGCTCAAGCATCATTTCTAAACCGTTAAACACATGATTTACTCCTGCTTCTTGTGCCACCTGCATCAATTTTGTTTCACGAGGAGAATAAACGGTGTCTAAAACAACCATATCTTTATGGAACCAGCTTGGATCGCTAACCAATGTTTTATCTTTTAATTTTCCCATTCCTACATTCGTTGCATCACAGTAAATATCACAACCAGCAAGTGCCTCTTTAAAATCGTCTTTATCTTCAAGATGATGAACTGATGCTGTACTATTTGTTCTTTCTGTGATCATTTGGGCATTATGTTGAGCAACAGGGTATATGTCATCTTCCTGATTAAAAATTTTGATCTCTGCGGCACCGTCTAAAGCTGACTGAACAGCAATCGGGGTTCCGGCGCCACCAGCACCTGTAATAACCATCTTTTTCCCTGAAACATCAATTCCTTCATTTTTCAAAGCTTTGACAAAACCAATACCATCTGTCGTATATCCCGTCAGAACACCATTGTCATTCACAACAGTATTCACAGCACCACACATCTCTGCAGCTGAATCTAATCTATCTAGATAAGGAATAATTTTTTGCTTATTTGGCATGGAAACATTACTACCCCTCATATCTAGTGCCTTAATAGAAAGTACGGCATCCGCTAAGTTATTATTATCCACTTCAAATGCTAAATACGCATAATTTAATCCTAGCTTAGCAAAAGCATTATTATGCATCGTTGGTGACATGGAATGACGGATAGGATATGCCATCAAGCCAATCAAAAGTGTATGCCCATCAATTCGTTCTGCCATTTTTATCATCCCTTCAAATTTTTATTTCAATTGTAAAAGTGCATTACTTGCAGCTACAAAACCAGAGGAAATGCTCCATGTATTCATCATACTTGGCATAGAATCATGGCCATTAGCACCGCCAATGACTTCTCCTGCACCCCAAACATTTGAAATCTTTTTCCCGTTTTTTGTTTGCAGTTTTAAATCAGTATCTGTCACAAAACCGCCAAGCGTTGTGGCGAAGCGATCTTTTTGCTCAACCACATATAATTCATTACTTTCGTAACTATGCAAAAACTCAGGAGCTCGACCAAATTCTTCATCTTTTCCTTGAGCTGTATATTTTTCATAATTGTTTAATGTGTTTTGTAAATTTTCAGCATCAATGCCAGCTTTTTGTGCTACTTCTTTTAAGCTGCCGTGAACAAATACAGGTGATTTTTTCCCATCATTAGCAAAATATTGTTGAATTTCTTTTTCTGTAAAGTCATGCAATACTAATAAATGGTAAAATTCTTTCCAAGTTCTTTTGTCCATCACTAAAAAAGCCACTTTATCCGTTTGTTCGAGCACAGCGTTTCTCAATTTGGCATAAACATCGGATTCATTGACGATTCGATGACCTTCACGATTGACATAAATTGCACCCATATCCGTTGCCTTTTTAGATGCATAGGTCGTAAGTTTTGCAATTCCGGGTTCAACTTCTACCCCATGCGGATATACTTTATACCAGCCGATATTTTTCGTTTGAAGATCTAACGGTGCCAGAAACTGATAAGCGTCTCCCGTTGAGGTCTGTGGACCATAGTAGTTTAATCCTTGGCTTTCTTTGCCTCTCATCTCTAAATTAGCGCCATATCCTCCTGTACTCAATATCACAGCATCAGCATGTACTGTCAGTGTTCGATGATGGCCTTCAGCTACTACTCCAGTCACTTTGTCATCTTCTTCTTGAAGTATATGTTCAACTCGAGCATCTAGAAAGATCTGACCTCCTTTTTGCATGAAGGCTTCAGAAACTTTCTTAATTAGTTCATAACTACTAGAAGAAGGCAACTCAATCTGACGATCGATGGAATGTTCTGGGGTCTGCGTTTGTGCTTTGACGTATTTCAAATCCGCAAAATCACTGATGAAATCAATCGCCTCTCCAATATTTTCAGTCATAACTTTGGTTAAGCTGTCATCATTTGTCTGCAAACTTTCATTACGTACATCTTCTACTAAGCGTTCTGGAGAGTCTTCTTTTGCTTTTTCACCAAAAATATTCTTCGCTGTTTTTGATCCTGTAGCTGTAACATTCGAACCATTTAAAATCGTTGCACCGCCTAAGTAACCATTTTTTTCTAATAAAACGACTTTTTTGCCCGCCGCTAAGACCTTAGCCGCAGCAACTAAACCAGCTTCACCACCACCAATAACAACCACATCTGCTTGAACTTCTTCTTTCACTTGTTTTTGTTCTTTTGTTTGGTCTGTTAATTGGATTCCCTCTTTTTTCACTGCTTGATCTGCTGATTTTAAAATGGCTTCACTCATAACAGTGGCGCCGCTAATCGCATCGACTTCAAAGCTTTGGTTCTCTAAAACATTAGTTCTTAGTTTATCAGCTACTTGTTCAAAAATCCCAGGTGTTTCTGAATGCTGCTTAATTTCTAAATCCGTTACTTGATTCTCATCAACATGCACTTCAAAATCAATCGGACCGTTATGGCCCATTGCTTGTGCATCAATTTTTCGTGTTTTGCTCATGTATAAGTACTCCTCCACTTGGTTCAAAATTTCTCTTTCGTAATATCAAGACAGTTGATCCTACAATCGAAATCAAAGCCATCGCTGCTACGGTGATAAACACCATCAACACACTATTAGCTGTATCCTTAATCAACATGCTCGAAACTAAAGGTCCTAAAAAATAAGTGAGTGCAGCCATTGAACTATAATAACTGGTAATTTTGCCTCGACCTTTTGGAAAGTACTCTGTCAAAACAGACAAACCTAATTGCCAAAGCCCACCAGCGCCAAAAAATCCAATAACTATACTGCCTATTCGTGCCGTGGTTAGCGTTGGGTGAATAATCATAATGGCTAATGCCACAAAAGAGACGGCCGAATAAACTAAGATCACATTCAAAGGATGTGTTTTTGTAACAATAAATGCCGTTAAAAATACCGAAATCATTGAAGCCATGGCATACCATGAAACCAAAGTTCTAGATGCTGTAGCTGAAGCTCCTAAAACGACACTGCCAAACTGTGGCGCATATTGCGAAAAAACATAAAATGTAAAGCAAATAGTGAACCCTAGCATTATAAGTAACGTACCATCAATTGCCATTTTAGGTTTATTTTGTGTCGTTTGAATTGAAACATTATCTGTAGTTTCATCTCCTGTATCAGCTGCTTCGTTCTGAGAAGCAAAGTTACTTGAAGCTAAAAATACTGCATCTCCAATCAAAAGAATGGCCAAAAGCAGAACCGTTAAACGTGCATTTTGAATGGCTGCCACCCAAAATGGGAAAAGAAATTGCGCAACTGACATAGCTGCTTTTAGTAATGAATTCATTGTTGCTGCCCGTTTGGGAAATGCTTCAGTCATTGCTGGGTAAGCGGCAGAATCACCAAATGAATTAGTAACTCCAAAAAATAAAGCCGCAATACTTGCTAAAACGATATTATTCACAAAACCAATGCCAAGTAAGAACAAAGCGTTGGAAAGCATAGAAATCATCATCGTTTTTTTACGTCCGATCTTATCAGAGATCACTCCCGCAAAAAGAATGGTTAAAATACGTCCAAGCCCAACCATCGACAGTACTAAAGAAACTCCTTGAACATCCGTGTTCCAAGCTTGGCTAAACCAGTTACTGTATTGAGAAATAATGATCGTCGCAATTCCTAAAATTGCAAAATTAAAATACAATCCTGCAGCCATTGCTGAATAATTTGTTTTTTTCATTGTCATTCTCCTAATTTATGCACAACAATTGTATAGGTTAACCATAAATATAAATTACGCTCCGACTTGCTCAAATCCATTTTCCTAACTAAAACTTATTTTTTTACTATAGCTAGGAAGCAACCTATAAATGATGTTTACTCTACTTATGCTTGATTGCATATTCTTTTCTTCCACCCGGTTTGGCAATTTGATCTCCCATCATAATTCCTAAACCGCCTTCTACTGGTAATTCTGTTCCGTTGGTGTAATCTGATTTGTCACTTGCTAAATATAAAACGGCATTAGCGATATCATCTAAGTTACCAATTCTTTTATTTGCTGTTATTTCTTTCCTTTTTCTTTCAACTTCTTTATCTGCATAAAATCCTTCCGACAAAGGCGTCTTGACCAAAGAAGGCATAATACAATTACTACGTATACCATATTGACCCCATTCAGCTGCAATTTGTTGAGATAACATGTTAACGCCTGCTTTCGTCACACTATAAGCTCCGCTGTATGTCTCCGGAAATTTAGATAATAAAGTAGAAATGTGTACCATTGTTCCTTTTTTCTGCTTAATCATTACACGGCCAAATCGTTGTGACATCAAAAAATATCCCGTCAAATTAATGTCTAAAGATTTTTGCCACTCTTCTAAACTCAGATCCTCAAACAAAGAAGAGCGCAAAATACCGGCAGTATTCACTAGAATATCGACACGACCAAAATGGTCCACTACAGCTTTAACTGCTGCATCGACATCATCTTCTTTAGAAGCATCACAGCTCAAAGCTAAAGTATCTACGTTATATTTTTCACGAATTTCTTTAGCATAGTCCTCTGCTTTATCTTTTAAAATATCCACTAAAGCAACATTAGCACCTTGCTTAGCAAATTCTTCGACAATTTTTGTTCCCATCCCCCCTACAGCACCTGTAACAACTGCAACTTTTTCCGAAAGTTCTAACCATGAATTATTGTTTCCCATTTAATAAATTCCTTTCTTTCATTTATTTTGTTAAGATCTCAGGCCAAGCTTTTTCTAATACGCTGATTGTTTCGTTATAAGTGTACTTGGCTACCCAATCGATTCCCTTTTTCAAATCCTCATCATTCATTGCTTCTACTCCAACAACCTGTGGTTCTACTCCGGCTTCTTTTAACATCTTGATAAAACCAACAGAATCCGTTTTGCCAGTACCTGGGGCCAAACGATCGTGCATAGATTCATCACGCAAAACTTCACTAGCATAAGGTCTTTTATAAGCATCATTTAATTGTATAGAACTTACGCGTTTCGCTTGCTCTTTGGTTAGCACGTTAGTAAAAGATTGATTTGCGCGTACCCAGTGCCAGTGATCCAACAATATCATGACATTATCTTTATCTGCTTTTTGTAATACCTTCCAAGTCTTATCCATATTTGGCAGACCGCTATAAGGCATCGGTTCTAAAGATATAATTAAATGACCCGCTCTATCAGCTAATTCTCTTAGTTTTTGAGCCGTATAATCAACAGAATAAGTCTCTAATAAACCAGTATTTATATGTTTAACATTGAACAATTCACACATATGAAAGCATATTTGTTCTTTATATTTTTGTTCATAAGAGCGTGGTTCTTCACACCATTGAACAATATACTCAACTTCAGTACATTTAACTTGATATTTATCTAAAATATTTAAAATATCCTGGTCTGTAAGTCCTTCATTTAAAGCGTCTACATAACTTTCAGCACGGAGACCTATACCATCATATCCAGCCTCTGCAGCTGCTTTCACACGATCTTCGAAAAAACATTGATCTCCTAATGTCCACGAACTAATAGTGATTGGGTATTTTTTACTCACGTTTAATTCCTCCTACTCTTGTTACTTTTTTAACAATATCTACAATTAAAATGTAACGCTCCTCTATTTTTCTGTCCAATAGTATTATTTCATAGATGTATAGAGGCTCTTTATACGTCTATTCAAAAGTAGTATAATATTTATGAAGTTAAAACAAGGGGAGATTGTTAATGAATTTACAACAATTAGAATACCTATCAATCTTAGCCAAAGTACAAAATTATACACAAGCTGCAAAAATTCTTCACGTCACACAACCTACGATTAGCTACAGCATTACCAATTTAGAAAAAGAGTTGGGTACTGAATTATTTGAAAAGCATGGAAGAAACATCGTATTAACTAAACAAGGAGAACTTTTTAACAAAGGTGCCAGCCAAGCATTACAAATTTTAAACAACACTACAGAAGAACTTAAAAGAGAGCAAAATAAAGATAATGTGGTAAAAGTAGCGTCGCTACGAACCTTATTTTATTCTTGGTTGCCAAATACCATTAAAAATTTCACTACATCTTTTAGTCCAAGTGAAATACAACCAAAATTCAAGTTTACTAGTAGTAATGGCTACTCTAAAGCAATCTTAAATAATTTACTTGAGATTAATTGTGATATTGCCTTTTGCTCAAAAGTTAACAATCATCCAGATATCGACTACTTCCCTGTCGTTGAACAAAATTTAGTATTAATTACACCATTAGATCATCCTTTAGCTGACTTAGAAAGTGTTGATTTAGTAGATACATTAAAATATAAACAAATCACTTTTTCACCTACATCAGGATTAAGCTCAGAACTTAAACAACTTTTTTCTTTATGCGGAGGAATGCCAGAGTCTATTTACGAAGTTGAAGAAGATGAAGCCGTAGCAGGTATGGTATCTGCTGGATTTGGTATCGGGGTTGTGCCAGACATGTACAATTTAAAAAGTCTGCCACTCTCTATTATTCCTATAAGATTTCCAGTTTGGCACCGACTAATATACATGGCTACCCTAAAGGGACACTATCAAACTCCCGCTAGTCGTGCTTTTATAAATTTTGTCAAAGAAACTACACACTTAAAAAATAATATTACACAAATCTAGTTTTCTTATTATCCTTTATAAATAATAGACAGGAAAAAATGAACTCAGACGATAGCCCTTTATTCTCTAAGTTTATATATTAATAAAAATAGAATTATAAGTAATAATAATATGACATAGACAATTAAAATTACTGCTAAAGTTGGCAATGAAATATCCTGCTTCTTTCTCTTCATATCCAAAGAGACCGAAAAACTTGGTATCCTGGAAACAAGGTTTAAAAAATTGATATAGTAACTTTAATATAAAAAAAGGATGTCAACTTTTTTTGAATAGTTGACATCCTTTTTCAATTGTTAAAAATACCATGTTAAATCTTTTAAAACACAAGTAAAAAAATTATCTTTGACTAAGCCAGTATTACTTAATTGTGCACTATGGATCGAAATTAAATAAGATCGTTTCTTTATTTTACAGCCTTTTAAATATTCAAAGTCAATATAAATTAAGTTTTCCTACTCAATGCTAATTTTCTAATTCACTTCTAGTAGTAGTAAAAAAGCTTTGAGCTAGTTTGTCTTCGTCATCAACAAATTCACCCGCTTCTACATCAGCAAAATAATCTACAATTTTAGGAATAAGCGAGATTGTTCCATCTTTTTCTTGCGTAATGTAAAATTCTTGTCCTTCAGAAACATTAAATTTTTTTGCTAATGTGACAGTGACTACGTTGCCCTGTTTTCTAGCTTTTACTTTATCCATTTGTCACACTCCTAATATTTTATATTATAAATTTAACACGTAATAAAAGTAATTATGACGATTACCTTCAAAAGTTTTTGTATTAGTACTTTAGTAATAATTATTATTCGATTCTTAAGTAATAGCAAAATAGTGATAAAATAGCTAACATAGTAAATAAATAAGCGAAAAGAGGATTTGCTGATGTTACGTAGCAAAGATGTGGCAGAAATGTTGGATATTTCCGTTTCCACCATCCGTTATTATGAAAAGATAGGAATTATTCCTCCTATTGAAAGAAATGCAAAGGGCTACCGAATTTATACCAATTCCACCCTAAATTGGATTTATTTGATGAAATCATTACGGAATGCTGGCCTTTCGATTGAATCACTACTTGAATTTTCCAGATTATCACAAGTAAAAGGCCCCGAACGAAAAAAGCAAAAACAAGTATTGGAAAATCAATTGCATGAAATCGATGAAAAAATTGCAGAGATGCAGCGTGTACGTAACTTGCTTTCTTATAAAATCGAAACCTACGATGATCACCTAGCAAAATTTCAAACAGGTGAACTGGCTTCTGAAACTGCAGAAAAACTCTGGGAAGTAAATTTTTAATAAGTTCTCTTCCTTGCTATGAAGTGTACTTTATACTTTAGAATGGAAATAGATTTTATAGAGGAGGACTAAGCATGCAAAACACACTTAAATTAAACAACGGCGTAGAGATACCTATTCTAGGATTTGGGACTTTTCAAATCACTGATCCCAAAGAAGCCGAAGAATCAGTAACGAATGCGATCAATGCTGGTTATCGTCATATTGATACGGCGCAATCCTATATGAATGAAGAAGCCGTAGGTAAAGGGATTAAAGGCGCTAATATCGCAAGAGAAGAACTATTTGTTACGACAAAGATTTGGATAGAAAATACCACTTATGAAGGTGTAATGGCTTCTTTCCAACGTTCTCTTGATCGTTTACAACTAGATTATGTAGACTTGCTTCTATTACATCAACCTTACAATGATGTCTATGGCGCCTATCGGGCAATGGAAGAATTGCAAAAAGACGGAAAAGTTAGATCCATTGGACTTTCCAACTTTGCCATTGATCGTGCTGTCGACTTAACGTTATTTAATAAGACCGTTCCTCAAATCGATCAAATTGAAGTCAATCCATTCCAACAACAAGTAGATACAATTCCTGCACTCAAAGAAGAAGGAATTCAACCGGAAGCTTGGGCGCCCTTTGCCGAAGGAAAAAATGATCTGTTCCATAATTCTGTCTTAACTTCCATTGCGGACAAATACAACAAAACGGTGGGCCAAGTGGTGATTCGTTGGTTAGTAGAACAAGAAGTCGTCGTTTTAGCCAAAACAAAAAAACCCGAACGTTTACAAGAAAACCTTGATGTATTTGATTTCCAATTATCAGACGAAGATAAACAAAAAATTGCGTCATTAAACGTTGGAGAAAGTCAATTCTTCTCCCATACTGATCCAAAACAAATCAAATCACTGGCAGCAAGAAAACTAGACGTTTAAACAAAGGAAGATTGAAATTGATTTACCCTGTCTTTTTAAAAAGAGGCTGTCAACTTTTTTTGAATAGTTGACAGCCTCTTTTAAAGACATAAAGTCATATTAAACCACGCGATTTTCTATAAATAATAATTCAAATATAGTTTTTATAGGTTCTTATCAATAGCGTAGGTAATTGCTTCTCCAGCTCCGCCATCGTTATTAGTACCGGTTACGTATTTTGCTTGCTTTTTTACTTCAGATAGACTATTGCCCATGGCAAAGCTGTTCTCAACTACTTGAAACATACTGATATCATTTAGATTATCGCCTATCACCATAACTTCCTCTAAGGCAATTTTTTGTTCTTTAGCAATTTGTGCAATGGCAAGTCCTTTTTGTGCTGTATGATAAGTGATCTCTAGATTATTTCGATCTGACGAAGTAGTAACTAAATCTTTAAAATTTTTATTGATTAACTGTGCTAACTTTTTTAACACTGAAGGATCCCCTGTATAAAAGTAATTGATTTTAAAAACAGTAATATTTTCATTTCTTATTAGCTCTCGAATACTCTTTACAAAAGTAATAGGTATAATTTCTAATTTGGTAAAAGATATTTCCATAGCCTGTTTACGAGACAAGTTTGGCATGGTTTCTGTAGCCATTGCAGCCCAGTTTTCAATTCGTTGTTCTTTACTTTGCGAGTAAACGCCTTGATTAGTTAATATTTCATAATAAATTTTTCCTTTTTCTAAAAACAGCAAAACTTCTTCAACTAATGCTCGTTCAATAGGAGCTTTTAATACTGAAGACCCAGCCTTATCAAACACTTGTGCACCGTTTAATGCAATCATTGGACATTCAATACCCACTGCTTCTAACATTGGTAAAGCACCTTGACGATTACGTCCAGTAGCGACCATAAATTCGATTCCTTTTGACTGGGCATATCGAATAGCTTCTATATTTTTTTGTGGAATTTGTTTTTTTTCATCAAGTAATGTTCCATCCATATCTGAAACAATTAATTTGACCATATAATGATCCCTTTCGTTCAAACAAGATAGAGGAGTTGAAACAACTATTATAGTACTAAAATTGTATTAGAAGAACTACCTCTAAGTTGTCATTACTTATTTTGTTAAGTTAAGTTTTAATCAATTCTTGAATTTGCTTACTCTTCTCCTTCATAGTTTTTGTTTTCATCTTCGACAATTTCTTCAAAAAATTCTCTAACTTTTGGTACGTCCAGTCCTACAATCACTTGTAAAGCTTTACCGTTACGAACAACACCATGTGCACCACCGGCTTTAAAGAAATCATCATCTAATACTTTTGTTTCGTCTACCACAGAAACTCGCAATCTTGTTGCACAATTAGTCACGTCTGCAATGTTTTCAGAGTCACCTAGCCCTTCTAAAAAGTGACTAGCTTTTTGTGCATTAGGGTTGTTGCTCTCTCTGACCTTCGATGTTGCTTCAGTAACTGTACTGTTAGCAGCTTTTTTTTCTTTATAATCTTTCTTTCGATACATCTTCACTTCACCAGAATCTTCACGCCCGGGAGTTTTAATATTAAATCTCATAATTGCCCAACGAAAAATAAGGAAATAAAGTAATGAGAATGCCAATCCTACGACGATATATATTAAAACAGCATCTTTATGATTCCCCCACATTGGCAAAAAGAACTGGGTAATATTTTGAAGTAAACCAGAACCAACAATAGCCGACACACCTAAGGTATATAATGTCATACTAAGCAATGCAGCTAATGCTGCGTGGACAGCAAACAATTGTGGCGCTAAAAATAGAAAAGTAAATTCAAACGGTTCGGTAATACCGGAAAAAATAGCAGTAAGAGCAGTCGGAACTACCAAACCGATTGTCTTTTTACGATTTTCTGGTTTAGAAGTAGCAATAAATGCAGAACCAATACCAATTGGCGCAAACACTTTATGTGCACTTAAGCCAAACCCACCTTCAGGGAAAAGCGATCTTAAAGAATCTGTGGACTTTGCAAATTCTGATAAATGTTCAAACCAGTAAACTGTCGTCCCTTCTGGTACAACAACAGGTCCTAAATTAATTGGTTGGTAGATAAAATGATGCAAGCCAGTTGGAATCAATATTCTTTCAAAGAAATTATAAATCCCAATACCAGGAGTTCCAATTCCCACTAACCATGACTGTAATTGGGATATAGCCTCTTGAATAGGTGGCCAGCCCCAAGCTGTTAAAAATGCTAAAGGAATAACTAAGATAAATCCCAGAATAACCACAAATGAAGAGCCTGAAAAAATACCAATCCACTCTGGCAACGCTGTATCATAATAACGATTATGTAGCCAGATCGCTACTCCGGAAATCAGAAGAGAGCCAATAATACTAGTATCTAGTGTTACGACTCCCCCAATTGCTTTAAGACCAATCGCATCGGGATCGCTTACATCCACTCCAAAATTCCATGTTTGTAAAATGGCATTTATAAAAGTGTTCCAAGTCATATAAATGACAAATGCTTCCATTACTGCTCGACCACTTGCTTTTTTTGCTAAACTAATTGGTAAACCAATTACAAAAAGTAATTCTATATTATTAAAAACCGCCCAGGCCCCTTGCTCAATGACACTCCAAATATTACTCCAAAAGGTACCTTCAGTAGCAAGCGATCCTACTATATCAGTGTTTTGAAATGCTTCAGATAAGCCTATCATTACTCCATTAAAGGCAAGTAATAAAACGGGTATAATCATCGCTCCACCAAAACGTTGGATTTTTTGTTTCATTATATTTCACTCCTTCTAAAAAGTTTTATAAACATCATTTCTCTTCTAGTAGTTGAATGGTCAATTTTCTACCCATAACAGAATATTCTTGGTCATTAACCAGGATAGTTTCAAGCTCTCCTTCTAAAACTTGTATACTGATTTCTTTTTTTGAAACCTTAACTGTTAAACGAGTTTGCTTATATACAACGGTATAAAGAAGTTCATCCCAATTTTCTGGTATTCTAGGTTTAATCGAAATTACATCATTCTTTATTGAAAAACCACCAAAACCATAAACTACATTTTGCCAAACTCCTCCCATAGAAGCTGCGTGTATCCCATCATCAGAAGAATGCATATTTTTGGGCCCTAAATCAGTTTCGAATGATTTTTTAAATAAATAATAAGCAATGTCATCTTTACCTAACAATAGAGCGAAATTGCAATAAGAAGTTAAAGACAAGGATGAATCATGTAATGTTTTGGGAAAATAATATTCCCAAGTCGCTTCTTTCTCTTTTAAAGTAAATGAATTAGGAAACAATAACATAGTAAGAATAACATCAGCCTGTTTAGATACTTGAATTTCATTCATTTGTTGTAGGTTATAATCTTTAAAAATTGTCTTAACTCCT
>NZ_BCPY01000054.1 GCF_001544195.1 Tetragenococcus solitarius NBRC 100494
CGTGCGACGAGTAACCGCAGGAGCAATGCAATTCGTGCGACGAGTAACCGCAGGAGCAATGCAATTCGTGCGACGAGTAACCGCAGGAGCAATGCAATTCGTGCGACGAGTAACCGCAGGAGCAGTGCAATTCGTGCGACGAGTAACCGCAGGAGCAGTGCAATTCGTGCGACGAGTAACCGCAGGAGCAATCTCTCTTATAGTTCGGATATTTTATTATCAAAGGTACTTATGTCACAGGCCCTTTATTTAAAAAGATAAATACCTTTTTTGCAAAAACTAGGGTAAGTTTTACGTACTTCCTCTAGAATACTGGAAAACGAGAGTAAATTTGTCACAATTACTCTCGTTCTTTTGCTTCTTGATAACCTAAAACTTACGTGTTAATTTAGTGACCACTTCACAACGCGCAGTTTGTGGAAACATGTCGACAGATTGCAAATATTCGACTTTAAAAACCTTCGCTAGTTTTCTCAGGTCTTTTGCTAAGGTAGAAACATTGCATGAAATATAGACAAGTTTTTTTGGTGGTGTTGCAACAAGTGTTTGTAATAGTTTGTCATCAAGCCCTGTCCTGGGTGGATCTACAATGATGCTGTCTGGCGTAAATCCTTCTTTTAGCCATTTAGGTAAGAGCTTTTCAGCTGTACCTGTTTCATAATATGTGTTGGTATAACCCATCTTTTGAGCATTACGTTTAGCATCTTCGATAGCCTGGTCAATAATGTCCATGCCGCGAACTTCTTTTGCTTTATCAGCTACGCTTAGACCAATTGTCCCAACACCACAATAAGCATCAACGACCGTTTCGTCTGGTGTAATATTCAAAGCTTTGATTGCTTCATCATAAAGTATGCTTGTTTGTTGTGGGTTTAGTTGGAAAAAAGCACGGGTAGATAAATCAAAGGTCAAATCGTTTAATTGTTCTTCAATCGTTTCTTTTCCCCAAAGATGTATCGTTTCCTCACCAAAAATTTGTGAGCTTTTCTTATCTTGTACGTTTTGCATAATTGAAACAACTTCTGGTAAACGTTGGTTGATTTCGTTTATTAAGGTATTTTTTTTCAATAATTTTTTCGTATGTGTAATAAAAACGAGTTGTACTTCGTTTGTTTTTACACCGATACGTACCATGAGTGTTTTTAATATGCCAGAATTTTTACGTTCATCATAAATAGGCAACTCATATTTATTAATCAATTGAACGACAGTATTAATCACTTTTTGGGTTGTTTTTTCTTGTACAGGACAATCATCGATGGCGACTAAACGATGTGAATTTGCTTCGTATAAACCAGCTTCTGCTTTCTTTGTTTTTGGATTGTACCTTAACTGAAATTGCGCTTTGTTACGATAATACCATGGTTCACTCATTCCTAAAGTAGGTTTTACCTGGTAACGCTGATATCCTTTAGGTCGGTATTTTTTTAATGCTTGTAATAGTAAATCCTGTTTAAAATCTAGTTGTTTGTTATAGGTTAAATGCTGTAATTGACAGCCGCCACAACGATCATAAAATGGACAAGGCGGGGTAACCCGGTCTGAGCTTTTGCACAAAACCTTTATTAAGGAGGCTTGTGCAAATTTAGGGTTTGTCTGTGTGATTTTAGCCGTAATTTTTTCACCTGGCAGTGCTTTAGGTACAAAGATGATTAAACGCTTAAAATAGCCTATCCCTTCACCATTTATGCCCAACCTTTTTATTTGTAATTGTAAGGTTTGTCCAACAGCAACTTGTGTATTCACGAATAAACGCTCCTTTTTTAAATTCGCCTTTATTCTAACATAGAATGGATTTCTTTAGTTAAAAGTTATGTTAAACTAAAAAAGAAGAGACAGGGAGTGAAAAGATGTATACTGTAAAAAGTATTCGAAAACTAAAAGGAATTTTTTATCAGGTAGTTATTGACACAGATGAAAAAATTAAAGTTTCTGAAGACTTATTAGTTCGTTTTCGCTTGCTAAAAGGCAGCGAGTTAACAGCAGAAAAATTAGCAGAAGTTAAAGAGCAAGCCAGTTACGACTATGGCTTGCAAGAAGCTTTAAATTATATTAGTTATCAATTGAGGACGGAAAAAGAGACAAGAACATACTTACAAAAAAAGGAAGTCCCCTTAGAAGATCGCCACAAAATTGTCGCTCGTTTAAAAGAACTGGGTGTGATAAACGATCAGACATATGCAAAAAGCTATGTACGAACGCAAATACGGCTAAGCGACAAGGGCCCTTCGAGTTTAAGGCAACAATTAATTAAAAAAGGAGTAAAAGAAGCGTTTATTAGCGAAGCAATGGAGCTATATACGCCAGAATTGCAGGCAGAAATTGCTGGGCGTACGGCAGCAAAAGGCTTAAAAAAGATTCGTGGGAAGAGTTATCGAGAAACTATACAAAAGTTACGCTTAAACTTAATTAAAAAAGGCTTTAATTCAGATGTTGTCCAGCAAGCGATTGACCAGCTAGACTATGAAATTGATGAAACAAAGGAATGGGAAATTTTACAAAAAGAAGGACAAAAATTATTACAGAAAGATCATACCAAAGATCTAGCTAAGAGAAAAATGAAAATCAAGCAAAAATTATATCAAAAAGGTTTTCCAACGGATTTGATTCAACAATTTATCGATAAGGAAGAATTAGATGAAAAGTAAAATGTGGGATGAAGAAAAAATCCAGTCCTTTCAAACGGTTCTATTAGATTGGTATTATCAAAATAAGAGGAATTTACCATGGCGTGCTGATACGAACCCGTATAAGGTATGGATTTCAGAAATTATGTTACAACAAACGCGTGTGGATACGGTGATTGATTACTACTATCGCTTTATGGAAGAGTTTCCTACAATCAAAGATTTAGCTAAGGCAGATGAAGAAAAATTATTAAAGGTCTGGCAAGGGTTAGGCTACTATTCTAGGGCGCGCAACTTAAGGGTGGCAGCAAGACAAATTCAGGAAAAGTTTAATGGAGAATTTCCAGACACGGTTGAAAACATACGAAGTTTAAAAGGTATTGGTCCATATACTGCAGGTGCGATTGCAAGTATCTCTTTTGGTTTACCAGAACCTGCCATTGATGGAAATGTGATGCGAGTTATCAGTCGTCTGTTTGGTATTGAAGAAGATATCTCAAAAGCCAGTACATACAAAATATTTGACCAGATTCTTCGCAAAATTATTTCACGAGAAAATCCTGGAGATATGAATCAAGCGCTCATGGAAGTTGGTGCTACAGTCTCTACTCCATCTGCAAAAAAATGTCCAGAATGGCTGCAACCATTTTGCTACGCTTGTGCTCATAATGCCCATGATAAATTTCCTGTGAAGACAAAAAAAGCAAAACCAAAAGATGTTTACTATCTCGCAGGAGTGATCGAAAACAAAGAACATGAGCATTTATTAATACAGCGTCCTGAAAATGGTCTTTTAGCTAGAATGTGGCATTATCCCTTAGAAGAAGTTAGCTCTGAAAAATATAAGGAACTAAAGCAGTTTTGGTATAAAGAAGACACAAATCAGATAACATTAGATCTGGTCGCAGAAGATATGGCACCTGAAATTTTTAGCGAATGGCCTGTAGTATGGCAAAAAAGACATCTAGGGGAAGTGACCCATGTATTTAGCCATTTGAAATGGCATATCCTGATTTTTTATGGACGCGCCCGCTCAGATTTTTTTCCTGAAAATAGTCAATGGATAGAGGAATCTTCTTTTTCTTCAGTTGTTTTTCCAAAAGTACAGCAAAAAATCATCCAACAATTTCATAAAACTCATAAAGTTGGACAAGATTTATAGAAAACAATGACATTTATTGCTATAATATTTACGATGCCAGTGTAAAACACTCAAGCAAATACGAGTTTCGTAAGGTGAGGGTTGCTATGAGAATGCCTAAAGAAGGCGAGTTTGTTAGTATTCAAAGTTACAAACATGATGGCAATTTGCATCGAACGTGGCGCGATACGATGGTATTGAAAACCAGTGAACAGTCGTTGATCGGTTTAAATGATCACACATTAGTTACCGAATCAGACGGCAGGCGCTGGGTAACCCGAGAACCAGCTATTGTTTATTTTCATAAAAAGTACTGGTTCAATATAGTAGCAATGATTCGAGAAAAGGGGGTTTCCTATTATTGTAATCTAGCTTCGCCGTTTATTTTAGACGAAGAAGCACTGAAATATATTGATTATGATTTGGACATTAAAGTTTTTCCGGATGGTGAAAAACGTTTGTTGGATGTGGATGAGTATGAACTACATGGTAAACTAATGCACTATCCAAATAATATCGATTATATTTTAAAAGAAAACGTCAAAATTTTAGTTGACTGGATCAATAATGGAAAAGGACCTTTCTCAGAAGGGTACGTCGATATATGGTATAACCGCTACAAGCAATTGTCGCATAAATAAGAAAGCTGCCGATTTTTTCGGCAGCTTTTTATATTTTTTTCATCATTGTGATATGTTGAATCCCTGCATCCAAGAAGAAATCTCCTTCTTCTTGATAGCCTAAGTTGTGGTAAAAATTACGTGCAGTAATTTGTGCTCCTAAAATGATTTTGTGGTAACCATTATTTTTAGCATAGCTTTCCGCTTCTTTCATAATTATTTTGCCATAACCTTTTTTTCTGGCCTGTTTGACAACAGCCATACGTTGTAGCTTAATAGTATTTTGTTTGGCCGCAAGCAAACGAACTGTAGCCACCGCTTCCTTTTGCTCGGTATATAAAACAAAGTGAATGGCATGTGGTTCGTCTGCATCGATTTCTCGTTTACGAGGGACTTGTTGTTCTTCTATGAAAACTTGCTTTCTGATTGCCAGAGCATCAGAGTAAATTTTATTTAAAGTATTGTTTGTGTGTCTGGTATACATATTATCACCTCGTGATGATTATACCGTTTTGATTAGAAGATGGCTAGAAATAAACTGGATAAAAGGTAAACATTTTTGTAATGTGAATTGGTTTTCATTGAAAAGAAAAAAGCTTTGTGGTAGCATTTTATTGTGGTTGTAAACCACGTTTTTTTTATAAAATTTGAAAAAATAAGGAGCGAATGCAATTATGAATGCTGACCCCGGGAGTCAGTCGCTGATAGCACAGATATTGCTATTACTTGTTTTAACCTTAGTGAACGCTTTTTTAGCTGCATCAGAAATTGCTGTGGTTTCGGTCAATAAAAGTCGAATCGAACAACAAGCAGAAGATGGGGATCAAAAATCGCAAAAGCTTTTACATACACTAAAAGATCCCACGAATTTTTTATCGACAATTCAAGTCGGAATCACATTGGTGAATATCTTATCTGGTGCTTCTCTTGCTTCACAATTAGCTCAACGTCTTGCTCCATATTTAGGTGGAGGAGCCGCAGCTGCAAGTATTGCGCATATCATTATGGTGATGCTTTTAACCTACGTATCAATCGTATTTGGTGAATTGTACCCCAAACGTATTGCTATGAGTAAAACCGAAGAAGTAGCCAAATTTACTTCTGGAATTATTCGGATTATTGGAAAAGTGGCAAAACCATTTGTTTGGTTGCTATCAGCATCGACGAATTTACTCGCACGAATTACTCCTATGGAATTTGATGACGAGGATAGTAAAATGACGCGTGATGAAATGCGTTATATGATGGAAACAGAAGGTGTCTTTGAAGATGAAGAATTGTCCATGCTTCAAGGAGTTTTTTCACTCGATACTAAAGTAGCACGGGAAGTGATGGTTCCTCGTACAGACACTTATATGGTTGACATCAATGATGATGTAAATGACGTAATCCAGGATATCCTAAATCAAAACTATTCCCGAATTCCGATTTTTGATGAAGAAAAAGATAAAATAATTGGTATTTTGCATACGAAAAATTTATTAAAAGGGGCTTATAAAAAGGGCTTTGACAATCTCGATTTACTTTCTTTATTGCAAGAGCCGTTATTTGTGCCTGAAACGATCTTTATCGATGATTTATTATATGAAATGAAAAAAACGCAAAGTCAGATGGCGATTTTACTCGATGAATATGGTGGGGTTGTAGGGATTGCGACCTTAGAAGATCTACTTGAAGAAATTGTCGGTGAAATCGATGACGAATCAGATGAAGTAGAAACACTTTATAAAAAGATTTCTGATTCAGAATACATTATCCAAGGTGGAATGTTAATTGAAGAATTCAATGAAGCTTTCGATACTAACCTTCATATGTCAGATGTAGATACGATGGCTGGTTACTTAATTACAGCTTTAGGAGAAATTCCTGAAGAAGGAGAAAAGTTAACTTTTGACGTAGATAACTTGACTCTGGCATCAGAACAGACAGTAGGTCCGCGGGTTTTAAAAATCAGAGTTATATTTCATGACCCTGAAGAAACAGAAAGTGTAGAGCCTGAAGAAGAACGTCGTTTTTTCCATAAAGATTTTGACGATGATGAACCACGTCGTTAATCTCTAAAAGCTCTGATAAAATGGGTAATAATTAAATATCCGAACTATAAGGGGATTGTTGTAAGGTTATGGACCATCTTATTCATATAGTTCGGGTATTTTTTTGTGCTTTTAAATATATATTTTACAAGATAATTTAAAAAAGCTGTAGGAATGAACCGACTGTCTGTTTTTATTTATTTTTGTTATTCGAAATGATATACTGATCAAGTTCATATTTATCAAGATAAAGAGTGAAAAGACAAGTTAGAATGAAAGGAGAGAGAGATTGTGACATAAGTTCTTTTACTAACAGAGTATTTGAATTATAGCTATAGACAGACAGCTTCTGCGATTACTCGTCGCTAATGGAGGATGTTTATGTTTGATAAATCTGTCAAATATAGCTTAGGATTTGTATTTATGTCACAACTCACATAAGAAATGGATAAACAAGAATTAAAAAAAGAAGTGGATAGCAGGCGTACATTTGCAATTATTTCCCACCCTGACGCTGGTAAGACAACTATTACTGAGCAACTTTTGCTTTTTGGGGGCGCTATCCGACAAGCAGGTACTGTAAAAGGGAAAAAAACGGGAAATTTTGCTAAATCTGATTGGATGGAAATTGAAAAGCAACGAGGGATTTCTGTCACCAGCTCCGTCATGCAATTTGACTATGATGGAAAACGTGTCAATATTTTAGATACGCCTGGACATGAAGATTTTTCAGAAGATACCTATCGAACCTTAATGGCAGTAGATAGCGCAGTGATGGTTATTGATAGTGCCAAAGGGATTGAAGCCCAGACAAAAAAATTATTTAAGGTAGTTAAACAACGTGGTATCCCAATTTTTACTTTTATTAACAAAATGGACCGAGATGGGCGTGAACCCTTGGATTTATTAGAGGAATTGGAAGATTTACTTGATATCGAATCCTATCCTATGAATTGGCCAATTGGTATGGGCAGAGGGCTGGAAGGAATTTATGACATTCATAATGAGCGCGTCGAGTTAGCTCATCCAGAAAATTACGATGGCAAACGTTTCCTTACACTTGATAAAAGCGGGAATATTGCTGATGAACATCCGTTAAAACAAAATAGCATTTACCAACAAGCAGTGGAAGACGTCGAATTGCTGCAAGAAGCAGGGGATGATTTTGACTTAGAAAAAGTAGAAGAGGGGAACCAAACACCGGTGTTTTTTGGATCAGCATTAACCAATTTTGGCGTGCAAACTTTCTTGGAAGCCTTCTTAGAATATGCGCCAGCACCGCAGGCTCATAAGACACAAGACGACAAGAAAGTGGACCCTTATGAAGAAGAGTTTTCAGGATTTGTATTTAAAATTCAGGCTAATATGAATCCAGCTCATCGTGACCGTATTGCGTTTTTGCGGATTTGTTCTGGAACTTTTACGCGGGGAATGGAAGTTACCTTAGAGCGAACAGCCAAGAAGATGAAATTAAGTAATGTTACCCAATTTATGGCAGATGCTCGCCAGAACATTCAAGAAGCAGTTGCTGGAGATATTATTGGAATTTATGATACTGGAAATTATCAAGTCGGGGATACGCTTTATGAAGGAAAGCTAGGGATTGCTTATGAAGAGTTACCTTCTTTTACTCCTGAATTATTCATGCAAGTAAATGCTAAAAATGTGATGAAACAAAAGTCATTTTATAAAGGAATTCAGCAGTTAGTTCAAGAAGGAGCGATTCAATTGTATCAAACCTATCTGACAGACGATTATATTATTGGCGCTGTAGGACAATTGCAATTTGAAGTTTTCCAATACCGTATGAAAAATGAATACAATTCGGAAGTGGTCATGAAACCCCTAGGGCATAAAATTGCTCGTTGGATAGATCCAAAAGATTTGGACAAAAATATGCATTCTAGTCGAAATATTTTGGCCAAAGATCGTTTTGGACAACCATTATTCTTATTTGAAAATGAGTTTGCTATGCGTTGGTTTGCTGATAAGTACCCTAATGTTGAATTGAAAAGCTTATTATAAAAAACAAAAACAGCTTAAAAAGAACTGCTGCAAAGAGTACTTTTTAAGCTGTTTTTTTATAAGATACAAGCTAAGGTTTTTGTTTACTTAGCTTGGGGATAGAGATCTCAACAATACCATCATTTTCAATTTCTGTGATGTCTTCTTCATTATAGGAATCCGGAGATAGTTTTTTTAAAAATCGAGCTTTGATTTCGTCAATTTCAGATGGTCTAATTGTTCGTTTATTATTTACTAATAAAAGCTCATTATGCTGAGGGGCCTCAGTGTATACAATAGAAGTATCACCTGCAGTGTATACCTTTACCAGCACGGCATCTGTATTTTCTAGTTGCTGTTTTACCAGTCTGGAATGGCTGTTAGTAACATTGACTAGTTTCATTTTATTTCACCTCACAATTTTGCAGCTAGGTTTCTCTTTCATATATATTATATTTTTCTTTTAAAAAAATTTAAAGCATTAGGTATTAAAAAAACTGGAAAAGTACATAAAAAGTACTTTTCCAGTTAATAATGGTAGGCTTATTTATTTTCTTGTTTATTTTCAACCGTAGCATTTTCCGACGCTTCGATTTCAATTTCACCTTTATCGTTGAGCACTGCTTTTAGATCTGCGCTTTCTGGGTGATCAAGATAATATTCAGCGATACCATCTTCAATTTGTTCTTGAATGGTCCGACGTAATGGACGTGCGCCCATTGCAGGATCGTACCCTAGTTCAACTAATTTTTCTTTGACATTTTGAGAAACATCGACATGAATTTTTTGATAAGCAAGCATGTCATTGACATCGTCAAGCATCAAGGAAACAATCTTCATTAAGTTTTCTTTGCTTAATCCCTTGAATTCAACAATACCATCAAAACGGTTTAGGAACTCAGGGTTGAAGAAATCTTTCAAGTGACTTAATACAGAGTTTGTTACGCCTTCACGGGCAGGGCCAAAGCCAACATTTGCCTCGACATTGCTTGTACCAGCGTTACTTGTCATGATAATCAAAGTATCTTTAAAACTTACTGTACGTCCTTGTGCATCGGTCAAACGTCCGTCATCTAAAATTTGCAAGAACATATGCAATACATCCGGATGTGCCTTTTCTACTTCATCAAGTAAGATTAAGCTATACGGATTTCGACGAACTTTTTCGGTTAATTGACCGGCTTCTTCGTAGCCAACATAGCCTGGTGGTGAACCGATTAATTTAGAGATACTATGTTTTTCCATATATTCAGACATGTCAAAGCGAATCATTGATTCTTTTGAACCAAACAATTCATAAGCTAATTGTCTAGCTAATTCAGTCTTACCAACACCTGTTGGTCCAACAAATAAGAAAGAACCAATTGGGCGATTTTGACGGCCTAGCCCCACTCGGTTACGTCGAATAGCTTTAGAAACTTTATCGATCGCTTCATCTTGTCCGATGACGTGTTTTTTCAAGTCATTACTTAAGTTACGCAATTGATTTTGTTCTTTTTCTTTTAATTCACCGACTGGAATATTAGTTTGTTGTTCGACAATTTGTTCCATTGTCTTTTCAGTAATGACGGGCATTTTTTCGTCATTTACTTGTTTTTCCTTCATTTTTTCAAGCTTATTAATTTGGTCTCTATAATAAGCAGCTTTTTCATAATCTTCCTCTTTAGAAGCTTGTTGTTTTTCTCGTTGAGCATCTTCTAATTTTTTCTCAATCGTTTTTGGATCAACATATTGGATTGTCAAGTTTTCTCTAGAACCTGCTTCGTCCAATAAATCGATCGCTTTATCAGGTAAAAAACGATCTTGAATATAACGGTTTGATAAATCTGCTGCTGCTTGAATGGCTTCATCTGTATATTTTACATGATGATAATCTTCATAACGTGGTTGCAACCCTTTTAGAATGGAGACGGTCTCTTCAATCGTTGGTTCGTCAACACGTACAGATTGTAAGCGTCGTTCTAGGGCAGCATCTTTTTCAATGATACGATATTCATTTAAAGTTGTTGCACCAACCATTTGAAGATCGCCGCGAGCCAATGCTGGTTTTAAGATATTTCCGGCATCCATATTTCCATCGCCTGCTGTTCCTGCACCTACAATTTCATGAACTTCGTCGATAAATAAGATAATATTTTCTGCTTCTTTAATTTCATTGATCAATTGTTGCATTCTTTCTTCAAATTGACCACGAATTCCTGTTCCTTGAACAAGTGAAGCAACGTCTAAGCGTACAACTTGTTTGTCCATTAATTTTTGTGGCACATCACCGTCAACGATTTTTTGAGCTAAACCTTCAACGACAGCTGTTTTACCGACACCAGCCTCTCCGATTAAGACAGGATTATTTTTTGTCCGACGGTTTAAAATCTCAATTACTCGTTTAATTTCACCGTCGCGTCCAACAACTGGGTCGATTTGTCCATCTTTAGCTTGCTGGGTGATATTAATTCCATAATCACCTAAAAGACCAGATAAGCCAGAATCTTTTGGCGGCTGTCCGCCGTTTATATTATTTCCGCCACCTGCTTGTGTTGGAGGAGTTTGTTGATAGTATCCATTTCCACCTTGCATTTGAGACATTTGACGGAAGAAGTCATCTAAATTTCCAAAGCCAAATGGATCTTGTTGCATTCCCATAGGATTTTCTTGTTGATTTTTTAATTTTTGATAGCAATTCTGACAAAAGTCGATTTGTCGTCTTTGTCCGCCTACATTGGCATATAAATGAATGGTTGCTTCATTTTTTCCACAATTTTGACAAAGCATCGAATCTCACAACCTTTCTTTACGTTCAAGTTCTTTCACTTTGAAAAAAGGTAAGTTAATGTCAAAAAACATTGACCAACTTTGACCTTTCAAATTCTATTATACAATCTTTTGCATAATTTTCAAGCATTTGAACTGGAAAAACATAAATTTCTTAAGACAGTTTAAATGACTTGCAGAAGGAAAAATAAAGCACTTTAAAGTATTTATAGAGTAAATAATGATATTGTATTAATGAAACTTGCAGAATTTGTTCTTTTGACTATAATTTTTTATTAGATATAAAAAGGAGAGAAGCGGATGACACAAGAAGAATTTGCTAAAAAGCTACAAGAGTTAAAAGATGGAAACATCGCTGAAGTCATCGTAGAACAGGCAGACTTTATGGAGTTTCGTAAAGCATGGCTATCCTTTAGTGATCGCTCCTCTTTTGTAGGTAAAGCAGGCTTGAGCGGAACGATTCATTATAAATACTTCCCTGCGGAACAAGAAAAGTGAAATTATATGTAATTATTTGATTTATGTCGGAAAACGGTTGTCTAATGGGCAAAAAAATGGTAATCTTATCAATTGAAAGGGTTATTAACTATTTTTTTTTGTTCAACTTTAATGTTAGAAAACCCTCACAAAAATTTGATACCTCAAAGGAGATCGATCGATATGGAAAAGAAAGATTTTAACGTAATTGCTGAGACAGGAATTCATGCACGTCCAGCAACATTATTAGTACAAACTGCAAGTAAATTTAACTCAGATATTAACTTAGAGTACAAAGGTAAATCAGTAAATCTAAAATCTATCATGGGTGTAATGTCCTTAGGTGTTGGTCAAGGTTCTGATGTAACAATCTCAGCAGAAGGCGCTGACGAATCAGATGCAATGGCAGCAATTGTAGATACAATGAAAAAGGAAGGATTGTCTGAATAATGTCTGAAATGCTAAAGGGAATCGCGGCAAGCGATGGAGTAGCTGTTGCAAAAGCCTACCTGTTAGTGGAACCAGATTTAAGTTTTTCAAAAGTAACTGTAGAAGACTCTGATAAAGAAAAATCTCGTTTGGATGATGCTCTAAAAGCGTCTGAAAAAGAATTACAGAAAATTCGCGAAAAAGCGGCTGAAACTTTAGGAGAGTCAGAAGCACAAGTTTTTGATGCCCATTTAATGGTGGTAAATGATCCAGAAATGACGGATCAAATTAAACAAAATATTTCAGATAATAAAGTGAATGCAGAACAAGCATTAAAAGATGTTACCGATACATTTATCGACATGTTTGAAGCAATGGAAGATAATTCTTATATGCAAGAACGTGCTGCTGATATTCGCGATGTGTCTAAACGTATTTTAGCACATTTGTTAGGGGTAACTTTGCCTGACCCTTCAATGATTGATGAAGAAGTTGTAATTGTCGCACATGATCTAGCTCCAAGTGATACTGCTCAATTGGACCGTAAGTTTGTAAAAGCTTTCGTTACTGATATTGGCGGACGTACTTCTCACTCAGCGATTATGGCTCGTTCTTTGGAAATTCCAGCTATTGTTGGAACAAAAAAAGTGACTGAATTAGCTGGAGAGGGCGACATTGTTGCTGTAAATGGGATTGAAGGAACCGCAGTTGTTAATCCTACAGAAGACCAAAAGGCTGAATATGTTGAAGCAGGCGAGAAATTTGCTTCCCAAAAGAAAGAATGGGAAAAGTTAAAAGATGCCAAAACTGTCACTAATGACGGTCAACACTTTGATTTAGCCGCAAATATAGGTACGCCAAAAGACCTAAATAGTGCGCATGAAAATGGCGCTGAAGCTGTAGGTTTGTATCGTACGGAATTTCTATATATGGACTCTGCTGATTTTCCAACTGAAGAGGACCAATTTAACGCTTATAAAAAAGTTTTAGAAGGTATGGACGGTAAACCAGTTGTAGTTCGTACGATGGATATTGGTGGCGACAAAGAACTTCCATACTTGGATTTGCCAAATGAAATGAATCCATTCTTGGGTTATCGGGCGCTTCGTATCAGTCTTTCCCAATTAGGCGAAGGAATGTTCCGTACACAATTACGTGCTTTATTACGTGCTTCGGTTTACGGTGAATTACGAATTATGTTCCCAATGGTAGCTACTTTACAAGAATTTCGTGCTGCTAAGAAAATATATAATGAAGAACGTGAAAAATTAATAGACCAAGGCTACGGCGTTTCTAATTCAGTTCAAGTGGGAATTATGATTGAAATCCCTGCCGCTGCTGTTTTAGCTGATCGTTTTGCTAAAGAAGTTGACTTCTTTAGTATCGGAACAAATGATTTGATCCAATATACGATGGCCGCAGACCGCATGAACGAACAGGTTTCTTACTTGTACCAACCTTATAATCCAGCAATTTTACGCTTGGTTAAAAATGTGGTTGAGTCTGCTCATAAAGAAGGAAAATGGGCAGGTATGTGTGGAGAAATGGCCGGCGATCAAATAGCTGTTCCTTTATTAATGGGAATTGGGTTAGATGAGTTTTCCATGAGTGCAACTTCTATTTTGAAAACACGTAGTTTGATGAAAAGATTGGATAGTAAAAAAATGCAGGAACTTTCTGAACGCGCATTAAATAATTGCGATACTGCAGATGAAGTTATTGCATTAGTAGAAGAATATACGAACTAATTTTTCGTTAAAATAAAGAAAAAT
>NZ_BCPY01000055.1 GCF_001544195.1 Tetragenococcus solitarius NBRC 100494
ATTTCTTAAAAGAGCTCATGCGTACTTTTTATTTCAAATTTAGCTTAAGAAAAGAAAAAAATATTTTTTTATTGCATAAAGGAAACGAAACTAATATAATAGAATTGAAGATAAGTTAGGCGTACCTAAAAACCAAGTAAATGGAGGTATAGAATGATAGCATTTGATAACATATCTGCTAGCTACGACGGGGTTCATCAAGCGGTAGCTGATGTATCCTTTACTATAGACAAACCAGCGATTATTGGCATTATTGGTCCTAATGGTGCCGGAAAATCAACTTTTATCAAATCTGCTTTAAATTTAATCGAAGGAAGCGGAACAACTACAGTCGATGGTCAATCGCTGCAAAAGAGGAAAAAAGAAGTCGCTTATGTTGAGCAAAAAAGCGATATTGATTATACCTTTCCCATTACAGTGGGGGAATGTGTTTCATTGGGGTTATATCCAAAAAAACGATTCTTCCAGCGGATTACCAAAGAAGATTGGCACAAAGTAGATCACGCCTTAGAGTTAGTTCAAATGAAAGACTTTAAAGATCGGCAAATTGGCGAATTATCAGGGGGACAATTCCAGAGAATTTTAATTGCTCGTACATTTGTCCAAGATGCCACATTTATTTTTTTAGATGAACCATTTGTGGGAATCGATGCAACGAGCGAACAAATTATCATGGAACTATTAAACGGCTTTAAAAAAGAAGGAAAGGAAATATTTATCGTTCATCATGATTTAAGTAAGGTTGAAAGATACTTTGACGAATTAGTCATTTTAAATAAAGAATTAATTGCTCAAGGACCTACAGACGAAGTATTTACTAAAACAAACTTAAAACAAGCCTTTGGAGATACAATATTTGTTGGAGGGGGGCAGTCCAATGATTAGTCATTTTATTGATGGTTTACTGGATTACCACTTCTTACAAAATGCGTTAGTGACCTCGGTTGCCATTGGAATAGTGGCAGGTGTGATTGGCTGTTTTATTATTTTAAGAGGGATGTCTTTGATGGGAGATGCCATTTCTCATGCGGTTTTACCGGGTGTGGCACTGTCATTTATTATCGGTATTCATTACTTTGTAGGAGCTGTTGTGTTTGGTGTTTTAGCCTCGGTCCTCATTACCTATATTTCACAAAATAGTACCATTAAAAGTGATACAGCGATTGGCATTACTTTTAGTTCGTTTCTAGCCCTCGGGGTTATTTTGATCGGTATAGCCAACAGCTCAACTGACTTGTTCCATATTTTATTTGGGAATGTATTAGCTGTTCAAGATGCAGATAAGTGGCTAACGATTGGTATTGCGCTATTTGTTATTGCTTTAGTGGCGATCTTTTATCGACCGCTTTTGATTACATCTTTTGATTCCAATATGGCCAAAGCTTTTGGCATGCGTGTACAAGGGTATCATTATTTATTGATGATTTTATTGACATTGGTTTCTGTCACAGCTATGCAAAGTGTCGGAACAATTTTAATTGTTGCACTTTTAGTAACACCAGCGGCGACGGCTTACCTTTATACAAAACGACTGAAAAATATGATTGTATTATCGGCGATTTTGGGCGGTGTTTCTTCCTTTCTCGGTCTTTTTATCGGTTATAGTTTTAATATTGCAGCGGGTTCGAGTATTGTATTAACAGCAGCCTTTATGTTTGTGATTGGTTTCTTCTTGTCCCCTAAACAACGTCTGCAACATGGAAAAAGAGGGTATCTCATTGTTGGCTTAGTCGCAGCATTATTTGCTGGCGGTATCGGTTTTTATACCTATCAACAATCTTCAGGTGCTGGTCAAGATGAAGAAAAACTTGACGTTGTCGTAACAAATTCAATTATTAATGATATGACCAAAGAAATAGCCGGAGATCGGATCGACTTGCACAGTATTGTTCCTGTCGGAAGAGATCCGCATGATTATGAACCTTTACCCGAGGATATCGAAGAAGCAACAGAAGCAGATGTGATTTTTTATAACGGTTTGAATTTAGAAACTGGCGGGAATGCTTGGTTTAATAACCTTATGGAAAATGCCGATAAAAAAGAAGAGCAAGATTACTTTGCCGTAAGTAAAGGCGTCAAGCCGCTTTACTTAGAAGAAGGTGAAGATGAAGGTCAACAAGACCCCCACGCTTGGATGAGCTTAGAAAACGGCATGACTTACGCTGAAAATATCGAAAATCACCTTAGCGAAAAAGATCCGGAGAATGCAGATTATTACAAAAAAAACTTGGACGATTACCTAGATGAATTAGGTGAATTGGACCAAGAATCCAAAAGTAAATTTAATGACATTCCTGAGGATGAAAAACTACTTGTAACCAGCGAAGGAGCGTTCAAGTATTTCTCCCAAGCTTATGACATCCCTGCTTCTTACATCTGGGAAATTAATACCGAAGAAGAAGGGACGCCAGAGCAGACGAAAAGAGTGGTTGATCAACTGAAGGATACCAATGTCAAAGCATTATTTGTGGAAACGAGTGTAAACAAGAGCCCAATGAAGAGTGTTTCCAAAGATTCCGGGATCCCAATTTATTCAGAAATTTTTACCGATTCGATTGCGGAAGCAGGAAAAGACGGAGATAGCTACTACTCGATGATGAAATGGAATATCGATCACATTCATGACGGTTTAACACAAGATTAAAAAATCCCATGAAATCAAATGTTTGATTTCATGGGATTTAATCTTTTTGTTCTTCTTTTTCTTCTACTTCAGCTGGCTTTTTAGCTAAATGATAATAAATAATTTCTGGAGGAACGCCCAAACGTAAGGGCAATTTTGATGTACCAATACCGTTACTAATAGAAAGCAATGTTTTTTCAGCTAACAAATATAATCCATGAGTGTAAGTCATAGAACCCTTCGTTTTATAAAAAAGAAAAGGAAGTCGAACTTGTCCACCATGACTGTGGCCTGCTAGAATTAAATCAAAATTTTGGATGTTTTCAGTGTCTAAAACAGCATCTGGCTCATGGACTAAAAGCAGATGCCACTGGGCTAAGGTACGTTCAAAATGAAACTCTGGTTCTCCGCTTAAACAATCATCCATACCAGCAATGTTAATGGAAACTTCATCATTTGAACCAAAAATTTCTTCGTTTTCCAAAACGGTAAAGCCGCCTTCGCTTAAAACTTCTTTGACAAAGTAATATCCTTCGTTGCGGTAATCGTGGTTACCTAAGATCGCAATTTTTCCCATGGGGGCGGTCATTCGTTTTAATTTTTCAACAAGACGTTGTGTCTCTTTATGCGGCCATTTTTCATAATTATCAATTAAATCGCCAGTAAAAACAATCAAGTCAGGAGCAATATCCATGATGGAACGAATGACGCGGTTAATACGTTGGGGTTTAAAGCTGCGGGCAAAATGAAAATCACTTAAGTGACAGATAACGATGTTAGAGTCATGTTCATAAAGGTCAAATGCATTGGAAATATCGAGCACTTTTTTTTTATTCTTTTTTATAAAATAATGTTTTTCTTTTAAACGGCGTGGTTCGATGAAGACCATATAAAAGATTAGACAAAAAATAAGGAATAAAATTCCTAAAATAATGTACATTTAATCGGTCTCCTTTGCCATTTTTTTAACACAACTATACATACTATATAGAATAGTGGAATTATCGAAAAAATGCAATCGAACAAAGAAGAAAACTTTTGCTATCGCTAGGATATTATTGACAAAAAACAGGATTTCTAAAAATAAGCAAAATATGCTAGGATGTATAAGGAATTTAAACTTATGATATTGAAATGTTTATATAATGGATAAAGGAAAGAAAAAAATGAATAAGGAAGTTAAAAAAACTTATCCAAAAATAGATAGCAAAAAGTGAAGAGAGTATCCGTAAAAGCTTGAAAAAAACACAAAAAGCATAGACTCGTTAAATAATGAAGAAAAGTTTGTAAAATTGTTATTCAAGATTGAAAAGATGGATAACAGATGACAAAAGCTTTCTCCATAGCCAAGAAAATAAGGAGGGAATTTCTGTGATTTTTGATACACATACGCATTTAAATGCGGAAGAATTTGAAGGAATTGAAGCCGAAAAGATAGCACATGCCAAAGAACTAGGTGTTACTGAAATGGCTGTAGTTGGATTTGATTATCCTACAATTGAAAAAACGCAAAAACTAAGTCAAGAATATGACAATATTTATAGTATTGTGGGTTGGCATCCCACTGAAGCTGGCAGTTATACCAAAGAAGTCGAAAATTATTTGCAAGAGGAACTAAGTAAGCAAAAGGTCGTTGCTTTAGGAGAAACAGGATTAGATTATCACTGGATGGAAGATCCTAAAGAGGTGCAAGAAAAAGTTTTTCGTCGCCAAATTGCGATTGCCCGGGAAATGCATTTACCCTTTAGCGTACATAATCGAGATGCCATGGAAGACACTTATCGTATCTTAAAAGACGAGAAAGTTCATGACATCGGTGGGATTATGCATAGTTTTAACGGCGATTACGAATGGGCGCAACGATTTTTGGATTTAGGAATGCATTTGTCTTACAGCGGTGTTGTTACTTTTAAAAAGACATTAGAAGTACAAGAAGCAGCCCAAAAAATGCCATTTGATCGAATGTTGGTCGAAACAGACGCACCCTATTTAGCACCCGTTCCTTACCGAGGGAAACAAAATGAACCGGGCTACACTCGCTATGTTGTCGAAAAAATTGCTGAATTAAAAGATTTAAGCGTAGAAGAAGTGGCTGCCCAAACCACAGCCAATGCTCATCGCTTATTTGGTATTGAACAATGAGCAAAGAAAAAATTGAAGAAGTTATTGTCGTTGAAGGTAAAGACGATACTCGTCGCCTCCAAGAGGTGCTAGCCGTAGATGCGATTGAGACAATTGGTTCAGCGATCAATGAAGAGATTATTGAACGTATTATTCATGCGCAAGAAACGCGGGGAGTCATCGTTTTTACCGATCCTGATTATTCAGGAGAAAAGATTCGAAAGATTATTATGGAAGAGGTTCCCGACGCTAAGCATGCGTTTTTACCGCGTGATAAAGCTCGAGGGAAGAAAAAATACGCTAGTTTAGGTGTAGAGCATGCTAGTGATGAAGCTATTTTGGCAGCACTAGAACATTTAGCAACACCCACTAAGGAAAAAGATATTCCTAAAATTCCGCGTCAAATTTTGCTAGATTATGGTCTAATAGGCGGACAAAAAGCGAAAAGACGACGTGAGTTATTAGGAGATGAGTTACGAATTGGTTATACAAATGGTAAACAACTGGAGAAACGTTTGACAATGTTTCGGGTGACAGAAGAAGACTTAGTAAAAGCCATGAAAATTGTGGAGGAAAATTTGTGAAAGACAACAGAGAAATTGCGGTACCTTCAAAAACAAAAGAAATCTTAGTGCGTCACGGCTTTACTTTGAAAAAAAGCCTAGGACAAAATTTTTTAACAGACCCCAACATTTTGCATAAAATTGTAGCAGCTGCAGAGATAACTAAAAACAATAATGTCATTGAAGTAGGGCCGGGGATTGGTGCTTTAACCGAGCACTTAGCACAAAAGGCGAATCAAGTGTTGGCTTTTGAAATTGATCAACGCTTGATACCCGTCTTAGCAGATACTTTACAAGCATTTGAGAATGTAACGATTGTCAATCAAGATGTTTTACAAACAGATTTAGTTAAAACAACGGAAAAAGTGTTTACCAAAGATTTGCCAGTAAAAGTGGTCGCAAATTTACCTTATTACATCACGACACCTATTATGATGCATTTTTTAGAATCGGACCTAGCAGTCCATCAAATGATTGTTATGCTGCAAAAGGAAGTGGCAGAGCGTATTAACGCAAAGCCTGGGACAAAAGACTATGGTTCATTAACGATTGCCGTGCAATACTATATGGCCACCGAGATTTCCTTTATTGTACCTAAAACGGTTTTCGTTCCTCAACCCAAGGTGGATTCTGCTTTATTGAAATTAACTCGCCGCAAGCAGCCTAAAGTACAAGTAACGAATGAAAAAGCATTCTTTAAACTAACAAAAGCTGCTTTCCAGTTACGTCGAAAAACTTTGTGGAATAACTTACAGCACGCTTACGGCAAAGAAACTGTCACTAAAACAAGGCTAAAAAAAAGTTTAGCAGAAGCTGAAATCGATCCATCACGTCGTGGAGAAACCTTATCGTTAGAGGAATTTGCTCGTTTGAGTAATCGGATGGAAGAAAATAGAATTGAAAAAGAATAAAAAGAGCGAGCTGTCTTGACAGCTCGCCTTTTTGTCAGTAAACTTAGCTCAACTAAAGGTGTCAAGACACCTGATAAGGAGAACTTAAATGAAAAGAAACTCTGTGCAACAGTTAACGATTTCAGCTTTATTAATTGCTTTAGGCGTATTAATTCCTCTTGTTATGCCACGGATTGTGATTGGTCCTGCTTCATTTACCTTGGCAAGTCATGTGCCATTATTTGTAGCGATGTTTTTTTCACCACGGATGGCGGTTATTGTTGCCTTAGGTACGACTTTTGGTTTTTTATTAACGGCGCCTTTTATTATTGCCTTGCGGGCATTGTCTCACTTGGTTTTTGCCCTACTAGGTGCTTGGTATTTACAAAAACGACCACAAATTGTTTATCAACCGAAGAAGTTTCAATTATATAATTTTGCTATAGCAATCATTCATGCTGCGATTGAAACGTTCGTTGTAGCGGCCTTTTTACTAGGGGGCAGTTCGCAAGTTCATTATGAGGGTTCCTTATTTGTTTTATTATTTGGTTTTATCGGAATCGGCGGGGTTATTCATAGTCTGATTGACTATAATATCGCTTTTTTTGTAGTGAAAACTCTTAGTAAAGTTTATGCAGTCCCTGTATTTAAAAAAGCTAAAACAATCGCTTTCCCCAAAGTAAAGTAAAAAGTTAGCGAAAAAAGTCTTGCGATCGTACCAAAAATAAAATGACGTTTGCGATAAACTTCAAGCAAAACTTATGGCAAATTTATTATTGGCAAGAAAAAATAGCAAAGGTCTATTTCTCATAAAAATAGGCGAATAAACTTAATTGTAAGAAAATTCCAAAATAAGCTTTACAATCTCATGAATTAGATTTACCATGTTTTTTAAATATAAAGAAAGAAGTCTGATATATGACCAAAACATTATATAAAAACGCACAGGTATTTACTGGAAAAAATGAGCAATTTGAAAGCTTAAATTTTGTCATGGATGATGAAAATGGCAGATTTGTCCAAGAGAAACAAGGGGACCAAACAGTGGATCTTGCTGGCAAATATGTCATGCCGGGAATGATTAACGCCCACACGCATATTGTAGCTGACCCTTATGGGAAAATTGCGCAATTGGGTTCTCCGGATGCGACAGCGCCAACGGCTACTTTTTTGGCCTTAAACAATTTACAAAAATTATTAGCAGACGGAGTTACCTACATTCGCGACGTTGGCTCGATCGCTGATATTGATATCGAATTAGCTGCACTTGAAAGACAAGGAGAATTATTTGCGCCGGGTATTGTTGCTTCAGGTTCTCCGCTAACTATGACAGGTGGACATTTCAGTGCGGGTTCTTATGAGGTTGACGGTGTTGATGAGGTAAGAAAATATGCTCGGGTATTATTGAAAAAAGGCGTCAATAATATTAAATTGATGGCAACTGGTGGTGTATCTTTTGATGGCGAAACGCCTCATGATATTCAATTAACAGAAGCCGAATTAAAAGCCGCTGTAGAAGAAGCGCATCATAAAGGGCGCACCGCCAATGCTCATGCTCAAGGAACAGAAGGTATCCAAAATGCACTCCGTGCGGGTGTCGATTCTATCGAGCATGCAGTTTATTTAGATGAAAAAACCATTGAGATGTTTTTACAAAAGGGAACTTATATTGTGCCGACATTAGCTGCCCCTTGGGCAATTAATCAAAATTCAGAAACGCTTCCTGATTTCATGGTTAAAAAATCGATAGAGCTGGCACAAGCTCATATACAAAGCATCGGTAAAGCCGCTAAAGCCGGCGTAAAATTGGCTATGGGAACCGATTCAGGTACTGCCTTTAATAATTTTGATAAAAATTCTTCCATCGAGCTTGAACTCATGGCAGATGCCGGTGTAACGAATTTACAAGTCCTTCAGGCAGCAACGGTGAATGCAGCACAATTATTACAAATTGATCAACAAGCAGGAACGATTGAACCCGACAAAATGGCTGATTTTATTGTTCTAGATGAGAACCCATTAACAGAGATTAAAGTCTTGCAAAAAGAAAAAACAGTTTATAAAAAAGGCAAAAAAGTAGAATAATCGATGACTATAAATGTCCAAATGTTAGTTTTAGAAACTAGCGTTTGGGCGTTTTTGTTAGTTATTTGAAGAATGGTTTTTGTTGAAAGAAAAATTATTTGTCAAAAAATCAATCGTCGTTAATATGATAAAAAATTTGAAAATAAAAAGTTTTGAGAAAATTCCAAAAAATACTTTACATACAAATAAATTAGGTTTAGTATTTGTTTTTATCAAATCAAAAGACCAAGGAGGGATGGTATGAAATATTTAATCGCCTTTTTAGTAGTTATGGTATTTATTTTTATTGGTGAATGGGTATCAACTTTTTCAAAGGCATATATTCCATCAATTTTTATAACAGCTATTTTATTTATTATAGGATTCTGGACGATTTTACCCAAAGATATTGCGGTTCAAGCGTCTTTTGGCGATGAGTTTATCGCGATTATCGTTCCTGTCTTATTAGTTCATCTGGGAACAATGATGGGTTCTGTTGCAAAGTTTCAATACTGAGTACAAAAGTCCCATTCTGATACTTTGACTATGCTGGTATACCCATCAAAACTTTAATTTCAGTAGATACCGAAAAGCCGAAGAGCGTTCCATTTCTTCGGTTCTTTTTGTATATGCCTCTCAATGCTTCTATGCCCTTAATCGTAGTTGATGCAGTACGAAGACTTTGATAAAGTTTATTTCGACGTTTAACAGGTCTATGATCTTGCTCAATTAAGTTATTGAGATACTTGACTGTCCGGTGCTCAGTTTCGCTGTATAGCCCCTGCTTTTGTAACTTCCTAAAAGCACTAGCAATTGATGGTGCTTTATCTGTCACGATAACTTTCGGTTCCCCAAACTGCTTGTATAGTCGTTTAAAGAAAGCATAAGCAGACTGAGTATTTCTCTTTCGTCTTAGCCAAATATCCAGTGTCATGCCTTCTGAGTCGATTGCACGATAGAGATAATGCCACTTCCCTTTAATTTTAATATAAGTTTCGTCCATTTTCCACGAATAAAAGGACTGTCTATTTTTCTTTTTCCAGATTTGATAGATCAGCTTACCATATTCTTGAATCCAACGGTAAATTGTTGTGTGAGAAACGTTAATGCCACGATCATATAACATCTCTTGAACATCACGATAACTCAAATTATAGCGAAGATAATACCCAACAGAGATAATAATCACGTCTTTTTGGAATTGTTTGCCCTTAAAATGATTCATCTGTTGTCCTCGCATTCTTTTTTATTACATTTTACAATAAATCAGGTGTTATGGGGAACTTTGCAACAGAACCTAAAATCACATAGGTTATCATTTGAACTATTTCCTCCTAAGGACTACAATGAACCCGTAAGTTGAATAAGACATAGAATAATCACGAAGGAGCGAAATCACATGAAGAAAAAAATGATCTTATCAAGTATCGGTTTAGGCATCGCTGCAGCTGGTGCAGGATATCTAGCGAAGAAGACAGGTTTCTTTGAAGATGATGCTTGGTTATACGATGAATATGATTCAACATTGAATTAACTGGAAGTTGAGCAAGATGTATAAATAGGAGGAAGCGCAATGCAAAAGAAAAAAGCAATCATGATCGGTGCAGGATTATCCAATATGGCAGCCGCAGTTTACCTGATTCAAGAAGGCAAATGGCAAGGCGACCAAATCACGTTTTACTCTCTCGACGATCATGGATCAAATGATGGGGCACCTACTGGGGATGTCACAGATGAATACTGGAACAAGAATCATCCTATGGAGAATCAAAAAGGGTATGTGGCGCGAGGCGGCCGAATGTTAAACTATCGAACCTACGTGGACTTGATGGATCTGTTGGATCGGATTCCTTCTGCGACGGAATCAAACATGACCGCTGCAGAAGATACCCGCGATTTTGATGCGAAACATCGGACATTTGATAAAGCCAGACTATTGGAAGGCGGCAAGGGGATCATTGATGGCGGTCATTTAGGTTTGAACAATAAAAGCCGTATGTTGCTGACACAAATGATCATGATGTCTGACAGTGATGAAGAAAAATTAGACAATGTCACCATTGCCGAATACTTCAAAGAAGATCCAGCCTTTTTTGAATCCAATTTTTGGTACATGTGGGAAACAACGTTTGCCTTTCGGACCCGGAGTTCCGCGCAAGAATTACGGCGCTATATGCACCAAATGATTTACGAATTTACACAAATCGAGCATTTAGTTGGGGTCAATCGGACACGCTACAATCAATATGAAAGCATTATGCTGCCTTTGATCAATTACTTGAAAGAACAAGGGTGCCACATCGTCCTCGATCGGTTAGTCACAGATTGGTCGTTCAAAGACACCACGATGCAAGATAAAATCACTGTGACTGGGTTGCATATGTTGAATGTGACGACCAATCAAGAAGAGTATGTTGCAGTTGATGATGATACAGCTGTTATCTTTACCAATGGGTCAATCACTGATTCAGCGACATTAGGTGATTTTGATACACCAGCTGCAGAAAATATGGATTACGGTGCAGCCTCTAGTCTTTGGAAGAAAGCGGCTGAGCAGTTTTATAATCTGGGTACCCCGGATAAATTTTTCGCGGATCGTGATGCGAGCGAGTGGGTCAGCTTTACTTTGACGACCAAAGACCATCTATTACTGAATGAAATCACACGTATCACTACACAAGAACCAGGAAATGCCTTGAATTCATTTATTTCCACAACGCCGATTTCGCCTTTACATCAAAAAGATGTCAATATGTCGATCGTGGTCCATCACCAACCACACTTCACCAGTCAAAAACCGAATGAAACCGTCATTTGGGGGTACTTCTTATATCCGCGTCGAGTAGGAGAATTTGTGACTAAACCCTATATCGAAATGACTGGGAAAGAAATGGTGCAAGAATTGATTGGCCAGTTGTCTAAAGTCGATCCCGGACCGGGCAATATTCGAGACAAAGAAGCATTGATCATGGATAGTGTCATCAACAATATTCCTGTGTATATGCCGTATGCCTCTGCATTGTTCAACAATCGTGCCAAAAGTGATCGGCCAAAAGTGATTCCAGCTCATTCCACCAATCTGGCTTTCACTGGAGAATTCGTCGAACAACCCTATCAAATGATTTTCACAGAACAAAGTGCTGTCCGTTCTGGGGAAATTGCGGCATTCCACTTTGCCGGCATACCAATGTCACGGTTGGTACCTACACCACGCTATGACAAAGATTTGAAAACGTTGGCTCGTGCGGCGAAGAAGATGTTTGCGTAAGACCTGCAGACTGAAAAATGAATACATGCGCCTACACAAAAAAGCTGCTTCCTTGATCCTGTAATCAAAGGTTGCGGCTTTTTTGGTATAGATGATAGTCGTAAACAATAAACCAGGATTGCGAGAAGTTTTTCTAAACGATTCAAAACAATTTATAACAGTAAATTATTTGGATATAC
>NZ_BCPY01000056.1 GCF_001544195.1 Tetragenococcus solitarius NBRC 100494
AATTATTTAGGTATAATGTTTCTCGAAATACAATCCGAAAGGCAATTCGTCAGCTAAATAGTGAAGGATTAGTTTACAGTAAACTCGGTAGTGCCAATGTAGTCTTACAAAGGGTAGCTGTTGAGGATTTATTAATCGATTCTGGAAATATGGAGCGTGGATCAAAAATTCAAACAAAATCCAACGAAACTAAGGTACTTTCGTTGGATTTAATAATTGTTGATGCTACACTTGCAGCGAAATCAATGTTTCAAATAGGAACTACTTGTTATCACGTTATTCGTTTGCGTCTAATTAATGGTAAACCTGTAATGATAGATGATAGCTTTTTCAAATCAGAGGTAGTACCAAGATTGACAAAGAAGATTGCACAAGAATCAATTTACCGATACATTCAGTCTGTCACAAATCATAAGATTATTGGCTCACGTTTAGTCGATAGAGTAATTTTGGCGACTGATTTAGATAAAAATTACTTGGCCTTAAAGCAAGAAAACTGTATTGGACTAACTCAAAACTGGGCTTATTTAGATGACGGTCAAATATTTGAATATACAGAGATCCATTTTGCACCCGAACAATATGTTCGGACACGATTTATAGGGCAAAAAGTAGGATATATTCAATAAAACAAACTAACTCTTAAATAACAATGAAATGAAAGAAAAGACGAGAATCTTCCAGTACTTCGAGAATCTTGTCTTTTCTTGTTGAATATAAAAAACCGAAAATAGATATATTTTAAAGGCTCTTGTCAATAAATCTAATGGTAATAAGTCAAGTTGAAGATTGAAAATATTTTTATTGTGTAACCTGTTTTGAAGCGCACTTAACTAGCTCCGTCTAAAATCAAATTTTTTACAGGGGATTTCAAAGGTTTGCGTCAATAACAGAATGTTATTGACCTATTACTCTCCTTGGCAACGCGTAGAGTCGATGGTTACGTAGTAGCGTATCCACAAGACGCGTAACTTAAGACGATTGCTCGTTTGTGTTTATATTTGGGACCTCTTTACATTTGCTTTGATAAAAAACTTTATATTCAGGAAGATACTTTTTTATAGAGTTGGTAGCTTTAACTAAGTAGTATCCAAAATAGCGATTCCCTTGTTTTGTCAGAGGTGTATTTTATGACTGACAGTTACCAGATTGTTTGACTTTCGAATATAAGCCTGCATATTTTGCCAATTTTGTTTGATTTTCCAATCGTTCAATTTGACCGATTTCAACGATTAATTAAGTGGAGTACACCTTTCCAATACCTGGAACACCGGGCAAATATTGATATTCTCGAATGCCGACAAATAATTGCTTGATTGCTTTTCCAAGTCTTTGATGTTCTTTTCAAGCGCACGAATTTCACGTACAAGAACACTTAGAACGACATTGCTGGATTCTTGTGCAAGTCTACCTAACCGATAACTTATGGTAATTGCACGTTGAATGATTTTGCAATTTTTTCTGGATCTTTAAAGCAACCTTTTCCTTCTTCTTGTAGTAAGTCACAGAACGCCTCTAAGGCTTCTTTAGCTATAGTCGCTGCATCCGCAATATTTCCATAGTTACTGCAATTCCTTTTACGGTATCTTCACCCATGACAACCATTCTAAAAATTTTCGCTAACTCGTCCATTCCAGCTGGAAAAGAATCCCAAAAATCAATATCATAATTACCATTTTAGGCTTCTAAAACAAAACTACACCAAGAAAGGATATCACCATGGATCATTGTACTAAAAAATTGGGTTCTATGATAAATAGTGTTGGTGACCAATACTATTTGACACAGAACCATTTAACTTAACTTGATGCAAATAATAACTTATCTAAATCAAATATCTCAACATATTTTTGAGTATGCTGTTTAATTAAACCTCTCTCTTCCAATGATGAGAACTTACGACTTATTGTTTCTGGGGTTGTACCCAAGTACGAGGCTAGATCTTTTTTCGACATTGGTAAAGTCACATAAGTATGGTTTTCTTCATCTTCAACGTATTCTGATAGAAAATCAATAATACGAGACTCTACTTGCTCCATACCAACCTGCATCGTTTGCTTTTCTGATACCTGTAAACGTTTCGTAACATCTGATAGTATTCTTCTCATAATTTCTGGGTAAGCGCCTAAATAGTCATCCATATCCTTTTTATGAATTCTACATATGCTCACTTCTGATATTGCTTCAGCATAATTAGAATGGTAACTTTCAGTTTGAAAAATAGCCACTTCTCCCATAAAATCACCAGGATTTAATATGCGTACAGTTTGTTCACGACCAGATTCATTTAAGTTATAAACACGTACACGCCCATTATTTATAATATAAAGTGTGTCATCTTTATCACCATTTCCAAATAACAACGCATTCTTTGCATAATGTACTTCTTGCGCTGATTGCGCAATTAAACTCATTTGTTCTTCATTTAGGTGATTAAAAATCGGAACTAAACGTATACAATCTATATGACTATGGTGGTGATGGTGTGCCATACAGCTTTCCTCCTAATTAATCGTTATCTATATAGTCATCATCTTCTAACGCATCCTTGTTAACAAAGGCTTGAAGTTGCCAAATATTTATATCTAAGTAATCTTTATAACTAATTAGTAAATCTTCTAATGCATCATCTGCTTCTTCTTGTGCTAAACGCATTGCACGAACGGTAAATTCACGATTAGTCCTAAAATCTTCTACTAACTGTATGACCATTTCTTCAGCAGAATAATATTTTTCAGACGGATCTTCAGAAATTATTGTAAATTCCTGAAATTCAGTAGTTGTTGAAGCTGGCTTAAATCCTGAAGCTAGCAAACGTTCTGCAATCTTATCAAACCATGTCTCATTCTCATTGTATAAATTCTCAAAAACACTATGCAATGAATAGAAATTTGTGCCTTTTACATACCAATGATATTGATGTAATTTTACATGTAAGGTATGGATATTAGCAAGTATATGATCTGTGACAGCTACAGCATTAATCTTGGTATGATGAATGTGTTCTTTATATGCTTTTTCAGCAGCTAATTTTTCTTGTCTTTCATTTGCTGTTGTCATTTTATACACCTTCCTTTACTTTTGAACTAATAACTGAATATCCTAGGTTTTCAATAGCTCTTTCAATTGTACTCAAATTGACTTGTCCTCAGGTAACATATCGCCATGAGCCTCGGTTAATCCTAGCTCCTTTTTAACTAAATTAACTGTGCCTTGATTATCCCCTGATAATACAGTGAGATTTTTAACACCAAGTGATTTTAATTTTTGTAGGTCTTGTTTAACACCTGCTCGAACTTGGTCACGGATTCCCATTAAAATAATTAACTTACGATCAACTGCCGTTAATACAATTGAACTACCGGCTCTTTCTAATTTATCTAATTCTTTAAGAACATCATCAGATAAAATTAGTTGTCGAAAAAATAATCGCTACCGTTGAGACTTCTCCGACAAAGGATACTTTTTTATCTACAAAATGTTCTTGTAAGAGATGGGCAGCCTTATAAATCGCGTTTAACTGTCTGGTAATTTGGGTTGTCTCTTTTATAGACATGCGTTTGTATTCTTTTTTTGCCACGTGCGAAGAATGCTCCTTTTTCCCAATAAAAAAAGCTGTTCAAAAGAGCAGCCTTTTATACAGGTTTAGTTTTGGTGCTTGCCACCCGCCGGACCCTTACGTTCCGGATTTGTATCGAGTTTAGTTTTGGTGCTTGCCACCCGCCGGACCCTTATGTTCCGGATTTATATCAAGTTGACTATGAGCCTGCTCTCATTTGTATATATAATATACCAAAAAAAGGTTGATTTGTCCAATACTGTGGGTGATTATAACCGTCTTACTGTGCTTATCTATTATATAATACAATCAAAAACCTAACCGAAAATTTAATAACGTTTCACTGATTTCATCTTCATTAATTCCGATGTAGCGTTTGGTAATCTTCTCGCTGCTGTGACCAAAGATTTCCATTAAGGTGGCCACGTCTTTGGTTTTCTTGTAATAGTGGTAACCAAAGGTTTTTCGTAGGGTGTGGGTGCCGATATCGTCCCTTCCTAACAGCTTCGCGACCTTTTGAAACATCTGGTAGACCGTATTGACTTCTAAATGGCCGCCCTTAGTACTGGGAAACAAGTAAGCCTCCGGATCTAAGGGTGCGGTATAGCCGTGAATCAAGTCCTGTAAGCTGCTTAAGTATAAAATGCGTGTTTTCCCTGTCTTTTGCTCCACGATGCGCGGGTTTTTTGAGGTAATCACGTCTTTTTTCTTGAGTTTGACGATGTCGGACATGCGCAGACCGCTGTTAATTCCAATTAGAAACAAGAAAACGTCACGTTCCGCATTTTTATTCCGTCGCAGGCAAAATAAAAAATCATTAATCTCCTGTTGCAACCGTAGTGGCTGAACATTATAGCCCATGACAATCCCTCCTTTTTAGTCTGTTCGAATACATGATTATAGTTATTATAACACGAAATCGTGTGTTTAGGGAGAGTAAAAAAAAAGAACCCTATAGGGATAGGATTCTTGATACATGATTTTATGTAATTTCATGTATCGAATTATATTACTTAGATAATGCGCCAATCTGTTAGTACAAAAAAAAGACAACGAGTTTTAATCGCTGTCTTTTTTTGTACTAACAATCAAACTATTTATTAATTAAATAAACTCAATACAGTTTGAATCGTACCATTTTCGATCAATATATAAATTCCTAAACCAATAAACACGATAGGAACAATGATTCGTTCATATTTTTCTAACGTTTCGGAAACAAAGGAAATTTTGGCTAATTTATAACTGACACAGCAAAGAACCGCAACAGAGATAGCAAATACGATTAAAGTAATAACAATTTCGGAAACAGCTAGCGAAGTAAAGTAGGGAATATAAATCCCTAAATTATCGCCACCTGACGCAATGGTTATTAAGGCGACAGTCCAAAATAACCGACTGGTTCCTCTAGATTCTAACTTTTCAACGACTTCCTCTTCTTCTTCCTCCTCTTCGCCTATCACAGCGACACGGATACCTAAATAAATTGGAATTAATCCAAGAAATCCAATGATCCAATCTTGCGGAATAAAATTTAGCACATAAGCAGCAAACAAACTTACGGCTACCAAAATGCCTGTTCCAAGATATTGACCCCAAAAAATGTGACGAATACCTTTTTGTGTGTGACTTTGAGAAAAGATAATTAGCAAGATAAACAAATAATCAATGCTGGTAGAAATATAAACAGCGATAGCTGAAAAAATACTTTGTAACAAAATAACTTCCTCCAAACTAAGATTTCATAGATAGATTTTCTGATAACTTTAAAAAAACATGAATAGCGGAAAGGATGTCTTCATTCGCTAAAGAGTAATAAACTACTTTTCCATCTTGACGTGATTTTGCCATTCCATGTTTTTTTAAAAAACGTAAATGGTGTGACGTTGTAGCGACACTAGCATTAAGTATTTCTGCTAAATCACAGACACACATTTCCTTATAGGTTTCTAAAGCATAAAAAATTTTAATTCTAGAAGAATCGCTGAAACATTTCCCTAACACAAGTAAGTTTGAAAAATCTTTTTGATCCAATTTTTTTTTTATTACATTTACTTTTTCTTTATGTACGATAGTCACTTGGCAAACTTTTTCCATTCATCTCACCTCACATTCAAACGGTCGTTTGAATGTAGTATATCTATTTGATCACTCGTTTGTCAATCTACCTTAATTTCAATACACTATTATAAGCAATTTCATGTATTGAAAAGCAATTATAAAACTTGATGATATATCATTTTTGATATATTATAGAGGTATACAGAGAGTGATAGGAGTTTCTATGAAAAAATATGAAATAGAGTTCTATGAAGATAAGAAAGGCCAAAGTCAAATAGTGAATTGGATCAAAGAACTGGATAGTAACCCGACTAAAGAAAATAAATCCACCTTAAAAAAGCTCTATTATCAAATGGAACGTCTGGAATATGACGGCACTTTTATAGGTGAGCCTCTTGTTAAACAGATTGAGGGTAAAATTTGGGAATTACGCCCAGTTCCTAATCGCGTATTTTTTGCAACCTTAGAAGATAATGAATTAATTTTATTACACCAGTTTAGAAAAAAATCCCAAAAGACACCCAAAAGAGAAATTGAACAAGCTAAACGTGAATTAGCTGATTGGTTAGAACGCAAGAAAGGATGATTAGTATGAAATGGACAGATGTAAAGAAAGACATTAGCAGCATTTCTCAAGAAGATAAAAATCTGATTGAGTTGACTGCTTTATTAGCCAGTCTCCGTAGAGAAAAGAATATGACTCAAAAAGAATTAGCTGAAAAAGTACATGTTTCTCAGGCTCAAATAGCTCGTGTAGAAAACTTTTCTTATGCTCCTTCTCTAAAGACCATTACAAAAATTGCAGACGGTTTAAACTTAGAGCTGACATTTATAGACAAAACGACTAAAAAACTGGTAAAAAATTAAATTATACGATGAAGCTCTTTCGCTCTAAAATTAAAATAAGCTCTCTCAATACTCAAATAGGTAGCGCCCCCCAAAAGTTAGAGTGAAATCTAAACTTTTGGGGGGCGCTACCGTATTGGCTTCATTTATTTAAATCGTAAAAAAAAGATCAGACAGCAACTTTTGGCTGTCTGATTCTTTTTTTTATTTATTTTGATTTCGATTTTAACATTTTAAGATAACTTTGATAATTTTTATTCCCACCAGATAAATTATAAACTTTTTCAAATCCATAATTTAATAATATATTTTGAGATGCATTACCAGTTACACCTTTATTACAATAAGTGACCGTTGCTACATATTTGTCTAATTCTACATTTCTTTCTCTCAGTTCAGCCAAAGGAACATGAATTGCTCCTTTAACATGTGATTTGTCATAATCTTTTTTAGAACGTGTATCGATAATTTGTAATTTTTCACCACTATTTTGGCGACGTATTAATTCAGCTGGTGTTAACAATGGATTTCGTTTTAATGCATTATCCAATGCCATTCCCGTATAAAGAATGGGGTCTTTCGTTGTCGCAAATGGTGGTGCATAGGCTAAATCTAAATGGAATAAATCTTCCGATTTTGCTTTAAACGTAATAGCTGTTGCGATTACGTCAATTCGTTTGTCTACGCCACCTTGACCGATAGCTTGTGCACCTAAGATGCGACCGGTTTCTTTATCTGCTAATGCTTTGATAGTCAATTCTTTCCCACCTAAATACTCGGCGTGGTCTGGCTTGATATTATATAAGATTTCAACATCATAACCTTCTTTTTTCGCTTCTTTTTCTGTTAATCCTGTTTGACCGACATGTAGATCAAAGATTCTGAATATTCCTGTTCCTAAGACACCTCTGTGCTCTAAATCGCCACCGGTAATGACATCTCCAGCGATTCGACCCATTTTATTAGCCGTTGAGCCTAACGGACGGTAGATTGGCTTACCTGTAATAACGGAGAAGCTTTCTGCCACATCCCCAACCGCATAAACATCTGGAAGATTAGTTTGCATTTTTTTGTTGACCGCAATTGCTCTTGAAGCTCCCAGTTCTACGCCCATTTCTTTAGCTAATTCTGTATTTGGACGTACACCTGCTGATAAAATAACGATATCTGGTTCAATTGTAATGCCGTTTGTCGTGATAACTCTCTCTACTGACGTTTCTCCTTCAATCGTTTTTACCGTGTCGCTAAGGATTAAATTAACACCTTTTGCACGCATATGCTCTTCTACACGGAAAGTCATATCTGCGTCCATAGGAGGCATGACTTGATCTTCTAATTGAACGATTGTTACTTCTAATCCTTTATGGATTAATTGTTCTGTCATTTCTAAACCAATAAATCCAGCACCAATAATCAATGCTTTTTTAGGTTGTTTAGCTGAATAGGCTCCAATATCTCGTGCGTCTTGAATATTTCGAACTTGGAACACATTATCATACTCTTTTTGATTAAATGGAGGTGGAGTGAATGGAGAAGCCCCTGTAGCAAAAACCAATACATCGTAATTTTCTAGTTTCTTTTCTCCAGAAACAAGATCCGTCACTTCTAACTGTTTGTTGGCATGATCAACTTTTGTCACTTTATGCTCGGTGAAAACTGAAACATTGTATCTCTTTTTGAACCATGCTGCATTTCTCGGGGTTAAGGCACTTAATTCTTCAACTTCGCCACCAATTTGATAAGGAATCCCGCAAACAGAATAAGAAATATCTTTTCCTTGATCGTAAACGATAATTTCAGCTTCTTCTGTGTTTCTTCTAGCTTTAGCTGCTACAGAAGTACCTGCTGCAACGGATCCAATGACAATAATTTTCATATAGTTTTTTCTCCTCACTTATTGTTTAATAAAAGCTTGTTAGTAGAACGGATTTGCTCATTAAAGAACTCAAATCGTTATCAGCTGTAAACCTGTATAGTCCATAATTTCTTTGTTAGAAAGGTACGAACCTATTTTTATAACTTCGTCATTTACAACGGTTATAGGCAAAGAATTCATTCCTTTTTCCTGCAAAATTTCCGTAACCTTACTATTTCAAACAAAAGAATTAGGGTTAGCTGATAAGTTATAACGGACAGCTTGAATACCTTCTGCTTTTTTTAGTTCGTTCATGATCGAAGAAACTCGTATTAAGTCTTCATTTACTGAAGGACCGCATACTCCCGTACTACAACACATCGCTGGCTCATACAAAAAGAGTTTTTTCACTTAAAGCAGCTCCTTTTTGATCTGTTTCAGAACAAATACAACTAGTTTTTTTTGAAGTAAGTTGACTAGTATCGATCACCAATTGATTCATATTTTTTTCATTCAATGAATAATGGTGCCATGTTCCTTTTTTTTCTACGTTTACTAAACCTGCATTCACAAGAACTTTTATATGATGGGATAAAGTCGGTTGGGTAAAATCAAATTGCTCTAATATATCACAAGCGCATAGCTCACCACAAGAAATAATATCTAATATTTTTACTCGTTTAGGATCAGATAAAGCTTTCATTACGGCTGCATAAGACTCATAGTCCATAAACAAACTCCTTTCTTTTGTGCTCTTAATTTAAATATAGATGATGTCCTATCTATATGCAACAATTAAAAATACCCTCCTAAATAGACATATGTTATCTATTTAGGAAGGTATATTTTTAATTTAAAATACTTTCAATAACGGAACCTTTTACTTCGATGGGACTCCACTCTACTACTGCAAAATGATCATTAGATAGTTCCACTACTTTATTAATCCAAGTGACTTCGCTTTTAGTACGAGCTTTGAGCACTTCATTTGTTGTACCACTCGTTAGCATACTATTATTTATGACCCACCAAGTATGAGCGATCTTAGCACGATTTAAATCTTCTTGTAGGCGCATAGATTCATATACTGGTGTATTTTCAGGTAAAGTAACCATGACAACTTCGGTTTGTTCTGGATCTTGTAAGACTGGCAACAGTCTACGAACGGACTCAGGAACTTCACCAGAAGTTCGTTCCACTTCTTTAGCATAGCTTTGAGAGGAATCTAATAACAATAAAGTGTGTCCAGTTGGGGCGGTATCAATGACGACTACATCGCAATCAACTGTAGCGACAATCTCTGCAAATCGTCTGAAAACGGCAATTTCTTGAGTACAAGGCGAGCGTAAATCTTCTTCAACATAATCCAATTCCTCAGAAGACATTGTTTTACGGGCTGTAGCTAACACTTCTTCCTTATAATCCTGTAATTCTTTTTTCTCGTCGATATGGCTCATTTTAATTGAATCCGATTCTTTTATTACAAATCCCAAATGAGCAGCAGGATCTGTTGTTGCTAAATGAACTTTTTTTCCTTTGGCTGCCAATCCCGTTGCTAGTGTAGCAGCAATCGTAGTTTTACCAACGCCACCTTTACCCATAGTGAAAACAACTTTTTTATTTGTACGATCTAATTCATCTACAATGTGTTGTAATTTAGGGTAATCCATTACTTCTGGAGCTTCTACAACGGCATTTGTTTGATCTGATGTTAAAAGTAATCGTAAGTTTTCAACACCTGTTACGTTATATGAGCGTAATGGAACGATAAATTTTGAAAATTGTTTCAAATTATCAGGCATATTTTTTAACGTTAATTGTTGTTCATCATAAATCTTTTGAGAAACGCTATCTGTCGGTCTTTCTAATAATCCATTGATAATTAATTGTTGATTTAACACACCGATTTCTTTTAATTCTTCAGAAGCTCTATTCGCTTCTACCAGTGGTCCGTTTTGCGGACGTGTAACTAACATTAAGGTTGTTTTTGTACCCTCTGATAGTGTGTCTACTGCGTGTTCATACATTTCTTGCTTATCGCCAAGTCCGGATAGCTGACCCATACATGAAACACCAGTAGTGTTTTCATCCAAGAAGTTACTCCATGCAGAAGGCAGTTGCAGCATTCTTAATGTGTGTCCAGTTGGAGCAGTATCAAAAATGATGTGATCATATTGAGCTTCAACTTCTGGATTCGTTAAAAAGCCAGCAAACTCATTAAAAGACGCAATTTCAACGGTACAAGAACCTAATAATTGCTCTTCCATGTTGGCTACAGCTGAATCAGGCAAAACCCCTCTATACGGACCAACAACACTTTCCATATAGTCACGTGCAGCAGTAATTGGATCAAAGTTCGCTACGGTTAATCCCTTCACTTCTGGAATTTCTAAGCCGTTGTTTGTTAATTCTTTCTCAAAAACATCTTGTAAATTACTAGCAGGATCCGTACCCACTAACATAACATTTTTCCCACTATCCGCCAAAGAAACTGCGGTAGCACAAGCTGTAGATGTTTTTCCTACTCCGCCTTTACCAGTAAAGAAAAGATATTTTGTAAAGTTTAATTGTTCTGGTTGATAATTTTCCATCTTTTAAAATCCTCCTAACAACATCCTGAATTTGATCCACAACAGCCACCGTAACAGCCACCGTCATTCGAGCCCATTGGGACAAATCTGACTCCTGTAAAAGCTGTTATTTCTTCAATTGAAGGGTATTCTCCCACTTTAACTACTTCTCCATTTAATAATGTTGCTGGCAACGCATCAGCGCCCTTTTCTTGCAATAATTTACTCATTTGTTCGTTTTCTACAAATGTTTGAGGATCACTAGATAAATTGTATCTTTTAGCTTGAAACCCCTCTAATGTATCTAAAGCGTTCATAACTGAAGTAATTTGTAATAAGTCTTCATTTACAGATGGTCCACATACACCTGTGCTACAGCACATTGCTGGTTCAAATAATGCTAATTCTGTCATAATTTTTTTGCTCCTTTGTATAGAATTTATTTTGAAACTAATACATAGACAATTATCTATATATAATATAGAACTTTATCTATCTATAGTCAATAAAAAATAATTTTGAGTAATTGTACTAGCTTAAATTCCTGCCGCCATCTCTAAGAGTACCTCTGATTAGCAAAAAAATAACCTCAAAATATCAAGGTTCTGAATACATGATTCTATCTAATTTCATGTGTTACAACTTAATAGGAATTTAAATTTTATTATTAGATTTTTTAATCATTTACACGAAACCTGAA
>NZ_BCPY01000057.1 GCF_001544195.1 Tetragenococcus solitarius NBRC 100494
GGAGTGGAAGACCCGCGAGGGTTGGAGCGGACGGATACTAATCGATCGAGGACTTAACCAAAAACGAAGGATTCTTGGGGTGGGTGTTGAGTGAGGTTTTTTATCCAGTTTTGAGGGAACAAAGGTTCACTCATTTAATGTGTGGTGATGATGGCAAGAAGGAGACACCTGTTCCCATGCCGAACACAGTCGTTAAGCTTCTTAGCGCCAATTGTAGTGAGGGGTTGCCCCTTGCGAGAGTCGGACATCGCCACGCTTTATTCCGGCATAGCTCAGTTGGTAGTAGCGCATGACTGTTAATCATGATGTCGTAGGTTCGAGTCCTACTGCCGGAGTTCTCTTTTTGAGGAAAATTGAAGAGTATGGGTTTCTTTGAGCTTGGAGAGTTGTCCGAGAGGCCGAAGGAGCATGATTGGAAATCATGTAGATGGTATTCACTGTCTCAAGGGTTCGAATCCCTTACTCTCCGTAATTAAGTTTGGTCCGTTGGTCAAGTGGTTAAGACACCGCCCTTTCACGGCGGTATCACGGGTTCGAATCCCGTACGGACCATTAACTAGCTATTGGAGGTTTAGCTCAGCTGGGAGAGCATCTGCCTTACAAGCAGAGGGTCATAGGTTCGAGCCCTATAACCTCCATACGGTCTGGTAGTTCAGCTGGTTAGAATGCCTGCCTGTCACGCAGGAGGTCGCGGGTTCGAGTCCCGTCCAGACCGTTATTGAAGTTTTTGCACTGGATCGGTAGCTCAGTCGGTAGAGCAACGGATTGAAGCTCCGTGTGTCGGCAGTTCGATTCTGTCCCGATCCATTGGAGGAGTAGCGAAGTGGCTAAACGCGGCGGACTGTAAATCCGTTCCTTCGGGTTCAAAGGTTCGAATCCTTTCTCCTCCATTTACAGGGACATAGTTCAATGGTAGAACAACGGTCTCCAAAACCGTCGATGCGGGTTCAACTCCTGCTGTCCCTGCCATGGCGAATATGGCGAAGTGGTTAACGCACCGGATTGTGGCTCCGGCACGCGTGGGTTCGATCCCCACTATTCGCCCTTATTGGGATATAGCCAAGCGGTAAGGCAACGGACTTTGACTCCGTCATGCGCTGGTTCGAATCCAGCTATCCCAGTTAGTTAACCTATTGAAACATAGGATTCCTAATAGTATAATGGCGGTATAGCCAAGTGGTAAGGCAGAGGTCTGCAAAACCTTTATCACCGGTTCAAATCCGGTTACCGCCTTAGTACTAATTAGAAATTTGCCGGCGTGGCGGAATTGGCAGACGCGCTGGACTCAAAATCCAGTGCCCGTTAAGGGCGTGTCGGTTCGACCCCGACCGCCGGTATAAATAGTGTTTACAATAAAACACGACAATAAATTTAAAACCTCTAGAAATGTTGTTATAACGACATTTCTAGGGGTTTTCTATTTATAAAAAAATTGCAGAAAAATATTTAAAAATATAACATTACAAAATCATTTTGTATTTATATATAAGCTATTTAAGATTTCAGCCGTTCTTGTTGTCTTCATTTGATCTAATTCATCAATAATATGGGTATACGTCGTATGTCGTTGACACCATAGTATGACCTTTTCTTCGGGAATTATATTTATTATTTACTCGCTGATATAGACATAATGACAGTACAGTAAAATAGTCATGCTAATAATTATGTCCATATAATTATGGAAATTTTCACACAATTATATAGACTTTATCAAAAAAAGACACTATTATTAAGTTATTGAAGTATATTACATAAAATAAACTTTTTAGCGTGCTATGAGGTATTTTGAAAGGGAGCAAGAATTATATTATGATTTCTTGTGCACTATATCACAAATTAATTGCTAATATTTATTTTTTATTTATAAAGAATGAGAGGTGAAAAAGTAAAAAAAAGGTTGTTGGTTGTGCTGGGTTTGTTTCTCTTACTAGTTGCAGGTTGTGGTACTAAACAAGAAGATGCAGACTTCTTTGGAGAAGGGGAAGTGTACAAGTTTACTTATAATGATGAAGCACTGTTTTACGCCGTTAGTATTCAAGAAAAAGAAGAAAACTATGAAGAACGGGTAATCAGCGTTGTGATGCCATTTTTTCGTGAAAATGAGTTGTTTTTTAATGAATATTCAAGCGGAGAAGAACTAGAGTCAGCTATAAAAGATGTACCAATTAGCAAATTTGTAAAGCAGAATAGTCAGATTTTTCAAAATTTTATTTTAACTGTAGAAGAAGAAAAAGTAAGGTTAAATAATTCTACAGAAGAAGATAAGACTGATCAATCTGATTTTATCATTGAAAAAAAAGGAAAAGAAATTCAATTTTATTATGAAGATGAGCCAAATGACAAAGGTGAAGTCATAAAAACAAACAAAAGAGAATTATATCAAAGCTTAGTAGAAAGAAAAGAAGCAATTAGTAATCTTGAGTTGGATAGTCCTTTTGAGTTTGATGGTGGAACTATCAACGTAAAAAGTGAGATTAAAAAAGAAGTTTTCGATAATTATGCTGGCAAGTTTCATGTAGTAACAATTCCTATCGAATTAACCAATGAAAGTTCTTCTGAGCGAACCGTGGGGAGTTTGCTGCCAGTGGTTAAAGCTTACAATAGTAATAATCAAGAATTACAAAGTCTGGAAAAGTACGCAGAAGATGAAGTATCAACTTGGGTACAAATGCATGATGATATGATCCCACCTGGAGAAACAGTGACAACGCACGCCATTATCGAAGAAGACCCTTCTGCAGAATATGTATTGCTTATTACAGACCTACTTATTGAAAGGAGGATTCCATTTTCTCTTAAATAGCTTTATTTGTTAGAAAATACTAGTAAATTTACTTTTATAAAAGAGTTTTATGTTTAAGAGAAAATGAAATTACTAAAAAAGCGGGGGTTTTAGAAATGAAAAATAAACAATTATTAAAGAAAATAATCTTGTTGGCTGGAATATCTTTTGTTATTGCGGGCTGCGGTAATCAAGAAAATACTGCTAAAACGGACGAAACAAGCGTAAGTACCACAGAAGAGAGTAAGGCTGCAGATAAACCAGACTTCAACAGCATGTCAAAAGAAGAAATCAATGCTTTTTTTGAAGATAAGACAGTTGAAGAAATTCAAGAACTAACAGCAGATATGGCCCCTTCAGAGTTAGTGGATAAGGATGGGAATGAGGTAGAATTTCCAGAAGAAGCTTACCAGAATTCACTAAACGCAGGCTGGGATACTGATTTTAATATGGAGGAATTAGGATCAGGAGTTAACCCTGCTGGTGTAGAAGATAAAGTGGTTAGAGAAGTGGATGTTTACGATGCTTTTGGTGAAATGGATGAGGATGGACCAGTAACTGAACCAGGTACTTTTGAAATTACTTTATTAAGTATGACCAGAGGCGACCAAGCATGGGATATTCTGTCAAGTGATGAACTTAATCGCGGGATTGCCGAAGAGCCGACTGACTTTGATTATGTCATTGCTGAATTTGAATTAAATTTGGTGGAAGGACCCGAATATGGAATGGTGATGCCAGTTGTAAATGGTACTACAGACCAAGAGGGAAATAAATTGTTTGAACCAGAGCTGCTACCTATTCCTGAAAAACCTTTAGCAACGCCAGAAGATAGTGGAGAAATTAATGGAGAAGTGGCGCTTATTCATAAGGGAGAGAAGGTGACTGGTGAATTGGTAGCAAAACTTCCTAAGGATGAACAAGCTTTGGTCGAGCTTAACTATAATGGAGACAATTATTTATTTTTTGAAAGTAACTAATTTTATTTTAGTATAAAAATGGCGGCAGATAATCCAAAGAAACTGTGACACAAGTAAAAACAAGATAAAAATATCCGAACTATATTTACTGAAAGCTGCTAATTGTTTTGGATTTGCGACGAGTAATCGCAGGAGCAAAGTTTTCCGTGCGACGAGTAATCGCAGGAGCAATTTCTTTTATAGTTCGGATATTTTATTACTCAAAGAACTAATGTTATAGTTCTTTTTTTCTTATATATTTGTTTTCTGATAACTTTTTTGAAAGTAACTTGTAAAAAAAATTATCTTTAATGAATGAAAAAATTAGCCTCCGTCTTTTCTTTTATGAACGGAAATTGTTCCGTCTGTATTAAAAATAAGAATATCGTTATTTTCTGTTAATATTCCTCCATATTTCCTTCTATAATATTCAATTGCATCATGGAAAGTTTTGTCAGTAACCCCTAAAAAGTCAGCGCAATCATGGGTGGTTTCACATCCGCTATCAAAACATTTTAATATATCTTCCGCAGTTACAACTAAAGTTGCTCCCACATCACGAGCTTTTCTTTCTTGTTTCCGTTTTTCATTTGTGTCTTGTGCAGTAATATCTCCCACACTAGTTAAATAATGACCAATTTCTTCAGACACCGTGCTTGTTAACTCTGGTTTTGATTGGTGAGGATTTAAATACACATAATTATCTATATTCAAGCCGCCTTGTTTTTTAGGCATATTATCATCATACACATAGGAAAGGTTTGAAAAAAGAGACATTAATTCTTCTGTTTTGTCCAAACAATCACTCCTTTTTATGTTTCTGCCGAATAAATTCAATGTAATTTAAAATGTCTTCCATCTCTTCTTCTGAAACATCCTCATCTATATGGGCAGCTACTGTTTGACTCTTACTTTCAGGGTTTTGATATTCTCTATTTTCTCTTCCTAATAGATAGTCTGTCGAGACATTAAAGTAATCGGCTAGTTTTACTATTGTTTCTCGGTCTGGGTCGTTCCTACTGTTTTCAAAATGGGAGTAAGCAGCTCTGGATATCCCTAAGTAATCTGCGAGTTGCTGTTGTGTTCTATTTTTACTTGAACGTAGCTCTTTTAGTTTTTGACCAAACATAAAAAATGCCTCCTTTATTAATGATAATAACATAATAAAGATACTTTTTGTATCTTTTATAAAAAAAGATACTTAAATTATCAAAAAACGATTGACGATACAAAATATATCGTGTATATTGAATGTATCGATACGTAACGTATCGAAATAAAGGAGGCGATGCTATGATTTGAGATATATTTATAAAACAAATAGCGTGAATACTAGATTTTTCTCTTTCTTATAAGATTTTTGAGAGGACGAAGTAAAAAAATAGCTATTTTTTATCTGTTTTAGATACAAAAAGTATCGAAAATGAATCGGCTAATCTTTGAAAAGGGCTAAATTTAGGGAATGAAACGGCTATTTTAGACTCCAAGGAGGTGATGTATAAGTGGAACTAGAATTTTTAAAAGAGCGTCTTGTACCCATCATTGTAATAGCTTGTCTGGTTGTTGGTTATGTAATTAAAGCAACTCCAGTCTTACAAGGAGCTCGAGAATATATTCCGTTTATTGTTTGTATACTTGGCGCAATTTTAGGTGCAACAGTCAATGGTATAAATGTTGAAGCCATTGTTATTGGAGCAGCCAGTGGTCTAGCTTCCACGGGCTTGTATCAAGTATTTGCGAAAGTATTAAATTTAAAAAAGGGAGAATAGCGGAATAAACGAATAATTTTAAATAAATAAGGAAAGGAAATGATTAATATGGCACTACCAAAAACTGAAAAGCAAATTAGAAAAGGAACACCACAAGTAGGGAACCCTCCATTTAAGCAGATACATGCTCATTCCACAGGAAACCCTGATTCAACAGCACAAAATGAGGCAGATTTTATGCAAACAAAGGATCTTACGACAGGCTTTTATACCCATGTAGTAGGTAATGGGAGAGTGATTCAAGTGGCTCCAGTCAACCAAGGTTGCTGGGATGTGGGAGGAGATTGGAACAGCGATGGGTACGCGTCAATTGAACTAATCGAATCTCATAAAACACGGGCAGAATTTGAAAAAGACTATAAAAATTATATTGACCTGCTGCGTAAAGCAGCTAAAAACGCTGGAGTAGCTATTAAAGTTGATAGTGGGGAAACAGGAATTTTATCGCATAATTATTGCTCCTTGAACCAACCAAATAGCAAAAGTGATCATGTAGATCCGTATCCTTATTTGGCGAAATGGGGCATTAGTCAAGCACAATTCAAAAAAGACGTAGAAAGCGGCCAGGTAGGAAATGGAAACAATCAACCTCGTCAAATCGCAGTTGATGGACAATGGGGGAGCGATTGTACAAAACGTTTGCAAGAATATTTTGGTACAAAACCGATCGATGGTGTTATCAGCGGACAAATCAAAACCCGCGCCAATGAGAATGTTTATGCAGCAGAGTGGGGGACAGGAGGATCTAATGTTGTGCGTGCGATCCAAAAACAATTAGGGCTCGCACAAGATGGCAATATTGGACCAGGAACGGTTAAAGCAATGCAAAAACATTATGGCACAACCCAAGATGGGATTATTTCTCCTATTTCTGATATGGTAAAAGAGATGCAGAAAGCTTTAAATAATGATCAATTTTAAGTGAAAAATTTTGCTTAATAAAAGCCGTTCCTTATAAGGAGCGGTTTTTTTAGTAGAGCTAAGCTCATGTAGTTATGTTTTAATCGATAGAAAAATGAATAAAAGCATTAGTTTATTTTTTTAAGAAAGTTGCACTTGTATTTTGAATATGGATTGTTACTGTACGCAGGCAAAACCAGAATTAACCATTTTTATGGGGATAATTCTAGGTTTTTTTGTATGGAAAAAGAGGTTTCTATGGTTATTACAAAAATTTTAAATAACAATGTTGTCCTTTCTACTAATAAAGCAAACGAAGAAGTAATTTATATGGGGCGAGGCCTAGCTTTTAAAAAGAAAGTGGGCGATAAGATTGATCCAGCGTTTATTCAAAAGGAATTTGTTTTAAAAGATTCTTTTAATGGTTTACAGATGCAGCAGCTTTTTTCTGACGTTGATGCTGAAGAAGTTGAAACTGTCAAGAAGATTATCAATTTAGCTGAAAATAACTTGCAAGTTGAATTGTCAACCAGTATTTACATTACATTAACTGACCATATTCATTATGCAATCACTCGTGCGAGTGAGGGCATTGAAATGCCAAATCCGCTGTTGTTTGAAACGCAAAAGTTTTATCCAAGAGAATTTGCTATTGCCCAACAAGCGCGACAGTTAATAAAAAAGGATTTAGGTGTGAAATTACCAGAAACAGAAGCTGGCTTTATTGCTTTGCATATTGTTAATGGTAAACAAGAAAATGACAATATGCAGACGACGATGCAGATGACTGAGATCGTCCGCGATATATTATCTATCATTAGCCGTTTTTTTGGTCAAACTTTTGACCCGCAGTCGTTAAATTATCAGCGTATCGTGACACACCTGCAATATTTTGCACAGCGTTATTTAACTGAAGAGGTATTTAATGAAGAGGATGAGTTTCTTTTTGCTTTAGTGCAATCAAAGTACCCAGAATCTTTCCAATCTGTTCAACGTATCAATGATTATCTAGTAACAACTTATGGAAAATCAATTGGTCAATCAGAAATGATCTACTTGACGATTCATATCCAAAGGGTTGTAAATGATAAAAAAAAGTAAACTTCAATCAGATAGGATTGTAACTGTTATCAGGCAAAACCTAGATTGAAAATTGAGTGTCGAATAAGAATTATTTCTTATTTAGTACTCTTTTTCAGTCTAGGTTTTTTTATGAAAATAAAAGGAGGAAGAAGTAAAATGAATAAAAATCGTGAAATTGCCCAGCGAGTACTAGCAGGAGTGGGTGGTCCGGAAAATGTTAAAAGCGTTGTTCATTGCGCAACACGTTTGCGTTTTGTATTAAAAGATGAAGCGAAAGCCAACACAGAGCAGTTAAAAAATGATGATGATATTATCCAAGTCGTTCAAAGTGGTGGGCAATATCAAGTTGTGATTGGTAGTCATGTAGGAGATGTCTTTCAAGAGTTAACTTCGTTAGAAAATTTTAGCGATAAGGCGCAAGAAAGTGAGAATGAGAAAACTAAAGGAAATATTTTCAATCGTTTTGTAGATATTATTTCTTCGATTTTTACTCCTTTTTTAGGAGCTATGGCTGGCGCTGGAGTGTTAAAGGGGTTTCTCACATTAGCCCTTACCCTCGGATGGGTCACAGAGACTTCAGGTGTTTATACGGTCTTATTTTCAATATCCGATGGTGTATTCACTTATTTACCTGTGATGCTGGCATTTACTTCTGCTCAAAGATTTAAAACAAACCCATATTTAGCCGTTGCTTTAGGGATGGCACTTGTTCATCCATCTGTGACTGCGTTAGCTGGAGAAACACTTAGCTTTTTTGGTATTCCTGTGATTATAGGGCCATCAGGATATGAATCTTCTGTTATCCCGATTGTTTTAGCTGTGTTTATACAGAGCTATGTTGAACGTTTTGCTAAAAGAGTGATTCCATCTTTTTTAAGCACGATTCTCGTTCCGCTATTGATTTTTATCATTATGGCACCTATCACTTTTATCGCGATCGGACCGATTGGAACGGTCTTGGGTGATTTGTTGGGACAAGCTTATAATAGCGTGTATAGCGTAAGTCCCATTATTGCAGGAGCTGTCATGGGTGGTTTATGGCAAGTATTTGTGATGTTTGGTATGCACTGGGGCTTTATTCCAATTATGATGGTTAATTTAGCTCAAGGGTCAGACTCCTTGATGCCTATGTTATTACCTGCTGTTTTGGCTCAAGGTGGCGCTGCCTTGGCTGTTTTCTTTATGACAAAAAGCATAAAATTAAAAAGTTTGGCTGTTTCTTCAACAATTACTTCTTTATTTGGTATTACTGAGCCTACGGTGTATGGAGTTACTTTACCATTGAAAAAGCCTTTTATTGCTGCTTGTATTAGCGGGGCTATTGGTGGGGCTTTTGTTGCTTTTAAACAGGTACAAAACTTTTCGTTTGGTTTAGTTAGTTTATTAAGTTTACCTGGTTTTATTCCTCAAGACACAAAATCAATATCTGGCGTTATTATAGCCATTATTGGAACAGTCATAGCTTTTGTTTTAGCATTTATTTTAACACTTGTTTTCCGCTTTGAAGATCCTGCAAAATCAGCTGAAAAACCAGTCCAAGCTACAAATCAGTCTAATAATGGACTTGATTCTGATGGTCTTCATAAGACAGAGCGTTATACTCTAGCAAGTCCTTTAGAAGGAAAGATCTTCCCATTATCCGAGGTTTCCGATCAAGTTTTTGCTTCTGAAGCCTTGGGAAAGGGCGTGGCGATAGAACCTTCTGTTGGCAAATTATACGCTCCAGCAGATGGTACAGTAAGCACTTTGTTTCCTACAGGTCATGCTGTAGGAATAACTACAGTAGAAGGTGTTGAAATACTGGTACACATTGGAATGGACACAGTCAACTTAGAAGGAAATGGATTTATATTAGCTGTAAAACAAGGAGATAAAGTAACAAAAGGAGATTTATTGGTTACTTTTGACATTGAGAAAATAAAAGAAGCAGGGTTGTCTATAGTTACTCCTGTAGTTGTTACAAATACGGATCAATACCTTGATGTAGTTGAGAATAATCAAACAGAAATCGTTGTAGGAGAAGATCTTTTAGCGGTTATAGTAGAAAAATAATTTAAAGATAAAGTGTCCGGCTGACATTTCTTAAAGTGAAAAATCAGCCGGACATATTTTTTTATAATAAGACTATTTTAGGATAATCTCTCCGATCGTTTCATTTAGGCCTACTTTTTTATCATGAACAATATCTAAAGAGTCAATCTGTTCCTTGGAGAGCGCGACAAAGATAATATCAGTAGTTTTATGTCTAGAAGCAATATAATCTAAGTCCATTTCAGTAAGCAGATCTCCCGTTTCGACTTTCTGGTTTAATTCAACAAATGTTTGAAAACCGTGGCCATTTAAATCAATAGTATCAATTCCCATATGAATTAAATATTCTATTCCATTTTTATCCTTTATCCCTACTGCATGTTTTGTGGGAAATAAACTGACAATTTTGCCATCAATAGGAGAACGTACTTTTCCTTCGGAGGGGACAATGGCAAAACCATCTCCTAAGGTTTTGTTTGAGTAAATTTCATCATCTACTTCTTCAATATTTTTTAAGCCACCTTTTGCCAGTGGATAAAGAGGGATAGCGGAGTGCTTATTATTAGAGATATCTTTTTTATCAACATTATTAAAAAGAATTTTTGTTAACGCTTTGTTTCCTTTGAATAATTTGACAATACTTGTTTGGCGATGTGTATAACGACGAAGATGAAAGGCCTCGTTAAATTTCCTGTTAACAAAGTAAAAATCAATAGAAAGTAAAACGAATAAAATTGTTTCTAAAAGGACGAGGGAAAGTAAAATTTTATTATTAATTTCTGAGTTTTTCCAAAAAAGTTGTTCGTGCACAAAGAAGCTAAATAAAACAAAAAGAACACTATATTTTAACAAAGTCACACTCGAAATAGCCGTTTTTATATTTTGCAAGAAATTTTTATCTTCCATCTTCATTCTCCTTTCTTACTTATTTCAACAATATAATCATCTTATTCTCTTTTAGTATAATTTAACATGTTTTACTTTAAACGTAAATAATTAAGTTTCGAACGAAACGAAATTGGGCTCTTTAAAATATATTTATTGTATAATAAGTGATTTATAAGAAGAAAAAGATGTTAAAGGTCTATGTTACAATGATTGTAAATAACGGATTACTTATTGCAAGGAGTGAAGACATGCAGTCAGTTATTTTTGATTTTAACGGTACTTTATTTAAGGATTCTGAGCTACATGAATGTGCTTGGCAAAAATTTATACAAGAATTAATCGGAAGAAAATTTACTGAAGCGGAATTTGATCAGATTCATGGTCGAACCAATCACTTGAACATGGAAGCAATTTTAGGTAAAAAGCTTACGAACAAAGAATCAGCGGTTTTATCGGAAAAAAAGGAAGCCATTTATCGTCAGTTGGTTTTAAAGAATCAGCACCCTCATCTGATTGAAGGTGTGACGGATTATTTTGATTTTTTAATTGAACGTAGGCAACCGATGAATATTGCCACTGCTTCTCCTAAAGTTAATTTAGATTTTTATTTTGAACTGTTTCATTTAGAGAAGTGGTTTGATTATAAACAAGTGGTTTATAACGATAGTTTATTAGAAAGTAAGCCAGCACCTGATTTTTATGTGCAAGCCGCTTTAAATGTTGGAACGGACCCAAAAGAGTCGATTATTTTTGAAGATTCACCTATTGGGTTGCAAGGAGCTTATAATGCTCAAGCAAATCAAATTATTGCTATAGCTACAGATAATAATTATGAAAAATTAGAAAAAACAGGAGTGGTGGACTTTATTATTGATGACTTTACCGATCCACGAATTAAAAAAATATTGCCAAAATTT
>NZ_BCPY01000058.1 GCF_001544195.1 Tetragenococcus solitarius NBRC 100494
AAACGTAAAAATTAAAATAGTTCAAGATACTGTTCTTTTTCCCATTCAGAAACAGTTTGACAAAAAGCTGCCCATTCTTGTTTTTTAGCTTCCACAAAACTTGTGTAAATATGCAAGCCTAAAGTCTCTTTAAGTAGTTGATCTTCATCTAACGTTTTGAGCGCTTCGTGCAGAGTAGTGGGTAAGTCGTAGATCCCGTTGTCAGTACGTTCTTTTTTAGCCATAGTATAAATATTACGATTAATAGGTTTGGGCGGAGTTAGCTGGTTTTCAATACCATCTAAGCCGGCTTGTAGAAGTACGGATAAAGCTAGGTAGGGATTAGCTGTAGGGTCAACAGAACGTAATTCTAGGCGAGTAGAAGCCCCTTTTGATTCAGGTACACGAATTAATGGAGAACGATTCCTGCCGGACCAAGCAATATATACAGGTGCTTCATAACCAGGAACAAGTCGTTTATAGGAATTAACAGTAGGATTACAGATAGCTGTAAATGCTCTTGCGTGTTTTAACAAACCAGCTAAAAAATGATAAGCGTTTTGACTTAATTGTAAATCATCTGTTTTATCATAAAAGGCATTTGTATTTTCTTTAAATAAAGACATATTACAATGCATTCCTGAACCGTTTATGCCAAATAGAGGTTTAGGCATAAAGGTCGCATGTAAGCCATGCTTGCGTGCGATTGTTTTAACTACGAGTTTAAAGGTTTGTATATTGTCGCAAGCCTCTATAGCATTAGCATATTTGAAATCAATTTCATGTTGCCCAAAAGCGACTTCGTGATGAGAGGCCTCAACTTCAAAATTTAGTTTTTCTAATTCTAATACAATATCGCGACGGCAATTTTCTCCCAGATCTGTGGGAGATAGGTCAAAATATCCGCCAGCATCGTTTAAGTTCATAGTAATGTTGTCATTATCGTCTAATTTGAATAAGAAAAATTCTGGTTCCGGTCCTAAATTAAAAGAAGTAAAGCCTAAACTTTCCATTTTTTCTAATGATCGTTTTAAGTTTCCACGAGGATCTCCGGCAAATGGGGTGCCATCTGGATTATAAATATCACAAATTAAACGAGCGACTTTTCCATATTCGTTTTCCCAAGGGAAAATCATCCAAGTAGCTAAATCAGGATAAAGATACATATCGCTTTCTTCAATACGTACAAACCCTTCAATAGAAGAACCATCCAGCATTAATTTATTAGCTAAAACTTTATCCAATTGACTGATAGGAACTTCTACATTTTTATTTGTTCCAAAGATATCAGTAAACATTAAACGTAGAAAACGAACATTTTCCTCTTTGGCTATTTTTTTGATACTACTTGCGTTTATCTTTGCCTCTTCCATTGCATCCCATCCTTTGCTAATTTTGTCATCTACTAAAGCATTGGTTTTCTGCATTTTATAAGATGATAGTAGTAATATAGCAGGCTGTTTGTTACTTGTCAATCATTTATGTAAGGTTTTATAACATATAAACTATTTTTTAAGTATTTTATAGTGTTTTTGTTTGGGAAATCAGAAAATAAAAAAAGCAATATGTAAGATTACCTTACATATTGCTGAACGATACGGTCTGAATTACTCCTTTTTTCTTTTTTCATAATACCAATCAAAACCGATAAATAGAACGATACAGGTAATAAATGAAGCTAGCCCTGGTAAAAAGCCTTGTGGAAGATAGGTCAATTCTATAGAGTGCTCTCCTTTAGGAATTTCTAGACTGACAAAAGCATTTTGGAAAGCGTGGATAGGGACTTTGTTGCCATCAATTTTTGCATGCCACCCTCCATCGTAAGGAATAGTAGTGATTAAGGTCTGGTCTTTACTTGCAGTCACTTTAGCATGTGCGTTTCGCTTTCCTGTTTTCATTTCAACGCCATTTTCTTGGATGTTATTTATGCTCTTTTGTAAGGCGTCTGTATCCAAAGTGACTACTTGCGGATTTTGAAAAGAAATTTCTTTGGTACCGTAAAAACTTGCAGTGAATTCGACTTTCGTTGGTTGGTCATAAAATCCTAAGTCATAGTACTGTCCATTAGTGCTAATCTGACTTTCCCGTTGTTGCCCATTGACCGTAATTGTGGCAGTAGAGCTTTCTAATTCACCAAAGTTTGTCGGAAATAGACTAAGATATGCTTGCGAGTGTGCAGGAACAGTAACTTCCCAGCTAACATCTTTGGCTACATTCCCTTCTTGTTCAATAAAATTTGTACGTGTTCCCTGTTTTTTGACAGTTACGTTATTTAAATGAGTAATTGTAATCGGGTGGAATCGGAAAAATGTCTCTCTTGTGTTAGCCAGTTGATTCATTAAATTCGTTTGATTTGCTAAATTATCATTTTCGACCTGGGTTACTTTATGAATTGCTGGATCTGTCAAAAAGCCCAATGGTAGAGCGTTACGATTTTTATACAGTTGATAATCTCCGCTGCTAGCTTCTTGCCGGAAGCCATATTTATTGATTGGCTGTTTGGATAAATTGTATTTAACGGCAGCTAAACTATCCATTAATAATGTGTTATTAGGATAACGGATATTTAAGCTTGTTCCTCTTGAACGAAAACCAAGCATATTCATATAGCCCGAAGTGTGTCGGTTACGAATAGACGAAAACATGCTGATTCCGCTATAGCCGTAATTAAAACTATCATTGGCAGAAACTGGGTCAAGATTTTCTAAACGATAAAAGGTGTCATTTTCCGCTTTTGTTTGTCCAATAAGTTGATTGATTGCAGGGTAAGGCTTTGTATATAACTCACGTGAAGCGTAGTTCCAGTCATCTAGGATTCCCCTTAACATACTATTGGTGTTAATTGTCATTTCCGCGGTAACAAATAATAATAGAAATAAAATCAATTGCTTAAGTGTAAAACGTTTGGAGTAAAAAGAGAAAAAAATGATAAAATAAACAACCAAAAAAGCTAAAGTTAGAATTAGCGAAATAGGTTCTAAATAATCGCGGGTTTGATAAACAAAAAGATAGGTTAAAGCAAAAGCAATTCCTAAGAAACTAAACGAAAAAAGCAGTCTTTTTTCGTTTATTGGGTTTAATTTTTCCCAGCCGAAACCGGCTAACATGATCACTGTAAAAGACAGCAAGAAAGCGTAACGGAATAAAAACATGTTTGGAGCATGCATACCATGCCAGAATAAATTTAAAGGAATAAAGTAAAAGCTTCCAATTAATAGAATAATTAATACAGCGTAAAGAAGTTTGTCTTTTAAAGAAATTTCTTTGATTAAAAAATAAAAAACACAAAAGGCCAGGGGCAATAAACCAATATAAATAAAAGGAATCGAACCATATTTGGTAGTATCATAGACACCTATCATGTTTTTAATAAAAAAGTCAAAACCACTGGTTGCTTCTGTTTTGAAACTAGTAATTTGAGTTAATTCCTCACCATTTGAACGTAAATCTAACAGTGCCGGTAAGATGATTATCATCGAAGCACCGCCGGCTAAAAAAGATGTGACAAAATAAGGCAGAATTCTTTTTTTATTGTTCTTCCAGTTTTTAATTAGTTGAACTAAAAAGTAAAGAACAGAGAAAATACCAATCATAAAACCTAGATAAAAGCTAGTGAAAAATAACATAAAGTAGCTAATAAATAAAAGTTTTGGTTTACCTTTTTGTAGAATGCGATCGATACCCCAGATAATTAGCGGTAAGTATACATAAGCATCTAGCCACATAATAAGTTCAGATTGGGCAGTAATAAAAGACATTAGTGCATAACAAATAGATAATGTGACATGACCTATTGTTGGAATTTTGAAAGTATGAGACGCATAAAACCAAAAGCTTAATCCAGCACTGCCTATTTTGATTAATGTTAGGAAATAAAGAGCATCTGGCATTAGCTGATTAGGAAAAAACAGTACAAGCGGAGTAAAGAAACCTCCTAGATAATAAGAAATTAAGGAAAGATAATTTAAACCCAAGGAAGCATTCCAAGTATAAAGAAAGCTTTGTTTACCAAGCAAAGCATTACGAAAACTTGCATGAAAATTAGAAAATTGCGAGAAAGCGTCACTAGCCATAACACTTCGGTCACTTCCTGGATAGATACCAATTGTTAAATAGATAATAGCCATTACAATGACGGGAATAAAAAAACTTGCGATGATATACCATTTGTTTTTTTGTAAAAAACTTTTGATCATTACCAAAAGACTCCTCTAAACAGAAAATTTATTCATACTTCGGTTTAGTTTATCATAGAATAAAAAGATAGTAGAAGTATGTGTAAGCAATATTAATAAAAAATGTAATTTAAGAAGAAAATATTAAATAAACGATTTTTATTTTTCAACGAATTAACATCGTTTTTGCTATAATAAAAGTTAGGATAACGATTTATAAAAGAAGGTAAAAAATGAAATGTTCAATACAAGAAACGCATACGCTTTATGCTATAAAGGGTTTTTTAACCGAAAAACAGGAAAATATCCAAATAGGAAAATTGGGAAATTTTTCTTTTGAAAAAGGTTATTATGTTTATGTTGGAAGTGCCAAGCGTAATATTCAATCTAGGATAAACAGACATATTCAAGTAGATAAAAAACAACAGTGGCATCTTGATTATTTGCGTCCTTATTTACAGATAGAAGAAGTGCAGACTTATCCAGGGAACCTAGGAGAATGTCAGCTATTTGCCCATTTGCAGCAGGAAAATAACGCAAGTATACCAGCAAAAGGATTTGGCTCTTCTGATTGTAAATGTGTAGCACATTTATTTTATACTGATAAAAGTCCAGTGCTATCTGTTCATTAAATCGCTTTTTACTTGGTAACGATTAGCTATTTTTGACAAGTAGTAGAAATTATCTTAGAATAAAAGGAAATAAAACTCGTTTTCTAAAGAAAGAGGTTGCTTGATGAGTGTCGCAGGTATCTAAAATTAGCAATTGAATACAAATAAGCTAAAATTTTGGCAAGCTTATTTGTTATGCCTTTAGATACCTGGTAAATCAATGAATGTTAGAAGGGTGATAGGGCTTCCTGTCTCTCTTTTTTTGCTGTGAATCTCTACGATTCAACGACCAAGGGGAGTTGAAAGTAGATGATGAACAGTACTAGGCGAGAGGAACGAGCGTAGTTCCCCAAACCGAATCACTACGAGTCAGTGACCAAAGGGAGCTGAGAGTAGATTCCTTCAAGACCTTAGCGACTTGTCGCTTAGACCTTGATGAGATCGAAGCGTAAGCGAAGAGATGAACAGTACTAGGGCGAGCGAAAGCGAGGCGTAGTGTTCTTTACTTCGAATAGTCTTTAATATTAACCACAACAATGAAAAATTTCAAAAGTTAAAATCATTTTTTAAGAAAACGAGTGAATTCGTTGCTTTTAGGGTATCTTATTTCAAATAAGAAAGGATATAAAAAATGAACTCAGCTTTATATGAAGCAACTGAATTTACAAAAGTTAAACAAAACGTTATTGATCGGTGTATTAGTGATTATGCGAAAGAACGGTTAGCAGACAAGCAGCCTGCTAGTAGTTATAAGGTGGTGCAAAAAAGGTTAACTGAAACAGAAGAAGCCTTGGCAATCTTAAATTCGAATCAGCACGTTCCATTCATGGGTTTAAGCCAAATCAAATATTTATCAAAGAAAATTGAAAAGGGCGCTATTTTGGAAGCAAGTGAATTAACTGAATACAGTGATTTTTTACGTTCTTTCCATTTGATAGCAGCTTTTTTCGAAAAAAATCAATATCAGACGCCAACTTTATTTCGTTATGCAAATGATCTAACAGAATTTAAGAAGATTATTGCGTCTATTCAAGAAAAAGTCGATGGAAATCGTGTGAAAGATGAGGCTTCACGAGAATTAAAGAAAATCCGTGGAAAAATAACTGACATCCAGGCAAGGATTGAAAAAAGTTGTGATAAGCTGTTGAAAAAAGCAACGGCAAATGGCTGGGTGCAAGACCGACTGATTGTAAAAAAAGAGGACCGCTATACTTTACCTATTCAATCCACCTTTCAATCAAAAATCGCAGGGACGATTATTGAGCGATCCAATCGAGGAACTACTGTTTTTATTGAACCGGAGAGTGTACGCAAGTTAAATGATCAATTAATTATTGCGAAAAGTGAAGAAACAGCAGAGATTTATCAAATCTTAGCGACATTAACAGGAATGATCGCTGAACAAGCAACGGCGATTGGTTATTGTATAGATATTGTGGTGGAGCTGGATAGTATTTTTGCTCGGGGAAAATATAGTCAGAGCATCGATGGTCAAAAGATCGCAATAAATGAGCAAGAAGAACTTATTTTCGACCAAGTAAAGCATCCATTATTGCAAGATGCAGTCCCGCTAGATTTGACTTTAGGAATAGACAATCGGGGATTAATTATTACTGGCCCCAATGCTGGAGGAAAAACAGTGGTATTAAAAACGATTGCCTTGGTTTGCTTAATGACAGGATTTGGGTTGTGTGTGAACCATGGAGGAAATTCCTCGATAGGAGTTTTCAAGAAAATTTTCATTGATATTGGTGATCAGCAAAGTTTGGAAAACTCGTTGAGTACTTTTTCTGCCCATATGCAAAATATCAGCTATATTTTACATCAAATCACGGACAATACTCTTATTTTATTAGACGAATTTGGTAGTGGGACAGAGCCTAATGAAGGGGCTGCTCTAGCGATTGCTACAATGGAATATATGTATAAAAAGAAAGCTACCATTATTGCTACCACCCATTACGGCGAGATTAAAGATTTTGCTTTGAATCATGAAGATTTTCAAACGGCGGCTATGGCCTTTGATTCAGCAACTTTAACCCCAAAATATCAACTTTTACTCAATCAAGTAGGACAAAGTAACGCCTTTTGGATTGCTCAAAAAATGGAAATTTATCCGGAAATTTTGCAGAGTGCGCGACAGTATTTGGTAGATAAAAATTATACGACGGCAAAAATTGAGCGGAAAAAAACACAACGTCCTATAAAAGAAGCTTCCTCTCAGCCTGTTTTTCAAAAAGGGGATCGTGTTTGGAGTCAGGAATTAAAGCAAAGTGGTCTTTTTTATAGCTATCAAGATCATGATCATGCACAAATTTCTATAAACAAACAATTTTATACGGTACTGTTGAAGCGTTTGACACTAGAAATATCTAGAGAGCACCTATACCCGGAAAACTACGATTTAGAACAACTTTTTGTTGATTTTCATGAAAGAAAATTTAATAGAGATATTGACCGTGGCTCTAAAAAAGCTCAAAAGCAATTACGTAAACAAGCAGAAAATAGAAAAGATAATCGTTAATTTATTATACGTTTTCTGAAAGATAAAACCCGGAAACAAAGAATCCTAGTTATCATAGTAATTTTTGTTTTCCGGCTTTTTGGGGCTATCACGAAATTTAAGCTAGTATAAGACGAAGAATGTTAAATAAGGCAAACAATAGCAATGTACTTCCGGCTCCAATCCCAGTTATTGCGCTTGCTTTATAAGAGATGAATTTCATGCGTTTAACTGTGAAGGCTGAAGTAATTACCAATAAAAGTGCCAGTAAGAGCATTGTGAGGTCTTGAAAAATATAAGCTAAAGGAAAGAAGTGGAGACCGACAATCAGACAAATCCAAGGAGCGATGTAGTCTTCTAGATTCAATTTGTACAATACGTACGCAACAATTCCACCAAGTAAAAACTCAAAGATAACGGTTAAATAATACCAGTTCGATAGTGTAGTTTCCATCAAGGCACTTGCCTCGTTTTGATTGACAAAGACAAAGTAAACACCCAATAGCCCAACCAAAAATGAAATTCCACAAGCAATGGCTAAATATTTTTTCCAAGAAGATTTCGGACCTTCTAAAGCCCAGCCAAACCAAACAAAACCGAAAAAACCATAAATGACAATAGATATAGCGATATCTCTAAGATAACCCATTCTATCTCCCTCCTTATGAACTTTGCTGATAAAACAATTAGAAAGAGCAAAATAAAGGACAACATCTGTATAAGGCTTTAGGAAAATAAATTTGACTAACTGCGGCAAACTATGTTATTTAATTTAAGTATAATCGACGATCTCTTATAATACAAGAAAGGCTTTGTGATTTGCTTTATAAAAGAATAGAACTATTGATAAAAGCAAGATATGATTATATTTGTTTGTTTTTTTATAATTGAAATAAATCGTTAGCGAGGTAAAAGAATCCTAGTTCTTGAGGGCAAGAGGGAATGATATTGCTAAAATGATGGAAAAACCATCTGTTAATAGGGCTATCCTCCATAAGAAACGTTTTACTTTTTTTGTTTTTATTATTATATAAAAAAATTGGTTATAATACTGCTGCGAAAGTTTTCTGAAAAAGAGGGATTTTATGAATAATTCAACAAAACTTGAAAATATTACTGCTTACGCAAAAGAGCATGACATTGATTATATCCATTGGCAGTATATACTCTATGGTAGAAAAGATGCTACGGCGATTGATTCATTTTTATTAGGAGCTTTTGGCGCTTTAACAATGAAACAGTATATTATTATTTTTGGAAAAGATCATTTAACGTTGATCTTGCTCTCTATGACAGGAGATTTAAAAGAAAAAATCGAGGTCATTTCTTATAAAGATATTGTCGATATTTCTTTTAAAAAAGGAGGACTTGCAAGTACGTTTGTTTTTACTACAAAAGAAGAAAAACACAAGATTAAATGTAATAATAAAGTGATAGGTATGCACTGGCAAAGTGAGAATTTGAAGAATTGTCTTGAGCATCCCATAATGGTGAAATATGTTAGCTAATCTAGATTCATTATTATAAATAGTTGGATTGTAGGTGAATGGAAAAAATAAAAAGTACTTTCGACGATTAAATCGTCAAAAGTACTTTTTAGTGTTTATAGTGTTAGACTTGCACCGGGACCTAAAGGAAGACTAAAGAGGAACCAGATAACAAGTAGAAGTGTCCAAGACACTAGAAATGCCATAGAGTAGGCTAACATGGTCGATACTAAAGTACCGATGCCCGCTTTTTTATCATAACGTTGTGCAAAAATTAAAATCATCGGGAAATAATTTAATAAAGGCGAAATAACATTTGTAGAAGAATCCGCAATTCTGTAAGCAACAAGAGTCATTTCAGGCGCTATATTTAAATTATAAAGCATTGGTGTAAAAATCGGAGCCAAGATAGCCCATTTGGCAGAGGCGGAACCAATAAACAGGTTAATAAATCCGGCTACGATAATGAACCCTAAAATTAATGGTAAGCCAGTCAAATGGATAGACTCTAATAAATCTGCACCCGATACGGCGAGAATGGTTCCTAAGTTTGTATAATTGAAATAGTCGATCAATTGAGCTGCAAAGAAAGCTAACACAATATAATTTCCCATCGAGCTCATTGCCTCAGACATTCCTTTTACAAAGTCGGAGGAATTTTTTATTTTACCGACAGTGACGCCGTAGGCTAAACCAGGCAACACAAATAATAAGAAAATAGCTAAAAGTAACCCCGTTGCTAGGAAGTTGTTAATGGATTCTGTCCCCAAAGCTTCATCGTAGCTTCTAAACAAAGCGCCTTGTGGGAACATTAAAAAGCCCATAATAATGACATAAATAATTAGCACAATTAAAGCATTACGTAATCCTTTTAATTCATCTTTTGTTAACGGTTCAAAGTCAGGACGGTAGTCTCCTTTATACTCTCCTAACCGTGGTTCTACAAACTTATCTGTAACGAAAGCTCCGACAATCGTCAATAAAAAGGCCGAAGCAATCATAAAGTACCAATTGGCTGTAATCGACATTTCATAATCAATGCCGGCAGAACTCAATGCTGCGTTGGCGATTTCCACAACGATGGCATCTACGGGTCCTACCAGAAGATTCGCCGAGTACCCGCCGGATACCCCAGCAAAAGCAGCGGCTAAACCAGCAAGTGGATGCCGTCTTGCCCCAGCAAAAATAAGTGCACCTAAAGGAATAATAACAATATAACCGACATCTGAAGCGATGTTTGACATAATTCCCGCAAAGACGACAGCCGCTGAAAGTAGAAAAGCAGGTACATTAGATAAGAGACGTTTTAAAGTAGAAGCAATCAGGCCGGTCCATTCTGCAACACCAACACCAAGCATGGCCACCAGAACGGTGCCTAAAGGCGCAAAACCAGTGAAATTATCGACAGCAGAATTGAATATATGATTTAGACCTTCAGCTGATAGTAAAGAAACAGCTTCTACTGTGGTATTTTTCCCTTCGGCAGCATCAAAATATTCCACACTTAAATTGCTGGCACCTGCGATCCCTGATATTACGACAACAATTGCAGCTAAGATAATAAATAAAACGACAGGATCGGGTAATTTATTTCCGATTCGTTCAACCCAACCAAAAAAACCTTTGTTCTTCTGGTTTCCTAACTCGTCCATTCTCAACTCCTCCTTAAAAAATTAAAATAAATAAGTATACCCACGAGTCTATCAGCTACTATTTGTGAAAACAATTCGTTATGAAAAGAAATTTTTACTTTCTAATAAAACTATAATAAAAAGTAAGGCAATATTCCTTTAAGCAGTTTTAACAAGTGAAAAAATTATTGCTTAATTTTTAGTGGATTTTTAACGAATTCACAAGGTAAATCTGTTATACTAGAATAAAATTGATGAAAAACATCACAAAATTGTTTTCGCAATTTAGTTGAAGTAAGAAGAGAAAACAGTATGAGGAGGAACAGACATGGAGATCCAAGACATTATGAAGATACTCGAAAAAGATATGAAGGTAGCTGTATTTTCGACCGTGGATGAAAATGGTCAACCTCATGCCCGTCATATCAACATCGGTGTGGCGAGTGAAGAAGGCGTCTTTTTTATGACCAGCCCGAAGACTAATTTTTATCAACAATTACAGGCTAACCCTAAGGTTGCTATTACAGGATTTTTAGAAGAAGAGTACTTAATCCAAGTGATACGGATTGAAGGCAAAGTGCGAAAATTAGGGAAAGAAAAACTGCAAGAGGTACTGGCAGACAACCCATACATTGACCAAGTTTATCCAGATGAAGCTGATCGTCAAAGTGTTCAAGTTTTTCAGCTTTATACAGGCGAAGGATTTTATCAAAGCTTGACGCAAGGACATAAATATACATTTACTATTAATGCTTAAAAATGGCAGAAAGCACGTTTGTTTATAAAAAGACAGAT
>NZ_BCPY01000059.1 GCF_001544195.1 Tetragenococcus solitarius NBRC 100494
CAATAACTTCTCTTGTACAGTTGCTTTTTTGTAAAAAATAGGGGCTGTTGTCAATTGTGTTTATTCTCTTAAAAACTATCAATCTGCATATGGCGCCACTAATTCCGCTAACGATTGCTCAGCCGAAAAACCTTCGTCTTTTATTATAGCTTTTTCCGAAAGAATAAAAGAACCGCCAATGGCTAGAATATTAGGATTTTCAATAAATTCTTGGTAATTGGTCTTATTTACTCCGCCTGTTGGCACAAATTTAATATCAGAAAACGGACCACTAAGAGACTTAACCGCATCAAGTCCGCCATAAACATTAGCAGGAAAGAATTTCACTACCTTAAGACCATACGATTGCGCGCGCATAATTTCAGATGGAGTAACAGTTCCAGGCAATATTGGAATATTTTTTTCTATGCAATACGTAACAATTTCATCACTAAAGCCAGGAGTAACAATAAATTTTGCACCATTTTCAACCGCCTCTTTGGCAGTGTCTAAACTACGAACCGTCCCAGCACCTACGATCAATTCATCGCTTTCGGACAATTGTTTGATAGCTTTACTTGCTAGTTCGCTTCTATAAGTTATCTCAATAAAACTAAGGTTATTGTTCTTTAAAATATTTTCTGCTTTAGCAAGATATTCCATCGATGTAACTGTGTATAAAGGCAAAAAGTGTTCGCTTTCTAATTTTTTGAAAAAACTATTCATTTCCATTGTTATCCTTTCTGAATTTTATAATATATAGTCATTGTCTGTTTTGCTCACAGATAATGCCGAACGTATATTGTCCATAGATTTATAACTGTCAACATTGTCATGGTACATTACATTAACATAAAATATGTCCATTAAAGATAAATACAAAATTCTAGCCGATAAAGATTCTGTACGAAATTTTGACTCCTCGCTATAAGCAATAATTGTTTCGTCAGCTAGATTAATTAATTCAGATGTTGAATTACCAGTTAAAACAACTAATTTTGCAGATGTTTTAGCAATTTCTTTAGCTAAATTTAGCGTTTCGATGCTTTGACCCGAATGTGAAAATAAAAAAATCAGATCCTTATCGGTCAACTTTGTTGTGTACATTAATTGTAGGTGGTAATCAAATATATAATCACAACTATACTTCGTTCTCAAAAATTTTTGATAGCTATCAAAAGCGATTACAGAAGAACCACCAATACCAAAAAAATGAATGGTTTCAGAATTATATATCATAGATAAAATGTTATCTAACTTTTCTTCGGTGATTGATTGCATAAAATTATTAATCGAAGCTATGTTTGCATTGATGACCTTGCTGGCTATCTGATAACTTGAGTCGTTTTCATCAATATCAGTGTACGCAATAATTGAAGGATCAATTACAGATGAATTAGCATTTCTTGCAATAGAAATTTTGAAATCTTGAAAACCATTAAAACCTATTTTTTTTACAAATTTAAAGATCGTTGCTTGTGAAACTTCAATATCATCAGAAATATTAGCAATCGTCTTTGCTACTGCGTTATTTCCAATTTCCAAAAAGTAGTCAGCGACCTTTTTTTCAGTATCACTAAATGTATGATAGTGCTGTTTTATTATCTTTGTCAAATAAGTTTCGACCATAAATAACCCACTCCTAATATAAAAAAAGTTTACCATAAAATGAATAAAAAATAAAATTTATTTTTTAAAGCCTTTACATAGAAAAAAATATTTGCTATACTTTAATCGTAATATATATATAAATTATAACATACAGGAGGATAACTTAGTGAAAGTAGGATTTGTAGGACTTGGTAAAATGGGGCTAAACATGGCACTAAATTTAATAGATGACAAATGGGATATTATTGGTTTTGACGTAAATGAGAAAGTACGTAAATTCGCTATAGAAAAGAAAGTAAAAGTGCAAAATTCTTTAAAAGATCTTCTTGCCCGTTTAGAAAGTAGAAAAATAATTTTTATTAGCCTTCCCTCAGGAGAAATTACAAACCATTTGGTAGATGAGTTGAGTTTAAATTTAAACGATGGAGATATCGTTATTGATAGTGGGAATTCTAATTATCATGATAGCGTGAAAAATTATAAAAAACTAAAGCAAAAAGGTATTTCTTTTCTTGATTGTGGGACTTCTGGCGGAATAGAAGGCGCAAGGTATGGTGCTTGTTTGATGATTGGAGGAGATAAACCAACCTTCAATATTATGGAACCTTTTTTTAAATCGCTTGCTTGTGAAAGCGGTTATATTTATGCAGGAGAAGCGGGGGCTGGTCACTATTTGAAAATGGTGCATAACGGAATAGAGTATGGCATGATGCAAGCTATTGGTGAGGGATTTGATATTTTGCAAGCTTCTGAATATAAATTTGATAATGAGGCAGTTGCTGAAGTATGGAATCATGGCTCAGTTATTAGGAGTTGGCTAATGGAATTATTAGTTAAGAGTTTTACATTAGATCCTAAGTTAGAAAAGATAAAAGGAAAAGTCAATGCCAGTGGTGAAGCTGAATGGACAATTGAGGAAGCATTAAAACTAGGGGTGCCAGTCCCAATCATTTCTAATTCTTTATTTGTACGTAACGCTAGCCAAATAGAAGATAGCTTTACTAATAAAGTTGTTTCTACTCTAAGACAAGGATTTGGCGGACATAAAACTTTTGAAAAAGATGGGAAGTAGATTTAATGGCTGAAAATAAAGTTGCTATTGTTAATTCAAGTAGTTTTGGAAAAATTTTTACCGATCATATGAAACGCTTGGAAAAACTTGGAGAAGTACAACATTTTACTTTTGAGAGTGGAATAAGAGGGGAGGAGCTTGCTAAAAGATTACATGGGTACAACATTATCATTTCCAGCGTTACTCCATTTTTCACAAAAGAATTTTTCGATTTTAAAGATGAGCTAAAATTAATTAGTCGTCATGGAATTGGCTATAACAATATTGATCTTGTTGCTGCTAGAGAACATAACACGATTGTATCAATTGTTTCAGCTTTAGTAGAAAGAGATGCTGTTGCGGAAAACAACATTACCAATTTGATGAATATTTTACGTAAAACTTCGCAATCACAGCAAAGTGTAAGGAATAATCGCTGGCAGGATCGAGCAAAATTTGTTGGAAATACATTATATGGAAAAGTAGCTGGGATCATTGGAGTAGGAAATACTGGAAGTTGTGTTGCAGAATCACTTCGACTTGGCTTTCGTTGTCGAACCATTGGTTACGATCCATATAAATCAAAATTAGAATTAGCTCAATTTGGTGTGGAGAAAGTAGGACTAGATGAATTATTACAAAAATCAGATGTTATTTGTGTATGTGCTAATTTAACCGAAGAAAATTATCATATGATTTCCACTGATGAAATAGCTAAGATGAAAGAACATGTTTATATTTCAAATAGCTCTAGAGGTGCTTTATTAGATGAAAAAGCGATAGCCGAAGGATTAAAAACAGGAAAAATTGCTGGTTTAGCAACTGATGTACTAGAAAATGAACCAGGTGATTCTACACATCCTTATCTAAAAAATGAAAACGTTGTCTTAACTCCTCATACTTCAGCTTATACCATGGAGTGTTTAGAAAATATGGGAGACAAGTGCGTGACTGATTGTGAATGTGTTGTAAAAGGAAAATTACCAGAACGTTCCGTACAAGATAAAAGTAAATATATTTTACAAGAGGTGGTATAAAAATGTTACAAGACTTGAAAGTAAAAGCAGGGCCAGAATTTTATAAATACTCGCAAGGAGCTATTGATGAGTTTGTACCACAAATTTTAGATGAATATCGTGCAGAGAAAATTTTGGTTGTTCATGGAGAAATTTCATGGGAGAAAGCTAAACCTTTTATGACTTTCCTATCGGATAGCAGATACGAATTTATCTACCATAAATATACAGGAGAATGTAGTTACTATGGAGCTGAATTAATCGCTAAACAAGTCGAAGAAAATGATATTAGTTTCATTGTGGGTGTAGGAGGAGGCAAACTAGCAGATTTGGTGGAATATAGTGCGCATGTTGTTAACTTACCTTGTGGTGTGATACCTACATTAGCTAGTAACTGTGCCCCTTGGACACCACTTTCGGTTATGTATAAGGAATCTGGGGAATCTGAAGGCAAATCTGAACACTATTTAAGACAAGCTGCATTTTTCATTACAGACCCTTACCTTGTTATTGATGCTCCAACTAGATATTTTGTCGCAGGTTTAGCAGATACAATTGCCAAATGGTATGAATCGGACTTAATTTTGAAACAAAGTTCGTTAAAAGATTTCCCTTTCCTGCAAACCGCGCAATATACATCAGTTTTGTGTAAAAATGCTATTTTAGACTATAGCGATCAAGCAATTAAGGATATGGAAAATAATATTGTTTCTGATGAGTTTGTAAATTTGTCTGAAATTGTTTTTGCAGTCGCGGGATTAGTTGGCGGTCTAGGGGATAAATATGCTAGGAACGCAGCAGCACATGCCATGCACGATGCTATTTCTAAATATTTACCTGCAAGCCATGACTTTTTACATGGAGAAAAAGTTGCGTATGGGATTTTATATCAATTAGCGCTTGAAGAAAGATGGTCATTTATCGATGAACTATTACCTTTTTACGCTTCTTTAAATTTGCCACGTTCTTTGTCCGATATGAAATTGACACCTATTTCTGATGAAGCGAGTGATAATATTACGAATTTTATTAATAGCAAAGCAAAAGTTCATTTGATTCCTATTGAAATAGATACTGAAAAGTTAAAAAAAGCAATGTTTAGTTTAGAAAATTATATAAATAAACAGTGAGCAAGGAGGAGTAATTTTGGGTACATTAACGGTAATACAAAGTTTACTAATTGCATTATGGGTTGCTTCAATTATGTCTAGATGGCTTGGTGGTGGGGCTACATTAACTTTACGTTTCTCCCCATTAATGACAGGACTATTCTGTGGAGTTGTAATGAATGATATAGCGCAAGCAATGGTTATAACCGCTGGCATTCAACTTATTTATATGGGTGTTTTTTCTCCAGGAGGACAAATGCCTTCTGAACCTGCAGTAGCAGCAGGTGTGGCTGTACCAGTCGCATTGCTGGGTGGTCTGCAACCAGAGGCAGCTATTTCAGTCGCTGTGCCAGTTGGTTTATTAGGAAGCTACTTATATCAATTTAGGTTTTTTATTAATACATTCTTAGGAAAATATACGGACAGTGCTGTTGAAAAGTTAGACGACAAAGCCATCCAAAGGTCTATTATCTGGTTACCAACGATCGCTTCTTTTCTTTTATTTGTCCCATTAATGTTTGTTGCATTATATTGGGGAGCGCCAGTTATTGCTGATGTTATTTCTGCATTAGAAGGAACGGTCATTCTGCATGTTCTTGAAGTTGTCGGTGGTGGACTAGCTGCCATTGGTATTGCAACTACTATTTATGTTATAGGGAGAAAAGATTATTTAGTTTTCTTCTTGTTAGCATATTTTATGAGTGTAATTTTTGCTGAATTAGAAATTACTATGGTTACGTATGCAATCTTAGGTACATTGATTGCTTTAATTTTTGTTTTTGCAAAAAATGGCAGGGGTGACGGAAATCAAAAAGCTACAGCAACGACAAATGGTAATGATTTTGACGACGATGACGATGATGACTTTTGAGGAGGTTAAAAACAATGGCTGAAAATAACGAAAACAATGTTAGCAAACCTGAAGAAATTACAAAAAAAGATGTTGCAAAGTCTTATTTAAGATGGCACTTTGCTAACGAAATTCCACATTCGTTTGAAAGATATATTGCACCTGCATTACTTTATGGTTTAATGCCTATTTTGAGAAAGTTATATAAAGATGACGAACAGCTCAAAGCAGCTTATAAACGGCAATTGTTATTTTTTAATACGCAATTAACATGGGGCGGAGGAATCATCACTGGTTTAATGTCCTCGATGGAACAAGAACGGGCACGCCAAGAGCATGATAATGAAGAAGTGACGATGACTGATGACTTGATGTATAACACAAAAGCAGGTTTGATGGGAGCATTAGCTGGTATTGGAGATGCGATCGATTCAGGAACCATTCAGTATATTTTTATCGCAATTGCTGTACCCTGGGCTCAAAATGGGAGTCCTTTAGGAGCATTGATTCCGTTTATTTTATTTGCAAGTTATCAATTTGCTATTGGCTTATTTTTTGCAAGGCAAGGATTTACATTAGGGAGAAACGCAACAAGTTTGATGGAAAGCGCGGGTATTAAGACAATGATTGATATCTTATCAATCTTAGGGCTTTTCATGATGGGCATTTTAGCTGGTAGCTATATTGAAGTAGAATCTTCCTTGCAGTTTTCACTTTCAGGAAGAGAATTTGTGATTCAAGATATACTTGATGAAATTGTTCCAGGTCTTTTACCCCTAGCTACTGTAATGGGTGTGTACTTCTACTACAATAAAAAAGGATTAAAAGTTACTCAAGCGTTGTTATGGTTGACTGCTATTTTAATTGTGTTAGCTGCAGTTGGGATTTTGTAGAAAAAAGGAGAATTTTATATGGGTGTTGTTAATTTAGCAAGAGTAGATGAGAGGCTTATTCATGGACAGGTAATGATGACATTGTCACAAAGAAATGGTGTTAATTCAATTTTTGTCGTAGATGACGTTGTTGCTAAGGATAAGTTCATGAAAAGTTTGTACAAAAGTGCTGGCGGAAGAACAGGACAAAAAACAATTGTAATGACAACAGATAAGTGTAAATATTATTGGGATGAGTTTGATTTTAAAGAATATAGTTGCATCCTTATTACAAAAACTGTTGATGTTATTTACGAATTAGTGAAGCATGGAATACCAATGAAAGAGCTGAATATTGGTGGTATTGCACAAAAAGATGCTGAAAAAGATATTAAAGTAACAAAAGCTGTATATTTAAATAAAGAAGATGCGATGAAGTTAAAAGAATTGAATGAAGATTATGGTGTAGAGAATATTTATTTCCAGACAACACCTTCAGATACAAAAGTGTCATTAAAAGAAGTACTGGCAAAATTTAAATAATTAGATAGGATGCTAACATATGGTTAATGTAGAACAATTTAATGATTGGGTCGTCCGCTATAATTATCTTTTTAAAGTAAGGTATACAAAAAAACAAAAGAAAAAATTTTTGCAGAGTTTTTTGACTGATTTAACTGCTATTCGAGATGATGTAGAGCTTAGAGGAGATAAGGAGGATAAAAATAGCTATCATATTGTGGTCGGAAATTTGGAAAAAGCACGATATGTTTTAGCTACTTATTATGATACTCCAGCCGTCTATTACGGAGCTTACAATTTTTTTGACACCAAAAACCAACGGAAAAAAACAACTTATCCTATTGTTTTTTTTGCGATACTTATGCTTATTTTAGGGGTAATATTGACTTATTATGTTAGCATTCCTGTTTTTAATAGTGCGTTTACTTTTAAAACAGCTCTTCTTGTGCTCTTTTATATCATTTATTTTTGGACTTTTGGTAAAATAACTAGAGGCTGGCCAGAAAGGAATAACACGATTCGGAATAATTCTTCTATCTTGTTCTTATTACAATATATAGCTGACCATCCGCAATCGAAGTTTGCTTTTGCTTTTTATGATAATGGTTGCCAAGGGGATAAATCGATACAAAAAATTTTAGCAAAGCTTAATAAAAATACGCAGACTTTATATGTATTAGACACTATTGGGGGCACGGATAATTTATCTGTTGTGACAAATAAAGAAAAACAACTATACCAGAATTATTTCGCAGAAAAAATAGATGGGAGTCTTGAAGCAAATTGTAAATTTTTACTTACGCTCACCAATAACAGCGAAGAAATTCGTCGTCTATTTTTAAGTAAAGAGACTTTGAAATCTAGAAAAATAAATAAAGTAAATTTTACCAAGCTAGATGCATTTTTTAAACAAATCGAAAGGAGGTAAAGTTATTGATAGGAATTGTGATTGCTACACACGGGTGTTTAAGTGACGGATTTAAGGATGCTGCTAGTGTTGTTATCGGTTCAGTTGAACGCTTAGAAACAGTCAATTTAAATTTAGGGGATGCAGTTGACGAGTTAGGTGATAAAATCGCTAAGGCAATTCATAAAGTTGATGATGACGATGGTGTTATCATATTGGCTGACTTACTGAGTGCTAGTCCATACAATCAGACCGTTCTAGCCACTAGTAAGTTAGATGAGCATTTGCAAAGTCAAGTGCATCTTATTTCAGGTGTCAACTTTCCAATGGTTTTAGAAGCGATCAATCATCAATTGATCGATACAAATATTGGTGAAGCAGTACAAGCTATAGTAGAACAAGGGAAGCAAGGTATAGAAAATTGGAATGCGTTATCAGCTTCTACTGATGAAGAAGATGAAGATGAATTTTAATTGATAAATAATACTTAAAGACTAGCAAATACATCGAGACTTTTTAAAGATAGTCTGTGTTATTTGTTAGTTTTTTGTCTTGTAGCTAGTAGTCAAAAGTAAAGGTGCAATAGGAGGTTTTACAACGGATGTCTAAAGATTTACGAGCTGTTATTTTTGATATGGATGGTTTAATTATTGAGTCCGAAAAAGTTTATCGTGAAGGATGGATCTATGGCGCAAAAGCGATGAATATTGATTTGCTAGAAGAGCTTGTCGCCAGAATGGCTGGAAGAAGCCCAGAAGAAAACACCAGAGAATTAATTGCTTATACGAATAGCAAAACAACAGCTCAAAGAATTCGTAACTGGCGCGAAAGATATTTTTATGAACAATTGATAAATAATAAAATAATGTTAAAACCTTATTTTTGT
>NZ_BCPY01000060.1 GCF_001544195.1 Tetragenococcus solitarius NBRC 100494
TCTTCTATAAAACTAGAATTTATAATTTAAAGTAGATAATAGAAATTTCAAAACCGATAAAAATTAACCAATAAGCATGTTTCAAGTGATGAACTAATAAAAGTAGCTCCATATTAAAGGTGCAAATTGTTTTACGAACTAGAAAGACTTCCTAACGACCTCTATAAATCACCTAATTATTATACAAAATCTTTTTCTTTAATTGATAAAGTTCCTTATTTTTCTCATTTACTGACTCATTTTTTTACATACTATTTTAATTGATGACAATACATGGTAAAACATAATTAAAGAATTGATTCTTGGTCCAAGCATTTTATTAAAAGAAGTGACTTTTCACTTCTTTAATAAATATTTTTGATCTTTGAAAATCAAATAGCAAGTTATTAACTACTTTAATCTAATAAGAGTAAAATGAATATGTCGCCATGATACAAAGTTAAAAATTTACAAACGAGTAAGCATAAAACATCATTTTAAGTGAAGCCAAACTTAAACACGAGGTCTTATTAGAAAACCAGCGGCTTTAATTCCAAGCAATTTATTAGTAGTAAAAATGCATCGCCCAAATACTTATTCTTTACTTTATGTTTCTACGTCATAGATATTATGTTTAGATACAAACATTTTAGAACGGTGATAGAAATGTGGGATAATCGGTTTTTTAGAACTTATATTTTAAATTTAATTCATAAAGTACTATTGAGTTAGCTTAACTTCAATAGTTTCTAAACAATAAACTGAAAAATAGAATGGATAGTAGTAAAACCACTTGGAGCTCTGTACACAATTTAAAATGAATGTGGTAGCATATAGAGAAGGTATGCATTGTTTATTATCGTGCTTATTTTACAAAGGGAGATATTTCTTGGGTGGTATATGGGTTAGAACAAGCATTTTTAATAGCTCATACTCTTAAATAACCGAACGGAATCTTTCATTAAAAGGAATTATGATACAGGTTAGTCACAAGGATTTAAAGACAACATTAGAAATCTATAATTAAATAATAAAATGGATGGATTGTTATTTAATGACACTCTCAACGCTGTTAATTTTGATAAAATCTCTGAATACAATAACCCAATTGATCCTACGCTTGTTCAAATTTCGTGTCCAACTCGTGTCCAAATAGAAAATTAAGGAGGGCTATAGATGAGAGAGAATAATAAAAAAAACGATTCTATCAACGGTTATAATGACCAACAACAGGCGAAAGATCCACGCATTCCATGGGATCAATATTTTATGGCCCAAGCGTTACTTTTATCTTTACGCAGTACTTGTACTCGTCTTGAGGTAGGAGCTACTTTAGTTAAAGACCGACGGATCATCGCCGGAGGATACAATGGTTCTGTTTCTGGGGATAAACATTGTATTGATGAAGGTTGTTACCTAGTTGATGGACATTGTATTCGTACCATTCATGCAGAAATGAATGCGATTTTGCAATGTGCTAAATTTGGTATCTCGACTGAAGGTGCTGAGATTTATGTGACGCATTTCCCTTGTTTACAGTGCACAAAAGCATTATTACAAGCCGGCGTTAAAACAATCCATTATCTGAATAATTATCATAACGATCCTTATGCTTTAGAATTAATTGATCAAATCGGTGGATCTGTTCATCAAGTCAGTCTTGACCCTCATTATTTTGAAAAATTATCTTTTGGTCAACTGAATGAATAGCACAGTTGATTATTCCTGGAAAAATCAGCTGTTTTTCCCTGTTATCACAGCTATTAGTTTATTAAATGCTTATCTACTGAATCAACCATTTTTATTGCTTATTAGTTTCTACTTTTTATTTTGGATTTGCTGCAAAAAGCAAGTAGTTTTAGGACTACTATGTATTTTTTGCAGCTTTTTTCTATTATTAAGGGCACATACAAATCAGTTACCACAGAAAGCTCCAGCAACTGAGGAAAATACCACTGTGAATATTAAAATTTATAATGATACGATTAAAGTGAATGGCGACCTTATTTCTTTTGAAGGAAAAATCAACGATTGGAAAATCGATGGCCAATACAAAGTCACTAGTCAAAAAGAACAGCAATATTGGCAAAAACGGACGAACTGGAATAAAGAAATACAAGCAGAAGGCGTCTTTTTGCCAAACGAAGAAAAGCGAAATTTACATGGATTTGATGCGAAATGGTTTGCTTTTTCTAATCATAAATTAGGGACGTTCCGTATTGAAAAAATCAAAGGAAAACGTACGTTAAATTTGCTTGCTAATTTGCGGCAGTGGCGAGCCTATTGTATTGATTGGGTATATGACAATTTCTCACAAAAACCGGCAATCTATATTGCCTCTTTGCTTTTTGGTTATCGGGATAAAAATTTTCAACAAATTAAAGACATATATAGTAGTGCAGGGATTTTACACTTATTTACTATTTCGGGTATGCATATTTATCTATTTTATGGTTGGTTATTTTATCTAATACGAAAAACACGATTAACTTTTAGCGAGTTCAGCTTGTTCTTTTTTGTACTTATTGGTCTGAGCATTGTAATTTTTGGACAAACTGTCAGCGTTTGGCGAGCCGCTTTGATGTATAGCTTACGATTGATTTTTAAAGAGATGAATTTTCATCTTTCAAGTTTGGATCGTTTTAGCATAGTCGTATTTTTATTATTATTATATGAGCCGAAAACTTTATTGCAATTTTCTGGAATTTTATCTCTGTGGATATCTTGGATGTTTCTATTTCAACAAAGGAATACCAAAAACCATCGGCAATATTTCCATCAATCACAAGCAATTTCATTATTAGCTGCGCCCTTACTTATGTATCTATTTTTTGAATTACCCCTTTTGGCTGGATTACTAACGGCTCTGTTTATTCCTTTATTTAGTCACATCCTTTTGCCTGTATTAATCGGAACTTGTCTACTAAATATATTAGGAATTTCTCCTAGTCTTTTGGAACTTTTACTAGAAAAATTCATTTATTTTCTGGAACAATTCCTTCAATTTTCCAAACCTTTTGTTTTAATCACAGGGCAGCCTCCCCTGATTTTAACAATCATTGCTTTATTAAGTGGCGTATATATTTACCAAAATTGTCGTAAACGTTGGCTAATTGTCCCAACTATTTCGTTAATTATCTTCCAGCTATGCTCTTTAGAAACGTCCATTGCTTTTGTTGACGTAGGGCAAGGAGATAGTATTGTGATTCAAACGCCCTTAAAAAAAGAAGTCTATGTTATTGACACTGGAGGAAGGATCAATTTTTTTAAAGATGGTTGGCAAAATAGAAGTTATCGAACAAATGCCGAGTACACCTTAATTCCTTATTTAAAAGGGGAGGGGGTATCAAAAATTGATGGTTTATTTTTGACCCATGGTGATACTGACCATATGGGCGATGCGCAGAGATTAATAGAAGAGTTTAAAGTAAAGACTTTATACTTAGGTAAAGGTAGTCATCAGAGTACAAATATCAAAAGACTTTTAAAAAAATTGGAAAAAAATATACAAGTGAAGGAAATCGGCAGCAAAGATCAAATTGGAGAAAAAATAAAGCTTCATGTTTTAGCCCCAGAACACATCGGCAAAGGCGAGAATGAAGACTCTTTAGTCATTGCTTGTTCTATTTATGGAGTGAATTTCGTTATGACTGGCGACTTAGATCAAGCAGGAGAGAAAAAGGTTATACAAGATTATCCTGCTTTACGAGCAGATGTATTAAAGTTAGGGCATCACGGCAGTCGCAGTTCCACAGCACCAGAATTTATTGAACAACTACACCCTAAGCAGGCTATTATATCATGTGGAAAAGATAACCGCTTTGGCCACCCTCATTCAGAGGTAGTTGAAATTTTACATGATCATCAAATACAAAATCTACGTACAGATGAACAAGGAATGATCCGTTACTCTTGGCAATTTTTTACGCATAAAATGAAACAAACCCAGCAAAAAGAAAACTAGAAAATCCGCTTTATTCGTGATAGGATGATTTTAAATTACAAAATCACAGGAATAAAAGAAGGTCTCTTTATGAATGTTCAAAATGCAATACAAGCAATACGCGACCAAAAATTTCAGCCTATCTATTTGGTTTTAGGGACAGAAGAATTCTTGCAAAAGCAAGTCCGTCAAGCATTTACTGATAGTTTACAATTAGATGTGGATGATTTAAACTTTGCAGAGTTTGATATGGAAGAAGATTCATTGGATGCTATTCTCGATGAGGCAGAATCGATGCCCTTTTTTGGTGATTATCGAATGATTTTTGTTGAAAATCCAGTTATTTTAACAGCTGAAAAGAAATCAAACGCTCCAGAACATAACATCGACCGATTCCTAACCTATTTAAAAGAGCCGGTTGACACCACGATTTTAGTCTTTTTTGCTGGATATGAAAAATTAGATGAACGAAAAAAAATTACTAAGCAGTTAAAAAAGAATGCTGAAGTCATTGATGTAGCACCTATGGACGAATCACAAGTACGACGTTTTTTACAGCAGACATTAGACAATGACAAAATGAATATGGAACGCAATGCATTTGAACTATTTGTCCGCCTAACCAATGCAAATCTAACAAAAGCTATGAGAGAACTAAAAAAATTACAACTTTTTGCAGCACAAACAAAACATATTACAAAAAAGAATGTAGAAGATCTAGTGCCTAAATCCCTTGAAGATAATGTATTCGAATTAACTAATTACGTACTGCAAGGAAAAACGACCGAAGCTTTACAATTATATGAAGATTTGCATATACAAGGGGAAGAGACGATCAAAATCAACGCAATCTTGATTAGTCAGATACGAATTTATCTACAAACAGCTATTTTATTAAAGATGGGTTACCAGCAAGGAAATATCACCCGCAGTTTAAATGTGCATCCCTACCGTGTGAAGCTGGCGATTCAACAAGTCCGAAAAATGGATATTCCAACGTTAACTCAGTTATATGACCAACTAATCGAAAATGATTATAAAATAAAAACGGGACAAATGAACAAAGAATTTTTATTCCAGCTATTTCTTTTACAAGCTGCTTAAAATTTCCATAAAAAAAGGATTTGAAGTTCAATTATAGACTTCAAATCCTTATTATTTTTTATTTGGCAACAACTTTACTTAAACGTGATTTATCACGTGCTGCTTTATTTTTATGAATCAAGCCTTTTGATTCAGCCATATCGATTGCTCTAACAGCTTCATTAAATAGTGTTTCTTTATTATCAGCATTTTCACGTGCTGCTTGTTCAGCTTGTTTAATCGCAGTACGCATTGCACTTTTTTTAGCTGAATTTTCTGGAGTAACTTTGTAATTTTGGCGAACTCGTTTTATTGCACCTTTAATTTGTGGCATTTATTTCACCTCCGTGATTAGAAAATATTATACGTTATTTCCGTATAATTCAACAATAGTCATTATACCTAATGCTTCAACTGTTTGCAATAACAACCTACAAAGAAATTTCATTCATGAAAATAAGACAGTCTATCAGAAAATAAGCCGATTTTTATTTTTGGATAAAAAACGAATTAAAATAAAAATCGGCTTTCCTAATGTCCTACTTTTGTGCTATGATAGCATCGAACTATGAATGGTGGTGTAAAATTTTGAGCGTTGCATTAGTGGTTACAGTTACGCTTGTTATGGGCGTTATCTTTGTTAATGGTTGGACGGATGCACCAAACGCGATTGCTACGGCCGTTTCAACTAAAGTATTAAAACCAAATACGGCTATTGGAATTGCGGTTGTGATGAACTTTCTTGGTGCATTAATCATGACCCTTTTTAATGCACAAGTTGCAGAAACAATTAGTAATATTGTGTCTTTTGAAGCACAAGGACAGGTGGGAGTTGCCAAAATCGCTTTAGCAGCCTCACTGTTTTCTATTGTCGTATGGGCAGTGAGTGCTTGGTATTTTGGAATACCTACTAGTGAATCGCATGCACTAATTGCTGGGTTAACCGGCTCTGCCATGGCTCTAGGTGGTTTAGATGCTGTCAATGGCCAAGAATGGATAAAGGTAATCATTGGGTTAGTCCTATCAACCATTTTAGGCTTTGGTGGGGGTTACCTTGTGACTAAGCTTGTAAGCTTTCTATTTTATAATGCTTCTAGGAGAAAAGCGAATAAATTTTTTACTTGGGGACAAGCAATTTCTGCTGCAGCTAATGCTTTTTTACATGGGGCGCAAGATGGACAAAAATTTATGGGCGTTTTTATGTTAGGTTTATATTATAATGGTTTAGCTGAAAAAACAGGAAATGGTTTTGTTATCCCCATATGGGTAATGGCACTTTGCTCGCTTACAATGGGAATTGGTACTTCAATTGGCGGCATGAGAATCATTAAATCTGTGGGGATGGATATGGTAAAGCTTGAAACTTACCAAGGCTTTTGCGCTGACTTAAGTACGGCCATCTGTTTGTTTTTTGCTTCGATTTTTGGAATTCCTGTTTCCACAACACATACAAAAACAACGGCGATTATGGGCGTAGGAGCCTCTAAACGAATATCAAGCGTAGACTGGTCCATTGTCAAAGACATGATTTCGGCTTGGGTGCTGACTTTTCCAGGATGCGGCTTGATCGCTTATATTATGGCTAAAGTTTTTGTAGCAATTTTTTAAGGAGAGATTAAAGTGGGAAGAAAAAAGCAATATGATTATTTTAAAAAGATGGAACAACTCGCTGAAAATGTGCATGTTGCAGCAGAAATCTTAGAAGATATCGTAGATAATTATTCGAATAATAACTTTTTAGAAAAAGCAGAAAAAATTCATGAAGTTGAAAAAAATAGTGATCACATCGTCGAAGAATTAACAAATGAGCTATATGATGCATTCATTACACCCATCGAACGGGAAGATATCTTAATGATTTCTGAACGTTTAGATGACATTTTAGACGGTATTAACGCAATGACTTACTTGTTTGAAAATCTTGTGATTACTCAAATGCGCGAAGAAACCGATGCCCTTGCTAGCCTAGTAACCAAAGCAGCTAAAGGTGTTCATGAAGCGTTGAAAGAATTTCCTAAGTTTAAAAACTCTAAAACCTTAAAAAATTTGATCTCCGATGTTAATAATATTGAATCTCAGGGGGATCGACTCTATAGCCGTTTGAAAAAGCAGCTATTCAGTAAAGAACAAGATGTTTTAGAAATTGTGAAATGGAAAGAAATTTATGATGGTTTTGAATTAATTATCAATTACCATGAAGATGCTGTAGATCTTATTGATGGCATGATAATTAAAAATACGTAAATTATAGAAAAAAAGAAGATACCAGTATTAGCTTTACAAAGCTAATTTCTGGTATCCTTTTTATTACATAGCAACCGCCCAATAAAGAATTAAAACAATTCCTAAAACAATCCGGTACCAACCAAAAGCAGTAAAATCATTTTTCTTGAGATAATTTAATAAGAATTTAATAGCTAAGATAGAAACGATAAACGAAATAACTGTTCCGATAAGTAAAATGATTGTTCCTGCAAAATCAAAACTATTACCAGTGCCAATAAATTTTAGAATCTTAATAAAACTAGCGCCAAACATCGTAGGAATTCCTAAGAAAAAGGAAAACTCTGTCGAAACAAAACGCGAACCACCAATTAAAATGGCACCTAATATTGTGGCCCCTGATCTAGAAGTCCCCGGAACTAATGAAAGAACTTGAAACATCCCGACAATTAAAGCAAATTTATAAGTGATTTGATTTAACTGTGCGATTTTAGGCGTCCGATTTTGGTTCCTTTTTTCTACCAAGATAAAAGCAACGCCGTAAACAATTAATACTATAGCTACTGGTAGAAATTTATGCATGTGTGCATCTAACCAGTCATCTAAAAAAATACCTATAATACCTGATGGAATGATGGCTACAATCACACGAAACCATAGTTGCCAGGTCGCATTTTTTTGAACAGTATTCTTATTTGAAGCAAATGGATTTAATTTATTAAAATATAAAACAACCACCGCTAAAATAGCACCTAGTTGAATAACCACATTAAACATCGACATAAATGCTTCGCTTGCTTCTAAACGAACAAACTCATCAGCTAGAATAAGATGTCCAGTGCTACTAACGGGTAGCCATTCAGTAATGCCCTCAATGATACCTAAAATAATAGCCTTAATAACATTTGTAAAAAACATATCTTCAATCCCTTCCTAAGTAATGCCAAAGACAAGTATACCGTTAAAAGAAAAGATTATAAATAATTTTCAATAAAAAAA
>NZ_BCPY01000061.1 GCF_001544195.1 Tetragenococcus solitarius NBRC 100494
ACATTGTGATGTTGTTTATGAAAGTTACAGAAACATTAAATGTTGACTTATTTAACATTTGGAACATTTCCATTATCGGTTTATTAGTAAACCATTATGCAAATAATATAATCGTTACCTCGATTTTTGTTTTATTTATCTACGCAATAATGTTATTGAATGCAGATGCGATGAAACCTACACTTAATAAGTTATTAGATTATGATGAGAAGAATATTACCACTACTGCACACCCATGCTTTCTAATCGCACCTTTAGCCATGCTGATTAATAAATTCATTGACGTTTGTTTACCTTTCGTTGATAAATTTGATTTTGATGCAGAAACACTGAACAAAAAAATTGGTTTCTGGGGGAGTAAATTTGCTATTGATGCCTATTTAGGAGTATTTATTGGCATTTTAGGACAACAATCGGTTGCAGAGATTTTTACTTTGGCATTCACTGGTGGTGTAGCCCTAGAACTATTTGGTTTAGTAGGAGGTTGGTTTGGACCCGCTATTGAACCTTTATCCGGCGGCGTTCAATCTATGATGAGTAAACGACTGCGTGGAAGAAAACTTTTGATTGCTATCGATTGGCCTATTGTTGCTTCTCGTGCTGAAGTTTGGGCAGTTGTAAATCTTCTAGCGCCAATTTTATTAATTATTTCCATGTTTTTACCTGGGAATAAAGCAATGCCTTTAGGTGGCATCTTAATGACGGTATTAACTCCTGCCTTGTTAATTGTAACCAAAGGTCGGGTAATCCGCATGACATTGATTGGAACGATCTTAATCCCTATTTACTTATGGTCGGCTACGATGGTGGCTAATTTCGTTACATCGGCTTCCATTGCGATGAATAACTTTCCCAATGGATTAGAAAAAGGACAATTATTTACTTCGATTGATTCAAATCCATTAGAAAAAATGTTTGGTATGATTCTAGGCCAAGGGATTTCGGCGATGGATATTACAAAATTAGGAATCGCTGGAATTTCCATCTTAGCTTATATATTGTTATTTGTTTGGTACAGAAAACAATTGCAAAAACAACAAAGTAAAATGACAAACTAAATAAGGAGTTTTTATATGTACGAAGAATATGAAAAAATTGTCATCAATGAGATCGATAAAACTTTAGAAAACGTCAATAAAGAAGATGTGGAAACACTCATTCAATGGATCTGCTCAGCAGAAAAAGTTTTTTTTGTTGGCGTAGGTAGAGTTCTTCTCTCTTTAGAAGCAATCGCTAAAAGACTGAATCATCTGGGCATTGAGACAGTAGTCGTCGGAGAAATTACAGAGCCTGCTATCACGGATAAAGATATACTGATTGTCGGCTCAGGCAGCGGGGAAACAGGGTTTCCTTTATTTATAGCCTCTAAGGCCAAAAGTTTTGGCGCAAAAGTAATTCATATCGGGACTAATCGTGAAAGTTCAATGGCAAAATATACCGACCATTTTGTCTATATACCTGCTTCAAATAAATATGATTCTTCATTGAATGCTTCAAAACAACCAATGACAAGCTTATTTGAACAATCATTACTCATTTTAGGAGACATTGTTGCTTTAATGATCGTCAATCAAGATAAAATCGATATTTCGTCTTTATGGCAATATCATGCAAATCTAGAATAATGAATAAAAAAGGATTTTACGAACGAAAAAATTCGTAAAATCCTTTATTCATGCTTAAAATAGCACAATCTATACACCATACTTTTAAATACACCGATAACTCTCTAAAAATTTTCGTCTACCAATGGCTTCCCGTTTTTATCAACCATAACAGTTAGCCCCATGCCATATCCTTCTTGATAAACTAAATACAAAATACCTGTTTCATTATCACGAATGATTTTTTCCGCCGTTAATTTTCCTTGCTTATAAACTTCTTCAAACCGTTTTTCTGACATATTGTTGCCTCCCTTCTTATTGCATCATTAACAGTTCTTACCAAGCTTCTTTTTATGGATAACCTTCTCACCTTTATTCTAACATTTTTACACACAAATAAGGAGGATTTCACAAAAAGCAACGACCTTTCTTGAATGCAAAAAAGTCTGCACTTCCATTCTTTTTTTATAAAGTGAAGGGAACTCGTCTATACTTCCACTCTTTTTTTATAAAATGAAGGGAGATCGTTTATACTTCCCTGCATTTTGCTCGGAACGAACAGAAGTTAACAACATTTTTAATCTTAAAAGCGTAATGAATCAATTTTTAAACAAAAAATAAGGACAACTTATGTTTAGCTGTCCTCATTGAAGCTTTTATATTGCATGTTCTGTTCGTTCGATAATATCGTCTTGGGTTGCTTTGGATAAGACATTGAAAAAGGCAGAGTATCCAGCCACTCGTACGATCAAATCACGGTGTTTTTCTGGATTTTTTTGTGCATCAATTAATGTTTTTTTCGAAACAACGTTATATTGGATATGATATCCCTTTAACCGGTTGAAAAACGTACGCAGTAACATTATTAACTTTTGCTTGTCCTCTTCTTTAGCCAATGTTTGTGGATTTACTTTTTGGTTCAGTAAAACACCGCCCACAATATCTTCTGTCGGTAACTTGGATACACTTTTTAACACTGCAGTGGGGCCGTTTTGGTCCATATTATGTGAAGGTGAACATCCTTCTGCTAAAGGTGCCCAAGCTTTGCGTCCATCTGGCGTTGCCATGGTACTGCGTCCTTGTCCAACATTGGCTGAAATTGATGAAGTTCCCGAATAACGAATGCCACCGATAGGGCCACGTCCATAACGTGTATTCGGATATTTCTTGATTTCATCAATATAACTATCATAAGCTTTAACCGCTAACTGATCAGTATAATCCTCATCATTGCCGTATTTAGGTACTTCATGAATAATCAACTGCTGTATTTCTTGGCTTCTTTCACTTTCCCAATTCGTCATCAAAGCTTGCCAAAGTTCATCTTGAGTTACTTTCTCTTCTTCAAAAACCAATTTTTTAATGGCTGCCAATGAATCAGCTAAATTAGCAATCCCAACTTGTAGTCCGGAAATAAAATCATAAATAGCTCCACCTGCTTTGATCGTTTTACCACGACCGATACAATCTTCTGTCAAAGCAGAACACAAAATATCAGGTACTTCTTGTTCAATACCTAAGTCAATGGCGTTTTCCACAATAACACTCATCTGCGTTAATTCGCGCACAGTCTTATCCCAAGCGTTCTCCAACTCGGCAAAAGTTTTCATATTTTTGAAATAACCATGCCCTTTAGTAAACCGACGTTCTGTTACAGGATCGACCCCATCATTCATAGCAATCATTAAAATTTTAGGAAAGTTCATATAGCTCATTCCCGTGCAACGATAGCCCCATTTGCCTGGAACTGCAGTTTCAACACAACCAATGGCACTATAATCATAAGCATCTTCTTCTGCTACTCCATATTTGATAAATGATGGAATAATCACTTCATCATTATTAAACGCCGGCATACCAAACCCTAGTTTCATGACTTCAATCGCTTCATTTAAAAATTCTTGGTTTATTTGAGCATGATAACGTACTGTCAAATTAGGCTGCGGCAATTTCGTTTGCGCTACGCTGCGTAGAACCAAAAAGGACAGAGTGTTGACAGCATCTTTTTTATCCTTTGTTTGTCCCCCTACTGTAACATTTTGATACAAGGGACTTCCCGCGCTACTATAAGTATGAGCTTGACTACGAACTTTATTAATCGTCAATGTTTTTATCCATAAATTAGTTAAAAGCTCGACTGCTTCGTCTTCAGTTATAGCGTCTTTGTTTAAATCCGCTTTCAAATAAGGGTACATATACTGATCAAAACGTCCGTAAGATAAAGAATGTCCATTGGATTCAATTTGTAAAATTAATTGAATGAACCAAGTCGCTTGTATTGCTTCAGTAAAGCTTTCTGCTGGTTCATAAGGAACCTTTTGACAAATGCGGCTAATTTCAAGAAGTTCAGTACTTCGTTGTGAATTAGCAGTTTTTGCCATCTCTTTTGCTAAATCAGCATAACGTTTTGCGAAATTTTTCACAGCATCAATGACAACTAAAATAGCATCATAAAAATGATATTTTGCAATACTTTCTGGTTTTGTTAAATCTAATGCTGCTTTAGCTTTTAATGTTCGTTCTTCATACCCCTTCAACCCAACTTCAAGTAACTGTTGATAATTAACCGCTAAATGAGCATCGCCAGAATTCATCTTGCCTTCCATTCCAAAAAAGCCTGTGTCCATAAATACCTGTACTTCTTCTGGTAATAATGCTCCTGCTTTAGCTCGTAAATTATTATTCTGCCAAAAAGGAGCAATAGAACGAAGTTGTTCTTTCGTATCTTCCGTAATATAAAATACATCGCCGTCCCGTTTTTCAAACGTGTCTAATTCATCCATAACAAAGTCTAAAGTATACTCAGGAAATATGGGCGCATCCCGGTTAGATGCAGCTTGATTACCTACAATCAAAGTATCCTCTTCAATGTAAATTGACATTTTTTCTAAAATATTTTTTAACATGAGGGCCCGTTTTAAAACCGTTGGTTGATTTTGATGTTTTCGATAAGCTTTCGTTGCTAACAGCGCTCGTTCTGCACAAATATAAGGTTTTTTTTCCAGTACGGCTTCCCGATATTTCATCATACGATTAGACAATCTACCAAAATGCGAGGGATCATTTCCTTTATTTTCTTTTACTTGGGCTTCCATGAGGGTCCTCCTTTTTTGTTTGAAAGTTAATTAGTTTCCTTCGTAATAAATATAGCACATTTATTCACAAATTACAAAAGCATAAAAAAAGAAGAGGACAGTCGTTCAGCCCCTTCTTAAAAAATAAAAGATTTTATTAAACCGTCACCACTTGAATGGATTGCTTTTCTAAAAACTCTTTCTTTTCTTTTTCAATACGGTTATCGGTATACACCATAGAGATAGTGTCAAAAGCAAACTCAGAAACAACTCCCCCTTGCAAAAATTTGCTTGAATCTGTTAAAACAATCGTATTGTTTGCAGAACTCATCATTGTATTAGCCGTATCGCAACGCGTAACATCACTGCCAGTAAATCCTCTTTGTTCATCAAATCCATCAATGCCCACAAATAATTTATCTACATGAAATTCGCTAATGACTTTTTTTACTAAAGGTCCTACATTTACTTGGGAATCCTTTTGATATTCTCCACCTATTAGCAAAATCTTAACTCCTTCTGCTTTTCGAATATAAGAAGCTATAAAATTGGAATTGGTGATAATAGTGACATCGCTTTTATGATATGCTAGCTCCTCAGCTAATAACGTACAGGTGGAGCCGGATTCAATCATAACTGTTTCGCCATCTTTAACTAATTCCGCTGCTTTTCTAGCAATCTTTCTTTTCAAATCATAATTGATGGCCAAACGGTAATTAATATCATCTTGGCTATTTAACACTGCATATCCGTGTTGTCGATGCACGATTCCTCGTGTCTCTAATTTATCTAAATCTTTACGAATAGTCACTTTTGATACATCTAATAAATGAGCTAATTCATTGACTTCTATTTTTTTGTTTTCACTTACTATCGAAATAATTTCTTCTTCTCGCGCCATGATTATCCCTCGCTTTTATTTAATAAGAATATCATATTTCATTACTACTAACAATTTATCCAAAACAAGATTACGTACGTAATGTATTTTGTTTACGTTTGTTACCTCATGTGATAGAATAAACTTGAACAAGAAGGAGGAGTCTCTATGGCAACACAAACACCATTACAAGCTTGTATTTTTAATATTCAAAAGTTCAGCATCCATGATGGGCCTGGCATTCGTACGGTCGTTTTTTTCAAAGGCTGTCCTATGCATTGTTATTGGTGTGCAAACCCTGAATCACAAAGTGATAAGCCAGAAAAAATGTGGGATACTCAACAAAATACATATACAACCATCGGTGAATACAAAAGTATAAATGAGATTATAAAAGAAGTTAAAAAGGATCTCCCTTTTTATGAAGAATCTGGCGGTGGGGTGACGCTTTCTGGTGGAGAAGTATTGTATCAAGCTAAATTTGCAACGGAGTTATTAAAACAATTAAAAGCAGAGGAGATTCATACAGCTGCTGAAACGACGGGACAAGCTAACCCCAAAGTTTTTGAAAAATTTATTGCGCAAGTAGATAGCTTATATTTTGATGTAAAACATTATGACCCAGAAAAACATCGACAAGGAATTGGTGTTAGCAACAAATTAATTTTGAAAAATCTTGCCCTAGCTTTAAACCAACAAAAAGACTTAACCATTCGTATCCCGGTCATCCCTCATTTTAATGATAGCTCAATAGACGCACAACATTTTGCTGAATTATTTAACCAGATGGGCGTTGAAAAAATAGAATTGCTGCCTTTCCATCAATTTGGTCAAAAAAAGTATGAAAATTTAAACCGTGAATACCAAATGCAAGATGTGCCTCAGCTTCATAGTGAAGATCTAGACTACTTTAAAAAAATTATGGAAAATCACGATATTTCTTGTCACGTAAGATAATAAATAAAACGGTATTCATTCCACTCTTGAATGAATACCGTTTTAGCTTTTTAATGTTCATTCAGTCCTCGAATGAACACTATTTTACCTCTTTAATGTTCATTCAGTCCTCGAATGAACACTACTTTACCTCTTTAATGTTCATTCAGTCCTCGAATGAACACTATTTTACCTCTTTAATGTTCATTCAGTCCTCGAATGAATACCATTTTACCTCTTTAATATTCATTCAGCACCTAAAAGCTCTCCTTTTTCACTACACAAAATAGACCCGGAACTAACATCGCTCTTTTCTCATATTATTTTACCGTACTTGTTTTATTCTTTTCAGCTTGTCTTCCTTCTTCGATAAACTCTTCTTTGTAGTCACTTAGAACAATAAAACCGTCAGTTGCCCATGCGATATGTGTTGCATTTACCAATTTATCTTGTAGGTTATGACGTCTGTCCAACTTTAGTGGATATTAACACATAAGGTCCCACAACTCCAGCAACAGCTGCTGGCTCTAGAAAAATCTTTCCTGTGTCGTATAAGTTCCATAATAGACGTTTGAATGATTCATCTTGAAGCGTATAACCTCGCTAAAATAATAACGTATTAATTTAGAGCCCACCGCTAAAGTTCTTGGAACAGCTAAACCATCTGCAATGGTCGGTTCTCCTAAACCTATTTCTTCTACCGATATAAAGTTTCTCATTTTAAGTCTTCATTTACTCAATATTTTTTTA
>NZ_BCPY01000062.1 GCF_001544195.1 Tetragenococcus solitarius NBRC 100494
CTCTAGTGACTTATCTGATTCATTCATTCTTTTTTCCCAAATCTCAGTAAAATAGTTCTCCATTTCAATGGCATGTTCCTCATCTGAAACAATTAAAACAACTGTATCAAAACCAGCAAGTGAACATTTAACTTCAGGAAGATGTACATCATCAATCATCGCTGCTAATAAGGAAGCATTATCAGGAAGAGTATGAATAATCGTTAAAAATTGGACATGTTCAATTTTAGTGACAATGTCGTTGAACAGATTAATTAGTTTGTCTTTTTCTTCTTGTTTTTGAGCAAATGAGGGGTCATACAGTGTAAATTTTGATTTTCCGCTTTCATCAATTGTTTTAATGATTTTTAAATCTCGCATGTCTCTAGAAATTGTAGCTTGAGCAATGGTGATATCTTTTTCTTGTAGACGTTTTAATAAATCTTCTTGTGTACGAATCGTGTGCTGAGTAATTATTTGTTTGATTAATGCCTGGCGCTCATTTTTATGCAATTTTTTCACCTCTAGTTGTATTTTAATTCATTTTGATTATAGCAGAAACAAAGACAAAGTGCGAATTAACAACTCTAATTAAGAAGTTTGGAATAAATATTGGGAAAAATATTCATTTACTATCTGAGCATCTTCTTTGTTTTTTGAAAGAATCAAAATGGTATCATCACCCGCTATACAACCAACGATCTTGCTATTATTTTCTGCGCGAACTCTGTCGATTAATACACCGATAGCGTTTCCATTACCTGGTAGTACAGTTAATAGATTGGTAAATTCTATTTGTGTTAAGGAGACGCCGGTTTCAAGGATAATATCACTTAATCGTTCTTCTTCCGTCTTTTTTTTCATTCCTAAAACGGAATTATTTAGTATACGGTAATATGATTTTCCATCGCTGTCTTCTATTTTTGTAATGTTTAGTTCACGTATGTCACGTGAAATAGTAGCTTGAGTAGTAGAAACGTTTTCTTTTTTTAACAATTCTAATAACTGACTTTGTGTAGTTATTTTATTTTCAGTAACGACTTTTTTTATAATTGCTTGCCGCTGCATGCGTTTCAATTTTTTTGACCACCTTTTAGCTAAATTTAATGGGGATGCTCACTATCCTATTATATTATACCAATTATTCTATTCTTTTTCTTTATATTTAAAATAAATTTCCTCAAAATTAGGTTTATTCTTTGCTTGTTCGAAAAAACACAAGAAACCTAAAATAATTCAAAAAAAATTTATGAATAAAACGAAAAAAATAATGGTAAATATACAGTGGTTTTTTGTATTTTATAAAGAAAACGCATTCTTTTTGTCGCAAAGTATACGCTTTATTGAATAATGTTGTATACTCTCCTTTCTTTTTGGTGAAAATTTCACAATTTTAATTTAAATGTTTGTTATTCTTAATTTGCAAGTTAAATAAAGGAGGACTTAGACTATGAGTAAGCCTATTAATGTTTTTTCTGAAATAGGAAAGCTTAAAACGGTTATGCTTCATCGACCAGGAAAAGAGTTAGAAAATCTTATGCCTGATTATTTGGAAAGATTATTATTTGATGACATTCCGTTTTTAGAACAGGCGCAAAAAGAACATGATAACTTTGCAGAAGTTTTGCAAAAAAAAGGAGTAGAAGTTGTTTATTTAGAAGATTTGGTAGCGGAGTCATTAACAAATGAAGAAATTCGCATTCAATTTATAGACCAATATTTAAGTGAAGCTGGTATTGGCAGTCATGCAGTGAAAGAAAAAATAAAAGAAATGTTAACTGCAATTAAAGATGAACGCGAATTAGTGGATAAAACGATTGCTGGAATTCAAAAAGCAGAGATGCCAGAATATAATGTTGAAAGTTTGACCGATATGATGGAAAGCGATTATCCTTTTATTATTGATCCGATGCCTAATTTGTATTTTACCCGGGATAATTTTGCTACAATGGGAAATGGAGTTTCTTTAAACCATATGTATTCGGTAACAAGACAAAGAGAAACAATATACGGACAATATATATTTGATTACCATCCGCGGTTTGCTGGAAAAGAAGTACCTAAAGTTTATGACCGCAACAATACAACTCGCATTGAAGGTGGGGATGAACTAGTACTTTCTAAAGATGTGTTAGCCGTTGGTTTATCACAACGGACTGAAGCTGCTTCCATTGAGAAATTAGCCAAAAATATTTTTGAACAAGAACTAGGTTTTAATTGTGTATTAGCTTTTAATATTGGAGAATATCGTAAATTTATGCATTTAGATACTGTATTTACCATGATTGATTATGACAAATTTACGATTCATCCTGAGATTGAAGGTGCTTTAGAAGTTTATTCTATTACACCTAAAGGTAATGGCGAATTAAAAATTACTCGAGAAGAAGATACTTTGGAACATATTTTAGCGAAATATTTAAATCTCGATTCTGTACAGTTGATTCGTTGTGGCGATGGAAATATTACGGCTGCTGCAAGAGAACAGTGGAATGATGGTTCAAATACACTAACAATTGCTCCTGGAGAAGTTATTGTTTATGATCGGAATACAGTCACCAATAAGGCATTAGAACGAGCAGGGGTAAAATTAAATTATATTCCTGGCAGTGAGTTAGTACGTGGACGTGGCGGTCCTCGTTGTATGAGTATGCCTTTATATCGTGAAGACCTTACAAAATAAAAAATAGGAGAGATTATCATGACATCAGTATTTCAAGGACGTAGTTTATTAGCTGAAAAAGATTTTACACGTGGAGAATTAGAATATCTTATTGATCTTAGCTTACATTTAAAAGATTTGAAAAAAAGAGGTGTACCACATCACTATCTAGAAGGAAAAAATATTGCGTTGTTGTTTGAAAAAAATTCAACAAGAACCCGTTCGGCATTTACTACAGCAGCCATTGATTTAGGGGCCCATCCAGAATTTTTAGGTGCAAATGACATTCAATTAGGCAAAAAAGAATCAGTTGAAGATACTGCAATTGTATTAGGAAGCATGTTTGACGGTATTGAATTTCGCGGATTTAGCCAAAAAACAGTCGAAGAGTTAGCGGAGCATTCAGGAGTTCCAGTATGGAATGGGTTAACTGATCAGTGGCATCCTACCCAAATGATTGCTGATTTTATGACTGTCAAAGAAGCTTTTGGTCACTTAGAAGATATCACCCTCGTTTATGTCGGAGATGGACGCAATAACATGGCAAATAGCCTTCTCGTAACAGGCGCTATTCTAGGCGTAAACGTACGGATCTGTGCGCCTAAAGAATTGTCTCCTACTCAAGAAGTAGTAAATTATGCTGAAAAATTTGCGAAAGAATCAGGGGCTCAATTGATGGTTACTGACGACGTAGCAAAAGGTGTTAAAGGCGCTAATGTCTTGTATACGGATGTTTGGGTTTCTATGGGAGAAGAAGATAAATTTGAAGAACGAGTAAACTTATTGAAACCTTATCAAATTAATATGGACATGATCAAACAGACAGGTAACCAAAACGATAATTTAATTCTTCTTCACTGCTTACCTGCTTTCCATGATACAAAAACACAATACGGAAAAATGGTTTCTGAAGAATTTGGTATTGATGAGATGGAAATTACTGATGAAGCCTTTAGAAGTAAATATGCACGTCAATTTGAAGAAGCAGAAAACAGAATGCATTCAATTAAGGCTATTATGGCAGCAACGTTAGGTAATTTGTTTATCCCTCGTGTATAATTAAGCAAACTTTTTTCTGTTGTAAAAACGAAAAGATAGTTTGTAGTTATCATATAGATTAATGGATGTATATAACTACAGGCTATCTTTTTCAATAATAATTTTTAATTATTAAAAAAGAAAGTAGTGATAAATATGGGAAAAAAAGTCGTTGTAGCTTTGGGAGGAAACGCCATTCTTTCAGATGATGCTAGTGCAAAGGCACAGCAAGAAGCATTAGTTCAAACATCTAAATATTTAGTTCAATTGGTTCAAGCAGGCAATGATTTGATTATTTCGCATGGAAATGGACCACAAGTAGGTAATTTACTATTACAACAACAAGCGGCTAATAGTCAAAAAAATCCAGCGATGCCATTAGATACTTGTGTTGCTATGACACAAGGGAGTATCGGCTATTGGCTGTCAAATGCTATGAGCAACGAATTGGCTAAGGCAGGAGTTAAAAAACAAGTGGCAACGATATTAACACAAGTTGTTGTTGATAAAAATGATCCTGCATTTAAAAATCCATCAAAACCTGTAGGTCCCTTTTTAACTAAAGAAGAAGCAGAGGAAGAAATGAAGTCTGGCGCAGTTTTTAAAGAAGACGCAGGTCGTGGCTGGCGCAAAGTTGTTCCCAGCCCAAAACCAACTGATATCCATGAAGCTAGTACAATTAATAAGCTTGTCGATAGTGATGTGGCTACTATTTCGTGTGGCGGTGGCGGGATACCAGTTGTTGGAGAAAGCTTGCAAGGCGTAGAAGCAGTCATTGATAAAGACTTTGCCTCAGAAAAATTAGCTGATTTAGTTCAAGCAGATACTTTTATTATCTTGACGGGCGTTGATAATGTATATATTAATTACGGAAAAGAAAATGAGAAAAAGCTAGAAGAAGTAACCGTAGAAGAGTTAGAAGAATATAAAAAACAAGGACATTTTGCTCCAGGGAGTATGTTGCCAAAAATTGAAGCAGCCATTTCGTTTGCCAACCATAATCCAGATAAACAAGCAATAATTACATCTTTAGAAAATTTAGGTAAAATGGATCAAAATGAAGCTATTGGTACCGTTATAACTAAATAAAAGTTTCTTTAGGAGAATTAAAATGGAGATAGAAAAAGCAATTACTCGACATAATAAACATTTTCAATATTTTACTGATCAAGAGCTTGATTTAATTCAACACAATAGCTTAGTCAGAAAGTATCATAAACGACAAGTATTGTATAGCCCAGGTGATGACAGAACCAATCTCTATTTTTTGAAAGCTGGAACCATTAGGATTGAAAAAACGGACAGCAGTGGGGAGTTCATCTATTTACAATTTATTAGCAAAGAAGATCTGTTTCCTTTAATTGGCTTGTTTTATGATGATGTTTATTCTTCGGCAGCTATTGCTCAAACAGATATTGAAGTGATAGTGATTCCAGTAAAGTTTTTTGAACATCTTCTTAGTAATAATACACAACAGTTAACAAAGTATATACAAATTCAATCAGATGCGCTCAAAATAAAATTATTGAAAATACAAAAAGGCACTACAAGTAACACCTATGATCGGGTAATTACCTCGTTAGCCATTTTATTTAACGATCTAGCAGAACAAAATCAAACAACTGGACAGATGGAACTTTCTTGTCCGATAACAATCACAGATATTTCGATAATGAGCGGGACAACACGAGAAACGACAAGCAGTATTATGAAACAACTCGTTCAGACAAATCGAATTTGCTATAACCACAAACAATTAATTTTCCTAGATAATACTTTTTTTATTGAACGCCTAAAAAACTAAAAGAAAGAGAGGTTAGACACAGTCTTAGACTGTGAAAAGAAAAATGGCTAAAAAAGAAAAAAAGAGAGAGTTATCCTCGTTTAGTATTTTATTTATTATTTTGATCGTTTTAGGGCTACTTACAAAAATATTAAACGGACAAACTTTCTCTCCTCAAACGATCAACGGCGAAACAGTTAATCATATAGTGGGAGCTAAAATATCAGATGTTGTAATGGCACCTTTTCACGGCTTTCAAGATGCAATCGAGATTAGTGTTTTTATTCTTGTATTGGGTGGATTTTTAAATATTGTTACTCAATCTGGCGCACTGGAATCAGGCATTCAGACAGTGGTTAAAAAATTAAAGGGAAATGAATTACTGATTATTCCTATTTTGATGGTCCTATTTTCTATTGGCGGATCTACTTATGGGATGGCTGAAGAAACAATCCCTTTTTATAGCTTATTAACTGCTACGATGGTAGCCGCAGGCTTTGATACAATTGTCGCAGTGGGAACTGTTTTATTAGGATCAGGCTCTGGTGTTATCGGATCAACCGTTAATCCATTTTCAACAGGTGTAGCAATGGACGCGTTAAGAGGTGTGGGAATTCAACCTAACACAGGCGTTATTTTATTAGTTGGTGTTTTACTTTGGGCAATTTCTATAACCTATTCGATCTTTATTGTTATGCGTTATGCTAAAAAAGTAAAAGAAGATAAAGGCTCAACAATACTCTCTTTACAAGAACAAGAAGATATGCGTGAAAACTTTGGCCAAGACGATACAAAAGAACTTACCTTTACTAAACAGCATAAGATCATATTGTCTATATTTGCTTTTTGTTTTGCAGTGATGATTATTTCTCTTATCCCATGGGGGGATTTTGGAATTACTGTATTTGACGGGTGGACATCCTTTTTAACAGGACAAAGTTTTGGTGATTGGTACTTTGGTGATTTAGCCATGTGGTTTTTCATCATCGGTTTAGTTTGTGCTGTTGTGGGACGGTTTTCTGAAAAAGAGACAGTAGATTCTTTTGTTGAAGGTAGTAAAGATATGCTATCTGTTGTTTTAATCATTGTAGTTGCTCGTGGTGCTTCTGTTTTGATGTCTACGACTTATTTAGATCTGTATATTTTGGATAAGGCCGCAAGTTTATTACAAGATTTTTCACCTATATTATTCGTTATAGGAGCTTATATCTTGTACTTGGGATTATCTTTTCTTATCCCCTCTACTTCAGGATTGGCTTACGTTTCGATTCCAGTTATGGGAGCGTTAGCGAATAATATAGGATTAAGTCCAGATGTGATGGTCATGATTTTTGCTTCAGGTTGCGGATTAATTAACTTGATTACACCAACTTCTGGTGTAGTAATGGGCGGTTTGCAAATCTCTAAAGTAAATTATTCCACATGGATTAAATTTATGCGTACACCTATTCTTATTCTAGGGGCCTTGAATTTATTCATCCTCATTATTACAATGCTTATATTTAGTTAGTGGATATTTCTCTCCTTATGAAATGATATAAAAGTCCCCAGGGTATTAAAATATTT
>NZ_BCPY01000063.1 GCF_001544195.1 Tetragenococcus solitarius NBRC 100494
TTCAGGTTAACTTCTTCTGCTTCAAAATATTTGGTTAGATCAATCATTTGTTTTTTTAGATAGTTATCATCTTGAGGCAAAATACCCTCTTTATTAGGAACTGGGAGATATAATTTATTAGCAATTTCTTTGATTATGTTGAACTGGTTTTTATATTTATTTTTCAGTTCAATATTTTTACTTTCAGCATAAGCTCTTAATGCCACATCCAAATTATACTTCGCTAAATAATTGGTATAGGCGTTATTATTCACATGTTCCTTGTATTCATCTGGTCCAATAACGTCTAGAATCTCATAACGATCTAATTGCTTATTATAATTAACTCGAGAAGTCCAAAAAATAGCCGTCTCCATTAGCAACGAAAATGCATTTTTTTTCATCTCAATATCATTCGTTGCTTTTAAGTATTGCATAAGACCATATATGACATCTCCTGTTATATGATGTTCAATTTTTCCTGTTAGCACTTCTCTCCTTTTTCCTGAAACAACATCAATTCCGCCAAATTTAGGTGTAACTTCACCATCAGATAGCCAGGCGGATTCCCAAGGATATAACGCACCACTGTAACCCTTTAAATCGGCGTTCTCTTTAGCAGCGCCTAATCCCTTTAGACGATACGTTACCAAGCTTTTTGCCCAATGAGGGAAGGTGTATACAAAGTAAGGAAGAATAAAAATCTCAGTATCCCAAAATGTGTGACCTTTGTAACCTTCACCACTTAGTCCTTTACCACTAATGTTCAAACGATTATCGTGAACCGGTGTCATGATATGCAAATGATAACGCGCAGCATTTAAAAGTAATGCATCTTGCGTATCTCCCCGTATTTCAGTCTTACTCTCTTCCCAGATTTTTTCCCAAACAGTTGCAGAAGCGGATAATAAATCTCTATATCTTTCTCTAGTAATTGAATTCAGTTCATCTATTAAACCTTGTCTTAAATAGTCTTTACCAGTATATTCAAGGTCCTGACCCGTTTTTAAAAGAGAGTATTTTGTAAAAGTTACTGTTTCATTTTCAAGTAGGTCAAATTCTTTATTTTCGTACAATTGGCGACGTTTCATCGACGGTTCAGTTTGATGTGCTTTATTTAACTTATGGCAAGTAGCTAATGCGACCTTTGTTTTTTTCTCTGTTGTTTGTGTTTGAAGATAAAGAAATTGGTTATCTAAGTATCTTTTTTCGCCTTCCTCAAAATGTTGACTACCTGTGTTAGTAAAAGTACCATCAATTCCTGATTGAACAGCCATTGTGGCCTGTTTTCCTAAGTTCTCAGCCGTCATTTCAGTAACAATAAGATGTTTGTTGTACATAGATACAAATTTTTTAAAAATAAATCTTACTGAAAATCCAGTTTCGGACTCCCAGATAAAACTTCGAACAGATTCACCATTACGATAATTAAATACACGTCTATATTGCGTTACTCTCCCTCTGTTTAGTGTTAATCTTTTTCCATTCAGCCAAACACTTATTTTGCTAATATCAGGCATATTTGCAAGTTCTGTAACTTCTTTTTTAGAAAACTTGTTAAATATACCTGCAACAAACATGTTTCTTTTCTCAGTCACATACGATTCTTCATGACAATTCCTTACTCCCAGATAACCATTTCCCATAGCCATATTTACTTCAAGTTTTCCTAATGACTCCTCTGAAAAATAATTTTCTGCTATATTCCATTCGTCGATATAATCAATTCTTTCCATAACTATTCCTTTCAGTAGATAAAAACTAAATAACATTTACTTATAATCCGTTAGTAGCTTACTTTCAGAATTTTCTTATTTTTTAAAATAGACCGCTTAATAAGCCTCTCGTACTGCTCGGCTTACAACATCTGCTACTCTTTTATCAAACACATCTGGAATAATATATTCTTCATTTAATTCATTTTCTTCAATAATCCCAGCAATTGCATATGCTGCTGCAATCTTCATTTCAGCTGTAATCGTTTTAGCTCTCACTGCCAGTGCACCTTTAAATATGCCTGGAAAAACTAATAAATTATTAATTTGATTAGATGCATCACTACGACCAGTCCCCATAACTGCTACACCATATTTTTTCGCTTTCGTATAACTAATTTCAGGTTCAGGATTCGCCATAGCAAAAACAATTGGCTGATTATTCATTAATTTGATCATTTCTTCTGTTAAAATATTAGAAACAGAGACTCCGATAAACACATCACTTTGTTTTAAAGCTTCAGATAATGAACCTGTGATATGTCTTGGATTCGTTATTTTTGCGAGTTCTTTTTTATGCCTTTCGATACTCTTTTTTTCTGTCAAAATACCCTCTTCATCACAAACAATAATATCTTTAATTCCGAGATCTATTAACATCTTGGTAATCGCTGTTCCAGCCGCTCCCGGGCCATTTACAACAATTTTTAACTGTTTTAACTTTTTATCGACCAATTTTGCTGCATTGATTAAACTAGCAGCTACTACGATAGCTGTTCCATGCTGATCATCATGAAAAACTGGAATATCTAATTCATTATCAAGTCGTTGTTCAATTTCAAAGCATCTTGGCGATGAAATATCTTCTAAATTAATTCCACCAAAAGATGGAGCAATCCTTTTGATTGTCTGGATAATTTCCTCGATATTTGTTGTATCTAAACAAATAGGAATAGCATCAACTTGACCAAATTGTTTAAAAAGAGTCGCTTTTCCCTCCATTACAGGGATTGCCGCTTCTGGTTTAATATCACCTAATCCAAGAACTGCTGTACCATCAGAAACAACAGCAATCATATTCCCTTTACTTGTATACTCATATACTTTGTCCTTATCTTCATTAATCACTTTACAAGGCGATGCAACTCCTGGAGTATAAACTTGACTTAAGTCTTCTCTTGAACGAACCATTATTTTGCTTTTTGTGGAAAATTTACCTTTGTATTTTTTATGAAGCTCTAACGACATCTCCGAATTATTCACTTAGCATTCCCCTTTTCTGAGAATACTTTATAAACTCTAGCTTCATATGGTTTCAGATGAGTAGTTTTTGTTTCATTTGCGTTCACTTCATAATTTGCTAATAATAACTCTGTTTTGCTATTTATAAGTTCTTTAGGCAAAACTACTTGCTGGTGTTGTTTCTGAAAATTAAATATCATCAACCATTTCTCATCACCAAATGAACGAGTATAAGCAACAATATTATCGTAGTCTTCCAAAATTGGTTGATAATTTCCATATACTAAAAGTTCATATTTTTTTCTCATTTTAATTAACGTCTTATAAAGATCACGAATAGATTCTTCTGATTTTTTATCTTTTTCAACATTAATTTCGCTATAGTTTGGGTTTACTGCCAACCAAGGTTTCCCTTCCGAAAACCCTGCGTTTAAATTATTGTTCCAGTGCATCGGGGTGCGAACATTGTCACGACTCATCATTTTCAAACTGTCTAAAGCTTCCTGTGGATCTTTGCCCTTTTCTACCATTGTATGATATTTTCCTACGGTATATTGCTCGTTGTAATAATCAATAGTAGGAAAGTCCACGTTGGTCATACCAATTTCTTCTCCTTGATAAACATAAGGGGTTCCCGGCAACGTATGAATAAGTATTGCCAGCATCTTTGCTGATGGAATACGGTATTCCTTGTCATCAGCAAATCTCGAAACTTGTCTTGGTGAATCATGGTTAGATAAGTACTGGGTAATCCATCCATTCTGCTCAATAACCTTATACCAGCGCTTCTGAATATCCTTAAATTCTGATACAGATACCAAATGTTGATTTTTAGCTATTTCGAAATGGAATAACATATTAATTTCTTCTCGCTCTTCATTAACATAGTCAATAGCAATGTCTGATTTTAAATTTCCGGTTTCTCCAACTGTCATAAGATTATATTTACTAAATACTTTTTGATTAAGTTCATGTAATAATTCATGGATACCAGGACAGTTGGCACACATTTCTCGATCGACAACAAAACCATTTACCCCCACTGGAGGAGTGGGTGGACGATGAGAATCAGGAAATCCTTTCGGCTTAACTAGACGATTAACAGCATCTAAACGAAATCCATCAATACCTTTTTCACACCACCAAGTCAACATATCAATCATTTCAGCTTTTAACTTAGGACTCTCCCAATTTAAATCAGGCATATGCTTAGAATATTGATGTAGATAGTATTCTCCCGTAGCTTCATTCCATTCCCAAGCAGACCCACGACCTTCATAGAAATAATTGCCCCAGTTGTTAGGTTCTTTTCCATTCTTGGCAGGTTGCCAAATAAAATATTCATGATATGGATTATTTTTCGATTTAATAGCTTCTTTAAACCATATGTGTTGATCAGATATATGATTTAAAACCATATCCATTATCAAGCGCATACCCCTCTTATGAACCTCTTGCAAAAGTTGATCAAAATCATCCATCGTCCCAAACAATGGATTGATTTTCCTATAATCTGAAATATCATATCCATTATCAACTTGTGGAGATTGGTAAATTGGATTTAACCAAATGACATCTACACCTAAATCTGCGATATAATCAAGTTTTTCAAGAATTCCTTGTAAATCTCCTACGCCATCATTATTTGAGTCTTTAAAACTTTTTGGATAAATCTGATAAACAACTGCTTCTTTCCACCACTTTTTTTCCATATGACTTCTCCTTTTATTTAAAGCGCTTTAAATTTTTTAAATTAATTAAAGGCAAACAGAGGAGTTCACCTTTAATCAGAATGTTGTATCTCTAATAATTAATTTTGTGTCCATCATATAATGTGTTATCACTGTGTTTCCCTGAATCCGAGAAATTAGAACTTCCAAACTTTTTTTTACAATTCTAGTAACATTCTGTTCAATACACGATAATTTCGCTACACAGATATTCGGATTAATCAAATTATCAAAACTAATAATTTGGACATCCTCTGGTACACCAAAACCATGTTCATGAAGTGCGTTATAGATCGCTAATGACGAATAAGCATCACCAGCTAATATACCATCCACTTTTATTTCACTTTCTAATAAACGATTGATCGCTTCATAAGAATGAGCATAGTCTGTATTAGGTAACTCTATATACGTGTCTTCGTTAAATGAGAGTTTATTTTTAAAAAAAGATCTTTTTATCCCATCAACTTTCATCTGATTACTAACAATTTCTTTGGCCCCACCAAAATAATGAATATTTTTGCAGCCTTTCTCACATAGGTAATCTACAGCTTGCTCAATTCCATCTTCTATATCAGACATAATATGTGATTCATTGATGCCTTCATAGTAACTACCAACAAACACCATTGGTATATTATTTTTTCTAAGGAGCTCAAAGTAACTAGGCGGACGATTGTCCTGAATACTTGGATAAACAATTGCTCCTTCTACACGAAAAGAAACAAATCGAGCAATCATTTCCTCTTCGTAAGTTTCATTGCTATCGGTAGTAGCAAAAATCATTTCATAGCCTATCTTTCGTAACTCTGATTCTATTTGTTGAACTAACTGACTATAAAACAAATTTGAAATATTTGGCACGAGTACGCCAATTGTCTTTGTTCTGCCATTTTGAGAAAGACTTCTAGCACTCATACTAGTTATATAACCCATCTCATGGGCTATTGAAATCACTTCTCTCTTAGTTTTTTCGCTCACTCCTCCTCGGTTATTCATTGCCAACGAAGCAGTGCCTTCTGAAACACCCGCAGCTTTAGCAATATCCTTAAGTGTTACCCCCATTATTCACACATCCTTTAAAGCGCTTTAAAAATGCTATGACAAAAAGATAACATATTATAAAGCGTTTTACAATATATTATCGTAATATTTTTCGCAATATAAGTTTTCAAGATTAAACTAAACTATTTTTGTCTATGCTAATTATCAATTAACACAAAAAGAATATTTCGACCACCTTAACATAAAGTTCCCTTTTTATTAGCATTTCATTGCTTTGATTATAACTCTATAATCGGACACACTTGTTATATCATAATACCATCTGAAAAAAATTGGGGAAAATTGCAACAAAAATATATTTTTAAATTGCGGCTTAGTATGAAAAAAGAAATTTCTTTACTTTCGATTTTTTAATAAATAATTGTCCAAAATTT
>NZ_BCPY01000064.1 GCF_001544195.1 Tetragenococcus solitarius NBRC 100494
TTCAGGATGATAATATATCTTTAATGCTATTGGCAAGGAGAATGATGGATGGATTTTGTAAAGAAAAATTATCAAGGGATATTATTATCTTTTATAGTTGCATTAGTTGCAACATTTCTAGGAAATTTTTTTCCTATTATAGGAGGGCCTGTTTTTGGTATTTTGTTAGGACTTGTTATTGCTTTTTTTCCTAGAAATCAGGTATTTGAACCAGGTATCGCGTTCACATCTAAAAAAATATTACAATATGCGATTGTTTTATTAGGCTTTAGTATGAATCTTTTTCAAATTTTTGCGGTGGGGAGCCAGTCATTATTAATTATAATTTCAACAATCAGTACGGCATTGATTGTTTCATATATTATTAGCAAGTGGTTAAAAATCCCTGCGGATGTTTCCATTTTAGTAGGCGTAGGTTCTTCGATTTGTGGAGGTTCTGCGATTGCAGCGACAGCACCTGTGATAAAGGCAAAGGGAAAAGATATTGCAACGTCGATTTCCGTCATTTTTTTGTTTAATGTACTCGCTGCTTTGCTATTTCCTACATTCGGAAGTTTATTAGGAATGAATGATATTGGATTTGGTATGTGGGCAGGAACCGCAATCAATGATACATCTTCTGTAGTGGCTGCAGGGCAAACTTGGGCTGCAAGCCATGCCAGCGATGTGGCTTTAAATTATGCAACGATTGTTAAATTGACCAGAACACTTGCGATTATTCCTATTACGCTTATTTTAGCATTTTATCGTTCAAGAAAGAGCAGTAACGTTTCTGTGAGAATGTCTGAGACCTTTCCTTGGTTTATTCTCTTTTTCTTGATTGCTGCGATTCTTAGCACGATTTTTCAATTCAATGAAACAGTAATTGACCTGTTAACTACTTTAAGCAAATTTTGTATTACGATGGCATTAGCAGCGGTAGGGTTGAATACCAACTTGGTAGGTTTGGTTAAAACAGGGGGAAAACCGATTTTTCTTGGCTTTTGTTGCTGGATAAGTATTATGATTGTTAGTTTGGCTATGCAACAAATCCTTCAGATTTGGTGATAAAAAACGGATTTGCGATAATCAAATTTGGTCTGAATAATGACTGACCTATAAATGGAAAATTGGTTAAAACTTTTATAAGTACATGTAACCATGGTAGCAAGAACTTCAGAATTTCAACCAGAAATCATTACTAAATATATTCATTTTTTAGTAAAAGTTGTACGAGTTGACCTTAACGAAAGCGTCTTTGCCTGAATTGAAAATAGGCAGAGACGTTTTTTTATGTTTAAGTTGCTGAATAACTTCTTTTGTTTAAATATTTTGTAACTGAAAAACAGTTGATAATACAGCTTGCGAACTTATTGACTCTATATCAAAAAGTAGGATATACCAAGTATACTAGAAAAATAAGCTTATCACTCAATTAAAAAAAGTATAAAAATAATGTAACGAATAAACGAGATTTTGGATATATAGATAGGTAAACTTTTGATGATTTACTTAGTATACGAAAAGGAGGGACATGGTGGATACAGAAGATGTTTATCAAGAGTATGCGAACTTTGTCTTTAAATATTTACTAACATTGACTAATAATGATTATCAATTTGCTGAAGAATTGACACAGGAAACTTTTTATCAAGCAATTAAATCTATTGATAAATTTCATGAGGATGGTAAGGCAAAATTTTCTACCTGGTTATGTTCAATTGCCAAAAATGTGTGGCTGCAGGAACTCAATCGTAGTAAAAAAAGACAACAATTAACAGATTTGTTAACCAACGAAAAAAAGTCATCTTATAACTTGGAAGAAGATTATTTTAAAAATGAAGATAAAATTCATTTCTTTAAACAAGCACATCAACTCACTGACAAAAAGCGTGAAATACTTTATCTTAGGCTGCTAGGCGACTTAACTTTTAAAGAAATTGGCTCCATTTTTGGAAAAACAGAAAACTGGGCGCGAGTGACTTTTTATCGAGCCAAACAACAAATACGAAAGGATGAAAGAGTAGATGAATCATAGTGTTTTTAAAGACTTAGTACCGAGTTACATTGAAAATTTAACCAGTGAAGAAACAAATCGGCAAATGCAAGAGCATATGGAACAATGTGAAGATTGTCGAAAGTATTATATTGAAATGAAAGAAGGTTTCTCAGACGAATGTTTTCAAGAAAAGAAAAAAGAAAATAAGAATGTTGATTACTTAAAAAAAGTTCGCGCTAGAAACAGAAAAAAAATTTTGATCATTACGGGAACGTTGTTGGCTCTTTTTATAATGATATTCGTAGGTTATTATTTTCTATTCGTTCATATGTGGGCAGCCGACGAAAAGAACGTACAAACAACGATTCAAAAAAAAGATAACGTAGTGACTGTTCATTTTCAGTCAAAAAAAGATAATCGCTACCTCTTAGCAATGGAAGAGTATGGAGATCAAGGATATGGAGAAACCATTATTGTATATGAAAATTGGAATATTTTTGCGGATTCAAGTCTGAATAAGTTTTCAGAGTTAGCTTCATCTGTACAAGATGGAACAGATGTCACTTATACATTTTTAGATGAAAATAACTTAGTATTACCCAATGGAAAAGAAACAAAATTGACGAACCAGGATAAGATACAGATTGTATATAAAAACAGTATGGAAGAAATACCATTAAAAACTTTATACGAACAAGCAACCGATTAAGAGTTAGTTGGCTTTAGCAATTAAATGAAAAAAAGAGGACGGATATAAATATGGTTTAGCTGAAACTATGTTGAAGAATTGGCGCTTTCTACAAAAGAAATTAAATAGATTGAAAATACAAAAAAATGATGCTATTCTAAAAACAAGTTAAGCAGTATATTTAATTACACTCGAAATAGAAATGAATGATGGAAATTATTTCTTTTACAGTAAGGCACATGCTTATCAATTTAGTAAAGTCGTTATTGGTCATTTCAAAGGAAGAGGAGCATAATAAGCATGATGGATTTAATTATAATCTTTAGCTTGTTAGTAGTACTTATGATAATTGTGCTTACGCTCGTTATTTTTATAAAATGGCGCGATAATGTTGTTGAGTATTCTCTTTCTAGTTTAAGCGTGGAGCTTAGACCAAGTAAAAATGGAGAGTTAAAGGGCGTTCTGTCTTATGTCAGTTTTCTAGAAAAGAACAAAAAAACATTTTTACTTCAAACCTTTAGGCAAGGACAGATTTTAAAATACAAGGGCAATAACTATATAATTACCGCATGTTTTTTAAAAAAGCCTAAATTTAAACCCAACAAATTTGTAATCTACTTAAAACCTTACAGCAATGACCAATATGAAGTTTCACTAAATAATTATTCTTTTAAAAAAGGGCAAATGCTTGTCGATGATTCCGAAGATGATGAAACCAATGAGGCTAGTTTTATGCTGGTTCATGTAAAAAGGGTAGATAGCAGTCTAAAGAACTTTATAAGAAGTAACTCATTGTCTGGGAGTGATAGAGATCGTTTAGAGTTTTTTAGATATAAACTGTTACATGAAGTGCCTACAAAAGTAGAAGCAAAAAGCGTGCTGGATATTTTAGCAAAATATGAACCACTTACCACTGAAGTGATGAAGATGATTCAAAATATTTTTTTAAATTAATGATGATGGCTTAAAAAAGAAATCTTTAGATATAACAAAGATAGCTGAGTAAGTTCTATGTTTGAGCTTACTCAGCTATTTTCATTAGTACTGCTTGTCAGAAAAAGATGGCGAACATAATGATAAAAAGTATCCCCACATCTGACAAAATCCAGCGTAAGTCGCCTTTATTTTTTAAAATAAAAACTCCGTCAATACAGACTGTTATGATAAATAAAGCTATTTTGATGGCCTCATTATAATCCATAAACAGTGCGCTAATAATAAATAAAGTTATTGCTATCAAATAGATAATATACCATTTCTTTTGAGATGTTTTTATTTGTTTCCAATTGCTTATTATAAAGGACAATTATGTTAAATTAACTTCTTCACACAACTTGCCAAGAACCTATCCATTTTTCCTTGGAATAATTATATTGTCTTTTATAGAGCTTGTTGTTTTTTGTCTTATATCGCCATTTAATGATGTCTTTAAAGGGAGATATAACTTCTTCACTGGTTTGTTTTGTCGTGTCTACTGAAGTATCTTTTACAACAGCTAAAGCTTCAATAGGTTGAAAAACAAAAAATCCTAGTAACACAATCAGCAAAATTTTTCTTTTCAAAACATCACCTCCTTAATTTGTTTTTCTGCTGGGAATCTGGTCTGGTGTATAGATCGTTAATTTATCAGCGTCTGGAAATGCATCGATATCATCAATATTGGCTTTAAATTGGTTATCGATATATAAAGAAAAAGTACCATCAGATTGTTTGATTAAAAAGTTTTTATCTTTCTTGTCTATTTCAAAAGTTGTTGCTTTTGTCTGGGGATCAACTGAGGATGGCTCAATAATGAAAATCAGCGAACTAAAAGACAATAAGAGAGTGAACAGGAAAATAATTTTATTGGTTGCTTTTATAGGTTTAAAGTTAAGTATTTTCTTCACTCTTAATTCAAAAGTACTTCTACTTTTGTTTAAAAAGGTAGGAGCTATAAGGAACTGATTACGTTTTTTATTTTGTTGTTCTTTTTTTACTTTTAATAAACACTCCACATATTCAATGCATTGACGGCTGTTGAACTGTTTTAATAATTCATTGTCTACGCGCAGTTCCATTACTTTGTTCATTTGCTTTTTAAAAACAAATAATAGTGGATTCCACCAATAAAAAATCGTCAACAGTTCAAAAGCAAGGGTAACCAAAGCATCTTTTTTACGGTAATGTGTCATTTCATGTAAAACAATATATTTCAGTTCTTTCTCTGAAAAAGACAGGTCACTTGGGAGAAAGATCACTGGATTTTTAATCCCATAAATAGCAGGGGATGTAACCTGTTGAGATTGAATAAAAGAAATCTCTGTCTGTTTATTGTTAAGCAGCGTCATCGTTTGTTTACTAATTTTTTGAGAACGTATGTAACGAAGTAATAGAATATTTTTGTATAAAAAAGTGACCAATTTATAACCAACGCCCAGCAAACAAATAATAATCAATAAATTTCCTAGAGTAACATTCCATTGATTGATACTGAATAAATGAAATTTAAGGAGTTCTTTTATTTTGGGTAGTACGTTAGTTGATGGGATCGTCAAAGAAAAACCAAATTCGACAGGTAATATGAGCCGAATAAAGAATAATAAGCCAATTCCATACAAAAATTGTGGCGAAATGTAAATTTTTTGTGATTCAAATTTTAATAAGAGCTGCATTAACATAAGAATAATAAAACACTGAATAAATGCAGCAAGAATGGAAGCGTAGGATAGACTCATATTCACTCATCTTCTTTAAATTGTCTTTTTTTATCTTTTAGAAGTTTTTCGATTGTAGGAATAACATCCGGATCATCTTCCTCAGCTAAAAAATGGTTGAGTAAATTATCGATATTTAAATTATAATGCTTCAATACAAATTCTTCTTTATCTATTGCTGGAAGATACTTTCGGGTGAGTGTTTTTCCTGTAAGTACAACCTCGTCTACTTTGATATAATTATCGTTGAGTAATTTTTTCAAAACAGGTAAAACAGTATTTTTACTAATACCGCTTATTTCGGCGATTTCATTAGCAGATAACGCATCCTCATGTTCCCACAGCACTTGCAAAATTTCCGATTCTCTTTTGTTAAACTGTCTCATTTTTTTCATCGTCATGTTTCACCTCACTAAAGTTACTTCCATCATAACAAAACTTTGAATTAACACCAATATTTTTTTACTCTTGCAATGAAGAGGGCAATATTAAGTGGAATATTCTTTTTAAATAAAAATTTTATTGTTATTTTTTTATTGAATCTGCAATTAAGCAAGTGACTTGTTCAAAGTCTTCTTTTAATG
>NZ_BCPY01000065.1 GCF_001544195.1 Tetragenococcus solitarius NBRC 100494
AGGGGAAGAGATGATTTTTTAAATTATTCCATCTCTTCCTTTCCTGTGAAACTATTGTATTTTTACACGATAAGGTCATTCAATTATTTCATGTGCCAAATAACTGTTTATTTTGGCTCTAATTTCAATGTCATAGCATTGATGGCAACAATTACAGTCGAAAGTGACATCAAGACGGCACCGACTGCTGGACTTAATGTTATGCCAATTGGTGCTAGTATTCCTGCAGCTATTGGGATCGCGATAAAGTTATACCCTGCTCCCCAAACAAGATTTTCTTTCATCTTACGTGTGGTCTTCTGAGCCAACTCGATAAAGGATTCAATGTCGCCAGGGTCTGACTGTGTCAAGATGACATCGGCTGAATCCAATGCTACTTGAGTTCCGGCACCAACAGCTATACCAACGTCTGCTAATGCAAGAGAAGGTGCATCGTTGACCCCGTCACCGACCATGATAACTTTCTTTCCTTCTGCTTTAAGTTTTTCAACTAATTCATATTTGTCTTGAGGAGATTGATTAGCTAGATAATCAATATCTAAAATTTCTGCCGCTCCTTGAGCCGCTTTTTCATTGTCACCCGTTGCCATAATGGGTTGAATGTTGTTCTTTTTAAGGGCTTGTATTAATTCTTTACTTGTTGGTTTTAATTCATCCCCTAAAGCTACAGCACCGATTGCTTCGTCGTTTTCTACTAAGACACTGAGGGTTGCTCCTTTTGGAATATCCATATCCAGATTACGTCCATATGCTTTTTGACTGATTAATTGATAACGATGTCCGTTAGCTTGACCTTCTACACCAGCGCCAGAAATAACATCAATCGAATCAAAACTTACTGGACGTATCCCTTGCTGTTCTGCGTAACTGATAATTGACTGAGCGATAGGATGACTAGATCCGCCTTCGATACCTGCCAATAAGGCAACAATTTCATCTTTCGCATATTTATCATTAAAGAGTTCAACATCTAGTACTTTAAACCCACCAGTCGTTAAAGTTCCCGTTTTATCTAAAACCATAGCATCTGCATTTGTAGTCAACTCCAAAGCTTCGCGGTCTTTCACTAATAATCCACGACTGGCCCCTAAGCTGGTACTACGTGCGGTAACCAATGGAATAGCCAGACCCAGCGCATGCGGACAAGCAATAACTAATGTGGTGACTGTAAAAATAACTGCCGTTGGTACATCAGCGATAATCATCCATATAACAAGGGCAATAAGCGCTACAATAACCGCAATATAAAAGAGCCATCCTGAAACTTTTTGTGCAAGATTTTCTGCCTGAGATGGTTGGCTTTGAGCTTGACTGATTAATGTCTGAACCTGAGATATGAAGGACTTATCGCCCGTCTGCTTTATTTCCACATAGAGGACTCCGTCACCATTGGTTGATCCACCGATAACTTCATCTCCGGGATTTTTTTCAATTGGTTTCGATTCCCCAGTCAAAAGTGCTTCGTTAACACGTGATTCGCCGCGCTGGATCGTTCCATCTGCTGGAACATTTTCTCCGGCTTGAACACGAATCAAATCACCTACTTGCAAGTCAGCAACTGGACGTGTTTCAATTGAATCGTCTTCCAATACAACATGAGCATCTTTCGGCACCAACTCAGCCAATGCTTTTTGTGCATCTCCTGCTTCTCCAACAGCTTTCATCTCAATCCAGTGACCTAACAACATGATTAATAGTAATGAAGAAAATTCAAAGAAAAAGTCCATCACATGTTCACCAGTCACATATCTAGCAATGACTGCATAAACACTGTAAAAGTAGGATACAGAGATACCAAGAGTGACAAGAGCCATCATTCCAGGAGCTTTTTCTTTAAACTCATCTATTGACCCCATATAGAAAGGTTTACCTCCATAAATGTACAAAATCGTAGAGAGAAGAACCACCAATATATCAGAATACTGAAATGTAAACTGGAATGGTAGTTGGAACCCAAACATAGGGGATAATAACATAATAATGATTCCCAATGGCAATGACTTTAAAAAGAGTTCCTTGAAATCTCCATGGTGGTGATGATCGTGCCCGCCATGCCCACTGTGGTCATGACCAGCATGATGATCGTGATGCCCCCCGTGATGTTCCATTTCATTATGGTCGTGTTTTGAGTGATCCATGTCGCCGTGATTATGATGACTATGTGACGAATGTTTTTTGTTATTACTCATCTTTAATTCCTCCTTATTAGATTAGAGACTGATTTTAAAGTTTTAGAACCCTCTCATCTAACACTGCATATAATTATCATGAAAAGGGTTCTATACTTTATCTCTATCTACTATCTATGAATAAATGGTATTCGTACTTTATGCACTTAATACTGAATAGTTAGTTTCTGCTAAAGCAGCATTGAGCGTTTCGGTATCAATCTCTGTTTGACTTTCAAGTACTGCTTTTTTAGTCGCTAAATCAACCTCTACAGATTCAACCCCTTCAATAGCTGAAAATTTTTCTTGCACTGTATTGGCACAACCTGCACATTTTACGCCATCTAATAAGACTTCTTTTTTCATTATTCTATTCCCCTTTTTATTTTTTTATCTTCTCCTATTATTAGAATAGGAAGAAGTTTAAATCCCAGATAAGCTACGTGTTTTCTAAACAACTGCTGGTTTGAATCGTCTTAACCGTAAAGCATTGAGCAAGACCGATACGGAGCTGAAACTCATGGCGACTGCCGCAAACATTGGACTCATCAATGGTCCGCCAAAAATATACAAGAGACCCATCGCAACTGGAATACCTACAAGGTTGTAAGCAAAAGCCCAGAACAAGTTTTGTTTAATGTTTCGTAGCGTTGCATGACTTAAATCAATCGCAGTCAATACAGTGGTTAAATCATTACGCATAAGGACAATATCAGCCGATTCAATCGCCACGTCTGTACCTGATCCAACTGCAATACCGATATCTGCTTGAGCTAATGCGGGTGCATCGTTAATGCCGTCTCCAACCATCGCTACCTTCTTGCCTGCCTCTTGTAGTTTTTTGACTTCCTCTGCTTTATCTTCAGGTAATACTTCACTTAATACACTGTCTATACCCACTTGCTTAGCAATCGCTTTGGCTGTACGTTTGTTATCTCCAGTAATCATGATTACTTCAACACCGCGTCTTCTAAGTTCTTTAACAGCCTTCATACTATTTTCCTTGAGTGTGTCAGCTACTGCGATAATTCCAGCTAGTTCTCCATCAACAGAGAGATACATCGGTGTTTTTCCTTCGTCTGCTAAACGATCGGATTCTTTTTCCATGCTTGATAAATCAATCTTTTGCTCTAGCATCAGTTTACGGTTTCCAATGTACATATCTTTGCCCTCAATTTCAACTCGAATCCTGTGTCCAGGAATCGCTTCAAAATGATCTGGTTTAGCTAATGTCATGTTCTCTTCTTTTGATTTCTGTACGATGGCTTCGCCTAATGGGTGTTCAGAACCTGTTTCACCGGAAGCTGCATAATATAAAAGATTTTCTTTAGTAATAAGAGGAGTTACCAAAATATCCGTCACGATAGGTTTACCTTCTGTCAGTGTCCCTGTTTTATCAAATACAATCGTGTCTAAATTATGAGTGGTTTCTAACGCCTCACCACTTTTTATCAAGACACCATGTTCTGCCCCTTTTCCGGTTCCAACCATAATACTTGTTGGAGTCGCCAAACCTAAGGCACATGGACAAGCAATGACAAGGGTTGTTATGATAACGGATAAAGTAAATATTCCAGATTGACCTGCAATTAACCAAGCAATCCCTGCTAAAACGGCTAATGCTATAACAATCGGTACGAAATATCTGGTAATGATATCGGCCATTCGAGCAATGGGTGCTTTAGACCCTTGAGCATCTTCTACTAATTTTATGATTTGAGATAGAGTTGTATCACTTCCCACTCGAGTCGCGCGGTAATCAATGGAACCATTTTTATTGATACTAGCCCCAATAACCTCGTCTCCACTTTCCTTTTCCACGGGGATACTTTCTCCTGTCAGCATTGATTCATCGACTGAAGTGCGTCCCTCAACAACAACACCATCTACAGGCATACTTTCTCCCGGACGAACTCGAATAACATCTCCTAAAGCGACTTCGTCCACAGTAATCTCTTGTTCCACACCATTACGTATCACTCGAGCTGTTTTAGGAACCAAGTTGACTAATTTTTCAATCGCTGAGGACATTTGCCCCTTTGATCGCTCTTCTAAAAATAACCCTAACGTATGAAGAGTTAAGATAACTCCAGTCACTTCATAGTAAAGTAAATCTGAAAAGTTCCCGTAACCTAAGCCAGTCTCGATCGTCGCTGCCAGACTGTATACAAAAGCGGCCGCGGTACCAAGGGCAATCAGGGAATCCATATTTGGGTGACCTTTAAATAAGGTTTTGAATCCCTTCTGGAAATATTCCCAGCTTACTACCATTATCGGCAAAGTCAGAATAAGTTGTAAAAGAGAAAAATTAAATGCATTTATCATTGGGTCAACGATATTTGGTAGAGGCATACCGACCATTGGACCCATGGATATAATTAGTAAAGGGATTGTAAATATAATGGATATCCCAAAACGATTTGAAAGTTGCTTCATTCTTTTTTCTTTTTTCTCACGCTTCTCTGCTCGTGAATTATCTTGAGTCTCAGTTGTTTCTAATACGGCTGCATAACCACTATTGGATACAGCACCAGTCACATCAGATACTGAAATTGCTGACGGGTTATAAGAAACTTACATTTTTTCTGTCGCTAAATTGACTGAAGCTTTATCTACGCCCGACAACTTTCCGACAGCTTTTTCAATTGTCTGTGCACAGGATGCACAGGTCATCCCTTCTATGGCAAAGGTTTGCGTCGTTCCTTCTTGGGCAATCATTTCATACCCTGAATTATCCACTGCTTTTTGTAGATTTTCTACCGAAAAAGTTGGTTCATCGTACTCTATACTTAACTTCTCTGTTGCTAGGTTTACGGAAGCCTTTGTGACCCCACGAACCTTTTTTGCTGCTTTTTCTACTGTCTGTGCACAAGACGCACAGGTCATCCCTTCTATGGCAAATGATTTATTCTCCAATTTTTTCGCTCCTTATTCTCCATGATGATGTAAATGGCAATCGCATTGCCATTCTGCACACTGACAATCAACTTCTTCTACTGCGAAAGCTTTTTTCATCTCTAATATTTCTTCTAGCCGTTGGATATCATCGAAACTTAAAGTATGATCCTTAATGATACTCTCTATTACATTCCCGACATTCTTCCGACAAATACGATCGAAAATATCGTTTGTAAAACTTCTTACCGCTTCTTTCTCTTCGATATTTGCCGAATAAATATATTTTCTACCTTCTTGCTCTGTATTCAGTGCGCCTTTTCCCACGAGTCGACCTAAGAGCGTTTTGGTTGTCGCTTGTTTCCAGTCCATTTTCTCTTCCAATGTAGAAATGACTTCTTTACTAGTCACTCGGCCATTCGCCCAGACTACACGCATAACTTCCCATTCAGCATCTGTGATATAAGGGTTAACTACTATTGTACTCATTCTCTTTCCCTCCTTATTGTTTACATGCGTAAACGTAAATGTTTGAGATAAGTTTACTATTGTAAACCATTCTTGTCAAGTCTTTTTTAAATACCGGACAAAAGAAAAACGTGTCTTTACATGAAGAGGAAATGCCACTTGTAAGACAGTTATTAGACGATTTTCCCCCGCTCATCACTTCCTTTTTTGTTTTTCTCCTTTTTTATGGGCTTCTTTAAAGCAATGATGATCTTTTTTCTAATCAAATGAACTTGTGTCTACTAATAGCAATTTGAGTGCAAATGCATGAAAAATTACTTCAAATTCATTTTTGTGTGTGGATAAAGCAATTCCTGCTTCACATTGAAAAATTAATTTGTTGT
>NZ_BCPY01000066.1 GCF_001544195.1 Tetragenococcus solitarius NBRC 100494
ATGTTTTTGTTTTTAGAACACTTAGTTAGAAATTGAACAAATAAAAAAATGTTCTGATGGATTGAATCAAAATGAGTGATATACCCTGATAGTTTACTAATAAAGATTTTCAAGTTTTGGCGCTAAAAAAAGCTAGTTATTCATGAAACAGAACATTGTGTGGATGACTTTTTGATTTATAAAAATTCTTTTTAAACAAAAATCTAAGTAATATTTGAATTGTTATAAGTCAATTTTGAAAATTTATGTTATTATTACTTTTAAGAAGTAGTTTTTGAATAGGGGGTTGAATGGTGGAAGAAGAAATAACTTTAAAGCCCTTTCGTCGCGTCTTAAGCGGGTATGAAGTGTTGTCCAAAACGGCACTAACAATTACTGATTGTTCTGAGCTTGCTGAACGGTATAAACAATTTGGGGTTGATGGGTATCGTATCGGCGATTATAGTGGCCCGAGTTATTTAAATCGGTACTTAGAATGTTCGATAAAAAGTGCGCCGATGCTTGTTTATAAGAGAAATATTTTCATTCCAATGGTTTTTCGTGGAGCAAACGAATCGCAAAAGTTGTTTAGTGAGCCAAGTCGTATGCCAGGATTTTTCATTTTATTGGACTGGCTGATCGAAAATCGCCCAGAAAAAGCAATTATTAATTATAGGGCACCAAGTGAATTTCATCCGGAAAAAATGTATGTAGACAGTGCTTATGTAGCTTTCCGTCTATCCGAAATTCTTGATGTAGGTGGTTTTCCTATCAGCCGGTTTAAGACATTAGAAGAATTTATTGTATGGAATCGCATTTATCATTTAATTGAAAATGGTCAAATCGGACGCCATAGTCGGATTTTTGATAAAGATAATCCGACCAATGTTTCTGAGCTTAAGATGATTTTACAAGTTGTGCAATTAAAATACCCGGAAACAACGTTTTTTATTTGAGTAATAAACAAGGAGCTGTGACATAGGTTCCTTTAATCATAAAATATCCGAACTATAGAAGAGATTATTCCTACGATTAGGAAATCTTATCAAATATAGTTCGGATATTTGTCTTACCTTTACTTATATCACAGCCCCTTGGTGGGTATTAATTTTTTGTGTTTAAATCTTTTAATTGGTAAGTGCTTGGGTCAATGTTTTTTAATAAAGGGCTCTTTTGTCCAAAGGAAATCACATTAAGTTCGTGCATTGCACGAGTAGCAATGGTGTAAAAAATCAATTGGTCATTTGCTGAAAAGTTTTCTGACACATGCCAAGCATAAACACGGTCAAATTCTAAACCTTTAGCTAAATAGGCCGGAATAATGACGGCTGCACGTTTCATAAATTCATCTTCAGAAGTAATAAGCTGGATTTCTTTTTTAACAGTTTTAGAAAACAAGGTGTATAAATCCCTGCATTCTTGTGTAGTCTTGCCGATAATAGCTGTGCGCCACTGTGCTTTTTGTTTGGTTGTATCTAATAAATGATTCTCAAGCCAACCAACAGCTTCTTTTGGGTCCGAAGCATTTATTACAAGTGGTTTTTTACCATTTCTGGCGGTTGTTTGCACTCGGTCTTCTTGTGATAAAAACTGATTGGCAAATGCGGTAATTTCCTTTGTTGAACGATAACTTGTCGTTAGTTGATAACGTGTTATTTCTTCTTTGTTAAACAATTTGTCTAGTGAGCTGACAATAGACTCATTTCCAAAGACTTTTTGATTTAAGTCTCCACATAGCGTCATAGAAGCTCGCGGGAATAGTTGTTTCAATAAAGCGGCTTGAGCAGGAGGAAAGTCCTGCATTTCATCGATAAAAATAAAACGTACCTTTTGTTCAACATTTGCAGGAGAGATTTTTTGTAAAAGGGAGAAATACAAGAGTGCATCTTCTTGCAACATTTCCTTATTTTTCATTTGTTCACGCAGCGTTTGAATACTTTTTTCCCATTGTTTAGCCAATATATTATTCTTTTGTAAAATGCTTTCAGGCAATTGTTTTAAAAAGTGAAGATACTGTTTTGCAAAATTAACAAATCGATAACGATTTACTTGACGCATTAATGGACGAAATTTCTTTTTTACTAGTTCTTGTTTAATTTGTTTTGTTAATTGTTTTTCCTTTTCTTCTGAGTCGTCAAGGTTAGGGTTGTTCTCGTAAATTTCATCAATTTTTTCGGCTGCTTGTTCTTTAACCCAACGTTTTTTAGCTTCATCTTTTTGTAATCCAGCAATTTTTTTCAATAATTTTGTTTGTAATAATTGTATACGTTGGTAAAGCGGTAATGTCACATTGGTTTCTTTATACCACTGACGGATTTTCTCTTTTGGAATATAAGTTTGTCCCTTGATCTTTAAATCACGGAAAAGAGGACCAAAGTTTGTAATCGAAGCGATGTAGGGCTTAATCTGTTCGAGTACAACTAAACTGTTTTTTAATTTTTGTATAGGATTGTTTTGACCACTCAAAAATTGGGCTTCTTCTTGTGCAATATTTTTTATGGCGTAATTAGGAACTAATTTTTGCAAAAAGTTAGTGAAAGTTTGTGTAGGTACTTCGCTTTCTCCTAAAGAAGGCAAGACCATAGAAATATAGTCTGAAAATAAGTGATTAGGCGAAAACAGTAACACCTGATTAATATCTAACCAATTTCGATGGTGATAAAGTAAGAAGGCGATTCTTTGTAGTAAGGCAGAAGTTTTACCACTACCGGCAATTCCTTCGATAATCATATATTTACTCGTTGTGTCTCGAATAATTTTATTTTGCGCTTTTTGAATTGTCGCCACAATATTTTTCATCTGTGGAGAAGAAGTATCATCTAAAATATCCAATAAAAATTCATCATTGATCATTTCGGAGGTATCGACCATTGAAAGAAGCTGACCATTTTGGATTTTAAACTGCCGTTTTAATAGCAAATCGACCGTGAAGTTTTCCCTATTAGCAGTATAATACGCTTGACCTAATTCTCCTTCATAATATAAATTTGCAATCGGAGCACGCCAATCAATAATAATGGTGTTGTCATATTTATCACGTAAAGAAGCTATCCCTAGATAGAGCGTTTCAGCAGCTTCTTGTCCTTCTTTAAAATCAATTCGTGCAAAATAAGGAGAATTGACCATCGTTTGTAAGGTGTGCATCCGTTTTTCTTTGGCCTCTGCTGTTTGATATCGTAAAGTCAGTTCATGTTCATGCTGCCGATATTCAACCACCGACTCATAGAATGATTCTTCGCTTGCGGTATTAATCGTATTTTCAGTTACTTCTTTTAGGTGGCTTTGCATCGATTTTTGTAGGTCTTTTTGCTGATTTTTTAACAGCTTTTCCTCATTTTTTATTAAAGTAATTGTTTGTGCAAGATGTTGTTCTTCATATTGACGTTCGTCCATGTACTTACCTCCAATTGATAAGCTTTTCTATTTCTACAGAAATTTCATCACAAAATTATAGCACAAAACAGTTTGCTACGCGAAAAAATACAGTCAAGCACTAGAGTAATTTTAAAAATAATCGATATAAAAATTGTTTAATAAAAAAATAATGGATGCAATTGTTCTTTTACATATGGTATACTTTCACTTAAATATTATGTATGGAAATTTTTAGAAAGAAAGTGGTTTTAGCTGTGGATACAAAAATAAACGAACAATTTTTACCTCTTTTATTAGGTAGTGACATCAATGTTTATGGAATGGCTCGTTCATTTCATGAAGCATATGGCACAATCTCAGAAGCACATGGTGCCGGACAGCTTTCCCCAACAAAATATAGTAAGATCGTAAATGTGCATACCCATGCTGGTTTTTCTGAACCCGAAGGATTTATGAAAGTCATGCGTGAATTGATGGCTCAGTATAAAGATGATCCGCGCAAAATTATTTTAGTCCCTTGTGGCGACGGCTATACTGAATTAATCACTCGCAATAAAGAAGAACTAAGTCAGCGCTTTATTTGTCCAACAGTGGATGCTAAGACTCAGGAAACTTTAGAGGATAAAGCCGCCTTTTATCAAACTTGTGAAAAGTACGGGTTACCTTATCCGGACACCTTGATTATTACCAAGGATATGGTAGAAAAAAAGGCTTCTGTTGAATTACCCTTTGGTTTTCCAGTGGCTTTGAAGCCTTCAGATAGTGTCGAATATTTAGATATTGACTTTGAAGGTCGTAAAAAGGCATTTATTTTGTATTCACAAGAAGAAGTCGACGATATTTTAGCCAAAGTTTACCAAGCGGGTTATACTTCTGAAATGATCTGTCAGAACTTTATCCCAGGGGATGATTCAAGAATGCGCGTATTAAATGCTTATGTGGATCAAAACCATCATGTACGTATGATGTATTTAGGTCATCCTTTGTTAGAAGACCCAACGCCCGAAGCAGTGGGAAATTATGTAGCGATTATGCCTGATTATAATGAAAAAGTTTTTCAGCAAATCAAAAGTTTTTTAGAAAAAATCAAATATGTGGGCTTTGCCAACTTTGATATGAAATATGATGAAAGAGACGGCCAATACAAATTATTTGAAATCAATTTACGTCAAGGAAGAAGTAGTTTTTGTGTTACTTTAGGCGGATATAACTTAGCCAAATACTTAGTAGAAGACTATGTATTGGAAACACCTTTTAGCGAAACAACTTATGCTAGAGGAGATAAGTTATGGGTTGGTGTGCCTGAAAAAATCTTAAAAGAATATATTGCAGAAGGACCAGACAAAGATCGTGCTATGCAATATTTAGCAGAAAAGAAGTATGGGAATACTTTGTATTACAAGGAAGATATGAATCTAAAACGCTATTTGCTTGTCAAACGAATTTTTTATTTATATCATGAAAGATACAAAAAATATTTTAGAAAGAAATAGATGATAATGAAAAACTTTTTTACCATTTTAGGCGGTATGGGGACGTTAGCCACTGAAAGTTTTATCCATGTATTAAATGAACGGACGCCCATTCATTCTGATCAAGATTATCTTAACTACCTTTTAGTGAACCATGCGACAGTTCCTGATCGTACAGACTTTATTTTAGGAAAGACCAAGGATGATCCTTCGCTTGCTATAAAAGAAGATATTCAGCAGTATAGTCACTTTCAACCGGACTTCTTTGTGCTTACGTGTAATACGGCGCATCATTTCTTTGATAAATTACAAGAAGAAACTGATATTCCTATTTTGCACATGCCGCGGCTCGCTGTGGAAGTAGTAAATCAAAAGTTTGCCAAAACATCAGGTAAAACGCGTGTAGGTTTATTAGCTACAGAAGGAACGATCCAAACCAAAGTTTATGAAAATGAATTAATGAAATTTGATAATTTAGAGGTGATTTTACCTGATGCTACTGTACAGCAAGAGGTTACCAATCTGATTTATCGAGATGTGAAAGAAAATCATTTTTGTAATGAAGAATTATTTTATCAAATATTACAGCAGATGACAGAAAAGTATGCTTGTGATGTTATAATTTTAGGATGTACCGAGTTATCATTAGTGCAGGAATTTACTCAAAACAAAAAGTACCCGGTGGTTGATGCACAATCTGAATTGGCCGATGAAACCATTCGTCGTGCATTAAGAAATCGGGAAGAACCAGAGAAAAAAGCAACGTAAACAT
>NZ_BCPY01000067.1 GCF_001544195.1 Tetragenococcus solitarius NBRC 100494
AGTCATTAAAATGCCGGATGGTGTACCACCAGCAGTAGCGAAATCTTTTGCCGCTTTACTGCCAGCAATGATTGTTATTACGCTTTTTGGTTTCGTGTCGGCTATTTTTGCTGCTTTTGGCGTCGAAGATATTATTAATTCATTTTATGAGGCAGTGCAACAACCATTTATGGGCATGGCTAGCACTTATTGGTCCGCTTTATTAATTGCTTTTATTACACCATTTTTATGGTTCTTTGGTTTACACGGAGCCAATATGATCGATCCGTTTATGCAAACCATTAATGCACCCGCTATTGAAGCCAACGTAAATGCTATTACTAATGGCGATGTTGCTCCTTATATTGTCAATAAACCCTTTATTGATTCCTTTGTTAACCTAGGAGGAACCGGTGCTACATTAGGTTTGATCATTGCTATTTATTTAGTGGGAAGAAAAAACAAAGCATATAAAGTTGTGAATAACTTGAGCGTAGGTCCTGGAATTTTTAATATTAATGAGCCTATGATGTTTGGACTTCCTATTGTATTAAATCCCATTATGTTTATTCCATTTATCGTAGTCCCAATGGTTTTGGTGTCCGTAGCCTATTTTGCTACAAGTTTAGGAATCGTTCCTGTAGCTACTTTCATGCCACCTTGGGTTACGCCCCCAGTTATTGGAGGATTTTTAGCTACCCAAAGTTTTGCTGGAGCTGTTCTTGCTGCTGTTAACTTGATTCTATCGGTTGTCATTTACGTACCATTTGTTAAACTGGGAGTGGATCAAGAATTGAAAAAAGCCGCAGAACAATAATAAAATAAGATAGGCGGCTTAAACCGTCTATCTTTGCTTTTTTTTAAAAGACAATGAGGTGAGTAAGTGACAATAGAAAAATTACAGAAAGAAAATTTTGCAGACAGTTATCAATTAGCCCAATATGCTTTTCGTTTTGCCGATGACAAGCAACACCGCGAAAAATTTTATCAATTAAGTCAACACTCTATCGTATACGCAGCCTTTTTTGAAAAACAATTAGCCAGCCAAGTGATTGCTACCCCCTTAAAAGTGCAATTATTTAATCAAGTGTTTGACATGATGGGGATTGGCTTTGTTTCTTCAGATCCTTCCTTTCGTGGACAAGGCAACATTGACCAATTGATGCAGCAGTTGCTGCTTGATTGCTATAATGAAGGGATATTACTTTCCTATCTAGACCCTTTTTCCTATCCATTTTATAGGAAATATGGTTATGAATTAACCTTTGAAAGAATTTGCTATGACCTAGAAAGCCAGAAATGGCCGGATAGTCCTAAGACAGCTGGTTACGTGCGTCGCATAGATTGGCAAAAAGCTAAAAGTGCCATCAAACAAGTGGACCAACATTCTGACAAACATAAACATGGCGGCCTTTTAAGAGAAGATTGGTGGTATGATTACAAATTTAATGACAAAGACAATTACTATTTCGCAATCTATTATAATGAACAGAGCCAGGCAGAGGGCTATCTTGTTTATCAAATTGAAGATGGAAAATTTATTTGTTTACGTTGGTTGAATCTGACCGCTTCTGCGCACAAAGGATTAAATCGATATGTTGCATCACATAAAGACTCGACCAGTCGAATTATTTTTGAAAAAGGCTATGATAAAAATGAGGGATTTTTCTTAAACGAAACTCCGATTACACAAGCAACCATTCGACCAGAAATGATGGCGCGCATTGTTGATGTAAAAAGTTTCGTTGAAAAGTGTCTTTTAAAAAACTTAAAAGAGTCTTTTGCAATTACGATCGAAAGTGATCCATATGCACCTTGGAATGAAGGAACTTTTGAATTAATACAAACTGAACAAGAAGTTCGCAAAGTAAGTTCAACTCAACTACCAGAATTAAAAATCAGTATACAGCGATTCACACAACTGTTTTTAGGCTACCTTTCGATAGATGATTTGGTCTTCCATGAATTCGTAACGATCGACCCAAAAATTGTAGATCCCATTAAACAATTGACACCGCAAAAATCCCCTATATTAGAAGACTATTTTTAAAACACATCCTATTTTATCGTCAAATTGGCTTGCTCTTTCGTAAGCAAAGCGATAAAATAGGATGTAGCTTTTTTATGTCCCTGTAGCTCAGCAGGATAGAGCGACTGCCTCCTAAGCAGTAGGTCGAAGGTTCGAATCCTTTCAGGGACGTTTAGGTTAATGCTGAATCTTTTGGTTGACAAGAGGTTCAGCTTTTTGGTTCTGTTGCAAAGTTTTAAATCTACTATCAAATAAGGTAGAATAATAGAAAAAGATAGCAGGAGGAATGACGATGAATCATTTTAAAGGAAAGCAATTTCAGCAGGATGTGATTATTGTAGCCGTGGGCTACTATCTTCGTTATAACCTTAGCTATCGTGAAGTTCAAGAAATCTTATATGATCGTGGCATTAACGTTTCTCATACGACGATTTATCGTTGGGTGCAAGAATATGGCAAACTACTCTATCAAATTTGGAAAAAGAAAAATAAAAAATCCTTTTATTCATGGAAAATGGATGAAACGTACATCAAAATTAAAGGAAAATGGCATTATTTGTATCGAGCCATCGATGCAGATGGTTTAACCTTGGATATTTGGTTACGTAAAAAACGGGACACACAAGCAGCCTATGCTTTTCTTAAGCGGTTAGTGAAGCAGTTTGATGAACCGAAGGTTGTAGTCACAGATAAAGCCCCCTCTATTACAAGTGCCTTTAAGAAACTAAAAGAATACGGCTTTTATCAAGGGACAGAACATCGTACCATTAAATACCTGAATAATTTGATTTAACAAGACCATCGTCCAGTAAAGAGACGCAATAAATTCTATCGAAGTTTACGCACTGCCTCTACCACGATTAAAGGCATGGAAGCCATTCGAGGATTATATAAGAAAACCCGAAAAGAAGGCACTCTCTTCGGGTTTTCGGTCTGTACTGAAATCAAGGTATTATTGGGAATCCCAGCTTAAATCATAGATACCGTAAGGGATTTTATTCTTTATTTAAAACTTTGCAACAGAACCCTTTGCTGGCTGTTTTATTCTAGTGTATAGTTTGGCAATGAGTTTGGAGGGACTAAAGCAAAATTTTATTACAAAAGTTGCTTCTTATGGTTCATTTATTCTACTGTTTTTCCCGATAATTACGCCTTTTTTATTTGAATTTTTTGGCGTTTTGGAAGAACAGACATTGTTGTTTTTACTTTTCGGTATTTTGTTCATTTTAGGGATGTCCATGGGTGTTGCTGAAATTTTGAATCAATACGCGTTGACTCGATTTTTATTAGCTAAAGCTTTTTTTGGTGATGATACCCAAAAAAGTTAGTAGAAAAAGGAAAATTTGATCCTTCGCGCTCTTTGTACATGTAAAGTGGTTTCAGTTCAAGAAACCCAATTAACGGTTACAGACATAGACGCGTTAGACGAAAGTCCCTTATTGGATATAAATCCTTATTCACGTCAATTTGATGTGGCGGAAATGACAGATGATGAATCATAGGAAAAACGTAGCGAAGTAAATTATTTTCTTTCCCGCTACGTTTTTCTTTTTATGTGTTTGTATTGAAGAGGTATTAAAATAAATAGTCGTATATTAGGTCAAACGGACATAAGATTCCACTACTTTTGTCCAATAACTATCTAACAGACAGAAGTTCCATTGACTTATGTCCGATAATAAGAAATAGGACAAAAGTCAAGCTGAGAAATGTCCGGTAATAAGAAATGGAACATAATTGTATATGTGACCTCTTTACTAAAGCATTTGTGCAATTCTTCTATAAAAATCAGAAAAAATACTATTTTTGCGCCAAACAAAGTAAAAATCATGTGTTTTTTGCAAGTCCTCAATTTCAATCTTGCGTAATTGTCCACGACTCAGTTCTTTAGTCACTGCTGCTTCGTAGAGCGTGGTTATTCCTAAATGATTAAATACGAGTTCTTTTAAGACACGAATATTTCCAATTTCAAAGTGTCGATGAAAGTCATTTAAAGATAAATTTTTCTCTTCTAAATTTTTTTCTAAAATGTCTCGTGTTCCTGAACCCTTCTCTCTAACAATCATTGTTTCATTTAATAAATCTTCAAGTAAATGAGGCTCTTGTTCAAAAGAATAATCAAAAGCAGCTACACAAATATAATTTTCTCTTGCGTAGGGGATAAAGCTGTATTCTGTTTTTGGGAAATAGCCTTCGACTAAGGCAAAGTCAAGTTCACCTTTTTGCAATTTTTCTAGGAGGCTCGTCGTGTTTTCCACATTCATAGAGATTTGTATGCTGGGGTGTTCCTCTAAGAAATGGATTAATTTATCGGGTAAATAAAACTCACCAATGGTTCGTGTAGCCCCAAAAGATAAATGGTCTATCGTTGGAGAATCTTGCAGTAATTCTTTGCGTAATAATTGATCGTCATAGGTGATGGTCGAAAGAGTTTTATAAAAAAGCTCTCCTGCAGTTGTTAAGGTTAATTTTTTACCTTTATAGGAAAAAAATCTAGTTTTATAGTCGTCTTCTAAAATTTTGATATGTTGAGAGACGGCTGGCTGTGTAATACATAGTTCTTCAGCGGCTTTAGTAAAGTTCATGTGTTTACATACAGTTAAAAAAGTACGCGTTCTAAAATCGAGCATGTTCGTGGTCCTTTACTATAAATTTTTGTTATGTAAGCATAATAAAAAATAATTTTTTGTTATATAAGTAGTATGATCCT
>NZ_BCPY01000068.1 GCF_001544195.1 Tetragenococcus solitarius NBRC 100494
AAATTTATCAATTAATGTATTGGCAATACGATAACCTCCACCAGAATCAGATACTAACTTACCAATCATCGAACCCATCCCAAAAATAATCGCTAAATCGCCAAGTTGGTCCCCCATACCGCTGGTGATGATTTCAGGTAATTGACCTAATGGAATATTTAAAGCTAAGCCCACTAAAAAGGCCGTAACAATTAAAGAAATAAATGTATTCAACTTCGCTTTAACGATAAGAAAAATCAAAAAAGCTACACCTAATGCAACAATAAATAATTTCATTTTCCTTCCTCCGATTTAATATTTTAGAAAAACGTAGTTTTACAAGCCCCCTTAAATATCAAAAGAAAAAGGCCACTTATTTTCACACGTGGTAGCTAACGCAATGATATATTTTTATCTTTCTCTTTTATTTTAGTAGAAATTATCCATTATGCAAAGAAAAGCCCGATCAAAAATATTTACTCAAAAGAAAAGACAAGTAAACGATCCTTTTTACTGTTAACTTACTTACTATTTGACAGTAAACACTAAAAAAGGGTATGATAACATATATTTACTTCCCCCATTTTGTTGCCAAGTCGGCAGTTATTGTTGGATGTAAACTACACCCTTAAAAATGAGAGGAGAAACGTTTATGGTAAAATGGTTACGGACATCCAAATTTGCGATGTTTATTATCGCAGTGTTACGCCTTTATTTAGGCTTTAAGTGGGCTCTTTCAGGTTGGACAAAGATCACAGGAACTTTTAGTGCTCAAGACATGCTCCAAGGAGCCGTTGAAAATCCTGTATTGGATGACACAGGAAGTAATGCTTATCCATGGTATACAGAATTTTTAGATCGGTTTGTACTTGCTAATATTGATTTATTTGACTTTATCGTCCCTTGGGGTGAATTACTGGTCGGTTTAGGCTTAATATTTGGTACATTGACAACTGCTGCTGCTTTTTTTGGCTTACTTATGAATTTTAGTTATTTATTAGCAGGAACTGTCTCTATTAACCCGTTATTTATTCTCATCCAGTTTTTCATTTTAGTAGCTGGTTTTAATGCAGGCAAAATCGGACTTGACTTTTGGGTTGTTCCTTTCTTAAGAAAGAAAATTCCTTTTTTAAAGGGAAGTTGACCGTAAAGAGTTTTTATAAAAAAAAGAAGCTGAAGGATGTGTTTTACACACCCTTCAGCTTCTTATACGTTTAACTTTTTAATCTACATACCCATATAAGGAAGTATTGACATAGCCATCGATATAATAAATACCACGACAGCAACGATCAACCAGAACCAAGCACCTGTAAAGAAAGCTGCAGCTTTTGTCTTTACCGTTGTTTTTTCCTTTGTATCGTTAATTGCATGTCTTACAGCCAAACGAATAATAGCATATATTCCTGCTGCTAGTGCTACATAAGTCAATACCGGTGAAAGCATTGATATTATACCCATACTTGTTGTCATCATAAAGCCACTCTTCTTTCTTTTCTAATAATGAGGATTCCAACAGAAAAAATTCTATCTCTGCTGAAAAATCAGACTGCCATCAATTTAAAAAGCAACCAATTGTAACCTTCTCTGAAACTAACATAAAAAGTTGCAAAAATGCAACTATTAAGGATAATTTTTAACTTCCCTTTAACTAAATCTCTTTTTTTATTACTAAAATACTCCCTTGTTATCGTTTGCTTTTATAAAATTCAACCTACCGTTCATTATTCTTTTTGTGGTTATTTGTCATTGCTAGAGGATCTACCCAAGTATCAAACTGCTCCGCACTCACTTTTCCTGAAGCAATTGCTGCTTGTTTTAAACTCGTCTTTTCTCTTTCAGCTTTTTGAGCAATCTTCGCACTTTCTTCATAACCGATATGAGGACTGAGTGCCGTCACTAACATTAAAGACTCTTCAACGAATTTCTTCATTTGTTCTTCATTTGCCTGTAAACCCCGTAAGCATTTTTCAGTAAATGAATGAATCGTTCCTGAAAGTAATTCAGCAGATTCTAAAAAACTCGCAATCAATACAGGTTTGTATACATTCATTTCAAAATTTCCCTGACTGGCAGCAATTGTAATGGTGGTATCATTCCCCATCACACGAGTAGCTGCCATCGTCAGCGCTTCTGCCTGAGTAGGATTTACTTTTCCCGGCATAATAGATGATCCCGGTTCGTTTGCCGGTATAGACAGTTCAGCATAGCCAGCCCGCGGCCCTGAAGCTAAGAAACGTAGATCGTTTGCAATTTTCATCAAGTCACTAGCCAAGGCTTTTAAAGCACCATGCATAGCATTTAATTGTGAATGTGAAGTTAAACCGTAAAACTTGTTCATATCCGATGTAAAAGAGATCTGATAAATGATAGACAATTTTTCGGCTATCTTTTTTGCCAATTTGGGATGGGCATTGACTCCTGTTCCAACCGCTGTTGCTCCAATAGCTAATTCATGTAGGCTCGGCTCCATCTCTTCAATGAACTGTAAATCGTGAGTAAGCATACTTTGGTAACCAGACAACTCTTGAGCAAAAGTTATCGGCGTAGCATCTTGCAAATGAGTACGTCCAATTTTGACAATATTACCATATTCCTGCTTTTTTTCTTCCAAAACCTGTTCCATCTTTTTACAGGCTGTTTTCAGCTGTAAAATAGCTTGTGATGCTGTAATATTCATCGCTGTAGGAAAAATATCGTTTGAGCTCTGCCCTTTATTCACATCATCATTGGGTAAAACGGTTTGTCTTTGCTGCTTATTAGCTAAGTGAGCAATAACTTCGTTGACGTTCATATTCGTGTGTGTACCAGACCCTGTTTGATAAACAGTTAAAGGAAAATGGCGATATAATTTTTCGTCAGACAAAGCGTTTAGCTTATCAATAGCCCTCACTATCGCTTTTGCTTTGTCTTTATTTAATTCGCCTAATTCAGCATTTGACTGAGCAGCTGCTTTTTTAATCTGCAAAAGCGCTTTAATGATTATAAGCGGCATTTTTTCACCTGTAGAAAAATTGTGGCGGCTGCGTTCAGTTTGAGGACCCCACCATGCTTGTGCTGGAATTTCAACAGTTCCAATCGAATCTGTTTCTACTCTGACTTCTTCTTGTTCATTTTTCATCGTCTTCATTCTTTCATTTATGATATAATACTGTATTTTTATATTAGCATGTCTCTTATCTATTATACAAACTATAGTCAGCTTTTGTTTTAAACCTTTGTAGAGCAAATCTAAGTAAAAGAAAGCGTTGCTTTAAACAAAAAAGAATTGTTATAATAAAATTAACATGTTGTAGGAGTGGGTAAGCATGAAAAAGCAGTATATTTTATTATGGTTAGCAGGAATTATTCTTTTTATTGTCAGCGTTTTATATCTACTAAACCTAAGCCAACGAAACGATGATTTTTTTCTAGAAGAAACTACTGAAACTGCAAATGAAGTTACCAATACAACAACGTCTAGTTCGAATGGGCAAGCTGATGAAGTAGCAACTCTTTTAGCAGATTTTGGTGATGATTGGCTAAACTTTTCTAATACAACTGAGAGAAATCAGAAGTTAGAAAAATACATGACCGAAGAGGCTATTGAAAATAACCAACCGGAAACAAAAGAAAAAGAAAGCACCGGGGAAATAACGTCCATTACCCAAGATATTGAGCATCCACAAAAATATATTTTGCTGGGCGAAAAAACCACTCAAGGAAAAACAAAAGAGGTTATTTTAGAAGTTGAATTAACAAGCGATCCTTCTCCTAAGATTAACCACTTGGAATCTAGCTATAAAAAATAAATCAAGTGGTACAACTTTTTAAATGGTTGCACCGCTTGATTATATTCTAGAATATTTTAATCAAAATAGTAGGTGGTTTTTCCCTTGCTTGGCTTTTTATATTTTCGTTGCGCCTTCTCCAATGCCTTCAATGAAGTACCTTTGTAAAAAAATAAAGAGAATAATCACTGGCAGAATCGCAAGGATCAGACCAGTTAGTGCTAGCTCCCACTGCGTAGTAAATTCTCCGAAAAATGAGTAGAGTTCAAGGGGTAAAGTGCGCATCCCTTCTTGATTAACAACAAGTGACGGTAGTAAGTAATCATTCCATATCTTCATTCCATTTAAAATCACAATAGTCACTGTTGTTGGTTTTAACATAGGTAAAATGACTTTCAAGAAAATGTCTACGCGATTTGCCCCATCTACTCTGGCGGCATCATCCAGTTCGGTTGATATACTGCGCATCGTTCCATAATAAAGATAGACAGACAAACTCACCGAAAAACCAATATTCATAATGATTAATCCCGTACGATTCAATAAATCAATTTGCGAAAATAAATTGACTAAAGGGATCATAATCGCTTGAAAGGGAATTAACATCGTTACTCCGCAAAAGTAATAAATAAACGTACTAAATTTTGACGCACGACGATGTAAAACGTAAGCTGCCATCGCGCTGAAAATGACTGTTAATACTACACTTAATACAGTGATAACTAAAGAATTACCAAAACCTGTAGCATAGTTCATAGCGCTAAATGCATTTGGATAATTATCAAAAGTAATTTGTTCGGGAAAACCGACCACATTTGAAAGTATTTCAGATTGCGTCTTAAATGAATTAA
>NZ_BCPY01000069.1 GCF_001544195.1 Tetragenococcus solitarius NBRC 100494
CCAAAAAGTCAATAAAAACAACGTTCTATTTATGACGTTACGGGTACACCCCTCATCGACATAAGTGCACTATCTTACTTTTTTATTCCTCAATGTTCTAGTCTTCGGACAAATCAAAAAACTCTCTTTCCATATTACCTAATTGGAAAGAGAGTAATAATTGTTTTTATCAGGTTAGTATTGGGCTTAAATTTAATGCCTTATTTACTTCTGAAGTTAAACTGGCTCTTCAGGGGCCACTGGATCTACCGGCTCTTCTGGAGTCCCCCAACGCAGCAACCTTCTCATCTTGGATAAACTGAACAATCATCGCCTGTAATGTTCTTCACTAAATTACCTTAATAAAAAACTCTGTTTCGATACGTTGACACTCAACTGGCGAACTAAATAATCCAAGCTATAACTCTTTTAATTTAACGGCTTTTCATTAATAACTGAATTGCTTGTTCAACGCTTTCTTCTCCAGTACTACCATTTTTGATATTATCCTGTACGCATTCTACTAAATTTTCAGCAACAATTAAACTAATCGCACGATCAATACTGGAGCGCACCGCTGATAATTGAGTAACAATATCCGCGCAGTCTTTTCCTTCTTCCATCATATTCAAAACCCCATACAACTGACCATCAGAACGTTTCAAACGGTTCACAATTTTTTTATCGTATTCCATTAAACGATTTCTCCTCTCCAAGCAGAAATTCCTCCCATTACATTTATCACTTTGTATCCTTCTTGTGCTAATTGTTGACAAGCCATTGAAGAACGCGCACCGGAGTGACACATTACATAATACTCTTGACTTTTATCCAATTTATTTTTTTCAGCTGAAAGATTACTTAAAGGAACATGGATTGCTCCGTCCAGGTGACCATTTTCCCATTCGTTCATTTCTCTAACGTCTACTAAAGGAAGTTTCTCTTTTTTCCATTTTTGTTCAAATTCTGGCATTGATATTGTATTGTACATTATTTTACCACCTTTTCTGGTTTTACTGTTGAGTAAAGAGCAAATGCTCCATCTAAATTTTTGGCTTTATAACCATTTTGTTTTAGCATTCTTTCCGCTATATAGCTGCGCAGACCACTGTGACAGCTCACAATAATTGGTTGATCTTTTGGCAACTCTGCCATGCGGTCTCGCAAACTATCTAAAGGAATATTGACTGCTCCTTTTAAACGGCCGTTTGATTTCAATTCACCTTCATTTCGAACATCCAGCAATAAATATCCTTCTGCTTGCTTGTCTTCTAATTCATGCCATTGCACCGATTCACTAAGGCCTTCCATAAGATTTAAGGCTGTATAACCAGCCATATTGACAGGATCTTTAGCAGAACCAAATGGAGGAGCATAAGTGAACTCTAATTCCGGCAAATCTTGCACCGTCATTCCGGCTTTAATAGCTGTAGCAATGATATCAATCCGTTTGTCTACACCGTCTTCTCCGATGGCCTGAGCGCCATAAATTTTACCAGTAGTCGGATAAAACAATAATTTTAAGACAATGGTTTTTGCATTAGGATAATAGCCAGCATGGCTTTTTCCTTGGATATGAATCACTTCATACACCTCATCAGCTTGTTGCAATTGGCGTTCATTCAAACCGGTCGACGCTGCTGCCATTTTGAATACTCGTACAATCGCTGTCCCGATACTGCCTTTTTTTTTACGCTCCAATCCGCTAATGACATCAGCCACTTGACGTCCTTGACGGTTAGCTGGCGAAGCCAATGCAATCATTGTGTCTTCTCCGTTGATTTGTTGTTTAACGACAATCGCATCCCCTACAGCGTAAATATCTTTTTGGCTAGTTTCATATTGGTCATCGACGACTATTCCGCCGCGTAAACCTGTTTCGACACCAGCTGTCAAAGCTACCGTTGTTTCCGGTTTTACGCCGACAGACATTAAAGTAATATCACTTTCTAAGCGTTCTCCGTTTTCCAATACAACGATTTTACCTTTTTCTTCAAATGATTCAGCCGCCAATCCTGTATATAATCTTACACCATTAGCTGCTAATTCTTTCGTTACATAAGCCGCCATTTCTTCATCGAAAGGCGGCAGTACATGTGGCGCTTTCTCTACAATAGTAACTTCCATTCCTCGTTGGACTAAACTTTCTGCCATTTCTAGCCCGATAAATCCAGCACCTATGACAACTGCTTTTTTAGGGTTGTGTATATGGATAAAGTTGGAAATCGCATCGACATCTGGTACAGAACGCAAGGTGAAAATATTCTCTGCTTCTTCTAATCCGTTTGCTGGCGGAATAAATGGCTTTGCTCCTGGAGACAAGATTAATTTGTCATACCCCAATGTGTATGTTTCTTGATCGGTTTGCACGACCACTTCTTTGTTGTTGGAGTCGATGGAAATAGCTTCACTATTTGGCCGTACGTCTAAATTGAACCTTGCTTGCAAAGCTTCTGGAGTTTGAACTAACAAATCCGTCCGTTCATCAATTTCTCCAGCGACATAATAAGGCAAACCACAATTAGCAAATGACACATATGGCCCTTTTTCTAACACGATAACTTCTGCTCTTTCATCCAAACGTCTTAACCGTGTAGCAGCAGACATACCACCTGCTACACCACCAATAATGACAATTCTCATTAATTCTTGCCTCCTTTTTTTACTCCTGCCCATGCCATCATGCCGCCACGGACGTTGATAACATCATGTCCTTGTTTCAGCAATATTTTCGTCGCTCGTTTACTGCGCATCCCAGATTGGCACACTACGTAGACTTGACCCTTCGGGGGATAGGTAGAAACTTTAGCCAATGGAATATTTTTTGCACCTGGAATATGACCAATTTTGAATTCATGCGGTTCTCTCACATCAATAATTTGCGGCTTTTCGGATAATTTATTCTCCAGTTCAGTAGTTGAAATCGTAGGTGTTTTTTTGAAAAACATATTTTTCCTCCTCATAATAGTAATTATTCTGCTGTTACTTTTTCCATTAAATACTCTTTTAGTACTTCTTTTGGTTGGTAGCCAACTATTTTTTCAATAGGCTGACCATCTTTATATAAAACCATGGTAGGAATGCTCATAATGCCCAGTTGACTAGCTATTACATTGTTTTCGTCAATGTTCAACTTTGCAATTTTAATTTCAGGTGCAAATTCTGCTTCTAATTCTTCTAATACTGGTCCTAACATCTTACATGGCCCGCACCAAGGAGCCCAAAAATCGACTAATGTAATACCCTCTTTTACTTCTGATGCTAATGTTATATCAGTTACTTTTACTGTCATTTGATTGTTCCTCTCCTTTTATCTTATGTCTGTTATTTCTTTTCAATGAAAATGTACTTGGCACTGGATCATATCCGCCTTTAACAAATGGATGACACCGCATAATACGTGCTGCTCCCATTAGAGACCCTTTTGCTGCTCCGTGTTTTTCAATCGCATCAACAGCATAGTGCGAGCAGGTGGGATAATAACGGCAACTCGGTGGAAACAACGGCGAAATTCCTTTTTGATAACCTTTTATACTTAATAAAATGATATTTTTCATTTACATACCCCCACGCGTATTTTGATTATACCCCCATGCGTATTTTTTGTAAAGCATTTTTCAAAAAGAATAAAAACGACCATAATATGTCGGTATTTCCGAATCTTGTATTAAGAGCTAGTGGATAAAGTTACATGACCTTCCTCCCTATGAGCAAAAAAAACTATAGGGGTCCATTTTAGTTCACGAGAAAGTCTTTTTTATATTTATTTAGCAGCGTCCACTACTTCTTTTAATGTTGATTCAACTTCTCTAGCAATCATTGTCAAATTATCATCTTTGATAAAGTCAATTAATACTGTTGGTTTTAGTATTCCAATATACACATCGGCTTCTTTTTCATAAACAACTACCTTACACGGTAAAAAGTAGCCAACTTCAATACGTTTTTCCAATACTTCTTTTGCTTGTTTTGGATTACATACTTCTAATACCTTGTTTTTGAGACAATTAAAATTAGAAAGTTCGTTTTGAAACTATTAAGTTATGAAACTTAACAAAAAAATAGAGTGAATAAGAGACGACATGATTCCTCTCTTATTCACTCTATTTTTTAATCAACAATCTTTGGCCTGAA
>NZ_BCPY01000070.1 GCF_001544195.1 Tetragenococcus solitarius NBRC 100494
TTTAAATTAAAGTTTTAAAAAAGACACCAGAGGTAAAGAAATTTCTTTTCTTCTGGTGTCTTTTTTAATGAATTGGAAAATATATAAATGATGAATATGATACAATATAGGTAAAACGTCAAAGGAGGAGGATTTTTGAAAGGACAGATCCAAAAAGCGCTAAGTGGATTTTATTATATATATTCAGAAGGTAAAATTTACCAAACCAGAGCTCGAGGGAACTTTCGTAATCGAAACATTACTCCGCTTGTAGGGGACTATGTCATCTTTGAGAGCGAAAACCTAAAAGAAGGTTACTTACTTGAAGTGTTGCCGCGAAAAAATAAATTATTACGTCCACCGGTTGCAAATGTCGATCAAGGGATCATTGTGGTAAGTTTGACGGAACCGGAATTTTCTTATTTTTTACTTGATCGTTTTTTGGTAAGTATTGAATATGAAAACATAGAGCCTATCATTTATTTAAGTAAAGCTGATTTGTTAAAAGAATCCTCACTGATTAATGAAATTGTTACAACCTATAAAAATATTGGCTATACAGTGATTATTTCAACTGATGAAAATGTAATGATAGATCTACAAGGTTTATTGTCTAAAGGTTTAACTGTTTTTACTGGACAATCTGGAGCAGGAAAGTCAACTTTGCTTAATCGCTTAATGCCACAATTGGAACTGGAGACAGCAGAAATATCTGATGCTTTAGGGCGTGGGCGCCATACAACAAGGCATGTTGAATTGCTTACAGTTGAGAATGGTTTAGTGGCTGATACGCCGGGTTTTAGTGCGATTAATTTCTCTGAGATTACAAAAAGAGAACTGTCAAAACAATTTCCCGAATTCGTTCAAGCTTCAAAATATTGTCGTTTTCGCGAGTGTCTTCATTTAGACGAACCCGATTGTGAGGTAAAAAGACAAGTAGCAACAGGAGACATTGCGCAAAGTAGATATGATAATTACACTCGATTTTTGGAAGAAATAAAAAAAAGAAAGCCTAAGTATAAAAAGAAAAGGTAGGGATTTAATAATGAAAATTTCACCATCTATTTTAAGTGCAGATTTTGCGAACTTGCAACGGGATATAGAATTAGTAGAAAAAAGTGGTGTGGATTATATTCATGTGGATGTAATGGACGGACATTTTGTACCTAATATTACCTTTGGACCTGATGTGATCAAAGCCATTCGCCCTGTAACTAAATTGCCTTTAGACACACACTTAATGATTGACAACCCAGAAAGCTATATTGATGCTTTTGCTGAGGCCGGAGCAGATATCATTGGAGTGCATGTTGAAGCAACAGCTCATATTCACCGAGCACTACAGATGATTAAAAATAAAAATGTCCAAGCAGAAGTGGTGATTAACCCGGGCACGCCTGTTGAGTCTATTCGTCATGTTTTGTCTATGGTTGATCAAGTACTTGTGATGACAGTTAATCCAGGCTTTGGTGGTCAATTCTTTATTGAAGAAACATTAAGTAAAATTCAACAATTGGCAAAGCTAAAAGATGAACATGGCTATAATTATGATATAGAAGTTGATGGAGGAATTGTTCCTGAAACAGCTAAGCGTTGTAAAGAAGCAGGGGCTAATGTTTTTGTTGCTGGAAGCTATATTTATGGCGCTGAGCAACCTAAGGAAAAAATTCAACTTTTGAAAGAAGCGGTCGAAGGATGAATGTTTTGTTAGCAGCGGGAGGACCAATTTCTAAATGGCCAAATTTAATTAGGCAATATGAAGTATATGTTGGTATCGATCGCGGCGGCCTTTTTTTACAACAGAAGGGTTTTCCGTTAGATATTGCTATTGGCGATTTTGATTCTTTGAACGCTCAAGAGCGAGAAAATATCTTTAGCTCAGCTAACAAAGTTGTATCTTCTCCTGCAGTTAAAGATGATACAGATACGCAACTAGCTTTAGACCTAATTTTAAAAGAGTATCCGGATGCAGATATTACAGTGGTTGGTTCCACTGGTGGTAGAATAGACCACTTTTTAGCTAATCTTTGGATGGTTTTAGAACCACGCTTTTGTAAACATAGTCAAAGTATTTGTATACGAGACGATCAAAATACGATCTCTTTTTTACTTCCCGGAGAACATATAATTACAAAAGAAAGCGATAAGCAATATTTAGCTTATTGTTGCCTGACCCCAGTATCTAATTTAACTCTTTCTAAAAGTAAATATACTTTAGATAACCAAGAGATTTTATATCCAACATCCTATGCAAGCAACGAGTTTATCGGCCAACATGCTGAAGTTTCATTTTCAAAAGGAGTACTCGCAGTTATCCAAAGTAAAGACAGTTAAGCAAAGAACTGTTATTTTTTATGAAAATAGTTTAAAAAAAGTTAAGAGTGGCTAGTTATCTTTTGTTTAAAGCCATTTAATGGTACAATTTAACCATTGAGTTTGAATCAATTGGGGTGCACTTGTGAAAAAATTTAATCCGAATAAAAATATTATTATTACCTTAATTATTGTCATTATTATTGTTACTGTTTTAAGTATTACTATGGCTAGGCGTGCTGTTGAACAGAAAACTTCTTTTGTGCAAGTGGTTGTCAACGATACTGTTGCTACAGTAGACAAAGCATTGTATACACCAGTACGTTGGTTTGAAAATGGAGTTGGCTCTATTCAAGACCTATTTGTTACCTATCAAGAAAACGAACGTTTGAAAGGTAAGATTGATAATTACGACGAAGTTGTTCAACAAAATGAAAGTCAAAAAAGAGAAATATCGAATTTAAAAGAAGAATTAGATTTAAACGAAACATTGACCAACTATGAAAAAAAAGCAGCTAACGTTATTTCACGCTCACCAGATTCTTGGCAAGATATCATCGTTGTTGATCAAGGTTCAAAAGAAGGAATAAGCGATAATATGGCTGTTATGGCTAAAAATGGATTAATCGGCCGAGTTCTTGAAGTTAGCGCACATTCCTCAAAGGTAGAATTATTAACGTCTGATAATCAGACGAGCAATCATTTCCCTGTGCGTATAACAACTGAAAAAGGCGACGCTTTTGGCCTATTAAAAGGTTACGACCGACGTAATCAAGCACTAATCGTTGAAGAATTAACTGGCGAAAAAGACATAAAAAAAGACGACACGGTACAAACGTCTGGACTTGGTGGAAACTCGCCATCTGATTTGAATGTAGGTAAAGTCATTGAGGCTGAACCTGATGATTTTGGTTTAGACCGTAAAGTTTATGTCCAACCTGCAGCAGATGTTAATGATGTGTCTGTTGTTACAATCATTGAGCGTACAGTAGGTGAGGACTAGTTATGAGTAAAGTAAAAAAACAATATGTAGCAGCACCAATTTTCTTTTTGATTATGTTATTAGATAGCCATTTAACTCGTACGTTTTTATCGTGGAGTAATGAAGCAAACATTTGGAAGACACACCTACTCTTATTAATATTAATGTTTTGTGTTCCGAAATTTTCTAAACGCTATATGATTACAACAGCTATTATTTTAGGTGGGATATTTGATTTATATTATGTAGGAGTATTAGGAATCTATGCTGTGAGTTTACCTTTAGCTGTTTGGGGGATGTATTTATTATATGATCTTCTTTACCAGAATATATTTACCATGTTTTTTGGTTGGATTATATTAGTGACAGGGTACGAGTTAGCAGCAGCTGGCATCCAAGTTATTTTTAAATTGTCTTCGATTAACCCAATTTTCTTTGCTACTAACTTTTTAGGACCAACTTTATTAATTAATATTTTATTCTTTTTCATTATTTATTACATCGTCAAGGTATTATTCCGCTGGGAGTAATACCTTTTTTATTACAATTACAACAGTAAAAGTTTAAAAATATATC
>NZ_BCPY01000071.1 GCF_001544195.1 Tetragenococcus solitarius NBRC 100494
AATTATTTAGGTTTGGTAAGTTTTCTATATATATTAAAAGTTCGTCCAATATTTTTTCTTTTGTGTATTTCTTCATTTCACTGATATATTTTTCACGAATTGTTCAGGTTATTTTTTATTCCTTATTTCTATAATTTTTACAACGTCGCTCCATACATTCTTATAGGTAGTATCCTCTTTATTGAAGCCTGCTTCTTGTAAATTTTTCAAGGTTTGTCTATTGATATTTGCGCCCCAAATATGCAGGGGGATAAAATTGATACGATCCATAATTTTTCCAACAACTGGCTTGTTGCTTCGCATATGTTCCAACATAATAACCTTGCCGCCATTCTTGCAGACTCTTCGTATTTCTTTTAATCCTTTAACAGGATCAGGAACAGAGCAAAACACGCAGGAGGTGACCACTGTATCGAATGTATTATCTTCGAAAGTCATGTTTTCTGCATCCATTTCCATTAACGTGACATGATCCTTATCTTTACTCTTATTTTTAGCCTTTTCTAACATCTTTTCGCTGAAGTCTATTCCGGTGACTTCTTTATCTGTCGAATAAAACTCTAAATTTTTACCTGTGCCCACACCGACTTCCAATATTTTTTTCCCTTCTATTTTTTCGAATAATTCTTTTCTCCAATCATCCATCAGCATAGATTCCATCGGTTTTTCCATGAGGTCATATATTTTTGATACGCGATTGTATCTATTTTTTATTTTGTTGTTATCACCAGCCAATCTTTCACCTCCTCAAAGCGGTTGCATGGACATATTTTACAGCTAACTTTTATATCATTTAAAATATTTAGAAGTAACTATTTTTATCTAGTTTACAGGTCCAAATTCTTTTTACGCCGACTATATTCTTGATCATCGATTTCTCCCCTGGCATATCTTTCATTTAAAATTTCCAGCGAAGAACTCTCTATCGGTCGTTTTTTCTGTCTATTATTTTTGGCTATCATGATCATGGACAAACCAATCAAAAACACAAGCACCACTGGTATCGGCCATAAAAATCCACTGCCTATTATTCCAGAACAAACTCCATCGTACATTTTGCCATCTCCATTACTCTCTTATCTATTTATTCAACTAAAAATTGACCCATCATACCCGCGTCTTCATGTTCCAATATGTGACAATGATACATGAACAAACCTTTCTGCTTGAACTTAACTAAAAGCCTTACTTCTTCTCCACTTTCTACCATCACCGTATCTTTCCATCCTTGTTCATTTAAAGGCGGTTCTCCTCCATTTCTTTCAATCACTTGAAACTGTACGCCATGGACGTGAAGAGGATGTGGCGTCTCGCCGCTCATCATTCCCATTCCAGCAGACTCATTAGTAACGACCCACTCTTCCAGTTCATTTAAATTCAGGTATTCATCTATTCTATCCATATCCATTTGCTTACCGTTTATATCCACCATGGGTCCCATACCACTCATGACAAAGTCACGGGTCGTCACGACGTCATCTCTGTCATATTGAACGATGTCGACCAGTTCTTCAGGTATACTGCTGGAGCTGTCAGATTCTTCTGTAATAGTTATCGTCATCACTTCATAGCTGCCATCTCTCAAAACGACTTTATCACCTGTGTTGTAATCTGAAAAATCTACGAGTATCTCGGCTCTTTCAGCTGGCGCCAGGGATACCTCATGCATTTCTATACTGTTTTCTAAAAAGCCTCCGTCAGAAGCAATCTGATAAAACGCAAGATTATCGCTGAAATTAAAGTCGTAAGCACGTGCATTCGAACCATTTAAAAGTCTGAGTCGAACAACTTCACTTTTCACATCCAGTTCAGGTGCGATTGCTCCATTGACCAGTACAGTGTCTCCCTTAAATCCATCCATCACATCTCTCATACCTAACTCATAGGGAATCTGTCCATCCTGTGTAAACCGTTTATCCTGTACGACAAGAGGAATATCATTGACGCCATGTTCTTTAGGTATGTTCAATTCTTTAGATTTTTCATCTTCTATATAGAAAAGGCCAGCTAATCCTTTGTAAACTTGTTCACCTGTTTTATGCAGCAGATGTGGATGATACCAAAGCGTTGCAGCCGGTTGATCAATTGTAAAGTAAGGCTGCCAGCTTGACTTCGGGTCTACGACTTGATGGGGGCCACCATCCATCTCTCCAGGGACTTCTAATCCATGCCAATGAACCGTTGTCGGCTCATCCAGTGTATTCGCTACATTGATTTTTACGTCGTCACCTTTATCCACTCTTATAATAGGGCCTAAATAATCACCATTGTAACCTAACGTTTCAGTTTCCTGTCCTTCAATGAATTCCTTTTTTCCATATTGTACATTCAAATCAAATTCTGCTTTTCCTTCTTCAGGATTTTTATCCTCTAGTAGGGGCGGAATAGGCAACTTATTTTTTTTTTCATCTTTTGTATTATTCATTATTCCCGAATCAACTGCTTGTCTGTTGGGATTATCCACCCTTTCAAGCCCCCTTCCTGAATTTATGAAAAAGTAACCAACATACACTATAAGCAGGAGCATAGAAATGATTATAATTGTATACCATTTTCTGTTTTTATTCATTTGATCATCCTTATCGTTCTCAGACTATATTTATTCATCTATTACTCAACTAAAAAGCCATCCTAAATACAATTTAAGACAGCTTTAATTACTTTTTTTAAACAGTCGATTCTATTGATTGTCTAAGTGTCCCCTCAACTTCTTTGGCAATTTCATTCAAATTGAAATCATCGAATAAATCGATTAAGGCTTCCGGACGTGTCATACCAATATATGTCTGATTATTTTTTTCTCTAACAACCATTTTACACGGTAGAACATAGCCGATATGGATATTTTTTCCCATAACTTCTTTTGCTTTTTTAGGATTACATACTTCCATTACAACAAAATCCTCTTCAAAGTCTAATCCTTTTTCCTTAAGTTTGTCTTTAAAGTTAAGTTGCCACAATACACCAAACCCATTTTCTTTTAATTGTTCAGTTAACGAATCAATAGCCTCGCCAAGTTTCTTGTTTGTCTTTTTTTCATATACGATGTGCATTGGTTTCTTCTCCTCTTTATATTTTTGATTACTCTCTCAACTTGTTTAGTTTATCTCTATACTCTTCCTCTGATATTTCTCCTCTAGCGTATCTCTCTTTTAATATATTAATGGCACGATTTGAGTTTGATGCATGGTCATTATTCGAACGATTCATCAGCATTTTTGCGATAAAGATGACTGCCCCAATAATAACTAACAATTTCAATCCATCATATATCATAAACCACCAACTATTCTCATAACCAAAATTCATCATGTTATCAAAACCGTTATACCAATAGCCGTGCATTGAATCACTCCTTATTCATTTAATGTTTCTTTTTTTATTCTATATGTTTCCTCATCTATTTCACCTTTGGCATATCGTTCATTTAAAATATCCAACGCACTATTCTGCTCTCTAAAAATACTTGTTCCATTCTGTTTATCCTCCAAGTATTTATAAATGAAATAACCAACTATAACAAATAATATGAGTCCCAAGCAGTCTCCTCCTTTTTCTATTTCTGCTTCCTTAACTTTACTGAAAATTTATGGAGATTTTATGGATTCACGACCTGAA
>NZ_BCPY01000072.1 GCF_001544195.1 Tetragenococcus solitarius NBRC 100494
AATTATTATAATAAACTAAATATCAATAATTGAGTATTTGAAATTAATACTTTTCAGAAATTTAAAAATGTCGTTAGTATTAAGAAAAATAGTTTTAGTATTTACATTAGGATGAAAACTCATACGGGATTCTTTTGTAATTTCTTGATCAAAGTATACTTGTATATCTTTTTCTTTATTATTTAAAAGCCCGAAAACCGAAACTACACCAGCGGGTAAATTCATTTTTTCCATTAAACTATCTTCAGAAGCCATTTTAATTCTCTTTTCTCCAGTAATTTCCTTTATTCTTTCCATATCTAATCTTTTTTGATCATCCATAATCACTAAGTAATATGTTGTTTTCTTTTTATTGGTCAAAAACATTGATTTTGTTCGTACACCTTCAATACCTTCTATAAAACTATCAGCTTCTTCAGTAGTCAATGCTGGTGGATGCTCCACTACTTGAAATGGAATTTTAAACTTATTCAACTTATTTTCTACTAACCCATATGAGTCCAAATTAATCACTCCTTTTAATTATTTTAACATGTTTTAGTAATTAGAATGAATAATTCCTTCCCTCAGCATTTAGAACAATTACGAAATATTTACGATCAACATGATTTAATCATGATTCTTATAGGAATACTTGGCATAGAGAAAAAAAATATCTCGTTATCTGAAACTCTATTCAAGAATAGAGTTTGTATATGAATTTGATAATCTGAGTAAGGATGAAACTCACCATACTTTAGAATATAAATGAGCAGATTTAGAAAGTGACAAACGAAACTCAAAAGGTAAATCCTGTCAAGCAATCTTTCTTATTAAAAAAATAAACTTCAAGTATTATCCCTTCCTTTGCACTTGATAAATAACGCAAGTTTAACTAAATTTTTTTCAATTTCCCTAAAAAAATATAAAGTAATCTTGATAATATTTACGATTATTGTTTATATTTTGCAATGCATTTTGCATTTTATAATAACGTGCATACAGCAAGTAAAAACCCTATTAGAATGAAGCATAAGGATAGAGGTGAATTTATGGCTAAATTTAAGGTTAGATCTGAAAAAAACGATTCGGTCAATAAAACAATTCGTTTTCCGCAAGGTTTAAACGAGCGTATTAGTCAAATTGCACAACAAAATGACACAACTTTTACAAGTGTTGTTTTACAAGCCTGTGAGTATGCATTAAGTAATATGGATGACAATAATTTTAAAGACAAAAAGACCTCAAAAGATTAGCTTTCTTTTGAGGTCTTTATTTTACTTCTTAAAGTCTATCTCCCTTGCTTTTGCAAAGCAAAAGATTCCAATAAGTTTACTTTTTGACGGTAAGAGTTTGCAGTTAAAGGGTTGATCTTTTCTTCTCTTTCAAACGCATCGATTTGTCGACGCTCAAAAGTATAAGCATTGACCAACTCTTGTTTATAATAATGACTGTTTTCAACCAATTCGGGTTCAATAACATCCCGTTCATACAATTGCTTTAAAATTAAGGAACGTCGATTATCTAAATAAGATAAAATTTGGGGATCCAGATTACCTTCTTGTTTTTTTAATTGTTTGCGTATCAAAATCGTATTGTTGACAAAAATACTTTTTAACTCATCAACATCCACGTTGGAAAAGTCGTGACGCTTTGCCCTCTTTTTACGAATCATATAACGCTTTGGGTGCACAATATTACGTAAAATACGTCGACCAGCTAATAACCAAAAACTACTTAGACTTAAAAAACGCTGTTTACCAACTAGTTCGTAATATTCCAACAATCGATTATAAATCCTATAACTTTTCTCACTAATTTTCTTTTTTTGATATAAATCATCCAGCCCTGCTTGCTCGGTCGTCAAAAACCAGCCTTGTAACTCTTGCACTTTTGCTTGCTCCGTTTCTGTCATAGCTTCGGTCATTATTTCAAATGAACGTTGACGATATTGCTCGATAACCGTTTCTATCGCCATCACGTGCATAGCAGAAAGTTCTTTACGTGCACGCTTCATTTGTAAATAACGAATAATAGATTGCAAAATCTGTAACTCCGCTCGATCAACTGGCTTTTCATACTCACCTTCTGATAAAAGTGGTAAGGCAAACATTCCCACCAACAAACTGATGAAAATTACACAAGCAGTTAAAAACAATAATAAAGCGCGTTGTTCAAAAGCAACACCATGAATTGAGACAGGCAAAATGAAGACAGTAGCTAAACTAATGGTTCCTTTTACTCCACCAAACGTTAACAGGAGAAGTTCATGTAAGCCTGTTCGTTTCGTTTGTTTCCTTTCTTTAAAGAAATGGAAAAGTCCAACATAAAGAAAACGAACAAGAAAAATCACTAAGACAATCAATAAAACCATGGCAATTAATTCTACGTTCGAATATGTACGATCACTCCATACAGGACGGAAAACTTCAGACAGTTCGATGCCTAAAAAAAGGAAGACAAGTGCATTAAGCGTAAATCCTATGGTGCTCCAGATATTAGCAGAAATATTGGCTAATTCCGCATCAAATACTGTGACGCGATATTGTCTTTTTGATTGCAAGACCCCTGCAATGACAGCCGCAATAATCCCTGAAAAGCCTAATAGTTCAGACAAAACATAAGCTACAAATGGTAACAATAATTCAATCAATAAATAACTGATTACATCTTGAGAGTCCGTTCTTTCAAGAAAATGAATGACGCGGTTTTTCACCCAAATGACGAAGATTCCTACTAATGCCCCGCCAATGCTGGAAAACAAAAGTGAAACTGAAGCATCAAAAAGTGAAAATACTCCAGTAACTAAAGTAGAAACAGCAAATTGAAAAGCTGTAACTCCAGAAGCATCGTTAAGCAATCCTTCCCCTTCTAAGATATGTAAAACCTTTTCTGGCATTTTTAACCGTTTAGCTAACGAGCCAACTGCAACTGCATCCGTGGGGCCCAATGCAGCTCCAAACGCTAGACATGCTGCTAATGGAATATTAGGAATAAAGGCGTAAAGTGTAAATCCAACTGCTGTCATGGTTAAAAGAACACCCGCAAATGCTAAAAATAATACGGGACCTAAATTCTCAACAATAGAACGTGTATCTGCATTTTTCCCTTCACGAAATAATAAAGGGGCGATAATCAGGACCAGAAACATTTCTGGTTTAAATTCAATTTCACTGCCATATTTTGACAGTCCCAAAAGAATGCCAAGAAAAATTTGAGCAAAAAATATGGGAACGGTCGGCATCATTTTAGTTAAAATGTTAGAAAATGTTATTAAGACCGCAATAATAATAATTAATTCAATAAATTCCATTGCATCACCTCACTTTATTTATTATACACATTTTTTCGTTCAATAAGTTTAGATTTGTCTTAAATTCCAATACAAACACTCAGATAAAGAGAAATAAAAATACTAAATAAAGAACATTTGTCTTTTCTTCTAATAAAAGTTTTCTTTTTAAACAAACACGTCAACGATGTAAAAATTTAAACTATAAAGCTTCATTCTAATATTCGTTTTTCACTCTAGATTCTAGTGAATTTATCGCCTAAAAAAGGTGAACATTTAATACGAAAATAAAGAGTCTGCTAGCACTTTT
>NZ_BCPY01000073.1 GCF_001544195.1 Tetragenococcus solitarius NBRC 100494
AAAAGCCGTAACCCCAAATTGAGTTACGACTTTATGATTAATTTTTTCTTGGATAAGTTAAACGAATTAAACTACTATTCATTGCTGGAATTAAGAAGACTAGTATAACCAGACCACTAATTACCCCAACAGCAACTTGTGTCAAGGTCAGAACTCCTGCTGGAATTAAGGCAGCAAATGTTCCCCCTAGGATAATTGCAGCTGAAATTACCACCGTTCCAATAATTCCTGCTGATTTAACAATTCGATCTCCAGCATCCTCGTTATCAAATTCACGGTACTTCATCATCAAGAAGATACTGTAATCTACTCCAAGGGCAACCAACATTACAAAGGTGAAGAAAGGTACATTCCATCCTAATAGATTTTCCCCAAGGAATGTACTACTAATAAAGCGTGTAATTCCTAGTCCACCTACGTATGCTAGTAGCAATGAAGCAATGATATAGAATGGTTGTAAGATAGAGCGCGTTACTAACATCAATGCAAGTGTAATGCCAACTAACATAATTACTGCACTACGTAAGAAATCTTGATTAGCAATACTTGATTTATCAGAAGTTTCAGAAGTCTGACCGCCAATCGAAACGGAAGCTTTCTTCAATGAGGTTCCCTTGATATTGTTGTTAATCATCGTTTGCAGACTTTCAACTTTTTTAATCGACTTAGCAGTTAATGGATCTGAATCTAAGACCACCGTGATCTTAGCGGCCTTTTTATTTGAAGATAAGTAGACATCTTCTGAATCTTTAAATGTATCACTTTCTAACACTGCTTTAGGCACAAATAATGTGTTAGATGCAGATGAATCTTGAAGTTCTTTCAAGTAATTATTGGATTCAGATAGCCCGTCATTTAGTTTACCAACGCTGCCACCAGCGGTTGCCATTTTTTGTTGTTGTCCCTTAAGTTCATTTCCAAGAGTTTGAGCATCATTACCGATTGCTTGGGTATAAGTGGCAATTGCTTGAAGGCGAGTTTGCATTGAACTTACTGAAGCCATTTCTTGGCTAGCTGCTCCAGAAAGAATCGTCATTTGTGTTTGTGATAATGGTTGACCAGCCGCTGCCATCTTTTGTTGTAAGGCCGTCATCAATTGTTGACCACTTACAGAGCTACCACTAGTTGATTGGATACTCTTCAACTCTTGCCCAATTAAGGTCGCTTTAGCACCGATATCTTCAAGTTGACTAGCATCAAAATCTCCACCAGTTAAACCTTTTTGAAGTTCTTTTAAGCCCGCTTGAGCCTTGCTTGTTTGGGAAGTCAACGTCTTCAATTGATCATTAACATAAAGCTGATCTAACTTATCGCCACCTGGTTGAGTAACTGATGCAACCGTCTTGATTCCATCAATACCTTTAATTTGGTTGGTTAAGTTATCAATAACTCTTAAATCACTTTCATTATCAAGCTTGTGACTGCTCTTGATATAGATGGTAGTAGGTTCCGCTGTTCCTTTGCTAAAGTGCTTTTGCACCGTCTTAAATCCTTGCTTAGCAGAATAATTAGCTGGTAGTTCAACGACTGTATCATAATTAAGTTTATTGTTATAAGTTAACAGCATTGGAATTGCTAAAATTACGATGATGCCTAAAGCAATCAATGGATTTTTAGCTGAGTGTCCTGAAAGCCAATCCCACAACTTACTGTGATTTGATTCTTTTGAATTATGACTAGGCCAGAATACCTTATTCCCGAGTAGTGACATAAAGAAGGGGTTAACGGTCAATAATGCTAGTAGTAAAATAGCAACCCCAATTCCAACCCCCGTTGCCGAACGGTAAATGGAAAACTTAGCCAATGCTAAAGTCAAGAATCCTAATAGAACGGTACTTCCTGAATAAAGAATCGTTTTCCCTGCCACCTTAAGTGAATGCTTCGTGGCAGTTTCTTTATCCATCCCCTCAATCAAATCATTCTTGAATTGGTTATAGAGTAAGATATTGTAATCCGTCCCGATTCCAAACATAACAACGACCATGAAAACTTGGGTAAAGTTTGAAATCGTAAATCCTGTATATTTAGCTAAATTCATCACTGCTGATAAAGCGACGATGAAAGATAGTCCAACAGTTCCTAAAGAAATTAAAGGAACAATTGGGGAACGGAAGACTAGAATTAGCACAATCAAAATGAAGACGATGGCAATAACTTCAGTCTTTTTAAGACCCTCTTCAATGGCTACCGAGAAATCATCATTTAAGATATCACTACCAGTTACGTAAGTTTTCACTCCGCTCGTCTTAGCTTCTTTAACCAGCTTTTGATTCATCTTCCGCACTGAATCCCGCTTACCTACATCTAGTTGCACTATCTGGGTTGATTTATCTTTTGAAATTAATTGCTTCTTAGTTGCCTCACTATCGTTAGGAGCAGTAACTCCTTTAATATCATACTTAGATTTATTATCTTTGATTTTATCAATAGTGTCATTAATACGATCTTTTTGCTTATGGGTTAAGGCTTGGTCACCATTATTAAAGACCAAAACGACCTGGCGCGTATTGCTAATTTTGTGGCCCCAATCTTTTTGGATGGTTTTAGCAACTTGGCTTTTAGCCGTATCCGGAATTTTGGTTTGACCTTTTTCAGCTACTAAGCTAGAAATATTAGGTAACATTACGATTCCTAAAATCAAAACGATAATCCAAGTCACAAACTTGGCAATGTTTTGTTTGATATACTTACTCATACTCTTCTCTCCTATCTATAATTAATCAATTCACTCTTCTCTTAATGCTTATTTCCCTAGTAACTCATCAACATATTCCATCGCTTCTCTCTTAGACAATGGATGATTTTCGATGAAAATCCACTTAAGTACCAACAAAATCGTATTACTATAATGCTTTGCTACTAATTCTAGTGGTACTTTCGAAGTTTGATTTTTTAGATCTTGCTTTAAAATCGTAATAGCCTCGTTTTTAAAGTACTCATAAATGCTGCTCACAATCGAACTATTATTAGCATTATGCTTTGCTAATTGAGTTAATAGTTCCCGATGCTGATCCATGGCCTCAAAGATTTGACCCAATATATATTCTTGAAGATTTTCGTCAGCAACGTCATGATACTGCTCAATATTGCTTTCTTCTTTGAATAATAACCAACAATAATTCAATAAATCTTTTTTATCTTCAAAATAGTTATAGAAAGTTGCCCGCGGAAAATTACTAATCTTACAAATTTCATTAATGCTAATATCGTCATACGATTTTTCCGCTAGTAGCTTATACATCGCATCCGAAAATGCTCTTAAAGTTCTTTGCGCTCCTTTGGTTGATTTTTTCGTCAAATCATATTTCATTTATTCCCTCCAAAAATGTTTTTCTCGATAAACTATTCTACCTCCACATATTTATTTTTACAACAGTTTAAATTTAGACATGTGTAAAAATGCGTTTCCATACAAAAAAAGTTACGAT
>NZ_BCPY01000074.1 GCF_001544195.1 Tetragenococcus solitarius NBRC 100494
AATAAATAATTGTTTAAAATTCCTCCATTGATTTATAAAGTACATTAGTTGCTTTCAATGAAAAAGTTGGCTTCTTGATAAAAAGCAATGTCAAGCGTGCAAGAATTCAAATCTGTAAGCGTGCTGAAGTTCCCAGCATAACTTTCCATGAACTACGGCATACACACACTACTCTAATGCTTGAAATGAATGAACATCTTAAAATTGAGCAACAAAGGTTGGGTCACGTTAAAGTAGAATCGACTTTAGATATTTATTCTCATGTCAAGCCACAGATTCATCAGGAATCGGCAGAGTGTTTCTCGGATTTTTTTGAAAAATAAAAAGTCGTCCCTTTTTCGTCACTTTTTTCTATAGAGGAATGAATGAATGGTAAAGAAAGTAAAAAAAGAACCTTGATATATCAAGGTTCCCAAGCTAAGCCGTCTGCCGGACTCGAACCGGCGACCCCCACCTTACCATGGTGGTGCTCTACCTGCTGAGCTAAGACGGCAGTTATTTAACACAAAATATAGCTTACCTAAAAGCGCCGTACTTGTCAACCACATTTCATGTTTTTTCTATAAAATTGTCCTCTTATTGAAATACCTCTAACAACTCTATAGGCTTATTGACAACCTTTTGCGCACCTGCTTGTATTAATTCATCTTTATCACCAAAACCATAAAGTACCCCAATACTGTCAATTTTATTCTCTTTAGCTCCAGTAATGTCATGAGCTCGGTCACCAATCATCACTACAGTTGAAAGATCTTCTACTTTCTCTGCTTTTAAAGTATCATGGATAACTGCTTTTTTATCCGAACGGATTCCTTCTAGGTCTGCACCGTAAATACCGTCAAAAAATTTTGTATAGTTTAAGTGATCAATAATTTTCACAGCAAAAAATTCTGGTTTTGACGTAGCAATCAACAATTCATGATTTTGTGCTAGCTGAGTTAAAACTTCCTCTATATCAGCATAAGGTCTAACTTGATACATTCCCTCTTTTTTATATAAAGTACGATAATGATCAACCGCCTCTTTAGCTTCCTCTTCTGTCATACCAGTTTTGATGAAAGACTCAACTAGAGGTGGACCAATAAATGATTTTAATGTTTTTAAATCGAGAGGATTGCGGTTCATCTCTTTCATTGCGTAGTTAAGTGAAGCAAAAATTCCTTTACTTGAATCGATAATTGTCCCGTCTAAATCTAGTAAAATTTTCTTTTTCTTCAAAAGCACTTCAGCTCCTTATTGTTTTCTTCATTTTAGCATAACATTTTATATTTTCAATGAACGAGTTTTTAACATAAAAAAAATCCCTTCAACATTTTTATGATGAAGGGATTGAAAATTCTTGTATTTGTATTAAAGTTTTTCTTTAAAGAACGGTACTAAATCTTTCATAATGGTATCTAACGTTTCTGGTTTGTCGTAGATATCATAATGTGTCGTCTCAGGTAAAATTTTCAGTTGTTTATCCGTCGTTAACGCTTTGTCATATAATTCATAAGCTGTACGATAAGCACCAAATGTTCCTGGAATTTCACCTGCAAAAATAATTAATGGTTGATCTAGCAATTCATCTGCTAAATAGGTGGCATCCCAGCCTGCTACTTCTCCAATATCTGTTACATGATATTTATTTGTACGGTTTGGATGAGGGGCATGTTCTTCATAATAATCCACCGCTTGGATAGTATCGATATCTTCAGCACCGGCTTGTTTACGTTCTTCATGAGAGGTAGGCGAATATTGAGTAAATGCTGTCTCAGCCCCCATTGCTTCTGCTTCACGTTGTTTTGCAACCATGTGTAAAGTATCAAGTGCTGATCTTGGTGACATATCACCTTCGCGGGTTAACATGCCATAATTTGCGCCTGTTAATGTGGCAACAGCTTTGATACGTTTTTCAGTTAGTGCTGCATTGACCGCATAACCACCGCCACCACAAATACCGGCAATACCAATACGCGCATTATCAACCACATCTAAAGTATTCAAAAAATCAATCGCCCACTTCACATCATTTACACGATAATAGGGAACTTCTATATATTCAGGTGCTTGGTGTAATTCACCTTGATGACTCGCATCAAAGGCAAATGTCGCAAAGCCTGCTTCAGTTAGACGTTTTGCATAAAGACTGGAGGTTTGTTCTTTTACACTGCTGATAGGATGCATAACAACGACTGTCGGAAGCGCCCCTTGTACGTCATCGGGTGTCCTTAAAATTCCTGTAGTTTTCACTTCTCTGACAGGGAAAGTAAACTTTTGTTCATTCATGATAAACGACCTCGCTTTGTCATTTTAAATTCACTCTAGCGTTTTATAACTCTTGAGTGTATAATTAAATATTAACAGTTCAATAATAGAATTCAATTCATATGTAAATATATCTGTACCTTATTACACGTCTTTTGAAAAATGGGTTATAAGAAAGGTAAATAATTAATGGAAAAAGAAGATCTACGAGTGAAAAAAACAAGACGTAATATCCATAAAAGCTTTATGTACTTATTCTATAATTACGATTTTGAAAAAATTACAGTAAAAAATATTGCTGAACAAGCAGAAATCGGTCGGAAAACATTTTACTTGCACTATTTGGATAAATACGACTTAGTTGATAAAATCGTCAAAGAAATGTTTGATGAATTGGAAGAAATTTGTGAGCAGAAAAAAGGAACCGGGCTAAAAAAAGGAAGCCAGATTTGGTTTGATTATTTTGATGAACATCGCGTATTTTTTACACGTTTATTTAAAATACCAAATTCAAGTGACTACAAAAACCAGCTAAAAAGGTTGATTGTTCATCAGCTTACTGAAAATGTAGATAAAAACCGTATTGAAAAACATGGATTAGATCTTACTTTATTTTTGCGCTTTTTTGCAAACGGAGTAATTGAATTATTAGATATCTACCTTTCTGAAGAAAAGTATACAAAAGAGCATATCATTAACCAAATTGTTCCTTTATTGGATGAAATATATAAGTAAAAAGGGAATTGCTAGCTGCGATATTATTAAAAAAAGTGACCTAAGAATAAATATTCTTAGGTCACTTTTTGCAACTGTTAATTCAAACTCCGGCAGTAGGACTCGAACCTACGACATCATGATTAACAGTCATGCGCTACTACCAACTGAGCTATGCCGGAATAAA
>NZ_BCPY01000075.1 GCF_001544195.1 Tetragenococcus solitarius NBRC 100494
TTCTTTTCAGGTGAAAAAAAGCCCTATGCGGTATTAGCACCTGTTTCCAAGTGTTATCCCCCGCTGATGGATAGGTTCCCCACGTGTTACTCACCCGTCCGCCACTCCGCACGCTCATCCACCGAAGTGGACAAGCGGCAGCGTTCGACTTGCATGTATTAGGCACGCCGCCAGCGTTCGTCCTGAGCCAGGATCAAACTCTCATCTTGAATTTGATCGATCAACACCGTTGATCTCTCTTAGCTCTTCAACTTTTTGCTCGCGTGTTGTTCGCGTTGTTGCTTGTATCTTGCTTCCTTGAAGAAGCGCCCTACACATTGGTTCGTTTGCTTGCTTTGTTCAGTTTTCAAAGGTCTACTGCATAACTTTCAGCTGCCGTAGCAACTTTTATATCTTACCAATTCGGTAAGTTTTTGTCAATAACTTTTTTTAATTATTGAGATAAAATATTGTAACAACTAGATAGCTAACACTTAATTTGTATAGCTAATCGATGTAACGACCTTGTTATAATATCACTTGTTTTTAAATACGTCAATAACTTTTTTTCAAACTTATTCACAAAAAAATTGCTTAATCATTCAAGCACATCTATTAATATAGCAATTCTTAAAATAAAAATCAATAGTAAAAATGAACGAAATAAACAAAAACTTTAGAAACGAACTTTTACTAAATGTCCGTTTCTAAAGTTCGTTAAATTGTTATTGTTTTCTACCTTTTTTCCGATAAATAGCATGAATAATTCGTTCCTTTTATTTATCAATTTCTTCCTTTTGGACTAAAGGGATACTTATTCTAAAAATTGTTCCTTGCCCCAAACTACTCTCTGCAACAATTGTCCCTTTGTAACTGTCTAGTAATTTTTGGACAATGGATAATCCCAAGCCATTACCACCTTTATCACGCGCTCTAGCTTTATCTACTCGATAGAAGCGGCGAAAAACTTTGTCTAGATTTTCTTGGGAAATTCCTTCACCAAAATCTTGAACTGCTAATTCTAGCTCTTGCTGGTTACTAGCAATTGATAAATGAATCTCCTTACGTTGAGTGGAATACTTAATTGCATTATCTAAGATAATAATTAAAATCTGCTCCAAATGATCGCGATAAATTTGAACAGTTTCTTCTTGTCTTAAAGCATCATCAATAGTAAACGTAAATTCAGGATATAACATTTTAAAATTATTAAATACCTGATAGACAACCTCTCTAGCTCGCGTCGTTTCATTTTTATAATATATATCAACTTGTTCAGCTCTCGAAAGGTCCAACATTTCTTGAACTAAAGTTTTCATTCGACTAATTTCTTGTAAACTTGCTTCAATTGATTCTTCTAGAATTTCTGGATCTTCTTTCCCCCAACGCTGCAACATATTTAAATGTCCTTCAATTACCGCAACTGGTGTACGTAATTCATGTGAAACATCTTCAACAAATTGTTCTTGCTGTTCAGTATAAGAACGCATACGATCCAACATACTATTAAAAATATCAGATAAATCAGCAAGTTCATCTTTGCTTTTTGGTTCAGGCGTATGAATAGATGTTTGCGGGTCTTTTTGAATACTCTCCATTGTATTGCGCAATGTTTTTAAAGGTTTCAAAAAATGCGAAGATAATAAATATCCTAATATACCACTTATAAGTAAAGATAAAACTTCTAAGATTATCAAAGTTATAAGTAAACGATTTCGTATTTCATAAAAAGAGGATAAATCATAAAAGCCTTGGACATAGCCAATTTTTTCTCGCGTTTCTTTTGAAAATACTGGATGAATCATGAGATAGCCAGGTGAATTTTCGTTAGTTGTAATTATAGGCTCTTTTGGTTTTTCTGACCGTAAAGCCAGTTCTTTTTCTCCCGTTCTAAAAACCAAATTCTCTTGTAAGTCATAGACATATAAACTTAAATGAGTCTGCCCCAATTCAGAAACAAAGCTAGTATCTCCCTGACTGTGTTCATTTACTACTTCCTCATTGATGTTAGGAAGTTCGATCAAATTTTTATAAGAGGTTTCCTTGTCTAACTGCTTATTCGCATCAGCTAAATGCGAAACAGCTTCGTAAGTTGATTGTTCTGCATCTTCTTGTTCTCTTTCCATCATAAGATTAACAGCTGTTTTATATGTAATGATAGCAAAAGCTGTTATAACAATAAATATAAAGAAAGAACTTGCAAAAGCCCATTTTAATGTTAAAGAGGGTTTTCTAAGTTCTTTTACTTCTGTATTTTTTCTTTTCACGAGCGCATCACATAACCTGTACCACGTACTGTTTGTATATAACTTTCTTCGTCCGGAAGATCTATTTTATTACGCAAATAACGAATATAGACATCAACAACATTCGTTTCTATTTCTGTTTGATAACCCCAAACTTTTTTTAATAAGACATCTCTTGCTAAAACAACATTTATATTTTCCATCAAAGTTAATAAAAGTTCATACTCTCGCTTGGTCAACTCGATAGTTTCAGAACCACGTCTTACAACACGATTTTCTTTTTCTATCACTAAATCGCGATAATTAAGGGTTGTCTGCTTTCCTGTATTTTTGTCTCCTTCGATATCAATTCGACGCAATAAAGCACGCAAACGCGCCAAGAGTTCTTCAATGGCAAAGGGCTTAACAATATAATCATCAGCACCGTGATCTAACCCAGAAACGCGGTCAATGACTGAATCACGAGCAGTCATCATAATAATTGGTGTATTCTTAATTTGTCGTACCCTACGGCAAATTTCTAGCCCATTTAATTCTGGTAGCATCAAATCTAATAAAATTGCATCCCAATCATTATTTAATGCTGCATCTAAACCTGTTCTTCCATTATAATGAACTTCGGTATCATAACCTTCATGTTTCAATTCTAATTCTACAAATCGAGCTAAATTTTTCTCGTCTTCAATTATTAGAATACCGCTCATTAAATTTTATTCTCCTTTTTTGCTTCCATTTATTGTATTACC
>NZ_BCPY01000076.1 GCF_001544195.1 Tetragenococcus solitarius NBRC 100494
TCTCCCAAGGCTAAATACTCCCTAGTGACCGATAGTGAACCAGTACCGTGAGGGAAAGGTGAAAAGCACCCCGGAAGGGGAGTGAAAGAGATCCTGAAACCGTGCGCTTACAAGAAGTTAGAGCCCGTTAATGGGTGATAGCGTGCCTTTTGTAGAATGAACCGGCGAGTTGCGCTGGCTGGCGAGGTTAAGTCGAACGGACGGAGCCGCAGCGAAAGCGAGTCTGAAATGGGCGTTTTAGAGTCAGACGGCGCAGACCCGAAACCAGGTGATCTACCCATGTCCAGGTTGAAGGTGCGGTAAAACGCACTGGAGGACCGAACCCACGTACGTTGAAAAGTGCGGGGATGAGGTGTGGGTAGCGGAGAAATTCCAAACGAACTTGGAGATAGCTGGTTCTCTCCGAAATAGCTTTAGGGCTAGCGTCAAGGAACGAATGATGGAGGTAGAGCACTGTTTGGACGAGGGGCCCGTCTTGGGTTACCGAATCCAGATAAACTCCGAATGCCATTGATTCAGCCTTGGCAGTCAGACGGTGAGTGATAAGATCCATCGTCGAAAGGGAAACAGCCCAGACCACCAGCTAAGGCCCCTAAATGTATGTTAAGTGGAAAAGGAGGTGGGGTTGCTTAGACAACTAGGATGTTGGCTTAGAAGCAGCCATCATTGAAAGAGTGCGTAATAGCTCACTAGTCGAGTGACCCTGCGCCGAAAATGTACCGGGGCTAAACATACTGCCGAAGCTGTGGAATGCACCATTGGGTGCATTGGTAGGAGAGCGTTCTAAGGGCGGTGAAGGTCGACTGAGAAGACGGCTGGAGCGCTTAGAAGTGAGAATGCCGGTATGAGTAGCGAAAGACAGGTGAGAATCCTGTCCACCGTAAGACTAAGGTTTCCTGGGGAAGGCTCGTCCGCCCAGGGTTAGTCGGGTCCTAAGCTGAGGCCGATAGGCGTAGGCGATGGATAACAGGTTGATATTCCTGTACCTGTGCGCTTCATTTGAGCGAAGGAGGGACGCAGGAGGCTAAGGAAAGCAGACGAATGGAAAGGTCTGTCCAAGCAGCGAGTCGGAGAAAGAGTGAAAGGCTTTTTCTTGTTCACGATGAGCTGTGATGGGGAGGGAAATCAAAGTACCGAAGTTCTGGCGTCACACTGCCAAGAAAAACTTCTAGCAAGAAGACACACAGCCCGTACCGCAAACCGACACAGGTAGTCGAGGAGAGTATCCTCAGGTGAGCGAGCGAACTCTCGTTAAGGAACTCGGCAAAATGACCCCGTAACTTCGGGAGAAGGGGTGCTGCTCGAACGAGCAGCCGCAGTGAATAGGCCCAAGCGACTGTTTATCAAAAACACAGGTCTCTGCAAAATCGTAAGATGACGTATAGGGGCTGACGCCTGCCCGGTGCTGGAAGGTTAAGAGGAGTGCTTAGCGCAAGCGAAGGTACGAATTGAAGCCCCAGTAAACGGCGGCCGTAACTATAACGGTCCTAAGGTAGCGAAATTCCTTGTCGGGTAAGTTCCGACCCGCACGAAAGGCGTAACGATTTGGGCACTGTCTCAACGAGAGACTCGGTGAAATTTTAGTACCTGTGAAGATGCAGGTTACCCGCGACAGGACGGAAAGACCCCATGGAGCTTTACTGTAATTTGATATTGAGTGTCCGTACCGCATGTACAGGATAGGTAGGAGCCGTAGAGATCGGGACGCCAGTCTCGAAGGAGGCAAAAGTGGGATACTACCCTTGCGTTATGGCCCCTCTAACCCGCGCCACTGATCGTGGCGGGAGACAGTGTCAGATGGGCAGTTTGACTGGGGCGGTCGCCTCCTAAAAGGTAACGGAGGCGCCCCAAGGTTCCCTCAGAATGGTTGGAAATCATTCAACGAGTGTAAAGGCAGAAGGGAGCTTGACTGCGAGACAGACAAGTCGAGCAGGGACGAAAGTCGGGCTTAGTGATCCGGTGGTTCCGCATGGAAGGGCCATCGCTCAACGGATAAAAGCTACCCTGGGGATAACAGGCTTATCTCCCCCAAGAGTTCACATCGACGGGGAGGTTTGGCACCTCGATGTCGGCTCGTCGCATCCTGGGGCTGTAGTCGGTCCCAAGGGTTGGGCTGTTCGCCCATTAAAGCGGCACGCGAGCTGGGTTCAGAACGTCGTGAGACAGTTCGGTCCCTATCCGTCGCGGGCGTAGGAAATTTGCGAGGCGCTGTCCTTAGTACGAGAGGACCGGGATGGACCTACCGCTGGTGGACCAGTTGTCGTGCCAACGGCATCGCTGGGTAGCTACGTAGGGCAGGAATAAACGCTGAAAGCATCTAAGCGTGAAGTCCCCCTCTAGATGAGATTTCCCATTTTGAAAGAAAGTAAGATCCCTGAGAGATGATCAGGTAGATAGGTCC
>NZ_BCPY01000077.1 GCF_001544195.1 Tetragenococcus solitarius NBRC 100494
AATAGGGTAGAGGGGAAATAAAATTTCCGCCCCTCCCGTCGCACCGTACGTACGGTTCTCGTATACGGCGCTCCATTTGTATTGTTTTCACGCTTGATTGAGATAGTAAGTTAAAGGATTGACCAATCCAGGTCGATCCTCTTTCTTTATGGCCAAAACTTTCGGGCTTAGGGTAAAATTGACGACGTCCATGCCACATTTCCTATACCAGCCTAATCTAGAATTAGCGACCTTATAAATCTCTTCTTTGGTAAAATGACACTTGAACAGTCGATTCAATTGTTGTAGATTCGTATAGATTCGTTGTGGCAGTTTCCATTGCTTTATGATGATCACTCGGACTTTATGTCGTAGCCATTGGCCAAACTTCGCTAGATAGGTTTTCATACTCCCGACACGGTAGTAATTGATCCAGCCTCTTATCGTTTGGTTTAGTTTCGTAAATGTCACCGCTAAAGGACGTGACACGGCCTGTTTTCTTTTAAGGATAGCTTTAGCTTTGTCATAGAGCTTTGTTTTACTGACTTTGCTCGGTTTACATTGCCAACCCTTTTGGTTCTTCCAGAAGGTAAAGCCTAAAAATTGACTCTGTGTCGGTCGTACGACCTTGGTTTTGGTGACATTGACTTGCAAGAAAAGCTTTCTTTCAATCCAATCCGTAATAGATTTCATCACACGATTGGCTGCCCGCTCACTTTTGACAAAAATATCCGCATCGTCCGCATAACGAACAAAACGTAGCCCCCTTGCTTCTAGCTCTTTATCCAATTTATCCAGATAAATATTCGCTAAAATGGGACTTAAAGGGCCCCCTTGCGGGACCCCTTTTTCGTTTGGGCTCGTTAAACCATTCGCCATAATCCCTGCTTTTAAGAAAACACGTATTAAGTGCAATGTTTCTCTATCTTTGACCCTTTCTCTAAGGGTCGAGATTAATTTATCATGATGGACGGTATCAAAATACTTCTCAATGTCCATATCGATCACCCACTCATAGCCTTCATTTAAGTAGCCAAGGACTTTTTCGATTGCTTGATGTGCATTTCGCTTAGGGCGAAATCCATAGCTGTTTCCACTGAAGTGCGCATCAAAGATGCCACTCAGTTGTTGCGCAGCTGCTTGTTGCACCACACGGTCTACTACACTTGGAATCCCTAAAGGTCTTTGTTTTCCATCGGGTTTAGGGATATAAACTCGCTTGACTGCCTTGGGCTGATAGGTCATCGATCGGACCTCCTGAACAAGATCTCGTCCATGTTGATAAAAGTAATGATCAAGTTCATCGACTGTCATCTCATCAATCCCCGGAGCCCCTTTATTCTTTTTGACCTGCTCAATGGCTTGTCTCATATTTTGATGGCTCGTGATCTTTTCAATGAATCTCATGCGCTGTTCCTCCTCTAGGCGTAGATGGATCCAAGATCGCCCTCACTACTTTTCCCATCAATAGTTACGTTCTACCGTTCTAGGGTATCCTCATTTCCGGACTACTTGGACATTTTCTTCTAGCGATTCACACTATACAAACATTCAGCCCTTCACTACATGAAACAGTAGCTACTATGGCCTCAGCTGACTTCTTACGACAAACCTTTTTCGACCGTTCGCAAACGTCCGTAAGATCTCCCAGGGTAAGACATTTATCTTTCTCTCCACAACCTCTTGATTTACTGTCTTGGTTTTACGTTTACCTTTTGGACTTCAGCTTGTAATGCAGCCTTATCCACCATTTAGCCTCATCAAGTTCCTGTACGTAGGCTCAAGAGATTTGCGCCACCACTTCCTTCACCCCATCATCACTGATTTCGGCTTGTGGCTCGCTACACTTGGCGGTAACTACCCGTGACTAGACTTTCACTAGCTAGATAAATGCCATGCCTGGCACA
>NZ_BCPY01000078.1 GCF_001544195.1 Tetragenococcus solitarius NBRC 100494
TTTAATTAATAAGCGACAAGTTACAAAAAAACATTTTGATGTAAAAGAAAATGGTAGTGTATTTTTGAATGATAAGGGAAGAAGTGCTTTTATTAAAGAATGGCAAGCGCGTAAGCAAACCGAAGTCATTCATCCTTTTATTAATGAAAAAGTAAAACTAATGCTGTTACCATACGTACAAGCGCAATTAATGGCCAAAGCAATTCGCGATGATTTACCCAGTTACCCACCTTTTATGACCTAAGGAGGTATGCCTATGATGGTTTTAGTTACTTATGATGTCAATACGGAAACGAAACAAGGAAGAAAACGTTTGAGACATGTAGCTAATTTATGCGTTGATTATGGACAACGGGTGCAAAATTCTGTTTTTGAATGTTCAGTTGTTCCAGCAGAATTTGTCGAACTAAAAGGAAAATTAGCCAATATTATTAACCCAGAGCTTGATAGTATTCGTTTTTATTTGTTAGGAAAAAATTGGCAGAACAGAGTAGAACAAATCGGAAATAATGATAGTTACGATCCAGATAAAGATGTTTTATTGTTGTAAATTAATTTTGTGCGAGTCGATGTCACACATAAATTACTAAGCTGACTCGCGCGAAATTGTTGTTATTTTGTAGAAATGAGCTCTATTTTTACTGTTTATTAATAAATTTTTTCGTTTAAAACGGAGAAAAGCCGCATGATTTCCGCGGTCGCTCTCTTCATGAGAGCGTGGATTGAAATGGTAGGTACAACAATGCGCATACGACTGTCAATTGTGTCGCTCTCTTCATGAGAGCGTGGATTGAAATCGCATCAAGCATTCGATGATTACGCATGTGCTACCTGTCGCTCTCTTCATGAGAGCGTGGATTGAAATTGGTGTGCCTGTCGATGGTACAACAGACTTGATGAGTCGCTCTCTTCATGAGAGCGTGGATTGAAATAAGGAGGTGTTGTAGTTTATTAAATAACATACATAGTCGCTCTCTTCATGAGAGCGTGGATTGAAATTGTTGGTGGAAAACTTAGCAATACATTTAAATCAGTCGCTCTCTTCATGAGAGCGTGGATTGAAATTGTTTTTGCCGGCGATCCTAAGCTACTCAAACACGTAGGTCGCTCTCTTCATGAGAGCGTGGATTGAAATCAGTGATTGAAATAAAAGCAGGGTTCGTACACAAAGTCGCTCTCTTCATGAGAGCGTGGATTGAAATCCGAACCCGCTGGGCTTACAATTAATGCGGATTTAGTCGCTCTCTTCATGAGAGCGTGGATTGAAATATCATTTACAATGACTAATCGTCCTACAATAGGTGTCGCTCTCTTCATGAGAGCGTGGATTGAAATATTAGAAACCTTGATACCCATTGGATTTTCAATTGCGTCGCTCTCTTCATGAGAGCGTGGATTGAAATTCTACTGCCTCTACGGCAATTCGTGCAGATTTTTCGTCGCTCTCTTCATGAGAGCGTGGATTGAAATGTCTATACTGTAGCTAGCTTCATCTGCCTTGCTTTGGTCGCTCTCTTCATGAGAGCGTGGATTGAAATCATCCACATAGTAATCACTCCTATTATTTGTTATGTCGCTCTCTTCATGAGAGCGTGGATTGAAATCTTCAGTGTCTGTACGAGCATCGGTTACTTCATTTGTCGCTCTCTTCATGAGAGCGTGGATTGAAATTCCAAAAAGCCAGGCGGTTTTTTTAAGCCCTGGCAA
>NZ_BCPY01000079.1 GCF_001544195.1 Tetragenococcus solitarius NBRC 100494
CAATTCATACTTTTCGTTGAAACATGTGCCAACTGCCTAACGGCAGCTTAAATTTACTTTTTCATTTTCACCTGTTAAGTGATGAAAAAAGAACCCCATTCTGATATGGTAAAGGTGTCTAAACCAACCATAAGAAAGGAGTTCTCTTCATGATTAGCTTACACAAAAACCAGGTAAAATTCAATTCAAACATCATCATTTCGCATACAGGTGGTCGTTTATCGAGTGATTCGGGTTTAGTCTTAGTTAAAGAAGTAATGGATACCTTCAAGTTTTCTGATTTGGCAAAATCACTTCTGGACATTAAAGATAACCGTGCTTACTACACGCATGATAATTTAGCGATATTAGAACAGCTCATTATGCAACTGATTGCTGGTTATTCGGCAGACTCGTCAGCTAATCTGTTACGACAGGATCCAGTCTTTCAAATGGTGTTAGGCAGAAAACAATTAGCCTCACAATCGTCAATTTCACGGTTTCTGGATCGTTTCACCACGGAAAATGTGGGTCAATTACAATCATTAAATCAGTCGCTCATTGATAAAGCGCGTTTGATTCGCAATGACACCGAGTTAATCATTGATCTCGATTCTACTCATTCAGATACCTTTGGCCATCAAGAACAAACAGATTATAATGCACATTATCAAACCTACGGCTACCACCCATTAGTTGCCTTTGACGGACTGACTGGAGATTTCTTAAAAGCTGAACTGCGTTCAGGTAATCAGTACACATCTAAAGGGGTGAAAGCCTTTATCGACCCATTGTTACACCACTACAATGAATCCATACCGAATACTGACATATTGGTTCGTGGGGACAGCGGCTTCGCAACACCAGAGGTGTATGAGTCTTGTGAAGAAAATGAAAGTCAGTATGTGATCCGATTAAAGAACAATCGGAGGTTAAGTCAATTAGCCGAGCAATCCGTTCTTTACGGGGATAACCAAAAATGGGAAGATCGGGAAGTTCAGTATTTTTCAATGCCTTATCAAGCACAATCATGGTCGAAACCCCGTCGAGTCTGTATACGTTCCGTTCGTGAAGCAGGAGAACTCCTCTTTCACCACGCATTCATTGTGACTAATCTATCCAATAATGTCTCACCTGAAGTCATATTCTCTCTTTACGGCAAACGGGGTACAATGGAGAATTTCATCAAAGAAGCGAAATCAGGCTTTTATTTTGACAAAACAGATAGCCCACTCTTCCTGGAAAATCACGTTAGAATGATGATCAGTGTCCTGGCTTACAACCTCGTCAATTTTTTAAAGACCATTGGATTTGAACAAGCGAATCGGGGGATGACGATTCATTCTATACGATTGACATTGCTCAAAGTTGCCGGAAAACTCATTAAAACAGGTAGACAAGTCTATCTCAAACTGTCGAGTTATCATGTGTATCAAACTGAATTTTATAAGGTTTTTGAACGCCTACGGCGATCTAGGCAATGGATTTAGGCTAGGTATCGTAAAAATTTTTAACCTATTTTTCCAAGGGGTCAGTCTGCCCTTAAATAGACAAATAATTTTTATTATAGCCTTCTTCCGTAGATATCCTGTTCGAAAACACATTATTTTGGAAGAATGTATCTGCCTAATATAAAAATAGGCAATTTATTCAAGAAAACAGCTTTAAATTAGAGCTATGAATTATTC
>NZ_BCPY01000080.1 GCF_001544195.1 Tetragenococcus solitarius NBRC 100494
TAATTCATACTTCTAAAATTTATCTGTAAAAGTTATTTTTTTCATCTGTCCATCCCAATTAACTTACTTTTTTATTCATTAAAGGATGGAAAAAGTTAAAATAGGTAAAACGATGAGCTGAATGATAGGGTATTACTTAATTTTGGCCGCACGAACTCCCTGAAAGAAATGAATTTTTTAAAATTCATTTGGATGGTCACCAACAGAGTTGTTGTATTTTTTCTAACAACTGATAGAAACTATCTTGAAAGACATGAGTCGTGCTCAGTTTTAATAGCAATCTACGGCTACTTCGTACCAATTTTCCTGCTACTTTAAATAAATGCAAGCGGAGAGTATCAATTTGAAGTGTCGCTTCTTTTGCCGATAAACAAAGTGTTCGCATAAAGTTAACGATATTGTAAGCCAATAGGCTTATCATCATACGAGCATGATTTTCCAGAAAAGTTGAGCTATCGGTTTTATCAAAATAGAATCCATTCTTTGCTTCTTTAATAAAGTTCTCCATCGTACCGCGATTTTGATAGGTATAAAATATGTTTTCAGCGGATAAATTTTCTGAACAATTGGTGATCACATATTCATGACGAAAAATCAGCTCTCCTGCTTCTCTAGTTGATTTGATGCAAACCCGACGTTCTTGTGACCAACTTTTTGCTCGATAAGACGTAGAATAGTAGTGAACTTCTTTTTCTTCCCAATGATGATCATCGCCAATTAAAATGAATGATTCTGCTAACTTTGCTAGTTGAGCATTGGCTTTCAGACGAATCACATAAAAGCTTTCGTTCAATTCACAAGTTTCATATACTTCTGGTGTCGCAAAGCCGCTGTCTCCACGCACAAGAATCGTTGTGCAAGGAAGTTGCTGGCTGTAATGATTGAGTAAAGGCCTTAGAAAATCCCTTACACCGTTTGATGTATAAACATTTCCAGAACGAAGTTCTGCCTTTAAAAAGTCGCCCGTTAGCCCATCAAAAGCAACTAAGGGGTGGTAACCGTTTGTTTGATAGTGGGCATTATAGTTCGTTCCTTCTTGATTTCCAAAAGTATCCGAATGAGTAGAATCCAAATCAATGATTATCTCTGTTGTGTTTCGCTTCAATCGTACTTTATCAATCAAAGCTTGATTCAAATCTTGGAATTGACGGATCGTTTTTTCATCTATTCGGTCCCAGAAACGTGAAAGAGAAGGTTGTGAAGCAGCTGTTTCTTTATTTAAAATAAGTTGGAAGATGGGATCTTCCTTCAATAATTTAGCTGATGAATCTGCAGCGTAGCCAGAGATCAGTTGGAAAAGAAGTTGTTCTAGTAAGGAGATATTGTCGTGTCTCCAGTAAGTCCGGTCATCTTTGATTTGAAGGAGGCTTTTGGCCAATTCTAAAAATCCAAGTGAGTCCATAAATTCTTTTACTAAAATCAATCCGGCATCTGTTGAAAGATTACCACCAGTGTTGGAAACTGTTAGTTTAGGATTGAAATTTATCCGTTTTTCCTGTAATGTAGCCATTGAGAGAACCCCTTTCATGGTTTAGTTTAGTCACTTTAACCATAACAGATTGGGGTTCTTTTTGTACACCCAAAGGGTGTTGTAAAATATGTGAAATAATGGCTTCACTGTAAGGTTTTAGATAGCTTTCAGAAAAACTATG
>NZ_BCPY01000081.1 GCF_001544195.1 Tetragenococcus solitarius NBRC 100494
GGCTCTATAATTTCTAGTGTTGGTAAACAAGAATCATTTTCTTGTAGCCAATGCTAGTTTTTTTATGTTTTCTGAGCAAAATATAAAACAGACACCTTGAAAACTCGTAGAATAAAGTGACCAAACAAATATCCAAAGGAGTGTTTCAAGATGTCCATCTCTCATTATACTAAAGAAATCCTAGATATCCTAGATGTAAACCTGACTTTTGAAGAAGATTGTTTTCAAAAAGAAGCCATCAACGGAGACATTTGTTTTGTCTTTTACGGTCAGCTTTCTTATCGCCCGCAAGCCTGTTTTCACTGTGGCGAAGAAGAGACCGCTTGTTTAATGAAATGGGGCTTCAAGGAAGTGACGATTCAACTCAACGATGTGAGTGAATACAAAACCTTACTTAAAATGAAGAAACAACGGTTTCGTTGTAAAACTTGCGGGAAAACGTCTATCGCCGAAACCAGTGTCGCGGACCGTCATTGTTCGATTGCTCGTCGTGTCAAACTCGCCATTGCAGAAAAACTATCGCAACCCTTATCGATGTCAATGGTTGCCCGGTTGAAGCATGTTTCTCCTGCGACAGTTTTACGTGTGCTTCATAGCTTTAAACCTAAACAGCTATCTCCCAATACTTCCTTACCAGAAGTCCTTTGTTTTGATGAATTTCAATCGGTCAAGCGGGTTTCTGGCGCCATGAGTTTTATCATGATGAACGGGAAAACGCGGCAGCTCTTAGAGATTGTCGCCAATCGACAACTGCCTCATTTAGAAGCTTATTTTGCTCGTTATCCTCGAGAGGAAAGAGCCAAGGTGCACTATGTTGTTTCGGATTTTTACAGTCCGTATGCCTCCTTAGTCAAAACGCTTTTTCCGAATGCCCAGTTAGTCATTGATCGGTTCCATATGAGCCAACATATTGGACGGGCTTTCCAACAACAGCGGAAACAAGTGATGAACACCTTTCACCGTCGGCAAAAGGAATATAAGCACCTTAAGAAATACTGGAAACTTCTACAGAAAAAAGCTTGGACACTTGATTATCAAAATCGATATTGGCGGCCTAGTTTTCGGGATCATTTAACCGAGCAAGAGATTGTCGATCGCTTATTAAGTTATCATTCTGCCCTTAGACAAGGCTATAAAATCTATCAATCCTTTCTTTCTGCGTTTCATAAGCAAGACACAGCACGTTTTGATCAATTACTGAAAACCGATGGGGCCCAGCTCCCTGACTCGTTTCAGCCTGTAATCAAGACCTTCCGAAAGTATCGACAAGAGATCCAGCTTGCATTGACGGTTCCTTATTCCAACGGTCCTTTAGAAGGGTTAAATAATCATATTAAAGTCTTAAAACGAGTCGCTTATGGTTTCCATAGCTTTGAGAACTTTCGGCAACGCATCTTTTTATACCGAGGAAAGTATTTCCAACCTGGTTCCTTAACTATACAAGCGAAAAAAAGCAGCTAGACAATAGCGCCTAACTGCTTCCTTTATTCGTCGTGTTTTCTTTACCAACACTATTT
>NZ_BCPY01000082.1 GCF_001544195.1 Tetragenococcus solitarius NBRC 100494
GGGCTCTTTGTCAAACATACTAAGATTAGTAGTGTAATATCACGACGGTGGTATTACACTACTATTTTTTATATAGTAGAAGTGAAGTAAAGACCGCCAACACGATAGGGCCATGGAACCCGTATGTCAAACAGGTCTCCTTCACTAACTATGTCCATTTTGTTTGAAGTATGTTGGTTCGTTGAAACCGTGTATAGGAAAGTAAAAAAGCATGGATTAGTGAGGCTTCAAGATTTTTATTGAGGAGGGATTACTTTGTTTATAATGGCTTTAGATGTTAGTAAAGGGAAAAGTTATATGGTGGTTTATAAAAATGAATATTGTATCGAAGAAAGGGAGATCGTCCACACCCCCGAACAATTTGATAAATTATTACCATTTTTAAAAAATAACCAAGTAGAGGTTGTTTTTGAAGCTACAGGTGTATATTCAAAATGTTGGGAACATTTTTTCACAAAAAATAATTTTTCTTATTCTTGTTTAAACCCTTTAGAAGCAAAATTACAAATAGCCACTATGCGTCAAAGAAAAAGCGATAAAAATGACGCCCATCAATTAGCTCAAACTCATCTGACAAATAAACGATCTAAAACGTTTTGTCATTCAAATAACTATAATGAATTACGCATGTATTCTAAACTATATGATGAGGTCCATTCGAACTTGTTAGTACAGCGCAACTATTTACACAGCGAATTACAACTAGTATTTCCAGGGCTAGAAAAAATTTATAGCAGTAATATGACATATTTTGTTTTAAATATTATGGATAAATATACTCACCCGGACACTGTTCAGAAAACTTCTCCAACAAAGATTAAAAATTATATCTTAAAGCAGACAGGAAAAAAACTGTCCGAAAAGCAAGCCAAAGAGAAAGCCTTGTGGCTTAAATTTATTGCTAAAGAAGCTTATTCTGTAGTTGAGGAAGATAGTTTTATGGTTAAAGAAGTGAAATATCGCTTAAAAACCATTCGAAGTTTAAAACAACAAAAAGATCGAATCTCGAATGAACTCATCCACTTTGCAGAGACATGTACAGAATTTAAATATATAGAAAGTATTCCTGGTATTGGCCCTCTCACAGCTGCACTGTTAATTGCAGAACTTGGCGATATTCGTCGCTTTGACACGCATAAACAAATGAATGCTTATGTGGGGATTGATTTACGCACTTATCAATCAGGCACAATACAACATAAAGATAAAATTCAAAAAAGAGGGAATAGTCGAGCAAGGATGATTTTATTTTTTACTATTCAGAATATGATTAAAAAACAAAAGAATATTAGGAACCATTTTATAGACTATTATTATAAACTAAAAAAGCCACCTTATGTAAAGAAACATAAAGTAGCTATGATCGCCTGTATGAATAAATTACTCAAAACGATTCATTACCTTATTTCTAATAATGAATATTACGATTATACCAAGTCCCCACGAGGTTAATCGAAACTATTATTTACAATTCATACT
>NZ_BCPY01000083.1 GCF_001544195.1 Tetragenococcus solitarius NBRC 100494
AGAATCCTTCCATGGGACCATTGTCAATACAACGCCCCACCCGAGACATGCTTTGTTTCATGCCTTGTTTCTTCAATCGATTGCTCATCGGTTGACTCGTATATTGAAACCCACGGTCACTATGAAAAAGCGGATGAGCATCTGGTTCAAGCCGCACTGCCGCATCAAAGGTATCAAACACTAACTTATTATCATTTCTGTCGCTAATGACAAAAGAAACAATCCGACGATCCGCCAAGTCCAGAATGGCACTAAGGTAAACTTTCTTTACTTGATCGCCTTCATAATACTTAAACGCACTGACATCGGTTAACCATTTTTCATTGGGTTTATCCGCATGGAAATTCCGATTTAAGTAGTTCTTGGCAATATAATAAGGATTTTTGGCAGCCTTAGTACTTCCGTGAGGATGATGTTTGACTGTGGATTGAATTTGAAGGCTCCGACAAATGCGCAATACTCTTTTGTCATTGACGTGTAAGCCATAATCTTGCACCAAGTCATCCCGAATTCTCCGATATCCCTTGTCGTTATCTGCCTCATAGATATATCTGATTAAATCTGCCAAGTGTTCGTTAAAAATCGTTTGCGCGGATTTTGGTTGCTTTAACCAGCGATAATAGGCGGATCTTGAGACATGGAGAAACGCACACATGGGTTGAATCGGATAATTTTTGACCTCGTGCAGCGCTTTGATTGCTTCATATTCAAAAACATGGCGGATAAGGTCTAGTCCCACTTCCTTTCTAACGCCCTGACTTTTTTTAAGAGGTCATTTTCCATTTCTAATTGTTGGATACGACGTTCTTTTTCAGCTAAGCGATCCCGCATTTCTTCTTCTGGGGTTCGACTAGGTTTTGTTCCCGCACGATGTCCTCGTCGGTCTTTTAATCCTTGTTCGCCCATTTCGTCATATTTTAGTACCCAGTTACGAACTTGTTGGTAGGACACTTGATATTTGATGGCTGTTTCTCCATAGTTACGATCGTGCAAAATACAGTAATGGACGATCTCTATACGTTCTTTAAAGGTTGTTTTTCTAGATTGACTCATTTGACTTCCACCGCTTTCTGATTTGAAGTTTCCATGAGTATTATATCCCTTAATCCAGTCTCGTAGTTGTGTTTTACTTCTAAGTTTATATTTTTTTGTAATATCCTTAAGGCTTCCTGCGCCGCTTAAGTAATCATTGACTGCTTGGAGCTTTGTTTCAATACTGTAATGAGCATTCTTCTTTTTTGGTAGTAGACCCGTCGGACCTTCATTCTCATAAATCATCAACCAATGACTTAAAGTATCATTACTGATCCCCAATGTACTAGCGATATGATTCAAGCTATCTTTACCGCTCAGATAGCTTTCTACTGCCTCTACCCGTTTTTCTAGGACAAGCTTCATCTTCCTTTTTGACACACAAAATCCCCCCCTATATAGCACTTTTATATTTCAGTGTCCTGTATAGGGGGAGCATATC
>NZ_BCPY01000084.1 GCF_001544195.1 Tetragenococcus solitarius NBRC 100494
CAAGTTTAAGTTAGCCACTTAGTAAAACTAAATTTCATGCGATATTTGACGGTTACTATCTGTGTAGTGAGGGCTTGATAATGAGCTGAGACATGATAGTCTTTTGACAAGCTGGCTTCAGCCAGCTCTACAGCTTTAAAATCATGTCGAAGGAGGCTCGTTGTCAAGCCCTCACGGGTTAAGCCACTTGCTTTTCTAATCGTAAGGCATTGACGAAACACTCATGAGGTGTTTTATAATCCAATATTTTTCTGGGATAATCGTTCATCCATTGTTGTATACGTAAGCATTGTGATTCTAAAACTTGACCCATCGACTTTCCTTTCGGAATGAAGCGACGAATGAATTTATGCTGATTCTCACTCGTTCCTCGCTCAAATGATGCATAAGGATGGCTAAAATAAACATCCAGGGTATCCTTTAACGCTTCATGTAGACCTGCAAATTCAGATCCATTATCTGAAGTAATCGTCTTAAACATAGTAGAAAAGTCATCTCCAGCGCGTTCTTGAAGAGAATAAATGGCTTCGTCCACTGAATATTGATCTTTACCGTTTACCTTCATAATAACTTCAAAGCGGGTTTGTCGTTCAACTAATGTTAGTAGTACGGCATCGGTCTTCTCCTTATTACCAACGACTGTGTCGATTTCCCAGTGACCAAAAGTTTCACGGCTATCAATTTCTTTAGGCCGTTTGTCTATCGATTGCCCGAGAATACGTTTATTTGGGCGTTTCTTCAGAGAGGACACTTTTGGTTTACGAGAGAGCTTTTCTAAAAGATCAAGGTTCGTTGTTCGCATGATTCCTTTATCTATCCAATTGTAAAGTGTTGTTGTACTAGGAATAATGGCACGATCAAACAACTCATGCTCTAACGCAAAACCAGTCACGGCATCAGGGGACCATTTATCAAGCAACATCTTATCATCGGCCCATTCTATAAAGGTATCTATATCCGCCCATTTTGGCCGTCGGCCACAGTTTAAACGATGTCTGTCATAAGCTGCTTGTCCAGCATCAGCGTCATAAGCTTCAGTATAGTAATCATAGACCTTTCCTTTTTGCTTTTGGCGTTTAAGTTGTGTGACCGTTCCGCGCTTCACCTCATTATTGATTGTTTGTGGAGCACGTTCTAAAACACTAGCAATCCGACGATTGGAATAGTTTTCTTGCTTTAAAATAGCGATTTGAGACCGCTCTGAATAAGATAAGTGTTTTCCCTTACGTGCTGATGTGGTATGGTTAGAGTGCGTCATGTGAATTCATCCTGTCTATTGAGAGTTAGTGGTAACTTCAATATAACATGAAATTCACATGGCGTTTTTTATATGTTAGCCAGGTGGCTAACTTCATTATAAAATCCAGC
>NZ_BCPY01000085.1 GCF_001544195.1 Tetragenococcus solitarius NBRC 100494
AGAAAGCCACGGCTAACTACGTGCCAGCAGCCGCGGTAATACGTAGGTGGCAAGCGTTGTCCGGATTTATTGGGCGTAAAGCGAGCGCAGGCGGTGATGTAAGTCTGATGTGAAAGCCCCCGGCTCAACCGGGGAGGGTCATTGGAAACTGGATCACTTGAGTGCAGAAGAGGAGAGTGGAATTCCATGTGTAGCGGTGAAATGCGTAGATATATGGAGGAACACCAGTGGCGAAGGCGGCTCTCTGGTCTGTGACTGACGCTGAGGCTCGAAAGCGTGGGTAGCAAACAGGATTAGATACCCTGGTAGTCCACGCCGTAAACGATGAGTGCTAAGTGTTGGAGGGTTTCCGCCCTTCAGTGCTGCAGTTAACGCATTAAGCACTCCGCCTGGGGAGTACGACCGCAAGGTTGAAACTCAAAGGAATTGACGGGGGCCCGCACAAGCGGTGGAGCATGTGGTTTAATTCGAAGCAACGCGAAGAACCTTACCAGGTCTTGACATCCTTTGACCGCGTCCGAGAGGACGTTTCCCCTTCGGGGGCAAAGTGACAGGTGGTGCATGGTTGTCGTCAGCTCGTGTCGTGAGATGTTGGGTTAAGTCCCGTAACGAGCGCAACCCTTATTGTTAGTTGCCAGCATTGAGTTGGGCACTCTAGCAAGACTGCCGGTGACAAACCGGAGGAAGGCGGGGATGACGTCAAATCATCATGCCCCTTATGACCTGGGCTACACACGTGCTACAATGGGAAGTACAACGAGCGCGCCAAGCCGCAAGGCCGAGCGAATCTCTGAAAGCTTCTCTCAGTTCGGATTGCAGGCTGCAACTCGCCTGCATGAAGCCGGAATCGCTAGTAATCGCGGATCAGCATGCCGCGGTGAATCCGTTCCCGGGCCTTGTACACACCGCCCGTCACACCACGAGAGTTTGTAACACCCAAAGTCGGTGCGGCAACCCTTCGGGGAGCCAGCCGCCTAAGGTGGGATGAATGATTGGGGTGAAGTCGTAACAAGGTAGCCGTATCGGAAGGTGCGGCTGGATCACCTCCTTTCTAAGGAAAA
>NZ_BCPY01000086.1 GCF_001544195.1 Tetragenococcus solitarius NBRC 100494
ATCATTCATAGAGTGTAAAGGCATAAGGGAGCTTGACTGCGAGACCTACAAGTCGAGCAGGGTCGAAAGACGGACTTAGTGATCCGGTGGTTCCGCATGGAAGGGCCATCGCTCAACGGATAAAAGCTACCCTGGGGATAACAGGCTTATCTCCCCCAAGAGTTCACATCGACGGGGAGGTTTGGCACCTCGATGTCGGCTCGTCGCATCCTGGGGCTGTAGTCGGTCCCAAGGGTTGGGCTGTTCGCCCATTAAAGCGGTACGCGAGCTGGGTTCAGAACGTCGTGAGACAGTTCGGTCCCTATCCGTCGTGGGCGTAGGAAATTTGAGAGGAGCTGTCCTTAGTACGAGAGGACCGGGATGGACATACCTCTGGTGTACCAGTTGTCGTGCCAACGGCATAGCTGGGTAGCTATGTGTGGACGGGATAAGTGCTGAAAGCATCTAAGCATGAAGCCCCCCTCAAGATGAGATTTCCCAACTTCGGTTATAAGATCCCTCAAAGATGATGAGGTTAATAGGTTCGAGGTGGAAGCATGGTGACATGTGGAGCTGACGAATACTAATCGATCGAAGACTTAATCAAAATAAATGTTTTGCGAAGCAAAATCACTTTTACTTACTATCTAGTTTTGAATGTATAATTTACATTCATATGTCTGGTGACTATAGCAAGGAGGTCACACCTGTTCCCATGCCGAACACAGAAGTTAAGCTCCTTAGCGTCGATGGTAGTCGAACTTACGTTCCGCTAGAGTAGAACGTTGCCAGGCAAAAAGTGGATGCGATGAGCCGCATTGAGACCGCAAGGTCTCTTTTTTTTATGTCTAAAACGTCAAAATAAAAGCAAACACAAAGAAAGATGGCTTGGCGAAGTGAAAACGTTTGAATCTGACGAAACGAGAAATGTAAAGTATAATAAAAAGCAGTCATAAGATGATTTCAATTAGAAATCAATTT
>NZ_BCPY01000087.1 GCF_001544195.1 Tetragenococcus solitarius NBRC 100494
AACTAAAACTTGAAAGTTCAAAAATACAGTTCATCCCTTGATAAATAAACGTTTTTTGATACAAAAATAGCATGAACCACTCAAATCCTGGTATAATAGAATCAACGAAAAACCACTAACCAAGGAGTGTTCATGCCATGTCAATTATAACACAAACAACGCCAAACTCAGAAAAAATTTCTACCTCTGTGTCTGATTTTTTTCATCAGTTCCATGTAGCTTCTGCTCTTAAAAAATCGAATGCCGTGCACAGGAAGGGTTTCTCCGTTTCTGTTATTTTTTCGTTCCTATTAGCTTCGATCTTTACCAACGGTTCTACCTATCGGTTTTACCAAAAGCAAAAGGAACAGCTATCATTTTCAGATAAAACATTTCGCAACGTTTTGAATGATCCGCACACTCATTGGCAAAAATTACTGATCTTAGTGGCTAAATCCGTCATTACTTTCCTACGTCCATTGACGGGTGATGCCCGAAAAACCACATTTATCGTGGATGACTCCATGTATACCCGCTCGAATGCGAAAAAAGTGGAATGTGCCGCTTTACAATACGACCATGCCAAGAAAAAATATTTCAAAGGATTTCGTTATTTACAATTAGGCTGGAGTGATGGCAACAGCTTTGTCCCCGTCGCTTTTTCCTTGCTCTCCGGGAAAAGAAAGCTCCAATCTGATCTTGATATCGGGGACCAACGCACGAATAGGGGGAAACGTAAAGCTCAAGCGCTTCGTAAAGGCACAGAAGTGACACTGGAACTGCTTCGATCGGCTTTGAACCAAGGGATCCATGCGGATTATGTCTTATTCGATACTTGGTTTTCCAGTCCCAAAATGTTCCAACAGATCCGTGACCTGAAATGCCACTGCGTAGCGATGGTCAAACGTAGTCAAAAGATCTACTACC
>NZ_BCPY01000088.1 GCF_001544195.1 Tetragenococcus solitarius NBRC 100494
TTCATCGGGAAGACAGGATTCGAACCTACGACCCCTTGGTCCCAAACCAAGTGCTCTACCAAGCTGAGCTACTTCCCGTTACGCGCCCAGAAGGATTCGAACCCTCAACCTTCTGATCCGTAGTCAGACACTCTGTCCAGTTGAGCTATGGGCGCAATATTCAAATGCCGAGGACCGGAATCGAACCGGTACGGTAATTACTTACCCCAGGATTTTAAGTCCTGTGCGTCTGCCAGTTCCGCCACCCCGGCGTGGGCTTGGCACAAGCGGAAAACGGGATTCGAACCCGCGACCCCCACCTTGGCAAGGTGGTGCTCTACCGCTGAGCTATTTCCGCATCATTTCGGATGCCGGCTAAAGGACTTGAACCCTCGACCCTCTGATTACAAATCAGATGCTCTACCAACTGAGCTAAGCCGGCCTTTCCCTACATGCGGGTGAAGGGACTTGAACCCCCACGCCTTGCGGCGCTAGATCCTAAATCTAGTGCGTCTGCCAATTCCGCCACACCCGCAGATTTGTATAAATGAGTCGTACAGGATTCGAACCTGTGACCCTCTGATTAAAAGTCAGATGCTCTACCAACTGAGCTAACGACTCAATGGAGGTTATAGGGCTCGAACCTATGACCCTCTGCTTGTAAGGCAGATGCTCTCCCAGCTGAGCTAAACCTCCAAGAAAGCGTGGCGATGTCCGACTCTCGCAAGGGGCAACCCCTCACTACAATTGGCGCTAAGAAGCTTAACGACTGTGTTCGGCATGGGAACAGGTGTCTCCTTCTTGCCATCATCACCACACATTAAATGAGCGAACC
>NZ_BCPY01000089.1 GCF_001544195.1 Tetragenococcus solitarius NBRC 100494
TTCTGTTGCAAAGTTCCCCATAACACCTGATTTATTGTAAAATGTAATAAAAAAGAATGCGAGGACAACAGATGAATCATTTTAAGGGCAAACAATTCCAAAAAGACGTGATTATTATCTCTGTTGGGTATTATCTTCGCTATAATTTGAGTTATCGTGATGTTCAAGAGATGTTATATGATCGTGGCATTAACGTTTCTCACACAACAATTTACCGTTGGGTTCAAGAATATGGTAAGCTGATCTATCAAATCTGGAAAAAGAAAAATAGACAGTCCTTTTATTCGTGGAAAATGGACGAAACTTATATTAAAATTAAAGGGAAGTGGCATTATCTCTATCGTGCAATCGACTCAGAAGGCATGACACTGGATATTTGGCTAAGACGAAAGAGAAATACTCAGTCTGCTTATGCTTTCTTTAAACGACTATACAAGCAGTTTGGGGAACCGAAAGTTATCGTGACAGATAAAGCACCATCAATTGCTAGTGCTTTTAGGAAGTTACAAAAGCAGGGGCTATACAGCGAAACTGAGCACCGGACAGTCAAGTATCTCAATAACTTAATTGAGCAAGATCATAGACCTGTTAAACGTCGAAATAAACTTTATCAAAGTCTTCGTACTGCATCAACTACGATTAAGGGCATAGAAGCATTGAGAGGCATATACAAAAAGAACCGAAGAAATGGAACGCTCTTCGGCTTTTCGGTATCTACTGAAATTAAAGTTTTGATGGGTATACCAGCATAGTCAAAGTATCAGAATGGGACTTTTGTACTCAGTATTGAAACTTTGCAACAGAACC
>NZ_BCPY01000090.1 GCF_001544195.1 Tetragenococcus solitarius NBRC 100494
GGTTCTGTTGCGAAGTTTGAAAATCAAACGCGCCCTCTCTGAACTCTAAATATCTTAGGCTGTTATTCCCATTAATACCTTGATTTCAGTAGACACCGAAAAGCCGAAGAGCGTTCCATTTCTTCGGTTCTTTTTATATATTCCTCGAATGGTCTCCATGCCCTTAATCGTGGAAGAGGCTGTACGGAGACTTTGATAAAATTTTTTAATAGGTCGATGGTCTTGTTCTATTAAATTGTTAAGATACTTCACAGTTCGGTGCTCTGTCTTAGTATATAAACCCACACTCTGTAACTTTCTAAAGGCGGAGCCAAGAGAAGGTGCTTTATCGGTCACAATTGCTTTCGGCTCACCAAACTGTTTATGGAGTCGTTTTAAGAAAGCATAGGCTGCTTGCGTATCCCGTTTCTTTCGTAACCAGATATCTAAGGTTAAGCCGTCCGCATCAATTGCACGATAAAGATAATGCCAACGTCCCTTAATTTTGATATAGGTTTCGTCCATTTTCCATGAATAGAAGGATTGTCTATTTTTCTTCTTCCAAAGATAATAGAGGACTTTGCTGTACTCTTGCACCCAACGATAAATCGTAGTATGACACACATTTATTCCACGATCATATAACAATTCCTGAACTTCACGATAGCTTAGATTGTAACGCAGGTAGTAACCAACAGCGACAATAATGACGTCTTTTTTGAATTGTTTGCCTTTAAAATGATTCATTACTCTGTCCTCTCTGTCTTTTTTCTCAATTTTACACTAAAATAGATTTTTGGGAAAACTTTGCAACAGAACC
>NZ_BCPY01000091.1 GCF_001544195.1 Tetragenococcus solitarius NBRC 100494
TTGGTGTTAGGTTAGTTTTATGGACACATATTTGTAGAGTACTATAATATTCTATGAAAGGATGTCCGTTTATGACACAACGATACAACCAAGAAACAAGAGAATTGATTCTTCAATTAAATGAACAAGGACAAAGTGTTCCTTCTTTGGCACGTGAATATGGGATTTCAGAAGCAACGATATATAACTGGAAAAAAGAGTATACCCCGGATGAGGAAACCGGCAAAAGTCAGGCAGATATTCATCAAATGGAGAAGGAAATGCGTCGTATGAAACAGGAGATTGATATCCTAAAAAAAGCTATCACCATATTCACGAAAGAGTAAGTAATGACACGTTGATTTATGAAATTATTGATGAAGAGCGTCAAGAATACCCCGTACGAACATTAACGAATGTACTCGAGGTATCGAAGTCAACTTACTATGCCTCCAAGAACCGTCGTCCGAGCCAAAGGAACCAAAAGAATGAACAATTAAAAGAAGAAATTCTACAGACTTACGAGAAAAGTAAACGCCGTTATGGCGCACCCAAAATCACCTATACGTTAACCCGAAATGGTTGGAAAGTCAGTTTAAAGCGTGTGCAACGATTGATGCGAGAACTTGGCATTCATTCGATTATTCGAAAAAAATATCGTCCAGCAAGCAATCATGAAAAGGTAGAATCTCGTGAGAACCTCTTAAAACAAGATTTCTCTACGACTTCGATTAACCAAAAATGGAGTGCAGATATTACCTATATT
>NZ_BCPY01000092.1 GCF_001544195.1 Tetragenococcus solitarius NBRC 100494
GTTTTTGCCAGTACATAAAGGTTGCCTTGGGAAAGTGCAATGTTTCAAGAAGCTCAACTAATTTGAATGATCCTCGGAGGCTTGCGATGATTCGTGCGATGGATTCGTTCGTCTTTGTTGGGCTTCCTGTTTTCGCAGCTTCCTCAATTCTTTTAAAAAGGCATTTTCAATCTGGAGAGAATGAACTTGCTTCTCTAATGTCTTAATACGATCCTGTTCTTCTGGAGTAGTTTTAACAGGCTCTAGCTCTTTCTTTGACTTTTTATGAGACATGGCAGATGGACGTCCTTTCGTTTTTGAGAGTCCATCGACACCACGATCTCGAAATTTCCGCATCCAATTGGCAATCAGCGCGGGATTGTTCATTTCAAGCTTATGGGCCACTTCACGATAAGACAACTCACTTGTTTGATATAATTCTACCGCATCCAGCTTAAATTGAACAGAATAACTCTGATTTTGCCGTTTACGGAAAAGTCCTTCTTCACCGAACTCGTCGAAGGCTTTTACCCAATTTTCTATTTGTTTCTTATTTTTGACCGAATACTTCTTGGCTAGATAAATATATCCACCTTTCCCCTCTAAGTATTCTTGAACGATCTTCCATTTGAATGCAAAACTATATTTCGTCATAAAAATACCGACCCCCAAAAGTTAGATTTTTGGTCTAACTTTTGGGGGTCGGTTCA
>NZ_BCPY01000093.1 GCF_001544195.1 Tetragenococcus solitarius NBRC 100494
CAATGGCGGTCTGGACGGGACTCGAACCCGCGACCTCCTGCGTGACAGGCAGGCATTCTAACCAGCTGAACTACCAGACCAAATTTGTTGCATACTCCATACTTGAAAAACAAGTACAATTGCGGGAGCAAGATTTGAACTTGCGACCTTCGGGTTATGAGCCCGACGAGCTACCAGACTGCTCCATCCCGCGATAATAAATCAATTCTTACCTGCAATAACTACAAGTAAAATTAATAAAGGAGGATAAGGGATTCGAACCCTTGCACGGTTTTACCCGCCTGACGGTTTTCAAGACCGTTCCCTTCAGCCGGACTTGGGTAATCCTCCAGTAAATAAAATGATAGTGACGCAATGGACCTTGTAGGACTCGAACCTACGACCTGACGGTTATGAGCCGTCTGCTCTAACCAACTGAGCTAAAGGTCCAAGCTCTTAATCAAAATCGCGGTGGAGGGGATCGAACCCACGACCTCCCGGGTATGAACCGGACGCTCTAGCCAGCTGAGCTACACCGCGAAAATCATTTTATCAAATGACATGGAGCCTAGCGGGATCGAACCGCTGACCTCCTGCGTGCAAAGCAGGCGCTCTCCCAGCTGAGCTAAGGCCCCAATTCACCA
>NZ_BCPY01000094.1 GCF_001544195.1 Tetragenococcus solitarius NBRC 100494
TTTTGTTCTTTGAAAACTGGATAGAAAAACAACAATCAACACCAAAAAACCGAGAATCCGCGTTGAACAAGTTTTTAACGAAGTTCAGCACGAACGTTTCCATGGGCTTTGATCGCTCAAAGCATTTTCCATGGAACGACCTTTCGACCGAACGGTCGAATCAGGTTAAGTAAGAAAGGGCGCACGGCGGATGCCTTGGCACTAGGAGCCGATGAAGGACGGGACCAACACCGATATGCTCTGGGGAGCTGTAAGTAAGCTAAGATCCAGAGATCTCCGAATGGGGAAACCCCGCATTTTTGATCGAATGTGGCTTGATCTGTGAATCCATAGCAGGCAAGCGGGACACGCAGCCAACTGAAACATCTTAGTAGCTGCAGGAAGAAAAAGAAACCTCGATTCCCTGAGTAGCGGCGAGCGAAACGGGAACAGCCCAAACCAGGATGCTTGCATTCTGGGGTTGTAGGACGTTGACACGATCTTTTAGACGATAGCCGAAGGCTTTGGAAAAAGCGGCCAGAGCGGGTAAGAGCCCCGTAGGCGACATTCAATGGAAGATCCAACGGATCCTGAGTACGGCGGCACACGCGAAATGCCGTCGGAATCCGGGAGGACCC
>NZ_BCPY01000095.1 GCF_001544195.1 Tetragenococcus solitarius NBRC 100494
ACTCTGAAAGATCTTGTGTTTTTTTAGCTTGTTTCCATAAGCTTTCATTTGATAAGCCCATCCTTGATCAGAGTGGAATGTTCGACGATAAAGACAGTCCTCTGTCATTTGGATGGCTTCTTCCAACCCTTCCATGATTGCCAAGGCATTGGGCCTTTCTGAAATACGGTAAGAAAGGATCTCGCTGTTATACAAATCCATAAACGGATCCAAATACAACTTTCTTTGACGGATCACACCGTTGGTATCTAAGGCAAAATACTTGAATTCTGTTGTGTCTGTTGTAATTTTTTGATGACAAATACTTGTGTAAAAGCGACGGTGGATTCGATTCTTCGCAATTGTGCCAACTTCTCCTCTATAAGAACGATAACGTCGAGATTTTCGGGTATAAGATCGGACTTCAAGTCCCAACTTTCGAATCAAGCGTTGTACTTTCTTTTTATTGACATGAAAGCCACGATTTTTAAGTTCTTGGGTCATTCGCAAACAACCGTAATCTTTGTGTTTCTTACGAATAGTAATCATTTCTTCTTCGATTTCCTGATCCGGATTTTTTCGATCCCACC
>NZ_BCPY01000096.1 GCF_001544195.1 Tetragenococcus solitarius NBRC 100494
GTATAGAGGAAGGTAGTTTTTCAAGGAACTGTTCGATAATGTTATTTAATACGGCTTCATCCAAAACATATTCATCCGCAAAAGCTTCTTGGAATAAAACGAGTAATTGCAGAATGGCTTCCGATACAGAAAGCTCGGAAAGCTCATCAATGAGAAGATAAAATAACTCGCCAAGCGTTCGGTCGTCTTTACTTTCACGTTCTTGCACCGCTAGGATCATATAACCGATAGCTACCAGTGTCGTATGCGCAAAGATCCCGTCATAAGAAATCCCTTGGTACTTGGCTAATTTTAAGTATTGTTTGCACATCTTGAAGTAGACTTCCACCGACCAGCGTCTAGCATAGAGCTGAATGATCTCGTCTTCGGTCAGATCGATATCGGTCGAAGCTAAGACCAAATAGTCGTTTCGTTTATTGCGATTGCGAATATATACCAACTTAATGGGAAGGATTTTCCCTTCTACGACAGCTTCTACTTGGACACTCAAAAGATAGCGAGAACGACCGCGGCGCTTTTTATTTCGTTTGAAGATTTCTTTGACATCCATCTTTTGGCCTTGATAAC
>NZ_BCPY01000097.1 GCF_001544195.1 Tetragenococcus solitarius NBRC 100494
CCTTATATGGATCGAGACAGAATCGAACTGCCGACACACGGAGCTTCAATCCGTTGCTCTACCGACTGAGCTATCGATCCAAAACGGTCTGGACGGGACTCGAACCCGCGACCTCCTGCGTGACAGGCAGGCATTCTAACCAGCTGAACTACCAGACCAGCCTTGTTGTAAGTAATAAGTACTTTAAAAAGTACAATTGCGGGAGCAAGATTTGAACTTGCGACCTTCGGGTTATGAGCCCGACGAGCTACCAGACTGCTCCATCCCGCGATAATAAAATAATTTTTACTTGCAATATAATTACAAGCAATTTCGATAAAGGAGGATAAGGGATTCGAACCCTTGCGCGGTTTTACCCGCCTGACGGTTTTCAAGACCGTTCCCTTCAGCCGGACTTGGGTAATCCTCCATAATCCCAAGACGCATGGTCCGTACGGGATTCGAACCCGTGATACCGCCGTGAAAGGGCGGTGTCTTAACCACTTGACCAACGGACCTTGTTTTGTAAAG